>JAJXZS010000048.1 GCA_021779955.1 Chloroflexota bacterium | reverse complement strand
CATCAGCACCTTCCCCTTTTGCGCTGCCAGCTCGATTAACTGTTCGGCTTGTTCGCTGGTGGTTGTGAGCGGTTTTTCGACAAGCACGTTCAGGTCATGATTCAGCGCGTCTTGGGCTATCGCAAAATGGGTGGCAGGCGGCGTGGCAACCACCACGCCATCCAGGTTCATCTCGAATAAATCTTTATAATTGCGCGTTGTAACGACATCGTGATTGGTGCTCTTGATCGTCTTGAGGCGTTCTTCTCGCAAGTCAGAAATTGCGACCACCTCGGATGTTGGAATCTCTGAAAAATTCCGGATCAGATTCGGTCCCCAATAACCGCATCCTATTACTCCAATCTTGATCTTATCCATGATTACCCTCCTGGACTACAGATGTGGTTAATTACATTTCCTGTCGAAAACGGCAAGTGGCGTCAGCAGCAGAATCTTCATATCCAGCCAGAAAGACTGCTTGTCGATGTATTCCAGGTCGATCTTCACCATATCATCGAAGGAAGCAGAATTCCTTGCTGTCACCTGCCACAACCCGGTCAGCCCGGGTAAAGCGCCAAGCCTGTGCATGTGCCATGGCGCATACAACTCCACCTCGTACGGAATGGCCGGCCTTGGCCCCACCAGGCTCATATCGCCTCTCAGCACGTTCCACAACTGCGGCAATTCGTCGAGACTGGACTTGCGCAGGAACCTGCCGATTCGGGTGATCCGTTTATCACCGTTCAACTTGAACTGGTTTCCTTTATCGACTTTCCCCTGCTGCAATCTTGCCATCCAGTTCAAATCGTTCTTGATATACGCTTCGATGAACTCCCGGTGAACGGTATCGTTCGTTCGGTGGTGCATGCTTCGGAACTTTAAGAATGTAAATGTGCAAACCTCCTTTCGATAACCCGATGGTGTCAGGTGGTACTTGCATCCGACCCGCTTCTGGGAGTAGATCGCCGGACCGTACGAATCCAGCGTGATGATCAGAGCAATCAGCAGCATGAGTGGGAACAGTATCACGAGAAAGACGGCAGATAGCAGGATGTCCACCGAACGCTTCAAGATGAAGTAGTCGGCTTCCTTCCGTGCCACTACAAACGGAGGAATAATGAGTTCTGACAATGGCGCCTCACGAATTTGGATGGTCTCAGCCATTTGAAACTCTTTCCACTAAATTCAGCTCCTATGCCGAATAGCAATGAAAAAATAAAGGCTTGTTTGGTTTCTGGATTGTGTGGGTGATGGGAATGAATGGCGTGAAGTTGTTTTTTGGCGAAGCTCCGCCCCCGCGAAGGCCTCATCCGCGGAAACGCATTCCGATTGGGCTTACCTTACAACGTCACTCGAACTAAGCTGCGAGTTGCCCCGCAGGTACTTCCAAGCGAATGCAGCTGTCAGCGATTGTCTTCAGGAGCAATCTCACCCGATCCTGTGCAGGCAGGTATTCATTGAACACCGCCTGGAACCCTTCGAAGGGGCCGCTCGAAATCGTCACAGGATCGCCGTCATGATAGCGTTGCATGCGTGATCCCGCTTCTGCGTCGATGGAACCCATTTTGGTCTTCAACTGCAAAATGAATCCATCCGAGACACTTGCTGGCTCTCCCCCAAAACAGACGATTCCTTTCGATCCCGGTATCCACAAGAGCTGTGAAATGCCCGACGTTGCGATATCCACCCTGACAAACAAGTACCCGGGGAAGAAAGGTTTCATCCCCCCAAGGTTGAAATGACCGTTGTACATTGCTAACGGTAGATAAGACTCGATCTGATTCAAATTGAGTTGCTTGAATAGAAAGAGCTCTTTCTGGGGTTTTGCGTGCATTACATACCAGTGCAACATACGAAACCCTCGCCGCTGATAGGATCATTTCAGGGATATCTGGGTACGTCGCTGACTGGAGCGAATGCCAATGTGTTTTGACGAATAGGTGTACTTACAGAACTCGGCAATAGCGTAACTGCCGCGATTCAGGCCTAAGACTGCAATGTGTGATGATGAATGATGACGTACTGCGATACCTTACAAAATTGTAATTACATTATATAAGGTTTTCAAAAAATTTCAAATGAAATTAGGGGCTTGTTTAGACCTTGAACTTACTTTTTACAGAAATTTAAGATTCGTTTATCCCCGTCCCCTGTCTGCATCTACAGAATCAACTGCTGCACCCTTGCGAAAGGATCCTCTTCAACCGGATTCCGCTTTCTTTCTTCGATGGCCGCCGTCAACTTCTCGAACAGCGCTTTGTCGAAACCCCATGTGCAGATCTTCTCCCCGCAGCGCGCATGAAGCACGTAGAACCCCAAGAAGCTGAGCTTGCGGCCGGTCTTCTCCATATCCAATTCTGCGCATGTAAAATTCACCCTGCGCCAACCTATAGAATATAAACTGGGACCTTCTACAGAATTGCCCTTTAATTCGATCCTTAAATCAGCCCTGTTCAGAAGGATCAAAAAATTTCCCCCCAATACCAGCATCCCAACAAACACTACAGCTAATAGTTCCATCACATTGGAGCCAGCGAGCAATAGCAGCAAAATCCAAACAAACATCCCAACCATGGTCATGCTTATCCACAATATGATTTTCTTTCCCCCTGTTGGTTTGAACACCATTGACTCCATTTTCCGACTCTTTTCTGTAAAGTATTGTTCTATTCAACTAATTGACCGATAGCGCTGATTTTGCACTGCTTAAATCAGGCCACCCCCGTACTGGGCGATTCGCCTGGAACCATCCTGCAACTCCTTTATATATTTAATATTTCCTTATCAACTGTCAGGCACCTTACAGTTACCTTAAAATTTCTCAAAAATGGCTAAAAACCTTCAAAATATGGAACATATGTGCTATAATATTACTGTCAAATTGTGTAGTCGCTCTTAATACAAGCACTCTTGATCCCCCAATATATCGGCACGATCTCATTCAGCACATTAAAAACCGAATGACTTAAGAGCCCCCTGATCAGATTGTCTTTGCATTTCCCTATGCAAACGATTCGATGCCGCAGTGGCCGGTTCCCGAATTCTGCTTTTATGAACTCGTAAATGAGCACTTCACAGCTGCCATTTACCATCAACAAACTCCAGATTCCCAAAATCTCCAGTGAGGCACATTGAACATGCCTGATTCGTTTCGATTTGTTCCCACAGTTATCGAAACCATACCCTTTGACTCTTTATTTCGGGGCTGAATCCTGTAAAGGAAACTGCCGACCTCTTTGCATTGTCGGCGGAATTCGCGGGCCAATATTCTTTGCATTAATCTGTCGGGGCGGGCGGATTTGTGCAGCGCAGCGGAATCCTGTAAATGAAACCGCCAACCTCATTTTTCGAAGTCAGCGGATTTTGTCGGGGCGATAGGATTTGAACCTACGACCTCTCGGTCAATGGATCAAATCCTAACGCGTACACACTTTCGGGAAATCGGAATGCATGATTTTGCCGCACACAAATTCGATGAATATTAAATTAACTCCGCGAGAAATCGACGTTTTGAACGGTCTGATTGCAGGCGAAACCCAGGGATGCATCGCGCACCGGCTGGGGGTTTCCAGGAAGACCGTTTGCGTTTATACGGCTTCCATTCGAAGGAAAATGAAGGCTCAATCGACCACAGCGGCAGTGGCCGAGGCAGTCAGGCGGGGTGTATCGAGTGAGGAATCGGAACAAGCGGAATGAATGATTTCGTGAATAGTTCGCCTTGTGATACAACTATTGGAGAACAAAGTCGTAGATAAATTCGAAGGGGAAAACATGAAACAATCATTGAAGTACGTCCTATTGGCAGTAGCCTTGATCGTCATAGGCCTTCTCACTTGGAATTTGGTCAATGTTTGGCGTGATCAGACACGCGGTCCCCTGGTGGATCCCAGTGCAACGCAAGGGTTTCTGGCGTCTGAAACTCTGGCCTTCTCCCAAACGCCCAGCATCACGAGCAGTTCCACGGCAACCGTCACGGCGACGGCCACGGCCACTTCTACTGCGACTTCGACGAGTACTGCAACGCGGGCTGCGACAAGAGTTCCTACTGCTACTCTCACCAGCACGCCGAAGCCTGCACCACCGGTGGTCGTGAATCCAACCGATACGCCAGGTCCAACCGGCGACGGCTATGTCGGCGGCACGCCGTGGGATTATACAGTAACTCCAGTGTTCACCCCGGGTGTTCCATAGGGTTACAAATGCCCGTCTAGTAAGTTTGTTCGAATACCAGTACCATGATGGTGAACTTCGGTTCACCATCTTTTTTTATTGGTGCATTAGCCGTGGCCACATTAACAACTGACATCGCAGATCTGCAGACAAGAGCGCCCAGCGAATTGACTTAGGTCGATCGTTGGGCGCTCTTCGTATCCCGGCATGCCCAGGGAGAAAAAAATGAAGGCTTTCTTGAAATGGCTTGGTATCGGTTTTATGTTCCTTGTCCTGACGGTCCTGATCGTTCTCTCGTTGGATTTTTTCCTGCCCGCTGGCTGGAAGTTCGGATACGAGGTCCTGGTTGGGCTGGCGGGTGTACTCCTATCAGCGGCGTTCACCTACTGGCCAGGATTGCGAAAAGAATTTGCAGGACTGAAATCCGAGCATAAGCAATTGGTCAACCTGGTTTTGATCGTCGTGCTTTCGGCGGTGATGTTCACATTCAACTGTACGCATTTCGTCCTGATCCCTGGTCTTGATTGCACCACCGAAGGAATCAAACCGCTGCTCATGTATCTCTTCCTGGCAGCCGGCGG
This sequence comes from Chloroflexota bacterium, assembly GCA_021779955.1. Lineage (GTDB taxonomy): Bacteria > Chloroflexota > Anaerolineae > Anaerolineales > Anaerolineaceae > UBA6107. Next base: position 106,783 of record JAJXZS010000048.1, on the reverse strand, counting down.
CAATCAACTGACCTACAAATTCAGCGTGCAGACAAGTGATGTAAAGAGCGCGATTGCTGAGCGTGATGCTGCTCAAGGCTGATCCCTATGAACTTCGATACTGATGCCATCGTCACGTTAGTAGGGATCATAGCAGGTTTGATTGGTGGTCTTGCAGGCGCTTACTTCACAAGCGCCAGCCAGCGTGCCAAGGTCAAGTTTGAGAATGAAAAGAGCATTGCAGATACCAATGAGGTCATTCGAAAAACAGTCATGGAGTTGATTCAACCATTGCGTGAACGCATTGATATGTTGGAGAGCGAGTTGGCTGACTGGATGGATTGGGCAGGGCGACTGGTAAAGCAGATCAAAGCCAAGGGTGATGAGCCGGTACCTTTCAAAAACACGAAGAAGGAACAGACGTAATGCCGATGCATTGCCCTCGCACCTGCACATATCCAGGCTGCACTGAGCTCGCCTATTCCGGTAGTCGCTGCCCGCGTCACCAGGTGAATGCTGACCAGCAACGTGGAGGATCAAGCGAGCGGGGATATGGGTCAGCATGGCGGAAGATCCGTGATGCGTTTCTGCAGAAACACCCGTGGTGTGTGGATCCCTTTGGTGATCATCCCAACGCACAAATCAAAGCAACACACGTTGATCATAAGATCCCGCGGGCAGCAGGCGGAACGGACGATGAATCGAACTTTGATGGTCTGTGCGCTCATTGTCACAACAAGAAGACCGCGATGTTCGATGGCGGCTATGGCAACTCAAAGAAGCATCATGGGTAGGGGATGATGAATCTCTACAGCTTTTCAAAAATAAACCGTGCGCCCCTCGAACGCGAGAAATATTCCCCGATCGATACTGGTTAAGCATGGATGCCAACTCCTCACGTCAGTTCGCAAGTGATGAAGGAAGGCCACGGGAAGCACTGGACCCAGGCCGAAAAGGATGCTCGCGATGCTGCAGCTCTGCTGGTGAGGCGAAGGAAGGCAAAAGGTCTCCATCCCCCCAGCTGGCTGTCGAAAGAGGCCCTGATCATTTGGCGCAGGGTGACCAAATCCATCGACGGGATCGAGCTCCTGGACAACATCGACACGGAACTGTTGGCGGTCTACTGCGATACGAACGCGAAATATAAGGCGCTGGCCAGAAAGACATTATTGGACGAGGACAGTACCAAAGCGCTGCAGGCATATGCCAGGTTGATCAAAAGTTACGCTGACTCATTGGGGCTCTCGCCGGCAGCCCGGGCCAGATTGGTGAAAAAGAAAGCGGACAAGATCCAGGACGACTTCGGTAAGGAATTCGATTAATGGTAGAAGCAAGCCAGGTACACCCCACCACACAATATGCACTTGAAGCCGTTCAGGGCCTGCGAGTTGTAGGACACCTTGAACGTCTTGCGTGTCAGAGGCACCTGGATGATCTGGCACGGCAGGGCACGCCTGATTTCCCGTGGGTATTTGATGAAGAGAAGGCGGACAAGATCTTCCGCTGGTTCTCTTATTGCGTTCACATCAAGGGGCCTCTCGCAAAGACCCCGATCATTCTCTTGCCTTTCGAAGAATTCGACCTCGGCTGTATTTTCGGCTGGGTGCACAAAGACACCGGACTGCGCCGATTCAACAAAGCGTTCATCCTGGAGGGCAGGAAAAACGCCAAATCGACAGAGGCCGCCGGCGTTGCGGATTACCTCATGTGTGGGGATGGCGAAGAGAGTCCTGAGGTTTACTGCGCAGCCGTCGACAAGGACCAGGCGCGGATCGTTTATAAGATCGCCAAAGACATGGCGATGAAGAGTGCCGATATTCGAAAGCGCCTGAAGATCCGCAATTACGAGATCTCGCATATCACCCGGGGCGGCATGATGGTGCCCCTCTCCAAAGAAACGAAGAACAAGGACGGTCTCAATCCAAGCGGGGCGATCATTGACGAATACCACGCGCACCCCACGAGTGAGATCCATGACTTATTATGGTCCGCCTGGGGGCAGCGCGCCCAGGCATTGATGCTGATCATCAGCACCGCGGGGGTTGATGCTGAAAAATCCCCATGCTTCAAAGAATACGAAGTCTGCAAACAAATTCTCGAAAGAACGATCATTGACGAACGTTATTGCGTGGTGATCCGCGAGATGGATCCCGAAGACAACGAGCATGATCCGGCGAACTGGATCAAGGCGAACCCCCTGAGAGCAGCCACTCCCGAGGGGTTGGCTATTTTGAAAGAAGAACATGATCGGGCTTTTGATTCTAGAGATCCTGCGAAGATCAGGACCTTCAGAATCAAAATCTTGAACAAGTGGGTCTACGACAACGACCGGGGGTACATCGGTGAGTACCTGGCTGATTGGGACAATCTGGCCATTTTGGATCCACAAACATCGACGCCGGCAGAGCGAGTGCAGGCTTTCAGCGAATTGACCAAGGGCCTATTAAGTAATGTGGGTTTCGATCTCTCCAAACGGATCGATCTCACTGCTGATGGCTTCCTGTTTGTTCTCCCCGATGGCCGCCTGGCGGTGACCGCGCATGGCTTTATCCCTGAAGCAGGCGCCGCACGGCACGAGAAAACCGACAGAATCCCCTATCGAGACTGGGCAGCTGACGGGTGGCTTTCCATCACCGGTGGCGACGTCACCGATTACAACGAAATCCGGTCGCACATTGCCGATCGGGAGCTTGAGAACGATTGGAAGGTCAACGAAGTTTGTTACGACCCTTACAACGCCACGCACCTGGCCACTGAGATGACCAATGACGGTTATGTATGTGTAGAGATCCGGCAGGGCGTTCAGACGCTCTCAGAGCCGACGAAACTATTTCGCGAGCTGGTTGCCCAGGGCAAGATCGTGCATGATGGCTCGCCGCTGCTCAAATGGTGCCTGGCCAACGCCAAAGAGAAGATCGATTCAAACGAGAACATCAAGCTGACCAAGGAAAACAAGGATGATACCCAACGGATCGATCTGCTTGCCGCGTTGATCAACGCGATGGTCCGCCTGGATGCACTGAAAGATTCAACTACACCATCGGTGTACTCGTCGAGAGGGATACGAACTGTATGAAGAAACTGCTGAGCTCGGTCGATTTCTTTGATGTGATCGCCTTCCTGGGGTTTGCAGGTCTGTCGATCGGCATTGGAATGGTCAGCATCAAGGTGATGTTCATTGTCGTGGGGATCCTGCTGATGGTCTTTGGATTGTTCGGGGCGGGGTTCTTCGCTGTCAAAAGCAAGTAATGGTTGCTTGCGATAACCATCGTTATAGAAACCAACGAGGGAGCTGATGAAAGGATTACTTAGAAACCTGATTGAAAAGCGTTCCGATGAGGCCCTGCAGGGGCTGATCACCGGCAGCACCTCATTCTACGGCACAGACACCAACACCGGGCTCAATGTCACGCCTGCGACTGCTGAAAAGATCACGGCAGTGCTGGCGGCTGTACGGTTGCTGGCTGAAACTGTTGCGAGCTTACCCCTGGACCTGTACAAACGCGAGAAGACCGGAAAGAGCAAGGCAACCGATCATTCCTTGTATGAGATCCTGCACGTTCAGCCCAACCCTGAGATGACCAGCTGGAACTGGATAGAGTCGATCATCCGCAACGCCGCTCTCACGGGGAACAGTTTTTCCGAGATCGAATCCGACGGCGCCGGTCAAATCACCGCATTATGGCCGTTGATCTCAGAAACCACTTCGATCTGGAGAGATGGAAAGCGCCAACTCTGGTATATGGTTGAACTTCCCATGTCTGTGGGCGGGGGTTTTGTGCGGCTGCCGGCAGAGAAAATATTCCACTTCCGGATTTTCAGCAAGAACGGCCTGGTGGGACGCAGCTGGATCACATACGCACGCGAAGCCATTGGGTTGGCAGCTGCAACTGAGGAATCAGGCGCCAGGTTCTTCAAGAACGGAAGTCAGATCAACGTTGTGCTCGAGCATCCAGGCAAATTGAGTGACGATGCCTATCGCCGCCTTTCGAATTCCTGGTCAGAAGCGCACGAAGGTCTGACCAACGCGCACAGGGCTGCCATTCTCGAGGAGGGCATGAAGGCGAACAAAACCGGCGTCACGCCGGAAGAGGCCCAGTTCCTGGAAACGAGGAAATTTCAGGTGTCTGAAATTGCCCGGATGTTCAGGGTCCCGCCGCACATGATCGGGGACCTGGACAAGGCGACGTTCAGCAACATCGAGCAACAGAGCCTTGAATTTGTAGTCTATACGCTGCTGCCGTGGCTGACCAACTTCGAGCAGGCGATCGACACCCAGCTGCTGACCCGGCCTGAGCGGAAGGTCTATTTTGCCAAATTCGTCGTAGATGGGCTGCTGCGGGGTGACATTCTCAGCCGGTACCAGGCCTACGGTTACGCCAAGCAGAACGGGTGGCTGAACACAAACGAGATCCGCGAAAAGGAAGATATGAACCCCGTGGCGGGAGGCGATACGTACCTGGTGCCATTGAATATGGTGCCTTCTGACCAACTAGGCAACGCCCGCAACTTCCCTGGGTTGATCGAGCCCTCTCCCCTTCCCTCGCCGGTTCCAGTTCCCCAAAACAGAAGTAACCCCAATGAACTGCTGGAATACCGAGAAGGGATCGCGATCCGCGGCGCAACCCTGAGAAGCGTTCGCAGCCGCCGCCGCCTGGTCAAACCCTACCGTAAGCTATACGAAGATGCTGCCACGCGATTGATCAAGCGGGAAACCCAGGATATTCTGGCGCTGGCGAAAAGAGATTTCAAATCACGCGGTTTCTCGCAATTCTCTGAGGATCTGAGCAGCTATTACCGGGACGAATTCACCAAAGCTGCGAAGCGGATGGTCCTGCCGGTTGCCATGGCTTACGGCGACCTGGTGGGTGAAGAGGCTGCTGATGAAATCAACATGAGCAAGCCACAGGAACGCCTGGACGGATTCCTGCAGAAGTATGTGGATGTTTATGTACAAAGTCACGCGGCCCACAGCCAGGCGTTGCTGCAGGCAATGCTGAAGGGCTTTGAAACGAACGGCGATGACCCGATTTCAGGGCTGGAAAGCGCATTCGAAGGTTGGAATGAAAGTCGACCGGCGGACATCGCCGGCGAGGAAAGCATCCGGTTGAACAACGCGGCAGCCCACATGGTTTATGCGATCGGTGGCATCCCAACAGTGCGGTGGTTCTCCTTCGATGCAACCTGCGCTTATTGCACGGCGATGGACGGCAAGACCGCTGGGATCAATGAAGTCTTCTTCCGGGCAGGCGATGATTATCAGCCTGAGGGCGCCGCGGACCCTTTGAAGGTCGAAGGGAACGTCGGTCACCCACCCTTGCACCGCAAGTGCGAGTGCTTGTTGGGCGCCGGTTAGGTCATTTTTACAGGTGAGGTGAGAGATGAAGAATGAATTTCCAAAGATCAAGGGAATAGAAAATCGCGCATTCGTGATCAAAGAAATGCGCGTGGCTGCAGGCAGCAACCAGGAGCCGATCATCGAAGGCTACGCCGCCATCTTCGGGGTGTACAGCCAGAACCTGGGCGGCTTCCGGGAGATCATCCAAAAGGGCGCCTTCTCTGAATCAATCGGCCAGGATGATATCCGGGCATTGTGGAATCACGATGCCAACTACGTGCTGGGTCGAAATAAGAGCGGCACCCTGGAGCTTTCGGAGGATGAAAAGGGGCTGCGAATCAAGATTACCCCTCCCGATGCTCAGTGGGCAAAAGACCTGGTGCAATCGATCAAGCGGGGGGACGTGGATCAAATGTCTTTTGCCTTCGAGACGATCTCGGATGACTGGCACAAGGAAGAAGGCCAGATCGTGCGGGAGTTGATCAAGGCGAAATTGTACGATGTGAGCCCGGTCACCTATCCGGCTTACACCCAAACCAGCGTGAGCGCGAGAAGCGCATTCGCAGGGTTGGGAATTGAGATGGAAGAACTTGGGAACGCCATTTCCCGGGCTCAGTTCGGCCAGGCAACTGAGGCTGACAAGACCCGGATTGGAGCTGCTTTGAAGGTTTTGGAGCGATTTTCGGCCAACCTTGACACCCTGGAGGGTGGCCAAGACACGGATCAGGAATCCCGGCAGGTGCCGTTGGATGTCCTGAAACGTCAGCTCGAAATTGCCGAAGCTGAATAAGCAAAAAATCTTATCGACTTTTAGAGGTGTGTGATGAAGAAAACTGCACGCGAAATTCGGCAAGAACGGACTGCTTTAGTCCAGAGCGCCCGGGCGATCACGAACAAGGCTGTAACCGAAAATCGGGATCTTACGCCCGAAGAACGTACCAGCTTTGACGAGATCATGGGCAAGATCGATGTCATGGAAGAGGACGCCAAGCGTCTTGAAAGAGTGGACGGCGTCGAGGGTGAGCTGCGCAATGTGCTCAATCCCAAACAAGGGGATCAGCAGATCGATCCTAATATCGGGATGAGCCCTGAGGAAGTGCGCCAGTATTCGATCCTACGCATGATCCGCGCCCAAGTGAACAACGATTGGCGCGATGCGGGCCTTGAGCGGTCTGCCAGCATGGCAGTGGCTGAGCGCATGGGGAGGAATCCCGAGGGAATCTTTGTTCCTTACGATGTGCTTTCGGCTCCCACTGAAAGTAAACGCGCCATGACCGTTGCCGTGGTCACGGACGGCGGCAACCTGGTGGCGGACGAGCTGCGCCCCGCATCTTTCATCGATGTGCTGCGCAACCGCTCGGTGCTGGCGCAAGCCGGCGCAACGATGATGAGCGGGCTCGTCGGCGACATCCCGATCCCACGCCAGACCGCCACTTCAACGGTCGTTGAAAAGGCAGAAACAATCGCCGGAGACGAAAGCACGCCAACGATCGACCAGGTAACTCTCACGCCGAAGCTGATCAAGGGGTGGGTCGAGTATTCCCGCCAATTGATGAACCAATCCAGCATCGACGTGGAAGCCTTCGTACGGAACGACCTGGCGAAGGCGTTGACCACGCGGATCGACCTGCAGGCGCTGCACGGCACCGGCGTAGCTCCTTTCATCAAGGGTATCGCTGCCACGACTGGCATCGGCTCGGTTGCCGGTGGAACTAATGGCTTGATCCCAACCTGGGCGAACATCATCGCGCTGGAAACTGAAATCGCAATCGACAATGCCGATATCGGTTCCCTGGCGTACATCACCAATGCCAAGGTCCGCGGGATCCTCAAAGCCACTCCCAAGGTGACCGGCAATCCATCTTTCATCTGGGACGCGCAGGCGGGCAATACTCCGGTGAACGGCTACCCCGCGCTGGTTTCCAACCTAGTATCGAGCACCCTTACCAAGGGAACCTCGGTAGGGAACTGCAGCGCAATCTTCTATGGCAACTGGGCTGACATGCTGATTGGTCTTTGGGGCGCTCTCGACATTCTCGTGAACCCCTACGCCAAAGACAAGGAAGGCATGATCCGTGTCAACCTGTTCCAGATGGCCGACATGGAAGTTCGCCACGCCGAAAGCTTTGCCGCAATGCTTGATGCGCTCACAGCCTAACGGCTGATCGCCGCATAGTGTATGCGGAATGGAGTCACTGGGGAGACCGGGTAAACCGGCTCCCCAGATGGAAATAAAAAATCTATCAGAAGGTGAAACATGCCAAAACTCAAGTTTGTACGAAATGTATTGTTCCGAGGTCAGGCGATGTCAGAGGGTCAAACCCTGGAAGTAAAAGAGGATGACGCCGACGCCAAGTACGTTGTGGCAATCGGAAAAGCTATCGTGGTCAAAAAGGGCGAAACGACAGTGGTCACGCCTCCCGAGAATGAGGTGATTATCCCCGCCGAGACCGAAGCGGTAATCCCACCCGAAACTGCAACCGCACCTGCAGGCAAGAACAAGAAAAAGGGCAGCTAGATCCTATCGATCCCTTATCCCAATCCTCTCCTATTCCGGGTGAGTGAAGAATGGAAAGGCCATGAAATCAGCGCAGATTTACTGTACCGCCCTCGAGATGATCCAGGATATGAAGCTGGACGGCTTCGACGCTTCGGTGATCGAGCATATCGAAGCCGCAAGCCGGACCGTGGAGCATGATGTTGGCAAGTTCATCCCCAGCCTGGAGACGCGCTCATTCAAAGGGCATTGCGGTCACCTTTCCCCGATCGGGCCGGTGATCAGCATCAGCAAGATTTTGAACGATGATGTCGAGGTCACCCTATTTTCGCTGCTGCCCGATGTCCCTCTCTGGGAAGACGGCCCGTACTTGAAGGTCGATGCCGATGTTTATTGGGGCGAGAGCGTCGAGATCACCGGCTTATGGGCCAAGTACAGCCGGGTGAAGGCGCTGGGAATCTCGGCGAGCCTGGCGCTTGCCGCAACCGAACTGACGGTGACGGATGGATCGCTTCTGTGCCCTGGGATGGTCCTGCTGATCGACGCCGAGCAGGTTCTGGTGCTCGAGGGGATCGGCAGCGTGAAGAGCCCGGCTCCGATCGCTGCGGTTTCGACGATCAGCGTGGCCAATATCGCGAGCGAAGAGATTATCAATGTGACGAACGGAGCGGAGTTCCACGCCGGCGAGACACTGCAGATCGGCGTGGAGGATCTGTTCATCCGTAAGATCAGCGGCAACCAGCTCTATGTCAGCCGGGGGTGGAATAACACGCCAGCGAGCGACCAGTTGGCGGGGGCAGCGATCAGTGTCTACCGCACCTTTTTGGTCGACCGGGGGATGAACGGCACCATCGACGCCGAGCATACCGATGCCGCGCTGCAACGCTACATGCCTCCTGAAGACGTTAATTACCTCTGTCGGCAGATCGCAGGCCTGATGCACAAAAAGGCTTCATCTGGATTTATCGGCAGGATCGGCGATGCAACGAGCGGGGAAGGCGGCTATTTCAGCGAGTTCCCCCCAAACCAGATCGACCGGGTAAGGTTGCATTACAAGATCTGGAGCTTCTGAAATGAGCGACGATACCCAGATCCAGGTCGTGGGCTTCGAGGAAACACTGAAAAAGATCGATTTTCTCGATTCTTTCAAGATCAACGATCGCTACCTGGTGCCCGCATTCAGAAAGATCGGCGGCGCAGTCCGGAAAGAAGAAAAATCCCGAATTCCGGCATTCACAGGGTCGACGCAAAAGAGCATCTCGAACTCGGTGACCACGAACGGGATCGGGAGCGTGACGGCAAAGATCGGCAGCAAGAAACGGTATTACATTCTACGGTTCATCGATAGCGGTGCTGCCTGGCATGGAAGATCGGATGCGATCACCACCTGGAGAGGCAGGGAGCAACACCGTAATCTTCGCGTTGGTGGCAAAAATAATGAAAACTGGTACACGAAGAACTCCAAACCAAATCCTGCCTTTATTCCTCCAAGTAGATTGGTCGAATGGGTAAAAAAGAAATTGAGCGCCAATGAAGGGAATGCTCTGTCGGTGGCGTTTGCGGTGGCTAAGTCTATTGGTCGGAAGGGTTTGAAAGCACGGCCGGTCATCGCGCCCACCCTGGCAGCCGTCAGAAACATGGTGGTGACCGAAACGAAGAAAGCGATCGACAAAATGTTACAGGAGCTTGGGAAATATGGTTGATTCAATTTGGGGCGTCGAGGTATGGGGGCCTGAACTGGCGAAGGTTTGGGGTTCGATCAAAGATCCCAGCAACCGGGCAATCAAGGCCTATGGGTTCAGCAACATTCCCGAGACCATCAGCGTGATCCCATGCGCGATTTCTTTTCTCTTCGACCCCATCGATGTGGATTATTCAGCGGGCGGGCATAATCTGATCGTTTATCGCGGCAAGACCGAATTCTTCTTGTCCACGGATGTGAAAAAAAACGAGCTCAGCCAGCTTTTTCCGTTCATCCGAAAGATCGTGGAGGCAGCCGCCAAGAATCTGACCCTGCAGGGCAAGGTAGAAACGTTTCTGCTGGCCCAGGCCGGCGGCATCTCGCCGGCGATATTGACCTACGGAGACGGCATTGATCGTTACGGCCTGGTCGTGACCTGGGAAGTCCGGGAGAACGTGACCGGCAAAATTACTGTTACAGCTTAGGAGGTACGGAATGGGAAATCCAATGTTAGCAAAGATGCAAATTGGCAAAGAGAGCGCCCTGGCACACGGTACGCCGGTTGCCGCAACCAAATTGCTGCCGATCACGCAGGGGCCAATCCCGGTGGATCGCAAGCCGACGCCGATTGCCTATGATCTGGGCGTGAATTCAGAGGTCAATGGGGCCTTCATGCAGGGCATCCTGGCGCAGGATTCGCTGAGCTGGGATCAAGGTTTCTTCCAGCTGCTGCCAATTCTCCTTTCGGGCCTGTTGAAGGGCGGAGTGGTTGCCACCGAAAAGACCGTAGGCGAAGGTGATTATGAGTGGGATCATACCCCTTCTTTCACCCTGGACAACGCTTTGGATTCGTTCACGCTCGAGCGGGGTGATTCGCAGCAGGGTATCGAGATCGAATACGCCATGTTCAAACGGCTCAAGATCAGCGGGCAGACCAACCAGGACGGCGGCGAATCGACCGTGAAGGTTGAAGCCGATTACTTCGGCAGGCAGCACACCAATGCAGTGTTCACTGCAGCGCTAAGCCCAATGGAAATGACGATGATGAACGCCAAGCTGGCGAGGATCTACATCGATCCAACCTGGGCGGCTGCGGGAATCACCGAGAAGGCGGGCATCTTGCGGGCCTTCGACCTGGAGATCATCGGGGGCGCCTATCCCAAGTTCAACGGCGGCTCGAGCGAAACGTTCAACGAGCATGGCCAGGGACCGATCAGCGCGATGCTGGCGTTGACCCTCGAACGCGGAACAGACAGCGAGGCTTTGCGAGCGGCGATCGGGCAATACCGGGTAGCCAGGCTTGAGATCACCGGCCCGTTGATCGGGGCCGGCGAAGCACATTCCTTCATCTGCGACGTTGGCGGGTACGTGGAGGATGTGATTCCTATGGCCCAAAACGACCGCGGCGGCAGGCTGGACACGGCAGTGATCCACGGGCAATACGATGTGACCGGGGCCAAGATGATCGCGCCGAAGGTTGTGACCGATCTGGCAGCGCTGTAGGGAGGGCCGAAATGAGAATCGAGATCCCGAAGATTGTGCAAAAGATCCACCTGGCTGAATATGCCGAGGAATTTGGCGATCAGTGCATCGAAGTGTGGGTAAATCCCCCCAGGGATGTATTGGTCCAACACGACGACCTGGTGCAGTTAGTTGTTAAGTGCCGAGAAGAATCTGAAGCTGCGCGCAAATCATTACTACCCAAGGAAGAGATCGACCGGTTGAGAAAAGAGATCCAGAATGCCCACCAGAAAATCAACGACTGGTATTCGAAAATCTGGAGCCAGGGAGACACTTCGATCAGTGCTCAAGAGGTTGAGGATCTGCTGGGAACTGCGCACGAATCTGACCCGGCATTTGAAAACTGGTTGGTCTCCCGCACGCTTGGCATGATCACCGATCATCGGGACGGCCAAAAAAACGCATAAAGTCTGCCCTGTTGGAACTCGCACGAACAGGGCAGACCAGCGACCCCATGATCTTGCAGATCAATCTTGCCCGGATCATCAACCGTTATTCGGGGGGGGCTGTGATTACTCCCTGGAACATCGGAGATTTGAGCGAGGAATGGATCGACGTTTTCCACGCATTGGCCTTCGACCTGCCCGAGTATGAAAGGGGTGCAAAACAGGTTGAGGATCTTTTCGCGAAGTGGCGAAAGGCAATGAAATACCGGTAGAGACGTTTATTGGTAGAGGGCTGAATGAGCGAACTGCAGAGCAGAATCGAAATTCTTATCACCACGATCAAAAAGGGTATGGGTGATAAGGAAACCAAGAAAACACTTAAAGACCTGGGAGCAGGTTTTAAGGAAGTCACCGGCATCAGCCTCGGGTGGGTGGGTGCAATAGGCATAGCCTCAGCAGGATTGGCAAAATTCGAAGAGGTCGCCCAACAATCGATCAGTGATGTTGTTGGTCTTGCCAATAGCACGGAGCATCTGCAACGCATTACCGGAGACAATGCCGAAACCATGTCTCGGTTCATCCAAGTGGCAGATGATGCTCGGATCGAAATAGGAGATCTTGAATCTGCCCTGCAGATGGCTGCAAACAAAGGAATCGCTGTCAACACCAATGCTCTCATGGCAATGTCTGACGAGTACATGAAGCTGGCTCCGGGCGTTGAGCGAAATACCTATGTGTCTGAAAGATTTGGCAAGCAATCCAAAGAGATCACGAAACTGCTGGAGATGGGATCAGCTGAAATCAAAGCCCGTATGCTGACCACCTCTGACAGCATCACGGTAGATAACCGGGCGGTTGCTGCCAGTAAGGAATACCAAGAATCCCTGGATGCCTTGAATGATTCCGCCCTGGGTCTTCGAATGAACATTGGGAAGCAACTAATCCCTGTTTTGAGTGATTTTGCCCTGGTAGCATCCGACGGAATCGAACAATCTGACAGTTGGATCAATAAATGGTCTCAGATTTCTCGTGTGATCAATGGCTTCATGACCCTGGGTCTCAGTGAAGCAATGCGTGGGGGCACGAATGCGATAAGCGACCAGGCGGATGCCATTCGAGCTGAGGAAGAAGAAACCAGAAAATCAATCATTGCCCAACAGATCTTCATCAGCGATGCGCGTGAGAACAAGGACATTCTGGATACTGGTTTGAATCCAATGCTGGATTCTGCTACTGAAAAGTATGGTTCCCTGGGGATGAGGGAAGAAGACGCGGCGCTGTTTGCTGAGAACTTCAAGGATAAGACACTCGAGGCAAAAGACGCGACGAATGACGCCAATTCCGCAATGGAAAAATATAGTAGCCAGCTTTTATTCAACAAAGCATCGGCAACAATGAGCGCGGACGAAGCCCTGAAACTTGCCTACAAAATGGGGATGGTTGATGACGCAACTGTACTTGCCACCACCAAGCAAAAAGAATGGAAACAGATGCTGGATGATGGCAAGATCACCCAGGAGCAATACAACGCACTCATCGCCGGCATGAAGACGAGGATCGATGAACTGCAAAGCAAAAATGTGACAGTGAACGTGGATACCTACTACAACGAACACCGCGGCGGCGGGAGTGGTGGTGCTGGAAGTGGTGGAACCGGGGGGGGAAGCGGCGCGATGGAAAACAGAGCCGTGGGCGGGCCTGTAAGCGCAGGGCAGGTGGCAATGGTAGGCGAGAAAGGTCCCGAGCCTGTCGTATTCGGGCAGGACGGGTACGTTCTTCCGACAGGAACGAGCTTGGGAAACACGATCTACCTGACTGTCAGCGGGGCCGGAGATCCGAGGGCGGTGGCAAACGAGGTGATGCGGCAGCTCGGATTACAGGGGGTGAGGCGATGATGCTGCAGGCAACCAGCCAACCGGCCGACATGACGAGGATGGACCTGCGCATCGAGATCAACAGCGTGGATGTGACCCGATATGTCGATCTCAACGAGGTACAGCCTTCAATTATCTCGGCATTGGATGAGGAGCTGGACACACTCACCCTGACCCTGATCGACGCTGACGATGTTGCGCCAGTGGAATGGCAAGAGATCGTGATCTACAACGGTTGGGCAAAGATTTTCGGCGGGTACATCATCACGTCAGAGCAAGGCCCCGGCAATAATAAGACCAACAACAACTACGTGCTGGGCTGCTCGGATTATGCCATTTTGTTCGACAGGATCTATGTCAAAAAAGAATTCGTCGCCAGCACAGATATCGCGATCATCGCCGGGGCTTTTGCGGAATCGGACGAAATCTCCTCGAGGGATGAGGCTTACGATTCGATTGCCGGCAGTGTTGCCCTGGGCACGACGTTCATCCATCCTGCAAACTGCCAGATCGAATTCACACTAACGGCATTAGGCCCATCTGGCGGTTTGGGTGTGGCGTTCCGAATGCAGGATGCATCCAATTTCTGGTATGTGTATGTCAATTCGCTCGGCCGATTCGAGTTGGGAGAGAGATTCGGAGGGGTCAACACCTCACGAGGATTATCCACTGAAATCCTCGCCCTGGCCGGCTGCGTGATGAAGATCGTCGCGGATAGGCAATCGATTCGCGTGTATGTGGATGAGGTACTGGCTATCGTCTATTCTCACGCCGAGAATTTTATCTCGGAAACGGATGGATACATCGATTCTCTCTCCGCAGGCTTCACATTATCTGATCTGAGCACCTGGGCCTATCCTGTTTTCGACATCACCACCTACGCCAATACGCTGCAGACGTTCCCGCGGGCGCGATTCAACAGGCGGACCATCCGCGAGATCCTGGACTGGTTGTGCACCCAAACAGGCGGACACTGGTACGTGGATTACGACAAGGCGCTGCATTACGGCAGCAGCGAGATGGTCGACGCCCCCTATGATGTCACCAATGATCCGACAGATCTCGCGAATCGAACCATCGAAGACGTGCGGATCACCAGGAACGGAGCGGGAGTGGTGAACCTGGTCGACGTGGTGGGAGGAACGAAACTCTCAGACGATCTATACGAGTATTACACACCGGCCGGTTATACGAAATCGGTCGATCTCTCACACCGGTACCAGGCGCCGAGCACACTGACCAAAATCCAGGTGAAACGGAATGACGGCGGGCCGACGACCAACCTGATCCTCAATCCAAGCTTTGAGGTCAACATCACGGATGATTGGGCGCAATACCAATCAGGGACCGGAGCAACATGGGTGTGGGAAGCCAACGCGGGGGCGTTTGGAGCGCGGGTGCTGCGGATCAACGCAGGCACAGCGGTGGCGCAGGTTTATCGCACCAGCAATATCGCAGTGGCGCCGGGGGAATGGCTGACCGTGGCTGTGCAGGCGTGGTGCAGTCTGGTGGGGAAGGCAAGACTCCAGATGAGGAATGTCGGCGCAGGATATACAGCCGTGGCGACCACGCAAAACGCCCTGGCCATGACCTGGGAACGGATCAGTTGCTCATTTCAAAACACAACGAATGCCACGATCAATATTCGAGTGGACATGTTCAACCTCAATGCTGATTCCGCAACGCCTGTATTTTTCGACGGGGTACAGGCGGAAAAGAAGGGCTGGGCATCCGCTTATTGCGACGGCTCCCTGGGCACCGGCTACGCCTGGACCGGCACAGCTCACAATTCGGCGTCCACCCGAATCGACATGCCTATATGGACGACATTGACGGTGCTAACCGGCGGGATCGATACGCTGACAAAGTCCACCGATGTGCTGTATTACGAGTCAACCGCCAGGCTGGAGCAGTTGGGGAACTGGCCGGGGATCGCGAACGGGGTCGAGATTTTCGGTCGCCATGTAGTGCCGATGCGGGCCAGGCTGCGCAACCAGGCGAGTTATGACCATTATGGCAAGTGGCTGCAGTTGGTGGTGAACGCTCCCGAGATCATCGACAAGGCCGTGGGGGTGATGAGGGGAAAGGCTGAGCTGGCACAGAACGCCTTCGCAAATATCGCCCTCCGCTACATCACGCGCGAACCCGGGCTGCGGGCCGGCCAGGTGCAAAACGTATTTCTGCCGGCGCGGAAAATCAGCGCAGATTACCTGATCCAGAGGGTGACCACGACGATCGGAATTGGAGGGTACATCACGGCGGTAGTCGAGCTGGGTGCTGTAGATCAATCGCTGGTGGGTTTGCTGCTGGCGCTCAAGCGGGCGTCTACCCAGGAGCAAACCTGGAACGAGAACGAGAGCGAGGTTTTGGACGAGGTAATCGACATCGCTGAGAGCATCTCTCTCACAGAGGGGACACCCACTGTCACGGCATCACAAGGCCCTTACAACTGGGGCTCCTTTAACTGGGACTATGGAGTATGGGGATGAACAACATAACAATCAAGCATAGCGAAGAGGCAGGCATAGGCGGCACGCTGGTGGTGCGGTCATTCCCCAAAGGAATCATTGGCAGGTACCTTGACAGCGGCATGACTATTAGCGAAGCGATCCAGGCGGCGATCAACGCCGGATTGCAGACAGACGTTGTGGCCGAGCACAACCTGGTGGTCACGGCGGGCAAGACGCTGGTTGGCAACCTGATGACCGGCAAGGGATCCACGGGGCTGACCTACATCGGTATCGGCACAGGCACCACGGCAGCCGCGCTCGGGGATACCAAGCTGCAAACCGAGGTCAGGCGGAAGGCGATCACGGATAAGGTCGTCGCCGGCGCAACAATTACGCTGAGCTCGTTCTTTCTGGCGTCTGAAAGCACCTACAGCATCCAGGAGATCGGTTTCTTCGGAGCGTTGGCCAGCGCAGTTGCCAATTCTGGCACGTTGTTCTCGCGGACACTGCTGGCCTATAACAACACAAGTGGAACGCACGATCTGACGTTCGAATACACACTAACGATCACGTAGGAGGGCACATGGCAATTACCACAGGGCAACAGGCGACAGCGGCGGACGTCAAAGCGGCGGTGATCAAAGTCATCGAATTCTGGATGATCGACAAGCTGCAGGAGGTCGATACTATCACGGGGATCTGGACGTTCCGGGCGCCGAGCACGATCAACGGTTACATCCTCAAGCGAGCGCAGGCGTATGTGGAAGTCGCCGGGCTCACAAACTCGACCACGGTGCAGGTACGCAATCTGACCAAATACCCCGCGAATGATTGCCTATCCACTGCGATCAGCATCGCGAGCGGGGCCAGGGTGGGAACGCCGGGAACGGTCAACGCCGCTTATGATGATGTTGCGACCGATAACGAGATCAAGGTTTACGTAACGGCTCAGTCCACAACCAAACCAAAGGGATTACTGGTGGCGCTGGAGTACGGATTGCCATGATCTATCCGGTGATTTTGAGTTACGCGCAGGTTGCGCATTTGGGATCGCTTACCGTTCCGGTCGGGACGAAGCTGATCATCTGCGCCCAGTTTGCCAACCAACCGGCGACGCTGGGCGGGGTGAGCATGCCGCTGATCACCAACTACAGCACGTTTGCATCGCTGAGGAAGTACATTCTGCCGCCGTCAGGCAACCTGGTCTATGCATCGAGCGGGTCGCCAGGGTGGTTCTACTGCCTGGGGGACGCTTATGATGCCGGGGCGTCCCGTTCGGGAGCGAATGCGTCCGGCCTGGATAGCTTCAGCCTGGCGGGGATCGGCGCGAGCCTGGTGATCGGTTTGCAAACCGCGGGAACGACCACGACGGCAGGGCATCACCTTACCGTGGACGGGGCTGATATGACCTACGACTACAACTCGACTTATTACCAGCTGGGGCATAAGGCGAGCAGCTCGATCTTGATCCCCTGCACGGCAAGTGATGCCAACGCCGGCGGCGTGGTGCAGGGCGATTCTTTTGTGGTGATCCCATACCGGGCATGGAATATGGGCAACTGCCTGATGTGGATCTGAAAATTTATTGGTGGAGGTGAAGGATGTACAACGATCAAATTCAAGGCATCGACATTTCGGCTTGGCAGGCGATCATCGATTGGGACAAAGTAAGGGCGATCCCCAATCTGCGATTTGTCTTTGTGAAGGCAACCCAGGGTGTCAACCATGTCGATCCGATGTTCCGGAGCCATCGCGCCGGCGCGATCCGTGCGGGCAAAGACACGGGATGTACCCACTTCCTGGATTACGCCAATTACATTTTCGGGACAGAGATCGAGTTTGGAAGACGGCAGGCGGATTTCTTCCACTACACGACCCAAGATAACCCAGGGCAAGCGGGGTATCTCCTGGACACGGAAACCAACGAGGGCGCCGCATGGCCGAAGATCACGCTCTTCAACGTGGGAAGGATCCTCAAGATCGCACTCGCTTTCCATACCCGGATGAAGGAACTGGGCAGGAAATTTGGGGGTGATTACATCGCCGGCTGGGTTGCGGCTTACATGAAGAACTTCACCGAGGGGTTTGGGATGATCCCGCGGTATAAACTGCTGACAGCGACCCGCGATATGGTTTTCTTCGACGGAAGCAGGGTGGCGGCTGGAAAGACGTACCAACCCGAGATCACTCACTTCCTGAGCGCTGCAGAGCTATCGGCTTATCTGAAACCCGATTTTGGAGCATATCCAAAGGCAACCATCTGGCAATACGGTTCAAGGCTAATTGGAACGCTGCTTGGCTGCCCGGGGTACGTCGACGCGGATATTTTCAACGGCACCGAGCAGGAATATTCTGCGTGGCTGGGGAAGATCTCCGTTCCTACACAACCGGCTCCGATCGAGGATGCGCCCATTCCGATCACCAATCCTGCAGGGAAGCTGGCCCAGGTGATCACCTCGGTGAACGTGCGCAATGGAATTGGTACCGCGGCTGCCCAGTATTCTCTCAATGGCACGCCGTGGGTTCTGCTCAAGAGCGAGCCGCCAATCGATGTGATGGAATCCGCGCATGATTCCAGGGGCAATCCCTGGCTGAGGATCGGCTTTGAGCAATGGATCTGCGCCGAGTTCAATGGGTCGAAGCTGGTGCAGGTATCGTGAGGTTTACTTTAAAGTGAAAATCCCTCGGTGATGAGCCGGGGGATTTTTTATCGATGATTCTTTCACACCGAATTCTAGGTTTTGCTTGGAGTTTTAGGCCTCCAACAATCTTTCAAATAAGCAGCAGTGAGGACTGTTGTCTTATCGCACTCCGACTGCAAATGTCGCGATAAGCAGCTTTTTGTTGAAGCGTTTTCGACATGTTTTCCCAATCTCTTTACAACTTCGACCGCCTTGGCAAAGTCGCCATCTCCGCTGATCACGATCGCCGTATCATATGCCTCTCTGAAAGCCATTTCCAACATATCAACGGCCAGAGAGATATCAACCCCTTTTTCCACATAGCCTGTTGGTCGTTTTTCCAATCGACCAAGCACTACAGAGAAATAGTCCTTCCTTGACAGGGCAGCTGTGAATTTCTGTTGTTTTTGATATCGCTCTGGATCTTGCTCCTGATCGGGAAGTGCGGTGTAAAAATAAACCCGAACCAAGGTCCTTCCGTTCAAGAGTTTTTTTGCGAACAGTTCATAATCGAGATTGGGATTTGAAAAATCCTGCAGCAAAGCATGAAACAAATTGGCTCCATCGATGAAGATTGCAACTCTTTCACCTTCCATTTATCCTCCCTTAAACAAATCGCCCAGAGTTACATTGTAACTCTGGGGAGTCTATCGCCCACCGTTGGCGGGTGTAACGGCGGGGAGTCTTATCGCAGTGAGTATACACGAGAATGTCTACAAATGCAATACTTTTGTAAGCATTTGTATAGCTTTTGTATAGCGAAACGCTATTTTTCATGCTGTTATTGACCCTTTTTGATCATTTAATCAACGTTGTAGTTAACTTTCAGGATCCCGATATCGAAAAGTTTCATTCGCAAAGACCAAATGCTCTTGCAGATGCTTTTGCCAGATATTCAGCATCGGCCTGGGAGATCCCTTTCAGGTCGACAAATCCAGGACTTAATTCATCATTGTTCTTGCGTGCAATGTTCAATTGCTTTGCTATTACGTCAAGCAACGCTGGAGGAACTTGCTCGTTCTTAATTGCCCGAGAAATCATATCAATCCTAAAGTCAGCTTGACTCTTGTGAATTTTGACCAAGATTATTGGTCTATATGATTCTTCACAATACTTGTAATAGAGATCATTGATTTTGCGCTCTCGCGCATTGAAAACAAGGTAGCCATCCTTGCGAGCCCGAATGAATCGCTGCCGGTTTTTCTTTGGAATCTGATTCAGAGCATTTTCGAACTCATAGGGTTCTTTTGACTTGATCATCTCATTGAGATCCATAAACTTCTCCTTTTCAAAGATAAGCGGCTATAGATCGATTTACAACAAGACTCTTTCAACCTACTTCGGCTCGAATGGCCTTTTGCTTGATGATTTTGGGAAATCAATAATGGATCATGGCCATGAAATCTACTTCACCAATGATACGAATATCTTGACCTTTTGATCGAAGTTCCTCGGCTTTTCTATGCTTTGAGCTCTTTTCATAGCCGGCCAGTAGCCTTTGATCTTGATCACCAACAACAAGTAAAGTCGTATTCCTGGTTACGCCGGTGTCGATATTACATCCCATTTTATAGGCTACCTGGGCAGCTTCCATTCTAGAAATCGATAGTTGTCCGGTAAAGACAACTACTTCTCCAAATAATGGACCTCTCGGGTCGGGTTCTGAATTGGCTAGCTTGCGAAATTCTTTTTCGTTGAGACCGAGAGCCACTCGGTTATTGAGAACGACCCTTTGAGTGCCATCGCTGCACCCGCAATATTCGAAATAACCCGAGATCCAGTCATCAAACGGAATGCCTGATTTTTGTGCAGCTTTTACCAGGATAAGGCCGGCAGCGCGTGCATCTTCGACAGCATCATGATGATGTTCGAGATTGATAGCCATCAAAGACGAAAGATTTGCTAGGCTATAACCCCTCTGGCTCACTTCCTGCCATGTGTTTCTTGCAACACGTGCGGTATCGACCCAGCGGCATTTAGGCATTGGTTTATTTGTTCGTTCGGCGCATCTGGAAAAAGCTAATCGGTCAAACGGCATATGATGAGCAACAATGCCGTCGCCAATTTTATGAAGCACAAGATCGTACATTTCTATGAGCTTTGGCGAGTTCCTGGTCTTATTCTCCGTAATGCCATGAACGCCAATATTGAAGCCCGAAAAATAAGTTTCCGGATTTACCAGTGTTCCCCAAGTATCAACGATTTGATTATCGCGGAAGAAAACCAACCCCACCTGGCATATGCTCCAATAATTCTCATTTGCCGTTTCTACGTCCAAAGCGATGAATTCATTCATGATCGCCCCGCTTATGTTCGATTGCTTCTCGTTTTCCCCCTGACACGTTCGCCGGGCAAGACTCAGGGTGCGCCCTTGCCGGCCTTACGGGATTCTTTTTCTGACCTGGCCAGCAGGCTGTCGACCAGATCGAGAACGGTTTGCTGCTTTTCGGTTGACAGTTTTGTAAGCTTATAAATAACCTCTTCCTGGATATGGCCCATTCCCTGCACTTCTGGCATCAAACCTGCTCTGATAAAAACAACAGCAGGCGGCAATTTGAGGGCATTGGCAACTGCAAGGCATACTGCCGGTCCGGGAGAACGCTGCATATTCAGAATATTGCTGATCGTACTCCTTGCAACTCCCGCCGCTTTCGATAAATCAGATTGGTTCCAGCCTCGCAGGTCGAGTTCCTGCTGCAACCAGGTAGCAAAGTTCGCGTTGTATCCCATGTACACAATTGTGGTGAATTCTGTGTCCGCTGTGATGTTCGTTTTGTTGCCATGAGAATACTTTTCATAATAAGCTGTACAATAGCTTTACTATTTTATTACTTGCGAAAGGAGCTACCGAATATTTATATGTTGCAATTTAGAACGAGTGTACTATAATAAAATCATTGCAGTTTCTTTGTGATAAGGGGTATTAATGAAGCGCTTAAATTTTGTATATGCTCAATCTTCGTCTTTGAGTTCATCTGTTGAAGTATATTTGAAACCCCACTTTTCGAAGATTTCGATAGTTATTCTCTCAGCCTCGGGCATTTCACCTGTTAAGCCCCGCTCGGCAAAGACCTTATTTACTTCTTCCTCAGCAGCTTCTAGACGATGCCGGAAGTCTTCCGGATAAGCTGAGTGATCGATTGGCACGGGGTAGCCCAGAATCCTCATCCCTTCATAGTCGTTCAGCCTTCGGCAAATATTCAATTCCACCTCATAAGGAGGAACATATCGGCCGCTCAAATAATGGCTAACTCGCGGCTGTTTATAGCCGAGGTGCTGCGCGAAATCTTCGATAGTCTTCCTTGAACCATCGGCGGCTTGCCACCTAACAAATGCGCGATTGAACCAGCGGGCGTGCTCGCGTTTTACATCATCATTCATCGAAAACAATATTACTTCCTTAGCTATATAAAGTACAACCACTTGACAATATTCATTATTGTGCTAATATATTATTAGCTCGCTAATGAAGTGGACAAGTGAATGCAATCTATTCCTGAAATTATCAAGAACTATCGAAAACAGAACCACCTCACCCAGGAGGCATTTGCCACCCAGTTGACAGACGGTCTTCCCGGTGCAACCTTGGGCAAACAGGCGGTCAACTTGTGGGAGCGGGGAAAGACCAAACCCAATTACGGCTTTATGCTGGCAGTTGAGCTCACCTACAACGATTGGCGCTCTGAAATGGCGGCGTTGATCATCAATCTTCTGAATTCCAAACTGACACAGCGCAGCGTGGTTGCGAAGGGCGCAGACGGGGTATTGAAGCATCTTTGATCCTTTCGGTATTTCCCGGCCCTGACGAAGCCGGTGTGATCCCATATTACCGGTACTTATTGACGGATCATAAGAAAGATCGAAATCGGTTGGAAAAAGGCGCGATTTCGGAAGAACTTGGAGGAAGAGATTATGACAGGACCGAGAGAATGGCCGACAAATGCGGCTGAAGACCGTGACGCGGCAGCAGAACACATCAATGACGCGGCGGTGATCGTCGAGAAAGTGATCCCACGGCTGCCTCAACCGAACCAGAAGGAAATGCTTGAGGCTTCGCTGAAACTGCAGAAGGCGCTCAGGCTTCTGGAACGGCAGGGAGCAAAGTCGACATTGCCGGCGCGGCGCAAGTACCAACCGACAACGATGTGATCCACAGGCAATCCGCCGGGTGCACTTCCGGCTTACTTTACAGGTTGTGAGCATTGGAACTTGGCCGGACCCTGCCGGCGGGTTGCGCCCCTTACCCAAGGAGGTGAGATGAAGAAAAGCATGAACCGGATCGTAGTACGCAAGACCCTTTTTCGTTCGCTGATCCGTTTCGACTGGTCGACAGTCTGGCGGATCTTGCGGATGGCATTTTGAAGTCACTGGCGGCGGCGTGGTGGGAACACGCACACACACGGTAAAGGGAAGGGCGACTCCCAGGATCGATCACCTACTCGAATCAGGCAGACGGATACCTAACCGTTGCGAAATCCAAAAGCCCATCAGGTTCAAATCCTGACCGCCAGTTTGCAGTACCTTACAAAATTGTTGCATCGCCGAAAAGGAAGGCTGCGCTACCCCTCGCAGCCGACGGCGAGCCGGACGTGTAACCGGCAGATCTTCACTCCCCCACCCCATTCCAGGGGCATTCAATCGAAAGGTAGAAGCATGACGAACCAGGTCGTTATCTCTCGAACTCCCTCGGACACTGTCATCCTGGTGAACCCCAGGCACATCATCGAGATCGCCCAGAGGCATCTGCTGACCTCATGCATCGAATTGATAGCGGCCACCCAGCAAGAACTCCTATGGGAAACCATCCGAACGACGTACGATGATCATCCGAGCCTGATACGCGCCTGGTCTCTTGTTTGCGAGCTGGCCGAATACAAGCGGTACGCGGAACGGGTGATCACCGGCCTTGTTGGCCACATCCACGAAGGCAATTTTCCCGAACTCCACCCGGCGGTCAAGCTGAGCCGGGACAAATCCCACGATCTAATCATCGAATTCAAGCAGGATTTGCGCGATTTCGTCCCTGATGACTTGCGCCCTCCTGAAGCCGTCTGGATCGGTTGACACCAGCAGCCGAGCCGGCGCACTCCTTCGCCGGCTTCCTGCTGGAGGTCCCTTCAACCCCCAGATGTAATCTCTTCCACCGGGGAGCGGTGCTCGTCTCTCCTTCCGCTCCCCCAAGAGGTACCCATGACAAGCAAACAAATTGCACTTAATTTTGGATTTTCAAAGTCAGAAGTGGAAGCCAACATCTCAGAACAGATCAGAATGAAGATTCTCCAAGTTGTGATGTATCACGTTGGCATTGAAAACCGGATCAGCCGCAAGGATCTTCTGGCTGAATTGCGTGCAGCTGGATTCAACCAGGATGACCGCACGATCCGCCTGGCGATCAGCAATATGCGGAGAATCTACGGGATTCCGATCGCCGGCACAGGTGGGATACACGGCGGGTATTGGATCTTGAAGGACCGGGAAGAGAAAGACGCTTACTGCCAGGTCGAATTGCACGACCGTGGGACTTCTCTTCTGCAGCAAGAAAGCTCGATCAACAAAGCAGCTGCCGATTGGTACCCAAACGGCCAACTGAGACTTCCATCAGCGTAAAGGAGAGAAAATGCGCGAAGTGAGATGCAAAGGTGCAAAGGTAACCGGTGAAAAGATCGTCGTGAGCGGGATCTACGTTCGGAGCGGCGTAGCATTGCCTGAAGCCGGCGAACCGGCGGTGGTGATCAACCCTGAGACGGCTGACGAATTCGCGGCCAGGGTGACCCGGGTCGATCACATCGAGCGCAGATATGACCTGAGCGTGGATCTCCGGAGGGTCGATGGCTAGCCGGCGCATGATCGCCTCAGATATCTGGAGAGATGATTTCGTGTGCAGCCTGGATTATTTCAGGCGGCTATTGTGGATCGGGATCATTGTAACCTGTGCTGACGATCAGGGGAGGCTGCAGGACCGCGCCGGGTTTATCGCGAGTGATGTCTTCCCGGGCGAACGGATGCCGTTAGAACAGGTGGAGGACGCCCTCGGCACACTCGCCGCTGAAGGCAAGATCATCCGGTACCGGGCAGGGAACACGAAGTTGATCCAGGTAGTGAACTGGTGGGATTATCAAACGCCGTCCTGGGCGAACGCATCAAAATACGCCGCTCCTGACGGGTGGGTCGACCGGATCAAGGTACACGCCAAGGACAACCGGGTGATCGCTGAGAATTGGAACAAGAAAGGTGGGTTCGAGCCTGTAACCGCCGCGGCCAGTGAAAGCAGCGTATGTACCACCCATCAACCCCCTGTACGTACCCCTGTACGTACCCCTGTACCTACGGCATTAAATGATGTTAAAGGTGAAGGTGAAGGTGAAGGTGAAGGTGAAGGCGAAGGTGTCGCACGGAAGCCGAACAAATCTCCTGCTGCTCCTGCTCTTGCTTTTTTTCAAACAGGAGACCCTTTTTACCTGCGGGTGTGGTCAAAAGTTACCGGAATGGCTGCGATCCCTGGGGGCGAGCTTGCGAAAGTTCTGGCTGCTCTGGATGGATTACGGGTGCAGCATCCGGACGAAGCCGAACTGATCGAATTCCTGACGAAATACTATACCGACTGGCTCACCCGCAAAACCAAGGGCGGACGGCCCTATTCGAAAGCCAACTGTGCATGGGTCTATGACCTGGCGGTCAGCGGCGAACCGACCAAGGAGGAGGTGAACAACGCGCCCAAACCACGGGCAGATCCAAACTGCCCGATCTGCCTGGGCGTCGGGTGGATGCAGTCCGGCATCAAGGATATCCATGATCCTGGGTTTGGTAAATTCGTCAATTGCACATGTGTGAAAGTGAGGGACTGATGGATTTCGCGGTTGTGATGGAATTCGCATTACGAAAGCAGCGGTTGATCTACTGGCTCAATCTGGGGGTTGTGATCAAAGAAGAATGGGACAACATGATCGCCGAGGCCAACCGGCTGGGGTTCGAATCCTCGAAGGCACAGTTGCAGCGATATTACGACCACTACGGGATTGGTAACCTGGCGACCCATTTGAATTGAGCGTTTCTGTACCCTAAAAAGGGCGTGATGTTTCTACGGAAACAGGAGAAGACAAAATGACGGTTCAAAATCTACGACTTGAAAATATCCTTCCGAACCCTTACCAAACGCGTGAGGGCGAAGATCCATTGCACATCAAAAACCTGGCGCTGTCGATCACCGAACACGGCATGCTGCAGATCCCATCCGGAAGACTTGCGCCCGGACAGCAGGGCAAGGACGCTCTGAAGGATCCACTGGTCCAGCTCGCATTTGGCCATAGCCGGCTTGCAGCATTCAAGTTGCTGAACGACGCCGGCAATGCAGGGTTCGATGTCATGCCGGTCAACGTCAGTGAGCTGAATAATAACCAGATGTTCGAAATGGCAGTGGCCGAGAACCTGGAGCGCAAGGATCTGACGCCGATCGAAGAAGCCAGGGCGATGCAGCGGTACATGGTGGACTTCAAGAAGAACTCCAAAGAGGTCGGCGAGCTCTTCCACCTGAGTGACTCGGCGGTCAGAAACAAGCTCAGACTGCTGGGCCTTCCCCAGGAAGTGCAGGACAAGCTGAAAGACGGTTCGCTGACCGAAGGCGCCGGTCGTGAGCTGCTTGGTTGGTACGAGCTGCCCAAGGAATGGAGAGATTACGACGCCAGGTACAACTCAAAGTCTTTAGAAGATCGCGTCTTCAAAGATGGGGCCGGCGCTGAATACGTCAAAGACAGGGTTGCTCAAATCTTAATGCGATCGGCTACAGAACTATCCAAGGCGCCCTGGAAATGGGACGAGCAATTGATCGGCGAAGGGATCATCGGCCTATGCAAGGGCTGCCCGAACAATATGGAGCGGGAAAAGAAAGTCTACTGCACCCAGAAAGCGTGCTTCGAGGCGAAGAAGCTCGCCTGGATCAAGATCTACCTCAGCCAGGCCAGCCTACTTTCTGGAATCCAGGTAATCGAAGAAGAACACATGACCGAGTCGTCCTATTCGTTGAACACCTTCAATCAATGGAGTTCATCGCAGATGGAAGCTCTAAAGATAGCGCGCGGTGCTCAATGCGAGAACCTGCGATTGGCCTTTGACGATCAACGATACCAGGGCGAATCAACGAAGAAGGACGATTATCTCGGGACCATCGGTTTTCCGAAAGCGCGGATCATTTGCAGCAAACGATCCGGGTTTTGCACCTGCAGGAGTGCCGTCGAAAAAGGCGTCAATATCACGCCAGGCGAAGATGGGAAGCTCGATACCGAGGCTCTGAAAGAGATCAACCGGGCACGCCGCGCCCAGGACAAACTAAACAACGACCTGATGGATCAGATGGAAGTCGCTACAAAGCAGGCGATATACCAGGCGTTGATCAAGGACGATCTCAAGGTCTGGGCCGGCATCGCTGAAAAGCTGGATTACGGCGGCGATTATCGCGGGGAGCTCAGAAACGCGACCACCGTGGCTCAAATCTGGATGCTCATGGCCGGTAAGATAGCCAAGTCCAATCGTTATTACGGCGATCCAAAATCAGTGTTGAAGCAATTCAACAAGTACCTGGCAGAGCTGGGGCTCGAAGCGTTGCCCTGGGATCTTGAGCCGCACATCGAGGAAAAGCCGGAAGGCAAGCCGCTGATCGAAGTCTTCAAAGACGAGCAAGAACCGGAGGCCGCCGATGACTGAGCAATTATCACACCTCGAAATGATCCCCCTGGCCAAAGTGCTGCCGAACCCCGAGCAGCCGCGCAAGGAATTCGACCAGGAAGAGTTGACCGCGCTTGCGAACTCCATCCAGGAGGACGGCATACTGAACCCGATTGCCGTAAGCGGTCCATACGAAACCGGCGGTCAGGTCACCTACACTCTGATCGACGGAGAACGCCGGCTGAGAGCCGCAAAACTCGCCGCCCTGGAAGTGATCCCTGCCCTGGTGCATGCGCCCAAGGCCAATGATAAAAACCTGATCCTGGCGATGGTAGGGAACCTTCAACGGTCGAACCTCAATCCGATCGAGGAAGCCATGGCTTACAAGCGGATGAAAGAACTTGGCATGACCTACATCGAGATCGCCAGGGCCGTTGGAGTGGTCTACCAGGTGGTGATCCAGCGCGTCTCACTGCTCAATTTCGACCCCGTTATTCAGCAGCTGTATGCCGAGCGGAAGCTGCCTCAAGGCGCCAATGTTGTGGCTGCTCTAAACCAACTTCCTGAGACGGTAAGGGTCAGGACGGCATTGAGATTCGCCATGAATCACACCACGGCCAAAAGGATCGAGGCGATCTGCCAGCGGATCGCCATGAATGCAGCCAGATCTGCAGGGGGCATCAAGCGGCGTTTCCATAAGAACGAAATACCGTGTTTGCAACTTTCCACACTGACTGACAGCCCCTTGCTGACTGCACTCAAGAATGCCGGCATGCTGCCCGGGTGGGAAGTCATTCGAGCGGCGGCCCAGGAAACCTGCGATGATTGCTCGATCCGTTCGGAAGCATCGGCGCAGATGTGCCAGGATTGCCCCGCGATCATCCTGCTGAAAAAGGTCGATAAAGCAAGCAGGGCTGTATAACCGGTTCACGCAACTGAGGAATTGAGATGACAGTCGAATGGAATGAAGCAAGCGAGAGTGTGATCACGATCACAGACCAAATGGTGGCAAAGTATCACCCCGAAATCAGGAACCTCAGGATTGGGTTGTTGTTTCGCAATGAGGCGCAATTGTCAAAGGGCAGCCTGGTGTTGGCGCAGGTGTCCAAAGTCTCGGCCAAGGATCAAGCTCTCATCGACTTCGATGTGCTGATCTGGGTCGCCCAGGACTATTGGAACGGCAAGCTGAATGACCATCAACGCCAGGCGTTGATCGATCACGAGCTCTGCCATATCCGGCGGAAGTCTGACGGTGAAATCGAGCTGATCAACCACGACATCCAGGAATTTACGACGATCCTGAACCGCTGGGGATTGTGGAACCGCGATCTGGTCGCTTTTGCGGGGAGTATTACCCCCGGCGTGTGGCAAGGCGAGCTGTTCTCGATTGAGAACGTCAAGGAAGCGCTTGGCAAGATCGAGGGCGTTAGCAAAGTCACCCTTTCTCACCTCAATGCCGAAGGCGAAGAAAACAACCTGGTACTGGTCGATAAAGAGGCAGAACATGCCGGGTAAAGTGGTTCCACGAGGAATGATGCAAGATTTCAAAATGGAACTCAGGACTCTCAAGACGAGCGAGAGCGTGAGCAACGCCAGGCAAAAGGTATGGATGCACATGGCCACGCGGTTCGGCCGGGCGTACATGCAGACAAATGAAGCGGCGATCCGGGCAGAGCTGGCCGCCGCGGTCAAGGAGGTGCAGGGTGGCTAAGACAAAGATCGAATGGGCGGATCGGGTTTGGAACCCGGTAGTTGGATGCACGCCGGCGAGCGAAGGATGCGCGCACTGTTATGCCAAGCGGATCTACGACCGGTTCTACCAGGATAAGCCGTTCTCGAAGATCCAGTTACATCCGGAGCGTGTTCTCACGCCATTCCAATGGCGTAAGCCAAGCAGGATATTTGTGAACAGCATGTCTGATCTGTTCCACCCGGATGTGCCGTTCAAATTCATCGATGACATTTTCGGCGTGATGACTGGTGCAACTCGGCACACTTTTATGGTTCTGACCAAGCGGCCAGATCGGATGCTCGAGTTCGCGAATCAGTACTACCTGCCAGGTGCAAAGGTCACGAATATCTGGATGGGCGTGACGGTCGAAAACCAGCGAACGGCGGATGAGCGGATCCCGCTACTTTTGCAGACGCCAGCGGCGGTGCGGTTTATCAGTGTAGAGCCAATGCTGGGGCCGGTGGATTTGACCGGAATCAATGGGGCGCTTTCCTCCTGGTGGAAGAATGGCGAGATTGATTGTGTCGATAAGGGATCAATTGGCTGGGTGATTTGCGGCGGTGAGACGGGGCCAGGTGCAAGGCCGATGCACCCGGATTGGGTGAGGGCGCTTCGTGATCAGTGCCAGGATGCGGGTGTGCCGTTCTTCTTCAAGAGCTGGGGGGAGTGGGTGGCAGGATATCCGCAAGGGATATCGATGGCGAACCGGGCGCAAAAGTACATTCACGGCTCGGAATTCTTTCGTGTTGGGAAGAAACTGGCCGGGCGGCTGCTCGACGGCCGCGAATGGAATGAATTTCCGGAGCATGCTGAATGAGGATCAAAGTCTTTTGGGCGTGGTTTGATCTATGGATCGGCGTCTATATTTCCGAAGGGCATAGACTCTACATCTGTCTTGTTCCGACAATTGTCATCCAAATCTATTATGGCGACTTGAATCTACGGCTCAAGCAAATTTTGAGGCAGCTCAACATGAAACGGGAGACGAAATGAAAGAGCGATCGATCTTGTTTTCGAGCGAAATGGTCAGAGCGATCCTGGAGGGGAGGAAGACTCAGACGAGAAGGGTGATCAAGTTTCATGTGCCAAAGGTTATTCAGGCAGCCGAACATCGCCTATTGAAAACCGCCTATCCATTACCCAAAGGTGGTTACGTCTTTTGGAGTTCAGAGGACACGCCAGAGCTGAGGGCATTTTCAGATGGGCATTACGCCAATCAAGTGGGAACGCTTTGCCCTTATGGTCAGCCAGGTGATCGACTGTGGGTGCGAGAAACGTGGTGGATTGATGAGGGTGATCAACCAGTTGTGTTCTACGCAGCGACCGATAAACGGTCAGACATTCCCTTGAAACCCTCAATCTTCATGCCGCGTTGGGCGTCGAGAATCCTGTTGGAGATCGTCAACATCCGAGTGCAGAGGGTGCAAAAGATCAGCGAAGAAGATGCGATTGCTGAAGGATGTGTTTATGAATATCCGGTAACCGCAAGAACGCAATATATCACTCTATGGGATTCTCTCAATGCCAAACGCGGCTATTTATGGGATTCCAATCCGTGGGTATGGGTGATCGAGTTCAAGGTGGTGGAGGTGAAGAAATGATTGATTATTCAAAGGTCAAAGTGGGCGATGTTTTGAAAATCACGGGACAAGGAGCGCCCGGTTTTGCAAAACTTGGCGATCTCGTGACAGTCAAACAAATTTTGCCGGCGGGCGTTAGAGTTCGACGGAGTGACGGTCTTGATGCAGATTTTGTACTATCGTGTGGGGCTGAAAGGCTTGAGTTGGTCAGTCAAGAGGAGCCGAAATGAATCATGCTGATCTTCTGCGATTCTTCATGGCGGCATCGGTTATGGCCGGGTCTACCAACGACCCAAATGTGCGCGCGCAAACATCAGGCCCCGGGCAGAACAGCAAGGAAAACCCCAAAACCAAACGTAAGACCAAGATCGCGAAGGCGTCCAGAATCAAGAATCGAAAGAAGAGGTGACGAAATGATCTGGATTATTGTGTCGGTTGTGGTTGTGATCGTCGTCCTGGTTTTATTCTGCGTGCGCATGGCCGGCCTTGTGGGTTCGATTGGGAGGGAACCATAGATGGACTTCATTCCGGATCAACCCCAAAAGGCAACACAGGTGCCATTCTACGATGATGCAACGAGCGCCGATGGATGGCAGGGTCAGGCAACGGGCAAATCGATCGAGCAGTTGAAGTCTGAGCTGGTACTTTCACTGAGCCGGCTCGGTGCGACTGTCACCGGGATTCAAAAAGGCGTGTTCGACCCAGACGGTAAGACCAGGCTGGGTTACCGCGTGAGATATTTCATCGAGGCGAACGATGGCCAGCTTCTCCAGGGCAAGATCGATATTGCGTCGCTGCCAGTCAGGGGCGATCTCAGGAGCCGGACGACTGCCGAAAGTCAACGGGAAAAGAGCCTGAAGATGGCGCTTTACATGCTGAAAATCAGCATCGATGGCTTGTGGTTCTTGCGGCAGCTCTCACCCGGGTATGCACCCCTGATGCCGTTCATGCTTGGAACGAACGGGAAAACGATCAGCCAGATGTGGATCGAGCAGAATCAAGCCATGGCTTTACCTGAGCCGATCGAAGGCGAATTCAAAGATCTATAGCGAATGAGGACTCCATTGATCCGTCGTGCTCAAATCATCAAACTCGGCCGCCTGCTCGACATGCTGTACAAACCATCGGAGCTGGCCGAAGAGATCGGGGTAAATGTCGATACGATCTATCGATCGTACCTTCCCGCCGGCGCACCCCATACCCGCGATAAAACCGGTGCGATCTGGATCCACGGCCCGGCGTTCAAAGCCTGGATGCTCGAGCGAAACGAAGACGGGAAGCGGGTGCTCCATCCCTTGGGTGAAGGCGAAGCCTGGTGTGTGCACTGCAACCAGGTGGTGAAGGTCATGAACCCGAGGGTCCGGCACTTCAACGGCAGCGGGGAATTGATCCAGGGCGCCTGCGAGAAATGCGGCAGAAAGGTGAACCGCGCCAGGAAGGGAAGCAAATGATCAATCGTGAAAACTGGATCGAAGTCAAAGCTTATCTGAGGTACCTGACGAAGGTCAGGCAGCAGGACGAGCAGACGGTCAAGAAACGTCGCTCGCAGCTGCGCCATCTTCTGGAATGGTGCGATCAGAGATCCTTCGAGCGGGCGCGGTCGATCGATCCCACTTTCCCGGCTTACCTGCTGACCGCCAGGAATGATGGAAAGGAAGGGCTGCTTTCGGCAGAGTCACTCAAATCCTCCTGTGAAGTTGCACGGCGATTTTTCGAATGGCTGAAAATGGTCAAACCGCGCAAGTATGGCGGAGTGTCCAGCGGATGGATCGACACCCTGCGACCATCACGTTCCCGGGGGATGCAATCCGTGGTGCACGAGCATCAGTTCTACACCTACGCCGAGATCCTGAAAGTGGCAGCCCTGCAGCCAGACACGCTGCGAAAGAAAAGGGACCAGGCGGCCATGGCTTTCATGTTCGTATCCGGAATCCGGGCGGGGGCGTTTATCAGTCTGCCGGCAGATTGCGTGGATGTCAAAAATCGACGGGTATATCAGGTGCCAGCCCGCGGAGTACGGACGAAAAACGACAAAGCGGCCATCACTTCGATGCTGCCGATTCCGGAACTGATCAAGGTCGTTGATGAATGGGATCGAAATGTGCGGGAAAACGCGCCGGCGGGATCTGCCTGGTACGCCCACCTCAACCCGCGGGGTGGAGGTTTCTGCTCGAGGAGCGAGGAAGAGATCAGCGATGGTAGGTCAAAGATCCTTGCCAGGGGAATGAAGATCATCTGCGATATGGCTGGGATTCGGTACCTGTCTCCACATAAGGAACGGCACGGGCATGCTGTTTTTGCACTGCAGCACGTGCGGGATATGGCCGGTTTGAAAGCCGTGAGCATGAACCTGATGCATTCGTCGGTGGCGATCACGGACGGGGTTTACGGCACATTGACCAACGACGACGCGCACGAAATCATCGAAGGACTCTCGCCGGATTCCAAGACCGGCTCGGGCGATGGCGAGCTGTTAAAGAAACTGCTGGATATTCTTAAAGAAAATCCAGCGCTTCTTGGGAGTGGAGAAAATCCACGATGAGGGGTTATATTGCATAAAAGTGTCGGGGCGATAGGATTTGAACCTACGACCTCTCGGTCCCGAACCGAGTGCTCTAGCCGGGCTGAGCCACGCCCCGAATACCGTGATTATACCTGAACATCTTTTCATTCGACAAGGGAAATCTTAGCTCACCTCTTTTAATGCGTCCGCGAACCTTGCCACTTGTGGGTATAATCACCTTGTTTTCTCAAATGATGAATTCGGGGATTTTGCGGCCTTTCCAAACCTGGCCATTCACCTCTAAATCCCCACATTAGGAGCTATGGTATGAGCGATTCAAAAAAAGTAAGAGCTGCGATCATTGGCGTCGGCAATTGCGCCTCCTCGCTTGTTCAGGGTGTTTATTACTATCGAAATGCTGCCGAGACTGATCGCGTTCCCGGCTTGATGCATGTCAACCTGGGCGGTTACCACATCAACGACATCGAGTTCTCGGCTGCTTTTGACGTGGTCGACACGAAGGTAGGCAAAGACCTCTCCGAGGCCATCTTTGCCTACCCCAACAATACTTACAAATTCACCGATGTTCCCAACTTGAACGTCCCTGTTTCTCGCGGCATGACCCACGATGGCCTGGGCAAATACCTTTCGCAGATACTCAAGAAAGCCCCGGGTCCAACAGCGGATATCGTTAAGATCCTCAAAGATACCGGCACCGATGTGGTCATCAACTACCTCCCCGTCGGTAGCGAAATGGCCACCAAATGGTACGTCGAACAGATTCTCGAAGCCGGCGTGGGCATGGTCAACTGCATCCCGGTGTTTATCGCCAGTTCGGAATACTGGGGCAAGCGCTTCTTCGATGCCGGGCTCCCCATCATCGGCGATGACATCAAGAGCCAGGTGGGCGCCACCATCCTGCACCGTATGCTCACCACGCTCTTCGTCGACCGCGGCGTACGACTCGACCGTACCTACCAGCTTAATTTCGGCGGCAATACGGACTTCATGAACATGCTCGAGCGTGAACGCCTCGAATCCAAGAAGATTTCCAAGACCGGTGCGGTCACCTCGATGCTGCCTTACAAGCTGCCCGAAACCGACATTCACGTCGGCCCATCGGATTACGTGCCCTGGCTCCTCGACCGCAAGTGGTGCTACATCCGTATGGAAGGCACTACCTTCGGCGATGTACCTCTGAACCTGGAAACCAAACTGGAAGTCTGGGATTCGCCCAATTCCGCGGGAGTGGTGATCGATGCGGTGCGCTGCGTCAAGCTCGCCCTCGATCGAGGTCTTGCCGGCCCCCTGATCGCCCCCGCTTCCTACTTCATGAAGACGCCCCCAAAGCAGTTCAAGGACGAACTCTGCCGTGAGATGACCGAAGCCTACATCAAAGGAGAAGAGCCTCCCAAATAACCATCTTATCAGAACGAGCAAAACGCCCCCTGGTGTATACTAATGATGTACAGGGTGCGTTTTCTATCATCATATTCTGGCAAGTTCCTTGCAACCCGAGACCATCATGGAAAATTGCGTCTTCTGCCGAATCATTGCCAAAGAAGTGCCTGCACAAATTCTCTTCGAAGATGCGCAGGTCATTGTCATCCCCGACGCACACCCTGCCACTCCGGTGCACCTCCTGGTGATTCCCAAACAGCACATCCGCTCTCTGAATGAGCTGCCGGCCGGTTCGGAAAATCTTGCCGGCCATCTTGTCATCGTAGGGCGTGATATGGCAATGCAGTATGGCATTGCAGAAACCGGCTACCGCCTGATCATCAATACGGGTCCGCAGGCAGGTCAATCCGTCTATCACTTGCATCTTCACGTTCTCGGCGGCATGCAAATGCCGGTCGGCTTACAGGTAAAGGGACTGCGTTAGCATGAAGAAGCGGTCGGTTTTAATGGTGATCATCGCCACGATGCTTCTGGCCGGTTGTATCCAGCCGGCTTCCAATTCCCGTCCCTGGCTCTTGAACACCCCTGTTAAAACCGTCCAGGCGGGTACGCTTGCTCCAACTTTGACCGCAACCCCGACACTTTCGCTGACTTTACCCGTACGCGACCCGGGCACTCCTTATTCATCCCCAACTCCAGATGTCGCCAGGCCCCAGCCCACTCTTCGCAGCGAACCCGAAATATATACCGTCCAACCTGGAGACAGCCTTGCGATCATCGCCGCCCGCTATAACATGCCGGTCAACATCCTGATCAATGCCAATTCCTTGATCAACCCGGACTACCTCGAGGTTGGGCAAACCATCACGATACCTGCCCTTACCCCGTCAGTCGACCCATCGCCTTTCAAAATCCTTCCCGATTCTGAACTCACCTATGGCCCATACAGCGCCATCCTCGATGTCGGCCGTTTCATCGGCATACACGGTGGATATCTGTCCACCTACTCAGAAGAGATTGACGGCATTCCCACGAGCGGAGCGGATATCCTACTGCGCATTGCCCGTGAGTATTCGGTCAACCCGCGCATGCTGCTCGCCTTCCTGGAGTATCAGTCGGGTTGGGTGACCAAAATGAATCCTGATCCTGCTACCATCGATTATCCTGCCGGCCTTCAGGATCCCACGCGAGCCGGCCTGTACTTCCAGCTCGCCTGGGTGGCGAACCAGGTCAACCGTGGATATTACATGTGGAAGGCAAACGCGCTTTCTTACCTTGTGCTGACCGACGGCAACCTGGTGACCCTGCCTGCAGAGATCAATGCCGGCACGGCCGGCATCCAGAATGCCTTTTCCACCCTCCTCGATGCAAATGCCTGGAAGCTGGCGGTCTCAGTTGAGGGCTTCTATGCAACCTTCATTGATTTCTTCGGTATTCCTTTCGATTACTCGATCGAGCCGCTCGTTCCCGAAGATCTGGAGCAGCCGCCATTCATCTTGCCCTTCGAAGAGAATGTGAGTTGGTCGTTCACGGGCGGACCCCATGCTTCCTGGGGAGATGGTTCAGCCTGGGGCGCGCTTGATTTCTCTCCCCCCGGTGATTTGTACGGCTGCTTCCTCTCGAATGCCTGGGTCACAGCGGTAGCAGATGGCATCATTGCGCGTTCGTCGAACGGCGAAGTCTTGCTTGATCTCGATGGCGATGGCCTGGAGCAAACCGGTTGGGTGGTGCTTTACATGCATATAGAATCCCGCGATCGCGTCGCTGTTGGCACGAGGGTCAAAGCCGGCGACCGGATAGGACACGCTTCGTGTGAAGGCGGAGTTTCGACAGGAACCCATTTTCACATCGCGCGCCGTTACAACGGTGAATGGATTCCGGCAGACGGCGACATGCCATTCGACTTCGAAGGTTGGGTCGCAGCCAGCGACGGTACGGAATATAACGGTACTCTTACACGTGATGGAATTACGGTAACGGCATATGAAGGGCGATTTGCTGAAAACCAAATCTCGCGCTAAGCGCTTTCAGGTGCTTGCATTCGGAGCAGTCTGGCTGATTTCCGTTCTGGCTTGCTCGCAGACCTATCTCAGTCAGGCCGAGATTGCAGCCACAGCCGGAAGCCTGCCCACCCTACCGGTCATCCCGCCAACTCAGGCAGCCACACAGACCCAGACATCCACCGTTGAAATTTCGAGTGCGGTGTCCTCAACCCCAACAGTCCATGTCACCCCCACGCTCGATCCACTCGCCACGCCAAAGCCGCCCATCCTTTACTATACTCAAGCAGGCGATACCCTGGCATCCATTACCGGTCGCTTCGGTGTAACAGCCGACCGGATCACTTCTGAAGAGCCTTTACCCGAGAAGGGCTTAATCAGGCCAAACGTGCTTCTGATCATCCCCGATTACCTTGGTGAAACCACTTCGGCAACCATGGTGATGCCCGATAGCGAAGTCGTCTACTCTCCTTCTGAAGCCGGCTTCGATATTCAGGCTTTCATCGAAGGCACGAACGGTTACCTCAAAACCTACACCGAGCAAATGGGAAGCGGAAACAAGACCGCAGCTCAAATCGTCGAACAGGTCGCGCTCGAGAACTCCGTCAGCCCCTACCTGTTGCTGGCGATTCTTGAGTACAAGAGCCACTGGGTATATGGCCAACCTACCAACCTGGCCGAAGCTCAATATCCCATGGGCAAAGTGAGCTATGACTATCGCGGACTCTACAGCCAGCTTTCCTGGACAGTGCAGCAGCTCTCGATCGGATATTATGGGTGGCGCGCGGGCAGCCTCTACGAGATGATGTTCGCAGACGGTACCTGGATTCGCATGGATCCACGGATCAATGCCGGCACAGCCGCCGTGCAGTACCTCTTTGCCCAATGGTACGATAAAGTGGAGTGGGCGGGCGCG
Organism: Chloroflexota bacterium; assembly: GCA_021779955.1. Taxonomy (GTDB): domain Bacteria; phylum Chloroflexota; class Anaerolineae; order Anaerolineales; family Anaerolineaceae; genus UBA6107. The sequence continues at coordinate 69,586 of JAJXZS010000048.1, read as the reverse complement.
CTCTATGGCGACCAGAGCATGCCCAAGTTATTGGGCACCATGTTCGGAGATTATCTTGCCCGTTCTCAATCCGTCGAACCGCTCTATCCGCCCGACCTCACCCAACCGTCCCTCATCCTGCCCTTTATGCCAAACCGCGTCTGGAGCCTGACCGGAGGCCCGCACTCCGCATGGGGTCCCGATGGAGCCCTGGCTGCCCTGGATTTCGCCCCCCCTTCGACGACTTCAGGCTGTGTGGATTCGCAAGAGTGGGTCGTTGCTATGGCCCCTGGAGTGATCGTCCGCGCTGAGAATGGCCAGGTGATGCAAGATCTCGATGGCGACGGCATCGAACAAACCGGCTGGGACATCCTGTACATGCACATCGCAACTCGTGATCGCGTTGCAGTGGGCACATACTTGCAAACCGGGGACAAGATCGGTCATCCGTCTTGTGAAGGTGGATCAGCCACGGGAACGCACACTCACGTGGTCCGCAAATACAACGGTGAATGGATTCTCGCCGGCGGCCCGATGCCTTTCGACATGAGCGGCTATGTGGCCGTCAATGGCGATGAGCCATATGAAGGCGAACTGGTCAACGGCTCGAAAGTTGTTACGGCGGATACGATTTCCTCACCAAGGTCGTTCATCTCGCGTACGAATTGAGCCTGAGAACTTTGGTGGTATAAATAAGCCGTCAAGCATGAAAAGAAAACTCATTCCATCCATCTTCAGCGGAGCTTTTATCCTTATCACGCTGGCAAACTCGGCATGCCAGCCTTTATCCGTGTCATCGAGCGCAGAAACACAAACCGTAGTTGCTGCCACGCCGACTGCCACAGATGTTCCGCCGACGCCCATGGCTTCCAGGCCGATCTACGCTCCGGGAACTCTGGTCGACTACACCGCCCAAACCGGCGATACACTCCCGGCTCTGGCTGCGCATTTTAACACGACCATCAACGAGATCCGGGAAGCCAATCCAATCCTGCCGGCAGTGGTGACCACATTACCGCCGGGTCTTCCTATGAAAATCCCGATCTATTACGTCCCTTTATGGGGGAATCCCTATCGGATCTTGCCCGACTCATTGTTCGTCGATGGTCCCGCTCAGACCGGATTTGACACTGTTGCCTTCGTCAACAACCAGCCGGGCTGGCTCAAAAACTACACCACCTTCGCCGGCGAAAAGAACCGGACCGGAGGCGAGGTCATCGACTACGTTGCCATCACCTATTCCGTAAGCCCGCGTTTACTCCTGGCACTGGCCGAATACCAGGCAGGCGCATTGACCAACCCTGTCCTTCCGGACGAACTGAGCCATTATCCGCTCGGCGTTAAAGATCGCGAACACGATGGTTTCTACATGCAACTGGTATGGGCAGCCAACGAGCTGAACATCGGCTATTACAGTTGGCGCGAAGGCACACTCAGCACAATCACCCACCTCGATGGCAGCATCGAGCACCCAGACCCCTGGCAGAATGCTGCAACCGTTGCGCTCCAGAACTATTTTTCAGAGCTGCTGCCTGTGCTGGATTATCAGACTGCCATCTACTCCGATGGACTGGCAAAGACCTACACCGCACTGTTTGGCGATCCCTGGTCAGCAGATCAACCCAACATCCCTGGCAGCCTCAGCCAACCCGAATTGACCCTTCCTTTCTCCTCCGGCGACACCTGGGCGTTTACAGGTGGCCCGCACGCGGCTTGGGGCAACGGCGAGCCACGCGCAGCGATCGACTTTGCACCTCCGTCGAATGTCGGCGGTTGTGGTTCGACAACCGAATTTGCCACAGCCGTTGCGGCAGGCGAAATCGTCCGCACCGACAAGGCTGTAGCCATGCTCGATCTCGACGGCGATGGCAACGAACGCACTGGCTGGGTGATCCTCTACCTTCACCTCTCTTCACAGGATATGATCCACCAGGGAGTCATGGTCAAAGCCGGCGATCCCATCGGGCACCCATCCTGCGAAGGTGGCAATGCCACAGGGACGCACGTGCACATTGCACGAAAGTACAACGGTGAATGGATTCCCGCAGATGGTGCGCTGCCATTTACGCTGGATGGCTGGGTGGCACAGGCAGGTAGTCAGGCTTATCAGGGCACATTGACGAAATTCGGCAAGATTGTGGTAGCCAGCGACACTTCAAATAGCAACACCCTGGTTACCAATTCCAAATGAATCTGCGATGGTCCACATCGCAAGGGATCAGATATTCGAACAAATACAAAAAGAGACTGCCTTTTCTGAGGCAGTCTCTTGAAATATCGATAACAATAACCCTGCTGGAAGGCCGGTTCTACGCTTCCACGATCGTGTACTTGGTGTTGATCTTTGCCGATTTTCCGAGCATCGCGCTGACTGAGCAATACTTCGTCTCGCTCAACTCAATCGCTCGTTCGACAGCAACCGGTTCGATGTTATGACCGGTCACGACGTACTCAAGGGTTATGTCTGTAAACACCTTCGGATGCTCTTGTGAACGGTCTGCGTGAACGCGGATTTCAAATGCTGTCACTTCCTGGCGCTTTTTCTTCAAAATGGATACTACATCCATTGCCGTGCACCCACCGAGACCTACCAGCACCATCTCCATGGGACGGATACCATTATTCAGCCCGCCGTTTTCCGTAGAAGTATCCATCCATATCGGGAATCCTGAGCTTGGAGTTCCCTCAAATGACATATTGCCTTTCCAGATGACTTTCGCGTCCATGAAATCCCTCCACTGACAGATGTTTCTTTTATTATATCGCCAGTGCTTCTTTAATCTGCTCAACCAGCGTGCTTTCAGGCACTCCGCCGATCACCGTCCCCGCGCCCATGTTGATTGTTGTCTGAGGTACTCCTGAGACGTTGAACCTGCTGGCCAATTCCGGGAATTCCATCGCCTCCACCATGTCCGCTGTGATTTTGTCACTCTCGATCGCCATCTGGTGCGCCAGAACAACCGCGCTTGGGCAGTATGGGCAAGTCGGCGTAACGAAAACCTGCAAATGGACCGGTTCCTTCAGGTTCTTTAGAAAAGTCCGCGTTTCCGGAGCAAGACCTGAATCCTGGCCGGAAACCAGCATCAAATCATGGACCAGAGATGTAAATTCATGGCCACCAGGCATACCGTAGAACCTGATACCATAGTCGACCTCTTTATTCTGATCGTTCCCCGCAATGATAAAGACGGGCGCCTGATCCACGCCGTACTTCTGTGTGAGTTCCGTGTTCTCGTCTATATCATAAGTAACAAAGCTGAGCTTATCGGAAAGCGCAGTAACTTCGCTGAGTAATCCCTCGATTTGATCGCAATATTCGCAATCATCTTTTGTCGAGAAAAATATCAACTTAACTGTGTGATTCAGGTCACCGAAAATTTTGACTAACTGGTCCTGCAGAGATTGATCAAGAAATTTTTCCATATTCCCTTCACTTTTGGGTAATCAAAAGAATAAGAAGATCGTTTAGATCTCCCAAAATAATTCGCGCATTTTTTATGATGCTATCGGGGTGAGAAAGTGACGTTATTTGCGAATATAGTCTGCCAGTGAGAGCGATGAGTACAACCTCTTCTTCACACCTTCTGGCAATTCCGCAGGTTCATTCGATTCATGATAGATATCGATCGTTTTCTTCATTGTGTTGAGCACGACGGTGCAATTAGTGCAGCCCGCGAGATGCTCCTCAAGTTTGGTGCAAAGCTCCGAAGATAGTTCTCCGTCAATGAATTCCGAAATCATCGCACAATAATCGTGGCAATCTGTATGTTCACTCATCGGCCACCTCTTTCTTCTGCTTCTCGACAAAGTACCTTGTCAATTCCCGGCGAAGCTTCATGCGTGCACGCAACAGTCGCGTCTTGACCACACTTTCGCTGACATCCAGTACTTCTGCAGTTTCCTTTACAGATAATCCTTCCATTTCACGTAACATAAACACTTCTCTCAGTCCCAGAGGAAGCTGCGATGCAGCCGAATCGATTTTCTGTCGTGTTTCCTTCTCGAGCAGCTCACTTTCAGGTTGATGACTCCAGTCGACGATCTCTAAAGCCTCATTGTCCTCGTCATCGTCTTCAGTAGGCGCATCAATCGATATCGTTTCGGGATGCCGCTTCCTCAAGAGCATCAGTGCTTCATTGGTTGCGATCCTGTATAGCCATGTCGAAAGCGATGATCTTCCTTCGAAAGTTGGCAATCCTCTAATCGCTTTCAGGAATGTCTCCTGGAGGATATCTTCAGCGTCCTGCTCGTTGTTAAGGATCTTCATCCCCAGGCGGTACACCCTGGCAGAGTATGTTTCAACGAAACGTGCAATTTCATCTCGATCTCCTTTGACAAGTTTGTCAACAGAGATGTCCGGAGGGGTAACCTTACTCTTATCCATTTGATGATTCTCGTTAGGGAAAGTCACATCAAGAAAGCGGCCAGGTCGGCAAGACATCAAGATTCAAAGGGTCACGGTGTCCGAAAGCGAAATGGTAATATCCCGCAGCGCCGATCATGGCGCCGTTATCTGTGCAGAGTGAAAGTGGAGGAATGTGAATTGGAAAATCCGTCTGTTTAAGAAAAGCGTCCCTCAACACCCGATTGGCCGAAACTCCTCCAGCGACTACAAGTTCCTTGACATCGAATTCTTTGGCAGCCTTCATGGTTTTGCTAAAGAGCACATCGACCACCGCTGCCTGGAAACTCGCCGCCAGATTGGCAACAGGTATCGGGCGATGTGAATCCTCGAGTTTTCGAACCACTCGCAGTACTGCCGTTTTCAGCCCCGAAAACGAGAAGTCCCAGGTTCCATCCAGCCTGGAACGCGGAAAATTAAAGGCTGTAGGATCGCCTTCGTCTGCGGCCGATTGAATTGAAGGTCCGCCCGGATAGGAAAGGTCGAGCATGCGGGCAACCTTGTCAAATGCCTCGCCCGCAGCGTCATCCAGGGTTGCGCCCAAACGTTTATACTGCAAGTGATCATGCATAAGATTGAGTTCTGTGTGCCCGCCTGAAACGAGCAGAGCGAGCAATGGGAACTGTGGTTCGGGCGGAGGTTCGATCGTGTCTGCGGGGTAAACCCAGGCAGAGTAGATGTGCCCTTCAAGATGATTGACCCCGATGAGTGGGATATCATGCCCCAATGCCAGGCCTTTGGCTGCATTCATCCCCACAACGAGCGACCCTGCCAAACCGGGTCCGCGCGTGACAGCAATGGCATCGATATCGCCAATCCCAAGATGAGCTTGCTGAAGTGCTTGTTCGATCACTGCATAAATGGTGCGAATGTGTTGGCGAGAGGCTACTTCAGGGAAGACACCGCCATATTTTTTGTGGATCTCGATTTGAGTGGCAACCACAGAAGACAGAATTGCCCGACCATTTTCAATGACCGAAGCTGCGGTCTCATCACACGAGGTCTCGATCCCAAGAATTCGGGCGGTTTGCTGTGGTTGAACGATTTTTCTTAAAGTCATACGGTTCTTATACCATATCTCGATGTCGAAAGATAGAATGGTTATTGCCGGATCGGTAAAATGAGATCTTTAGGATATTCTGCGAGCGTTTCAAATCTACCGTTTGCGTCAACAGTAAATGTGTCTTCGATCCTGACACCCATCCCCTTTTCGGGATAGTAAAGGCCGGGCTCCATGGCAAAAACCACTCCAGGGGCAAGGATGTCGCTGGGCGACGACATGGCTACCGAAGCTGAAGGCTTCTCGTGGATGCGCAAACCAACGCCATGCCCAAGGCTGTGGACATAACCGTTTTCAGTGGCCGGCGTGTTCATGATCGTCGGATGCCCCATCTTTTCGAACATCTCACAGGTGCGCACCTGGTAATGAGAATATGGCGCATTGACCTTTAACTCCGCAGCCATAGCCCTGTAAACTGTGTAAACGTCATCGTAAAGTTTTTGCATTGCATCCGAAGCGAACCCAAGGCACCAGGTACGCGTGAAATCGTAGTAGTAACCGCCGCCGGCTTCGCACGGAAAGATATCATAAACAATCGGCTCGCCCAACTTGATAGCTGCAGAATTTGTGCCGGTGGAATGAGGGACCCCCGCGTCGTGCCCCTGGGCGAAGATGGTACCTTCAGGGTTTTCGGCATTACGTTCCGCCAGCCACAAGTTGATGAGCCCCTTCACCTCACCAATCGTCACAGGAGTACCGTCAGAATGAACGAGCATCCCATCTTTCGTCTTCTGGCCGGTGAGAAAATCTGCTGTTTTGGCAACAACTTCCGTAGTGATTTTTCCCATTCGGCGAACCCGTTCGATTTCTTCTTGATCCTTGGTCATCATGGCAGTCATGAGCAGCTCATCCTGCAAGAAACCTCGGAAATTCAAGCCCGGCATTTCTTCTTCAACCCGCGAAAAGAGGGTGTAAAAAGAGCCAACATCGCCCTCTCCATAGATTGCCACGTTTCCAGATTGGATGCCGAGATCGGCGAACATCATCTTGTAGCGCAAAGCGGCTGCTCTATCTGAATTCCCTTCAGCTAATTTCATGCGCTCATCCAGCGGATACCTGGAATAAACGATGGTCTTTATCCCGGTTCGCATGGCTTCTTCGCGCTCCATGGCGCCGCAGAACAGAACAGGGTCGCTCCCGCGTTTCTTGATCAAATCTGCACCAGTAATATGCCCTCCGCCGGTGAGATACACCATGGCTGGGTTGTGTTGGGCAGCGCCAGTCACAAGCAGTACATCGATGTCATACTTCTGCATCAATTGATCAAGATCTTTTTTCATGATTACCTCGTCTTTAGGGTTCGGGATTTATGCGAGAACTTGAGCCAAGACCTCAGCCAGGAATGCTTCTTGTTCTGGCAAAACGGTCCTTAAATCAATGATGATGCGATCTTGCTCGATCCTGGCAATGATCGGTGTGGCTGCCCTGCGCAGTCGCAGGCTTACTTCATCAGGCCGGGTGGCCTTAAAGCTGAGAATAAATGTCGGCAGCGTTTCCTCGGGCAGGCTTCCCCCGCCGATCGTCGAGCTCGCGGGAAGTACCTCGCCTTGGCTCAATGCCTTCTGCAGCTTAATTGCCCTTTGCTCGATCAGCTTTGCCGGTAGGGAGATCATCTGCCAGATGGGTACGTACTGCTCTGCCTCGTCCTTCAGATAATGCAGCAATGTGGCCGAGAGCGCTGCCAGGCAGAGCTTGTCAGCTCGTACTGCCCTCGCAAGAGGCGTCTTCCGGATCTTATCGATCAGCTCCTTACGGCCCACGATGATCCCGGCTTGGGGTCCACCCAGTAGCTTATCCCCGGAAAAGCAGACCAGGTCCGCACCACTGCTCACCGATTCCTGGACTATGGGTTCGTGCGCAAGGCCATAGCGGGCTGTATCGAGCATTGCCCCGGAACCGAGATCGTCGATAAAGAGAGCCTCTCTTGCATGCGCGAGCGAGATGATCTCGGAAATTTCAGGTTCAGATGTAAACCCGATAATCCTGAAATTTGAATGGTGCGCGCGTAAAACGATCTGAACACCCTGATCGAGAGCTTCTGCGTAATCGCTTAAATGCACACGATTTGTGGTGCCAATCTCGACCAGATGTGCGCCCGATTGAGCCATCACCTCGGGAATTCTGAAGCCGCCGCCGATTTCAACCAGTTGAGTACGGGAAATGGCTGCCTTTTTCCTTTTTGCCAGTGCAGTCAGCACCAGCAACACCGCAGCAGCATTATTGTTGACGACCAGGGCATCCTCTGCACCTGTCAGGTGAGTCAGCAAACTGGATGCGTGGATTGTACGGCTGCCGCGCTTTCCAGATTCGAGATCGAACTCGAGATTGCTGTACCCCGCCGCCACTTCGCTTGCAGCTTCGATTGCTGCTTTCGAGAGAGGGGCACGCCCCAGGTTGGTGTGCAGGATTACCCCCGTCGCATTGATTACAGGTCGTAAGGTAGGCTGAGTCCACTCGTCCAGGCGTGTGGCTACCAGAGCGTTGATGGTCTCTGCAATCCTCTCCCGTTCGATCGTAACACCAACTTCTGGAGACTGGCGCAATTCTGACAGGACGGATTGCACGGCTTGAAGTGTGAGATCGCGCCCGAATTGACTTTGCAGGCTCGTGATTTCAGTCTGCCGCAATATTTTGTCTACCGAAGGGATCACACGCCGGTAATCCGTCGAATCAGGCATGAGGCTTCCACCGGGCATGTTCGCGCATGCGAATCAGGAATTCGATAGAGACAAAACCCATCGCGATGAAGATCGCAAGAGCAAGATTGAGCACATTTCCGAGCTGAAGCCAGAGCATGAAATCGCAATAAGCGCCAAACCACAATGCTTCGCGTACCAGTACTGTCGTCTCTGCAGGCGGGTTATTGGGGAACCGCCTGTGAATAAAGTAAGCAATGGGCAGGAACAGTCCGCTGGCAGCGAACGTGACTAAGAAGTAGAGAAGCCAACGTGGTCCGAGAGTGGGAAGAGTGAGGGAAAACAAGAGTACAAGGCCAAGAACTGCAAGTGCAACCAGGCTGATGCTGAGGGCCAGTACAGTTCTAAAGGGAGGTAATTCCGATTTGTTTTCCATGCAAAACTCCCACCAATGAATGTCAGGGCTGAGGCGTCAGATACTCGATATCTTTAGCAGGGTCGTAGGCAATGTCGAGCACCTTCCATTCGCCATCCTGCTGCTTCAACTTGAATTGTGCAGTAATACGATTATCCTTGAAATCAGATTGGTCAGTTTTAACCGTCGTCATCACTACATCAACGGTTGCCACGCCATCAGTGACGCCCACGTACTTCATCTCATCGAAGGATACTTTCACATTGTATAGACTAAAATACCCGGGCAGCTGCTGCATGATATAAAAGTAGCTCGGGTTGTCCCGGTGCATCGAAGCGCGGACAGCAGTTGCATCTTCTTTGTTCATCGCATCCGCATAAGCTTGAACTGCATCGAGAGCTTTTTGCTCGTCAGACTTTCCGCAGGCAGACAAACCGAGTGCTCCAACGATGATCATTACCAATAATCCGATAAGCACCTTTGCCTTCACATCTTCCTCCATTGGCTAAAGTATGAGTTGATACTACTACAGGCATGCGTTTCCATCAAGCAATAATCCTCTTGTTTTGCAGTTGAAATATGGATAGCGATATTTGAAAAGCACTCCTTTCCGTGGTAGAATTTTTAGAATCTTGGGAGGCGAAATGCCTACCCGCTCATCCAGAGAGGCGGAGGGACCGGCCCTGTGAAGCCTCGGCAACCGAAAGTCAGGTGCCAAATCCGGCAGCGACCTTGAGTAAAACGCTTTATAAGGTCGATCTGGAAGATGAGAGAAACAGCATTTTATGCCTCTCTTTCCTGGAGAGGTTTTTTTATAACAGGCGATCTAATTGAGGAGATTCAGGTGAACCGAAAATATACGAACCGGAAATATCTAGATGAACTCGATCGCAGGATCCTGATTTTCGATGGCGCCATGGGGACGAATCTTCAAAAGCAGAACCTGACTGCCAGGGAATTCGGCGGAGAAAAGTACGTCGGTTGTAACGATTATTTAGTCATCAGCTACCCGGCGGCAGTGGAAAAGGTTCACAGGTCATTCCTGGACGCCGGTGTAGACGTGATCGAAACTTGTACTTTTCGGGCAAATCGGATCACCATGGCGGAGTACGGGCTGGCCGGCCGGGTTATGGAAATGAATCATGCCGCCGCGGCTCTTGCGCGCCGGCTAGCAGATGAATATGGCTCTCCCGACCATCCGCGTTTCGTTGCAGGTTCGATGGGACCTTCGGGCAAATTGCCCTCGATGAGCGATCCAGAACTGTCAAACGTCTCCTTTGATGATCTGAAGAATGTTTTCAAGGAACAGGCCCGCGGTCTGATCGAAGGCGGAGTCGACCTTTTGCTTATCGAGACCTCACAGGATATTCTCGAAGTCAAAGCCGTGATCCAGGGAATACAGGAAGCCTACGAGGAAACGGGAATCTACCTCCCCATCCAGGCGCAGGTGACCCTGGACACAACCGGGCGGATGCTGCTCGGTACCGATATCTCTGCCATCCTGGCCATACTCGAAGAATTACCCATCGATGTGATCGGCATGAATTGCTCAACCGGCCCGGATTTCATGCGCGAGCCGTTGAGGTATTTGAGCGAGAATACTTCCCTGCCTGTTTCATGCATCCCGAATGCCGGATTGCCTTTGAACGTCGATGGTCAGGCTGTCTATCCCCTGGAGCCCGAACCATTTGCCGTAGCATTGCAGGAATATGCAGAGAAGTTTGGAGTTCGTGTGCTTGGAGGCTGTTGCGGCACGACGCCGGAGCATCTCAAGACGTTGGTAGATCGCATCAAGGGGATGCGGCCCATTTTGCACGAAATCCCCTCGATGCCGAAGCTCGCATCGTCCCTGACTGCACAGCCCATGACGCAGGAACCCGCTCCATTTTTCATCGCAGAACGATTGAACACTCAGGGCAGCCGTAACTTCAAGAAGATGGTATTGGCAGACGATTTTGACAGCATCCTCACCCTGGCTCAACAGCAGGTGGAGAGCGGCGCTCATGGGTTGGACCTGTGCGTGGCACTCACCGAACGCGGCAATGAAGCAGAGACCATGGTCCGCCTGGTCAAAACCATCTCGCCGAGCATTCGCCTTCCACTGGTCATTGACACCACCGAACCGGACGTGCTCGAAGCCGCGCTCAAGACCGCTCCAGGTCGCTGTTTGATTAATTCAACCCATCTCGAAGGCGGAAGAACAAAGGCAGATCGCATTTTCACACTGTCGAAAAAGTACAACGCCGCGGTCATCTGCCTGACGATTGATGAGCAAGGCATGGCGAAGACTGCTGAACGCAAGCTTGAGGTTGCCCGCAAAATCTACGATATTGCTGTCGATGAGTACGGGCTTCGTCCGCAAGACCTGGTCTTCGATGCGCTCACCTTCACCCTGGCCACCGGCGATCCCGAGTTCAACCAATCTGCCATCGAAACGCTCAAAGGGATCACCCTGATCAAATCAGCATTGCCAGGCGTGCTCACATCATTGGGAGTGAGCAATGTTTCCTTCGGCTTGCAGCCAAACGCGAGGGCGGTCATCAACTCGGTGATGCTCCATCACGCAGTACAGGCCGGGCTGGATATGGCAATCGTCAATCCTGCGACTATTACCCCATACCCTGAGATATCCCAGGAGCAACGCGATCTGACGGAAGATCTCGTTTTCAATCGGCGACCAGATGCGCTTCAAAAAGTGATCGAATACTTCCAGGCAGCAGGCCCGGGAGAAGCCAGGAAAGATCAGCAGCAGGAAGCATTACAGAAAATGACCGTTGCCGAGCGCCTGCACTGGAAGGTCGTCCACCGATACAAAGATGAAATCGAATCGGACATCGATCATCTTGTCGACGAGGGTGATTCCTCGATCTCGAAGGATCAAAGAGCAGTCGAAGTCCTTAATCACGTGCTGCTGCCTGCAATGAAGGAAGTCGGCGATAAGTTCGGCTCGGGAGAATTGATCCTGCCATTTGTACTCCAATCGGCTGAAGTGATGAAAAAAGCCGTATCGCACTTGGAAACATATCTCGACCGTAAGGAGGGAACGAGCAAAGGAATCCTCGTTTTGGCGACGGTGTATGGCGACGTGCACGATATTGGCAAGAACCTGGTAAAAACAATCCTGTCCAATAATGGATATAAAGTCATCGACCTGGGTAAACAAGTTCCTGCAGACATCATCATCTCCAAGGCGGTGGAAGCCAAGGCGGATGCGATAGGGTTGAGCGCTTTGCTGGTCAGTACGAGCAAGCAAATGCCCTTGATTGTCAACGAATTACAGCGGCGTGGACTCAAGATACCGGTTTTGATCGGTGGAGCAGCCATCAACCGCAAATTCGGACGGCGTATCCTGCAAACCGAAGATGGATCGACCTATGAGCCGGGCGTGTTCTATTGTAAGGATGCTTTCGAGGGGCTCTCAACGATGGATGCTCTGGTTGTTCCAGAAACTCGCAGAGATCTGGTTTCGAAGATCCACCAGGAATCGATTGCCGAATTAGAGGATGTGACACCCAGGGCAGCTCATGCCGCTTCGCACAGCTCGGCTGTTGAACCAGCGGTAAAGATTCCACATCCACCATCGTGGGGCGCCCATGTCGTAAAACAAATACCGCTCGAAATTGTCTTCCAGCATTTGGCGAAGAACGAATTATTCCGCCTCTCGTGGGGAGCCAAGAACAGGCACGGCGAAGAATGGGAAATGCTGCGGCAGGAATACGAAGAGAGACTTGCCAGTATGCAAAAGTCAGCGCTGACGGAAGCCTGGCTGAAGCCTCAGGGTATCTACGGATTCTGGCCTGCCCAGTCTGTTAATGAAGACCTGCTCGTCTACACGCTGGAATCAGTGGAAAGCAACAAGCCCGAAGAACTAGTTCGTTTCAGCTTCCCCAGGCAGGATGGCGGAGATGGACTTTGCCTGGCGGATTATTTTGCCGGCCGGGATACGGGAATCATGGATGTGGTCGGGTTCCAGGTGGTCACCGTTGGTAAGGACGCCACAGAACGCTTCGACCGCCTTCAGACTGAAGGAAATTATTCTGAGGCTTACTTCACGCATGGTTTGGCCGTCCAAACTGCAGAAGCCACTGCAGAATATTTGCACCGCTATGTCCGCCACGAGCTCGGGCTGCCTGTAAACCAGGGCAAGCGCTACTCTTGGGGCTATCCTGCCATTCCAGACGTTTCGGACCATGCCAAAGTCTTCGAGCTTCTGCCTGCTTCGAAAGAATTGGGCATGTCTCTGACTGCAGCATATCAGCTGGTACCTGAACAATCGACAGCGGCAATCATCCTGCACCACCCACAGGCGAAATACTTCAATATTGGTGAATCACGTTTGGATCAGTTGATGAAAGACTAGGTTGAGGCAAATGAGCGAGATTAGGGGTAAGTTTATCGATAAGATTTCCAATCACCAGCCGATCATTTCGGATGGCGCGATGGGTACGATGCTGTACAGCCGCGGAGCAAATCCTGATGTTTGTTTTGATGCTCTGAATCTTGAAAATGCCGAGCTTGTGGCGCAAATTCACCTTGAGTATATTGCCGCAGGCTCCAATATGATCCAGACCAACACCTTTGGCGCCAACCGCTTCAAATTGACCCAACATGGGTTGGCAGACAAACTAAAACAAATCAACACCGCCGGGGTCGAGATTGCCCGCAAAGCTGTCGAACAAAGCGGTAAAGACGTTTTGATCGCCGGTGACGTTGGACCCCTCGGCGTACGGATCGCTCCTTTTGGACGCGTTCAACTCGAACAGGCTCGCGCCGCCTTTGCCGAGCAAATCGCGGCATTGGCATCCGCCAACGTCGACCTCATTCTGATCGAGACCATGGCAGATTTGTATGAAGCGGTGGAAGCCGTGAAGGCTGCCCGGGAAGTCGCTCCAAACCTGCCTGTCCTGGCATCGATGACATTTACCCGGGATAATTTGACCCTGCTGGGTGATCCTCCGGCAAAGGTTGCCAGGAAGCTCAAGGATGCCGGGGCAGATGTGATTGGCATCAATTGCTCCGGCGGACCGAACCAGATCCTGAACCTTCTCAAGTCGATGAGGGAAAGAGTCCCCGACGCGCGTTACTCGGTTATGCCAAACGCCGGTTGGCCACATCAAGTGGAAGGAAGGATCATGTATCCTGCAGGCGCGGGGTACTTTGGGGAGTATGCGTTATCGTTCTTGCATGAAGGCGCCTGTGTTCTGGGCGGATGTTGCGGTACTACACCTGCGCACATTGCAGCAATGGCTAAAGCCGTCGAAGACAATCCGCAAATCGAAGTAAACGAAATCGTATTTGAAAGCATCGATGTGAATGGCGATTCGAACGAATCCACAGCCCAATCACCGACACGGCTCGCTGAGAAACTCAAAAATGGCAATTTCGTTATTGCTGTAGAAATGGATCCACCGCGAGGCCTTTCGACACATAAGCTCCTGGCCGGAGCCAGCTTGCTGGCTGAAGCAGGAGCCGACGTGATCGATGTGGCAGACAGCCCCATGGCGCGCATGCGCATGAGCCCCTGGGCGGTCTGCAGCTTGATCCAGAGCAAAGTGGGAATCGAAACGGTGCTGCATTTTCCAACCCGTGGACGCAACCTGCTGCGGGTGCAGGGCGACCTGTTGGCTGCCCATGCCCTGGATGTACGCAACGTGTTTGTCGTCATGGGTGATCCCACCGAGATCGGCGATTACCCGGCAGCAAACAATAATTTCGATCTGGTGCCCTCGGGGTTGATCAAACTTATCAAGCAGGGGTTCAACGCCGGTGTAGACCATGCAGGTTCCGATATCGGCCAGCCAACCAGTTTCTTCGCTGGATGTGCATTGAACCTGAATCCTGCTGATCTTGTTGATGAAATCAAGAAATTGCGCAGAAAACTATCGGCAGGCTCTGATTTCATCCTTACCCAGCCCATCTATGATGCCCGCCTGGTTTCTCGTTTCCTGGAAACATATGAAAGTGAATTTGGAAAACTCCAGATCCCGCTGCTTGTGGGTCTTTTGCCGCTCGCAAGTGTCCGGCATGCCAACTTCCTGCAACAAGAAGTGCCGGGAATCGTCATCCCAAATCAAACCATAGAGCGGATGCGGACAAGCGGCGAAAAAGGGGCTCAGACAGGTATTGCGGCGACTGTGGATCTCATCGAACAAATACGACCTCTGGTTCAGGGAGTTTATTTGATGCCTGCGTTTCACCGTTACGATTATGCTGCGGAGATTATCGAAGCCATACGCTAATTGAATCTTAAAATCCGTATCCATATTTCGCAGGTTCATGTACAATCATTCCTAATCTATTTATCCCTGATGAGATGCCGATGCGTATTCTAGTAATTTCAGATATCCATGCAAATATCACTGCCCTCGAGGCAGTGATTGCTGCAAATGCCATGGTGGATGCGGTTTGGTGCCTGGGAGACCTTGTTGGATACGGCCCTGATCCAAACGAATGCGTCGAGCGAATTCAAGCTTTACCCAATCTCACCTGCCTCATGGGCAACCACGATGCAGCAGTGATCGATGCCCTTGATCTGGAAAAGTTCAACCATGACGCTTCCCTTTCCATCCACTGGACCAAATCGGTATTGAAGCCTGCTAATTTCGAATATCTCAAATCATTGCCGGAAAGGCGCGGGTCTTCGGTCTTTACGCTTGTCCATGCCAGCCCGCGCAGCCCCATTTGGGAATATGTTCTCGATCCATACACCGCCTTGCTCAACTTCTCTTATTTTGAAACGCCATTCGCTCTCGTGGGCCACACCCACTTGCCGCTTGCGTTTACCGAAGACGAAACCTCGAAACAGGTCAAGCGAGAACTGGTGAAATCGACGGATCAGGTCAAATTGACAGGACGCAAGATCTTGAATCCGGGTTCTGTCGGCCAGCCGCGCGATCATAATCCGAAAGCATCTTTTGCGATTCTCGACCCGGAGAACATGACATGGCGCATCCGCCGCATCGAATACGATATTGCCTCAGTCCAAAATCGGATCATCGCTGCAGGACTCCCCGAAAAGCACGCTCATCGCCTTGCAGAAGGTTGGTAGGGGGAACTTTTACACTGCCGCGTTCGTCTTGGCATTGACCGCCTAATGTAAATGAGGAGAAAATGATGAAAGCATTTCGAGTAGTTGCTTCTATTGCCTTGCTCGTATTAGTTCTGGCCGCCTGTGCCCAGGCCGCACCAACGGTTGCGCCAGCCCTGGAATACTTCAACTCAAAGGGTGCCGATCAGTCCAGATCTTCTGCAGAGATGCAGCCAGAAGCGCCTCTCGGAGCAGTAACCGGTCAAACCGCTGCTGGATCGGCAAACTATGTTGCTTCCCCCGCGCAGCCTGAGCTGCAGATGATCGTCTACAACGCTGATCTCGAGATCGCCGTCGACGATCCCACCAAATCGATGGCCGACATTCAGAAACTCGCCGCAAACATGGGCGGACTGGTCGTCAGCACAAATTTGTACAAAACCCAAACCGGCCAGGGAGTGGAAGTCCCAGTGGCTTACGTATCGATCCGTGTTCCTGCAGACAAACTGAACGATGCGCTTGACCAGATCAAAGCACTGACCGGCGACACGACGAAATACGTGATCACCGAAAACGTCACCGGCCAGGACATCACTCAAACCTACACCGACCTGAAATCGCGGCTAAAGAACCTGGAAGAAGCTCAAGTAGAACTCGCTTCCTTTTACAAAAACGCAACAAAAACCGAAGATGTGCTTGCCATCTATAACCAAAAGAAGGATATCGAGCAGCAGATCGAGGTTCTGAAAGGTCAAATTCAGTATTATGATCAGGCAACTGCAAAATCGCTGATCAATGTCACCCTTCAGGCCAAGGAGACGATTGCTCCCATCACAGTCGCCGGATGGGAGCCCAAAGGGATCGCGGCCGATGCTCTCCAATCCCTGGTCGACACATTGAAGGGCCTTGGAACAGTCTTGATCTGGTTTGGTATCTATGTTCTGCCGCTCCTGGTGCTCATCGGTGTCCCTGCCTACTTCATCATTCGCGCGATCACCCGCAAAACCAGGAAAGTTCAAATGGCTGGAATCCCGCCTCTTCCGCCGACTGCTCCCTAAAGCATCTCGAAATATTCACAAGGCCAACATCCGAGATTTGGATGTTGGCCTTTTTACTTGAATTTCTTAGAATTATCACTAAAATAATAAATGCACTTAATTCTAAATTAGTAAAAAAGTGTCTGGCTCGAAGGCCACGGCTCACCACTCCCACTGATTGACAAATATCCCAATTGCCGCGGAAGTTTTTTCAACTTTCTCGTATTCATTTGTTTGAACGGAGGAATCGCATGAAAAAGACTTTCCAGTTGTTGCTGTCTGTAATTGTGATTACAGCGGTTGTGCTCGGATTCGTCCCCGCACGACCGGTTCAAGCTGTCTCGACCACAATCGTCATCAGCCAAATCTATGGCGGTGGGGGAAACTCTGGCGCCACATATAAGAATGACTTCATCGAACTCTACAACCTGGGTTCTTCAGCAGTGGACGTCACCGGTTGGACTGTCCAATACGCTTCAGCCGCAGGAACATCCTGGACAAATAAGACCACCTTGTCAGGTTTGATCCAGCCGGGACATTATTACCTGGTTCAAGAGGCAGCAGGCTCCGGAGGTACCATCTACCTTCCTCCACCTGATGCTGTCGGTAACATTTTTATGTCTGCAACGGCTGGGAAAGTTGCATTGGTGAATAACGCCACGGCTTTGACGGGCGGTTGTCCCCTTAGCAATCCAGCTGTTGTCGATTTTGTAGGTTTTGGAAGCGCTAGTTGCTTTGAAGGCTCCCCTACCGCAGCTCCAGGTAACACAACTGCTGTGCTGCGTAATGGAGACGGCTCGATCGATACGGATAATAACTTCAATGATTTTATTGTAGGCGCGCCGAACCCAAGAAACAGCCTCTACCCCTTCAGTGCAGTTGGCCTTGCGACGCCTGCTTATGTTGGAGAAGGTGAAACGGCATTGCTCACAATGGCAGTGAGCCCGGGCTTAGACCCGGCAAGCACAGGAATTACCGTCACATGCGACCTGAGCTCCATCGGCGGTTCTACAACGCAGCCATTATACGATGATGCAACGCACGGCGACCTTGTAGCTGATGACAGTGTATTCTCATTTTCCACTGCCGATACCACTCCTGGCACGAGCTACCCAGTCTGCACCTTTAGCGACGCCGAAGGTCGGTCCGACACAAGACAAATCCCGATTACGCTTTTGTCAATCCTTCCCATCGGAACAGTCAATGGGGTAGTCGCAGATGCGGATAACGGAACTGCGCACGTGTCACCCTATGTAGGTCAGACTGTCACCGTTAAGGCTGTGGTCTACGAAAATACCCTTCAAGCAACCGCCAATCCCGCAAAACCTTATTATGGGATATTTATCCAGAATACAGCAGCGACAGCGGATGGGAATCCGGACACTTCCGATGGCCTTTTCGTCTATATGGGGACATATCCAGATATCAAGGCGCCATTCGGGTATTACACGCCTGTAGTCGGCGATGAAATCGTCATCACAGGCAAAATCAGTGAATACTACAATATGACCGAGCTTACGGGTCCAACCTTGATCTATATTGAACACAGTGGGATCGATATCGACACTGAGATTGCCCCCGTCGTGGCTGACCCGCCAGTCAGCCTGGCGGACGCTAACCGCTATTGGGAACGCATGCAAGGCATGCGCGTGCAGGTGCCTGAAGATAGCATCGTGCTCGGCGGCCGCAATGTGTTTAGCCCTGCGGATGCAGAAGTCTGGATCGCTGGTCCCGACAGCACGATTGCCCAACGCGTTGACCCATACGAGCGCCGGGCTTTTCGCGACGCGAACCCACTGGATGACAATTATGATCCAACGGTCTGGGATGGTAACGGCTATCGCATCCTGATGGGAAGCCTGGGCATTAAATTCACTGCCGAAAATCAATACGAGCTGATCAGCCCGGCACGGACATTCGATACTGTTACGAATGCCCCATCAGGAGGGTTGAACTACACCTACAGCAAGTACAGGATCGAGATTACGGATCAACCGACTTATGCTGAAGGCGTGGATCCGGCTGCCAACAACCCTGTTCAAGAGATCACGGATCGTACTGTTGCTTACAACATCGTCGACTACAATCTCGAGAACCTGTATGACTATCGCAATAATCCGTTTTCCGGGTGCGATTTCGCCGGAGATCCAGGTTGCCCTGCGGTGCCACCCTTCATCGATAAAATCTCAGCGCCCTTCAACTACGTGCCCGCCAGCCTGGAAGCCTATCAGGCCCGGATACACGACATTGCACTTCAGATCATCGACGATTTGCACAGCCCTGACGTCCTGATGGTGCAGGAAGTGGAAAACCAGGATATCTGCAAAGTGACCGATGGAGCGCTCGATTGCGGCGAAGTCAACAATGCAGACGGAAAACCGGATGTGCTTCAGGATCTAGCGATCGAGATCGCGAATCTTGGAGGTCCATCATACGACTCTGCCTTCGACCGCGATAGCTCTGATTTGCGGGGCATCGCGCCCGCATTCATGTATCGCACCGATCGGGTGGAACTCGTCGATCCCACTGGCGATCCCATCCTGGGCACTACTCCTGCGATCGACTATCCAGGCGCAGGTGTCCCCGCCAACAGTGACATCTCCAATCCAAAGACATTGAATGCTGTGCTGCCGGAAGGAATTTCAGCCTGTGAAACCAGTTGGGTCTTCCCGCGCGCGGCCAGCGTGGCCCTCTTCCGCATTTTTGTCGGCGAGATCGGCGATCCTTTCTACAATGATGTGTATGTAATCAACAACCACTTCAAGAGCGGACCCGATAGCTGCGTGGAACACCGCACCGAGCAGGCCAGGTACAACGCAGCCATCATCAGCTATCTCGAGACGGTCAACCCTGACGCCAAAATCGTGATGGGCGGCGACCTCAACGTCTACCCCGAACCTGACAACACATCCCTGGATGCTCCGGAGCAATTGGGTGCGTTGTACGAACCCGCTCTTGGACTGCAGAACCTCTGGGGAGTGCTCCTTGGCACTGCACCTGAAGCAGCCTACAGCTATGTTTACCTAGGCATGGCGCAGACATTGGACCAGATGTTCGTCAACCAACCCCTGCTCGGAACGCTGCAGGACTTCAAGATCGCCCACATCAACAGCGACTTCCCTGCCGAGTACCCCGGTGATATCGCCCGCGGTACCAGCGACCACGATCCAAACGCAGCCACCTTTGCAATGAGCCTGGAGTATGGTGGCTTTGTCTCCGGCGGTGGCTGGTTTACGTCTCCCGTGGACGTCTACAAGGCGAAATTTGACTTTGCAGCCAAATACAAGAACAGATCCACTGTACTGACAGGGGATACTGAATTGGATCTTGGCAATGATATGCTCTTCGAGAGCACCGGTTATGACTGGCTATCACAGGTAGGTAACATTGCCATGCTGAAAGGAAGCGGGACAATCAACGGCGAAGGTGAATACAATTTCCTGATCACGTTAAAGGATGATTCACCTGATCAGATCAAAGTCATGATCTGGGATGCCAGCGGCATTGTCTACGACACCGGCAGCCTGGTCAACATTGGCAATGGAAGCATCATTTTCCATTAGCCGCATGTTTGTTTGGAAAAAAAAGAGGCGCACCATGGTGCGCCTCTTTTTCATGCGGTATAAATCACTTCCACATCCGCGAACCCCTCCACCATCAGCGGGATTTGCAGCAGCTCAGCATTTTGCTGGATGAATTCGACCGGTAATCCATTCAGCAGCACCTGACCAACCGTTTTCGGCACGCTGATCACAATATTCCCTTGCGCCGTGCGCGGCAGCCGAAATTTGATCTCAAGCCCCCCCCCGGTCTCCTGCCAGGAGGAGACCTCCATTCCCTGTGAAATATGCAGATCACTGCCAATATAGACGGCCTTTCCGGGTTCTGCGATCCGCGCACTCAATACCAAGCCGCTGTGAGCAGGGACTTGCCTGTATCGCGCAGGGTGGTCGCTGCTGAAGCGGCGTAAATGCCCGCTCCAAAATTCGCACAGCCAGTATTCCCCATCGTCCAGGCCGAAACTCGCCGGCGTGAGCGTAAAATCATGGGGCACATCGTCCCAATTGAAGGCGCCAAGCACAGTCCACCCGCCGGTTTCGTTGTCCAGATCAACTCGAAGCTTCTCGGGCATCTTGCGATCGAACCAATCGATCACCCTCGCCTGCTCTCCGATTGGTGGAAGAAGTGATTCGGCAATTCGCAATCGATCCTCAGGCACGTCGGTCAGATTATCCGAAATGAGCAACGCGCCCCCGGTTAATGCAATCACTGAAGCAAGCGAGCGCACCTCGTGAGCCTTAAGAGCCATTTTGGGGCGAATCAACAGGCAATCAGGATCATTGATCCACCAGCGGCGATTCAAGTTTGCGCGCGTGATAATGCTCCGAATCGAATTCCGCGCGCAAGGTACGCCCAGCTCGTTCGCAACCATGCCCTGGATGATGCCCACGCGGGGTGCCCAATCTCCGCTCACATCCGGGCCGATCCGGTTGGCATCCACCAGGCCAATCACGCTGCCAAGCGGCGCGCCGCATCCTAGAAGGAATGTGTTTTGACCAACGGCATCCCGGATCGTCTGCATGCCCATCCGCATGACTTGAGCCCGCGTCACCGTCTCATCACGATATACTCCGGGCAATGCTGCGGTATACAGAAAATCCAACTTGAGGTATGGAAAACCCCATTCGGTCTCGGCCGTTCGCACGACCTTCGCTGCATATGCAAGAGCTTCCGGAACCGTCAGATCCAGGCCGGTGAAAAAGGTCCCCCAGCCAAACCCCGCGTTGACCGGCTTTCCTCGAGCGGTGCGCAAGATCCAATCCGGGTGGTCTTTCATCAATTGCGATTTGGGATGGACTGCAAACGGAGCAAGCCACAATCCGGGAGTTAACCCCTGGCTCGAAATAGAATCGGCAAGCGATTTCACACCTTCTTTGAATGAGTCCTTGAAGCTGAACCAATCGCCAACCTGGGTTTCGAACCCATCATCGATTTGAACAAGTTGAACTGGCAGTTCTTCCTGCTTATCCAGGATAAAATTGAGATTCTTTTCGACATCGGCAGCCGTCACCCTGGTGTAGTACTGATACCATGAGCACCAACCCACCGGGACGTCCGCCGGCAGCCGGACGGCATTCTCTCGTGCAACTGCTTCGGTGTATTTCCCAAGGGGATCACGGTGATCGAGCTGAATGGGATTGAAGACGGCCCAATCGGTGGAAAACGTTCGCCCGGGATCCAGTCGTACATCGTCTCCGTTAGCCCACATTTGTAACGAGATCGATCTGCCAAAGGAGCAGGTGATCGATCCAAATTGCTCTTTTTGAGATAGAAATCCCATGAGGAATCCATTGCGAGATTTGCGGTCTCCGATTGCAGCAAAGAAGTCGCTGCTGAAATGACCTTTCTTTTTGAGAAGCGGCGTTCCCGCATACTGAATCATGGGAAGCTGCGCACTGCCCAATCGGCTGATCTGCATGGGTTCATCGGCAGGATACCATTGCGTCGTCGACCAGGACTGCCAGCCGTTGGTAAAGAAGCCCATGTCCGAAGGTTTTCTCGCTTTTTCGAAATCAACTTTCCCTGTTCTTGAATTGAGATCGAGCTGCATCATCCGCTCGATCCTGACCGGTTGGCTACCCTGATTCTTTACTGACGCTTTCCAGAGTATGAGAGGGTATTCCCGGACAATGCCAAAATCCAGGGCTAAAGCGATGCCATTGCCATCTTGGGCAAGTTCGAAATGGATAATCTCCGTATCCCCTTGAGTTGTGAGGCGCTCGGTACTACGCCTGGTCGAATTCACCTGCCATGCGCCGGTGGGTGTTGATACTTTTTTCCCACCCACCCGGTATTCCAGGCGCAACCTGCTGCGAAGAAGATTGGGCAGCTCTTCATCTTGGGTAATAAAAGAGAACCATCCCTCCTCAGGAGAGAGTTCTACGCGAAAAATTCCATTATGCATTTGTTCCATGCCAGGCTCCCAAAGAGAGAATTGGTTAATCTTACCCCAGGTATCCGAAATATAAAACGCTCACGATTGGGGGGATCGAACCAGGCCAAATATACCCCTATGATATAATCCCTGCATGCCTTCCATGGTTGCCCTCGACATCGAAACTACCGGACTCGACCCGCAACGTGATGCCATTATCGAAATCGGAATTGTCCGCTTCAATGGCCATCGAGTTGAATCCGAATATTCCCAACTGATCAATCCGGGCCGGCCGATACCCCCATTGATCACCCAATTGACCGGCATCTCGAACGAGATGGTGCGTAACGCCCCTCCGATCAAGGCAGTTTTGCAGAATGTCGTTGACTTTATTGGCTCCGATCCTGTCGTCGGGCATAATGTCCAATTCGATCTGTCGTTCATGCGCAGGCAGAACATCCTCAAATTGAACCATGCCATCGATACCTATGAGCTCGCTGCAATCACCCTCCCATCGAACAGCCGCTATAACCTTGGAACGCTCGGCCAAACACTTGGAATCCTGATTCCCAATTCGCATCGCGCACTTGACGATGCGCGCCTGGCTCACGCAGTTCTGCAGCAGCTCTATCAGAAGGTACTTGAGCTTCCCTACGAAATCTTGAATCAGATTGTTCGAATGGGCGAATCCCTGCAATGGGATGGCAGCTTGATCTTCGAACAGGCATTGCGCGAGCGAGCCCGCCAGGGAATCGAAGCCCGCAAGACGGCAGAGACCGACCTGGGCGCACTTTTTAAAAGTCCGCTAAAAGCCTACCCTCCGCTGATCCCTGTTGAGACACCCACCCCGCTGGACATCGATGACATGTCCGCAAAGCTCGAATATGGCGGGCCTTTTGCCCATTATTTCGATTCGTTCGAAAGCCGCCCTCAACAGATCGAGATGCTGCGGGCAATTGCCAAAGCTTTTTCCAACGGTGATCATTTGATGGTCGAAGCAGGCACCGGAACTGGCAAATCTTTCGCCTACCTCATCCCTGCAGTCGAGTGGGCGCTGCAAAACTCGACCCGGGTGGTCATCTCGACCAACACAATTACCCTCCAGGATCAACTTATCAAAAAAGATATCCCAGACCTGGCTTCAGCATTGGGTTCTGAGGTTAGGGCGGTGGTTGTCAAAGGCCGCGGCAACTATTTATGCCCGCGTAGATTCGAGATGCTCAGGAAGACCTCACCCGAAACCGTTGATGAACTCAGGGTGCTTGCCAAGGTGTTGGTATGGCTTGACCATGGCGGCAGCGGCGATCGCAGCGAGATCAATCTTAATGGACCGAGTGAGCGCGAGGTGTGGTCTCGAATTTCTGCAGAAGATGAGGGTTGTAAGGCTGAAGTTTGCATGTCGCGTACCGGCGGCGCCTGCCCCTTCTATCGCATGCATATGGCCGCTCAATCTGCTCATATCCTCGTGGTCAACCACGCCCTGCTTCTGGCAGACGTGATCACCGGAAGCCGTGTATTGCCCGAATATAGCTATCTCATCGTTGATGAAGCCCATCATCTTGAGGAAGCATCAACCAACGCTTTGAGCTTCAAGATCAACCAGATGGATTTTATTCGTCTCTTGCGTGAGATTGGCGGATCATCCAGCGGGATGCTCGGCCGGCTGCTGACCTTACTCTCGCATGAACTGCGGCCTTCAGATTTTGCGGCGCTGAATCAATCAGTACACAAGCTGACAGACCTCCTCTTCAAACTTGAAAACGAATTCTCAGCTTTCGTTCGCAGCATGGAATTCTTTATGGAAGAACAACGGGATGGCCAGTCGCTGGGAGGGTATGGCCAGCAGATTCGGTTACTTCCCTCTACACGCACCCTGCCAATCTGGTCAGAAGTTGAGATCGCCTGGGACAATACAGAAAGCCTGATGCAAAGCACGCTTAGCCTGCTTGCCGATTTCATCGAGACGATCGGAAACTTGATCGAAGATCCGGAAGAGCAAGTGCAGGATACACTCGGTTCCCTATCAAGTCTGCGGCTGAGATTGCTCGAAGCTGATGAATATCTGAACAAAATGGTCAGCAAACCCGACGCTGATTATGTTTATTGGTCAGAATTGCTGCCAAACAACTTCAAATTAACCTTGCAGGCAGCTCCCCTGCACGTAGGACCTTTGATGGAGCAGTACCTCTGGCACGAGAAAACATGCGTCGTGCTTACCTCTGCAACGCTGACCACCAATGGCGAATTCGATTATCTGCGCAACCGCTTGAATGCCGACGAAGCTCTGGAACTGGTGCTCGGTTCGCCTTTCGACTACGAGAATTCAACCTTATTGTATTTATGCAACGATATCCCCGAGCCATCAGATGCAGGTGCGTACCAGCGCATGGTGGAACAGACGCTTGTACGCCTTGCAAAAGCTACACATGGCCGCATGCTGGCATTATTCACGTCCTATGCCCAATTGCGCAAAACCTCTGTGGCAATCGCCCCTGCACTGGCAGAAGCAGATATCGAAGTCTATGAGCAGGGTGAAGGGGCGTCCACGAACACATTGCTCGAGACTTTCCGCGAAGCCGAGCAAGCCGTTCTCTTGGGAACCCGCGCATTCTGGGAAGGCGTGGATATCCCCGGGCAGGCGCTTTCGGTGCTTGCGATCGTCAAGTTACCCTTCGATGTTCCTTCAGATCCCATTATCGCCGCCCGCTCGGAGACCTTCGAAGATCCCTTCAATGAATACAGCCTTCCGGAAGCGATTTTGCGGTTCAGGCAGGGTTTTGGCCGCTTGATTCGAACCCAATCGGACCGGGGTGTCGTCGCCATCCTGGACCGTCGCATCATTACCAAACGTTATGGCAAACAATTCATTGAGAGTGTACCTACCTGCACCCTGAAGGTTGCTTCGGTCGCCGAACTGCCGTCTTCAGCGGCGAAATGGCTCGATTGAAGTCGAGCGTCTTTAGTCTCCCATTCCTCCAACTACTGTTTATCTGAATCTACTTAATAAGAATCGTGCGTGAGCAGCCTTATCCTCACCTCCCCTTTCCGGATTGCTTATTTGAATCATATATCATATATGATATAATCTTGTCATGCTTCCAAATTCACCCGCACCTGTATCCCTTGAAAAATTCGCTTATGATGCCATTAAGAAAGCCATTCTAGAGTTCCATCTCAAGCCCGGAGATGCGCTGGTTGAAGCAGAGCTTTCGAATCAACTCAACATCAGCAAGACTCCAGTGAGAGATGCGCTCACCCGCCTGGAGCGCGAAGGCCTGGTGACCAAGATTATCTACAAAGGGACTTACGTTACCGATATCACGGCTCAATCGGTGATGGAAGTGTTTGAGATACGCGCGGTTCTCGAAGGGTTGGCCGCCCGCGAGGCGACCTCGCATTTCACAACTGCTGATCTTCAGCAGGCCGCCCAGATCCTTGCCGATCAGGCAGCCATGCTCAAGTCGGGTGAGCTGTTGAACGCATCTGAACTCAACAAACGTTTTCATCGACTGATCCTCGAGAAATCGGGAAATCAACGCCTGCGCGCCATCCTTGCGAACCTCGATGACCACATTCAAAGATTCAGGGTCCTCTCGAACGTTCAGCGAGGTGCCCAACCGACCTCGGTAATCGAACATAGGCGAGTTCTGGAAGCCATTCGATCGAAGAATGCAGAAGCTGCGGAAACTGCGATGAAAGATCACTTGCGTAATGTACTTGCAGAGCTCGAGAACGTCGATATTCAGGCTCTTATCAAGGCAATCAACCAGACAAACGGCCAGGGTTCGGCCGGAAACAGCTACCTGGAATAAATCATCCAACATCAAGAGGAGAACTTCATGACCAAGAAATGGCAATTCCGTTACCAGATGTACAAGCATCTTCAAGCAAACGCAACTACGATCTATGCCGAAGCAAAGAGATTTTCCGAAGAGATTGGCATCACAGGATCACTCAAGGGCAACCTGGGCTTGACAGGTGCGGTCTCGGGATGCCATGGCTTGTTGTCACGCGAGGTGGAAGAGGCAATGCACGATGCAGCCCGTAAGGTCCTCCCTTCGGCTGTCCTTGATGAACAAATCCGTGACGTTGTCAAGGAATTTTACGGTGATGAATACGATGCGGCCCTGATCAATACCTGCGAAGCCGGATTATTCACAGCTTATGATGTTCTGTGCACTCCGCCAACCCTGGGTAAAGGCGATCCCTACCGCACCCGCTATATCGCCCCATACGAACGCCATCTGCATCACCAGGGCGCATACGGCCGGCCCTTCCCTCCCAAGTACAAAGAGGTGAATGCTGAAAGAGGTGAAGCTGCAGGCGAATATGGCGTCCAGGGAAAACGGGCTTTCAACCTCGATACACTCGTGGTCAAACCGGTAGGCGCAACCTACGATTGCCACGGGATCAAATACAATCCAATTCCCAATATGCTGCATGTTGATGCTGCAAAATCACTCAAACGCTTCGAGGAAGTGGCATCCCGTAATGCAGACACCCTCTCGGGAATAGCATCTCTTGGATATGACACCCCGGGATACGGCTACGGTGAAAAAGACCACGAAGGCGCTCCTTTGTTCCAGAAAGGCATGGCGCAACTTGCCGCCGAGTATGACATCCCCTATATCGTGGATAATGCCTGGGGAGTTCCATTCATCGGCACCGACCTGCGTAAAACAGGTGCGGATTTGATCATCTACTCGATGGACAAAGCCTCCGGCGCTCCGACAAGCGGCCTGATCATTGGCAAGGAAGAGCCGATGGTGCTCATCCGCCGCGCGCTTGGGATTCACGGCGCACGCTATGGCACATTGAGCTCACACGGTAAGGCCGCATATGTCGGCTTTGACCCCGGTAAAGAAGCCTTGGCGGGCACCCTGGCGGCAATGAAGATCCTTAAAGATCGTCCCCAGATTGCCCTCACTGCATTGGATGACCTCTATAAGATCACTCTGCAGGAGTTCGAGGCGCTTCCCAAATCGCTGCAGACCGGCTGGAGCATCTACAAATCGCAAAATTGCCTTTCTGTCGAACTGAATTATGCCGATACCTGGAAAGAAGGCCAGATGGGCATTCCGGTCTTCTCGATCGAAGATATGTATGCAGGCAGCCATATTCTGCAGAATTGCATGTCGCAGATGGGCCTGATTCCAACCATCGCATACGACGCAAACATCATGGTCTCCAACGGCGTGGGTAACCTGGATGAAGAAGGCCGGTTGCTCGAGCAGCCGACACGTATGATGGTCCGTGCCATGTTCAAAGCGATTGAAATCATCTCGCGCACGGCAGGCGTGATCGATTAAGTGGATGGTCAACATGCTCAGAGATGGACAGATGCCCATCTCTGAGTTCAAGTTTCATTAAGATTCGCTGCTGCAGGGAATTCGAAGAGGTGAACTTGGGCAAAGCGACCGATCATGTTCTCGATGCAATCGATATTGAGACCTTCCTGATCTGTAATTCGGCCGAAGAAGGACGAAAGCTGGCGGAACGATTGTTGGTTGAAATGAACCTGCCCCGTGGTGACGTTGTTTTCCTCGAACACAGCGGACCTGGTGCCAGAGTCCGCTTGCGCGCTTACATTCACCACCCCGGCGACCATTATCTCTGGTTGGAAGACGGCGGCAAATGAAGAAGATTCTGCTTGCCCCGCTCGATCCTGTCCATGACAATGCCGTCAAACTCATCCAACGCCGATTGAGAGAAGCCGGCTATCACACCGAATGCATGCCGCCTGGCACAAACGAAGAAGAAGCCATCGGAAAAGCCCTGGAAATCTGCCCCGATGTGATCCTTGTTAGCCGTACGCTGGGATATCAATCCGCAGAAATCCTTGGCAGATTCGTCGATCTTGCGGATGCTGCCGGCTTGCGTGACAAGACAAGGCTTGGAGTTGGCGGCATGGCGCTCACAAAGGAAGCCGGAGCAGAACTCGGTTTCGACGCCATCTTCCCGGGCGATCTCGATATGAACGCACTTCTTGCATTCATCGAGAACAGGCCTGCTTCCGGCGATTCTGCGAGAGTCAGAGTTGGGACGAATCTCAAACCGGATATCACCGCAGGATATTCCTATAAATTCATCGATACCAGGATCGAGCCGATTCTGGACAGCATTACCGCCCAAATTCTCGATTGGGTGAAAGACAAATCCTCCGGCGGTATCGAGCGGGCTGAAATCCGGTCTCAGGCGATACAAGAAAACGTCGACTTTTTGCAGGCGGGCACTGGCAAAGGCAAAGCGCTGCGAGATCGATATCTCGCTTTGTGCGATTCTGAAATCCAGGCTTTCTACCGGGATGGCAGGCTGCTCGCGGGTGTTCGGAAAGTATCAGGTGATGAAATTGAAGTTCTGCCGCGTTTACTAAAGGCGGATGATCAATTTTATCGAACCCTGCGCCTTAATGGGAGCAAACCGTTGTTCTTTGTCCAATATGGCACAGGCTGCCCCGTGATGGACATCATGCACATCAAGATCAGCGAGGCGTGGGGTGCCGATGGAGTGCTGCATTTCGATCCCTCCTGGGGTGCGCAGCACGAAGGCTTGATGAGCGGCTTGCTCACGCACGAGCATGACGGCACAATCGTCACCCTGGAAAACCTGAAATTAATCAAGAGGTTCCTGTCTCTCAGAACGGTGTGGAACATTCGCGGTCATCGGGGGCTGAACACACCCGAGACCCTCGTCCTTGGAGCCGAAGCCGGTGCCGACCTGTTCAAAATCAACATCCCATACGGCTCTACCGGCGGTGGAACCGATCCAGCTCGCCTTACTGTTGACGGGGTGTACTCCATCATGCTGGCAAGTCAGTACGGGATTCCCTTCGATATTCCAGGCAACGATGAGCTCTCAGGCGTTCCTCCGCATAAGACTTTTGCCGGCTTGCTCATCATGATGGCACTTGCTCTAAAGCTCGGAGCCAAACCCATCCCCAAACCGCTGATGTGTTTTTCCCCTTACATGCAGATAAGCGGCGAGATGGACGAGAACAGTATCGATATGAACGCTGCCAAGCTCAACATCTGGCGCGAGTTTATCGATACCCCGGTATGGCCGGGCGAGCCGGTAGGCTTTATGACGCATACCCCCGATCGCGTCCAATCGGCCGTCAGCACCGCGGCCTATGCATCGCTGGCAGCCAGTCTCGGTGTCGATGCGATCACGATGGCTTCTTCCGACGAGGCATACGCAAAAGGACCCATCACCGCCCAGGCACGCGTCGATACCCTGAGGGGCGTACGGGAAATGATGCGTTTTACCGGAAACTCCGGATACACAGCCACGCCCCGTTCCCTACGAATTCAGTCCAGACTTCACGAAGATATCATTTCAGTGCTCCAGGCTGTCGAAAAACGAGGAGATTTCGTGGCAAGCATCTATGAAGGGCTGCTTGGAAATTCAGAAGATGGGCTGTATCCGGGTAGAGCGGGCAGAGGGACAGTAGTCACGAGGCAGGCATGAAAACGATCGGCTTTGCAGGCACAGCAAAAAATACAGGAAAGACCACCACAGTTCTTTCCGCTTTGAAGGAACTGCATGCCTGCAGCAGGAAGATTGCTTTGACGAGTATTGGATATGATGGCGAACAACTCGATACCGTCACAGGATTGCCCAAACCGCGCTATACCTTGATGCCCGGTGATCTGGTAGCTACTGCTTTGGATTGCGTCGCAGCGGGCACGGCAAAGCTCAAGATTGTTCAGACCACCCAATGCAAGACGATACTGGGCGCGGTCGTCATTGCTGAGATTCTGGAAGAAGGCACCGTTCTGGTTGCCGGGCCGAACCGCCAGAAGGACCTGGCTGATTTGATCGAACGATTTCGTACGCTCGATATCGATTTGTTGTTGGTGGATGGAGCATTGAACAGACTAACCCCGATGATTTTGTGTGACGGCTTGGTGCTGGCAACTGGAGCCTCCTTCAACTCGGGAATCGACGAAGTCACCAAACATATTTCTGCCCTGGTCTCCTTTTTCAATCTGCCTGTTGAGCCCGAAGGTCTTTCACACCCCACGCATTGCATTTTCATCTATCAAGATGGCAGCAGCAGATCATTGCCTGCGGCAAATCTGATCGATCCTTCGGTATTGGATTCCACTGCGGCCAAGGGAATGATCCTGCGCAAGATGATCATCCCAGGTGTCGCCCATCCTGAATTACTCGGCCGGCTTTTAGAAAGAGAGCATTTCGATCATCGATCACGCTTACCGGTAAGCCTGGTTATGGCCAGCCCATTACGGATGATCACATCGGGTCACATTGAACAATGGGGCAAACTGCTTGCCAATTCTGCGGTTCAATTTACAGTCTTGCGGTCGATTCCCTTGATTTGTTTGACTGTGAATCCATTTTACCCACGCCGATCGAAGCACGGAAATGCTTACGAACCGGCCTTCGCCGACCGGAATGAGCTTTTACAATCTGTCCGCAAAGCAGTTCGTGCGATCCCGGTTTTCGATCTCGAAGTTGAGGAACAACCCAACTGGTCGGAATTGTTGGGTCTGCGAGAGGAGCAAAAGTGCCAAAAGATCCTTACCTAGACCGCTTGCTCGATCATGCCATGCCATGCACAGCCAAAGAACCGGTGATGGCTCGGGTCAGTGCAGTCTTGCACGCCAGGGCTGAAAATCGGGGCTTGATCCTGGCGCCTTTTCCATCCAGGGCTGTCTTGAAGCATGAAATCCATGAATTGATCTTGACCGAAGAGGCTGCCGGTCCCGGATCGAGAATCGAAAGAATCGCTTACGTGTGTTTCTTCGAGGTCGCAGGCAGCGGAGTCTTGTGGCAGGGCGACAAGGTATCCATCAATGGACAAAACATTGGTGCTCTTGCAGGTTATGAGTTCTCGCACATGCCCAATCATATGAATATCATCGTCAAGGCCGGAAAACAAAACCAGACGGGGTTCGAGTTGAACCTTAAACCCGGTGATCCAATCGAGTTTCGCTTTGAGTGAAATAAAAAATGACATCGGACAAAAAGAGGGACTATGGCAAACAAGTACAAGGTTGCTGTAATAGGATGCGGTCATATCGGGTCGTATGCGGTTCGTGCCGTGCGGTTGGCGCCAGATCTTGATCTCCTCGGTATCATCGAACGCCAAACCTGCATAGACAAAGTAAAGAATGACTTCCCAGGCACGCTCACAGTCGAGGATATTCGCGACCTTCCCGACAAACCCGACGTTGCAGTATTGACAGTACCCAGCCGCAATGTGGAAAAAACAGCCCCTGAGCTGCTTGAACAAGGAATCCGGACAGTGGATTGCTTTGATATGCACGGCGAGCCATTCTTGCATCTTCGCGATGCACTGGAACCACCCGCGCTGAAGGCCGGTGCTGCATCAGTGATGGGCGCAGGCGTGGATCCTGGAATGAGCACCATCATCCGCGCATTGTTTGAAGTCTGGACGCCCACCGGTCTGACCTACGTGACATATGGTCCGGGCATGAGTATGGGTCATACGGTCGCAGCAAAATCTTACCCCGGTGTTAAGGATGCGCTTTCCATTACCCGGCCGGGCGATCCGGGCTGCCATAACCGGGATCTGTACCTCGAGCTCGAACCCGATGCCGAATTCGAGAAAATAAAGAGTGCCATCCTCGAGGATTCCTACTTCAAACATGATTCAGTTAGAGTTTTTCAGGTACCAGACGTGGCTCCGCTTGTCGATATGGGGCATGCAATCCAGATACATCGAAAGGGAGGTGCATCAGGGGTGGACAACCAGTTGCTGAACTTCGACACTACATTCCACAATCCGGCTTCCACTGCCCAGGTGATGATCGCAGCTGCTCGCGCTGTCATGAAGCTCGCCCCCGGCGTATACACCATGCTTGAGATTCCCCCGCTCTACTTCCTCCCCTTTACACTCGAAGAAGTGATGCAGCGCATCGTCTAACCGAAACGGCGGGTATAAACCCGCCGTTTCATTTTGTTTACCACTTGATTATAATCAGAGGGGTATAGTCAGAATATTCATGTGGGAGGTTTTTAGAATGAGACCCATCAGGACGATCGCTTTTTCCTTTTACTTTCTGACCATCATTGCGCTTGCAGCATGTACTGCGACACCGACTCCGACTCTGCCTCAAAACCCAACAGCTTCACCGTCAACAGCCGCCACTCCCCTTCCATCGGCCACCCCGGCCACCCCGGCCACGCCTGTGTCTTCGCCGACAGCTGGGGCTTCTTCATCGGTCTCTCAAATTGCAGCAGCATTTGTCGCTGCAGACAATAACGTCTACACCTGGATAGACGGCAATTCATCATTCACACAGATAACCGAAAGCGGCGATGCTCAGACTGCAGTCATATCAACTGACGGCCAGCTTGTGGCTTATTCTCGAACAACTGACGGATTCACCTATACCCTGGATGTTGTCGCCTCGGACGGGACGAATCATCGCACGATTTTTACGCATGACGATTTCCTCGGCATTACCCGTCCGTCGATCGCTACAGATAGCGAACCCTATCAGTTTGCCTGGGTACCCAACAGCCATATGTTGGCTATGACAGTGGACTACGTTATGGAAGGACCTGGGCTTGTCACCGCGCCGGATTTGATTCTTTTCAGTGTGGATACCGGCACATTCCAAACCCTGCTTCAGGTGAACGAAACTTACCAATTCTTTTATTCGCCAAACGGATCGAAAATCGCAATTGCCCTGCCTGATGGCATCGACCTGTACGATTCAAACGGCAATCGATTACTGAGCCCCAAATTCTATTCGTTTGCCAATGTGAATACCGCAAGTGAAGTGGCATTCCTGCCCAAAATCATCTGGTCGATGGATAGTGCAAGCTTTGCCTTCACCGTTCCTCCGGCTGAGCCCTTTACCGATACCGAAACTCTGACGAAGGTGGTTGAAATCAACTCTGCAACCGGCGCGGCGACGACCTTGTTAACGGCTTCGATGGCTTTCCAGATGCCGCAGGAAATATCTCCAAACCTGGCGCAAATTGCATACCTTAAGTCGGATTCCCCAAATTCAACTGAATTCAATTTACATATTGCCAGCCTTGACGGTGGACCTGATAAGGTGGTTGCTGCCAAAACCCTCATCAACGATTTTTCCTGGTCTCCCGATAGCTTGCATTTTGCGTATTCAATCCCCTCTGGAATGACCTTACGGGAATATCTGGGAAAGATTCAGCAAACTCCAGCGCAGATAACACAGGTAAATGATGCCCGTGGGTTCGCCTGGATCGATACCGTTAGTTACCTTGTTCTCGATAAAACGAGTTCCGGTTGGAAAATCTGGCTTGGTAAAGTCGGCTCGGCGCCAGTTGTTGTCTATACGGATAGCCTGACAACGGGCACTGACTTGTCGCTCAGCGTAAATCGTTGACAATAGGGTTAGGAAAAACTGGATTATAATCTGTTTTTGCATTGTATTCGACCATGGCTGGAAAAGAGTCCAGCGTTGTAACAGGAGAGAGGATGAATAACAAAATTAAGAAGCTCTGGCTGGTAATTCCTTTGATAGTCGTCATTTTGGCATTGGCTGGCTGCCAGGGTACTGCGACTCAAGATCAAAGTGCACAACAGACCATGCAAGCTGCAGTAAATCAAACGCTTACTGCGCAACCAACCAACACCGTAGTTCCCACCGCAACCACAACATCAACCCCTGCGCCAACCCCAACCACCGCACCGGTGAATATTCAAGTTGGCCCGACTAATTTTCCCGATAATGTAGATCCTCTAACCGGGCTCACCGTCAGCGATCCGACTATTATGAATCGCCGGCCCGTGATGATTAAAGTGGCAAATTATCCCCGATCAGGCCGCCCGCATGCTGGTCTCTCCCAGGCTGATATTGTCTTCGACTACTACGTTGGTGAAGGTGGCAACCGATTCATGGCTCTTTATTACAGACAGGATTCGACCAAAGTAGGCCCCATTCGCTCGGGACGTTTGATCGATCGCTACCTTGTCTCCGAGTATCAAGGCATCCTGGGTCTCGAATACGCTTACGCTCCAGTCTATGCGAAAATCCTGGATATGCTTGGCTACGCTCGTGTGATATCGGGCGGTCCGAATACCTGCCCTGCGATTTGTTCTGATGGCCCTTATACAGTGATCAGCAATTTCGCCGATACGGCTGAAATGACCAAGCTGTACGATACCCGCGCCGGAGCAACGGATGTAAATACCAAGCCCAATCTCGATGGGATGGCGTTCAATACCACTCCCCCTGCCAACGGTGTGCCTGGCACTGAATTCACCATGCAATTCAGCCGCGCCAATCTTGGCAATTGGAGATATGACACCACCACCAAGAAATACCTGCACTGGACTGAAGATGAAGATGCCGCAGGCAACGTCACTCTTGTACCACTTACCGATCGCAACACCGGTCTTCAACTTGCCTTCTCCAACGTCATCGTTGTCTATGCAAACTATGAAACATTGAACGGCGATGACACACTTCACGAAGTCACAATTTCAGGTGCAACTGGACGGGCAATTCTCTTCCGCGATGGTCAGATGTATGATGGGATCTGGAAGAACACCAATGTCACCATGCCCATCCAGTTCTTCACCAAGGATAACCAGCCGTTGGAGCTTCAGCCCGGCAATACCTGGATTAGCATCACGGGCTTGAATTCATTGCTGACTGAAGATCAGCCGGGTATTTGGCGTGTCGTTTTTGGAAAACCTTAAGATAAGATTGAAGATATAATAGCTGCATCTTGAACTATCCAAATCTGCCGCAATCGGGCAACGCCTTTGCTCGCGAACACAGGCCAAATAAGAGGTAGAACAACATTGCAGCCAAAAATCTCTATTGCGCGTTTACATACATTGAGCGCTGTAATCAGTGCACTTCTACTGGTTACAGCGCTTAGTAGTTGTGTTTCACAAGCACAACCATCCTCTACCCAAACCCCAGGCCAAATCCTGGTGACAGAGACTATCCCGCCGGTCACGCCTGCCTCGGATGAGGCTTCCGCAACATCCAACCCGCTGCCTTCAGAGACGCCTGTTGCTGGCATACCTGTTTCGCCGCCGGAAGAGGCATCAACAAATTCTGAACCGGCGTATGACCCAAATGTAAAAGACTCCTGGAAATTGTTGCCCGTGATCCCTGAAACGATCAGCGACGCGATGAAGCAGCTCTACATCGATGGTCAGAAAAATGGCAACAACCGTCGTGCATTTTCCAAAGTGGGCGATTGCGAGACTTCGTCCGAATTCTTCCTGAAGCCGTTCGATCTGGGACCTCAGAACTACAACCTTGGCTCCCACACCGACTTGCAGGAACTGCTCAATAATTTCAGAGGTTCATTTGGACGAGTCAGCCTGGCAGCAAAACCCTCGTTTTCAGTTTCATCGGTATTTTCTTCCATTTGGGCTGACCCAGCCCAATGTAACGGGGAATACCCCATTTCCTGCGAATATAAATTGCACCGGCCGGCATTTGCACTGATTATGTTCGGGACGAACGATGTCCACAATACGCCGGAGGTGTTCGAGAAAAACCTCCGTGCACTGGTGAAATATTCACTTCAAAATCACGTGGTCCCGATCCTGGCGACAAAGGCAGATAACCTCGAAGGAGATTACCGGATCAACGAGACGATCGCGCGCGTAGCCTACGACTATCAGGTTCCTTTGTGGAATTTTTGGCGGGCAATGCAAGATTTACCCAACACCGGCTTGAAAGAAGACCAGGTCCACTTCACTTACGGGCCAAACGATTTCGATGATCCTGAAGCCATGCAGATGGGATGGCCGGTTCGCAATCTCAGCGCGCTGCTCGTGCTTGATAAGGTCTGGCGCGACGTGGCAGCTGCAAACGGTGAGTACTATTGAATCCCTCTCCGCTGGAACGAGCCCACTGACATGGATCGGCGGGCTCTTTTTTTGAGAAGGAAGCTAACGAGAGATTAGATAACCTCCCCCAAAGAGCAGAAGCACACCTACAATCCGGGGTAGATCGATTTGCCTGACTGTGACGCCAAACCAGCCGAAGTGATCCACGATAATGCCAATCATCAGTTCACCGATGATAATCAGGGTGATCATCATCGTGCTTCCCAATTTTGGTAAAGTATAGTTGATTGTCAGGAACAAGATCAGTCCGAATCCGCCTGAAAGAAAAGCGTACCAGGGCAATTGCTGCCAGCTTCGGATATTTTCCCCGCCCCTGAAAATAAGCAGGAGACCAGAGAGCACCATCCCGCTGAGATGCACCAGGAAACTGCTTGCGGTTCCACCAACCTTCTGACCCATCGAACCCGCGATCGGTGATTGAAACCCTACAGCCACTCCACCCAATAAACCCACCAGGTACGCCAGGAAGTTCGAAATCATGCCTCACCTCGTCTTGGTCGTCCGAATCAAAAAGGCAGTGCGCCGGATTACCCATGGCATTGCCTCTTGGTAATATTACTCTTTCAATACGTTCCTGGATCTTGGAGCCTAGATGTCCAGGTTGCGCACGGCATGCGCGTGTGTGATGATAAAGCGAGTGCGCGGCGGTACCGCCGAGCCCATCAACATGTCGAATGTATGATCAGCAGCGGCGGCGTCTTCAACGGATACCTGTAAAAGGGTCCGGTTTTCCGGGTTCATCGTCGTTTCCCAGAGTTGGGTGGGATTCATCTCACCCAAACCCTTATACCGTTGGAGAGCGGCTTTTTCCGCCTGATTACCCATCTCTTTAAGGACTTTGTCCTTCTCTTCGTCTGTATAGACATAGCGGTGGCTGTTCTTGAAAGAGATTTTGTAAAGCGGCGGTTGGGCGATGAAAACATGGCCCTGTTCGATCAGGGCGGGCATGTAGCGGAAGAAGAACGTTAGCAACAACGTGCGAATATGACTTCCATCGACATCGGCATCTGTCATGATGATCACCCGGCCGTAGCGCAGGTTTTTCAAGTCAAAGTTATCACCAATTCCAGTGCCGAGAGCCGAGATCATGGCTTTGATTTCTTCGTTTGACAGGATCTTGTCGAGCCTGGCGCGCTCGGTGTTCAGAATCTTGCCGCGAAGCGGCAGAATTGCCTGAAAATGACGATCGCGGCCCTGTTTTGCAGATCCGCCTGCCGAATCACCTTCCACGATGTACATCTCAGTCTTCGATGAATCGCGTTCAGAGCAATCGGCCAGTTTGCCAGGCAGGGTCATACTTTCAAGAGCTGATTTTCGGATGACCAGGTCGCGCGCTTTCTTGGCGGCGTCGCGCGCCCGGGCTGAGGTTAAGCATTTGGAGATGATTGCCCTCGCCGCGGCGGGGTTTTCCTCGAGGAACTGGTTAAACGATTCGCCCACCACCTGCTGAACGTAAGTCTGAACTTCCGGGTTCATCAGCTTGACTTTGGTCTGGCTTTCGAACTGAGGATCCGGGTGCTTGATGCTCACAATCGCCGTCATACCTTCGCGCGTATCATCACCCGTGAAGTTAGGATCGGCGTCTTTGAGGAGATTGGTGCGCCTGGCGTAATCATTAATCACGCGAGTAATTGCGGTGCGCAGACCGGTCAGATGGGTCCCGCCGTCGATGGTATTGATCGTGTTGGCAAAGGAATAGACCGATTCTGAATATGCATCGGTATATTGCACTGCTGCTTCGATGCCAATATTATCGATTTCCTTCTCGACGTAGAAGACGGGGTGCAATACATCACGATTGCGATCGAGGTAGCGAACAAAGGAGATAATCCCGCCTTCGAAGAGGAATGTGCTTTCCTTTTCAGGTGGTCGTTCGTCTTCCAGAACGATTTTCACGTTGCGTGTGACGAATGCCATTTCGCGGAAACGCTGGATCAGGGTTTCGAATTTGAAGTCGATATCGCCCTTAAAGATTTCCCGGTCGAAACGGAAAGTCGTCTCAGTGCCCGTGTTATTCGAATCCGCTTTCCCGATCTCTTTAACCGGCGCGACCGGAATTCCACGCTCATAGCGCTGGAAATAGATCTTCCCGTCGCGAAATACTCGCACTTCACACCACTCGGAAAGGGCATTTACAGCAGAAACGCCAACACCGTGCAAACCGCCGGATACTTTGTAGCTGGAATGGCCAAATTTACCGCCTGCGTGCAGCACGGTCATAACCACTTCGAGAGCCGATTTCTTCTTTTCAGGATGGATATCCACCGGTATGCCGCGGCCGTTGTCTCGCACAGTGACCGAACTATCGGGATGGATTGTCACGTCGATGCGATCGCACACCCCTGCCAGCGCTTCGTCGATCGAATTGTCAACGACTTCATAGACCAGGTGATGCAGAGCCTTGAGATCTGTACCGCCCACATACATGCCGGGACGGCGGCGGACAGCCTCGAGGCCTTCGAGTACCTGTATGTCTTTAGCACCGTACGATGCGGTGAGATTATTGATTTCTGCCAACGTACCCTCCATTATCCGTGCGATTGCTCGCTGAAGCACTCAACCGCTGTATGCTCTCCTGCATCCAATGCAGGCCCTCGCGATAGTATATGAAACTTGCTGCGAGCAACCCCGTTACCACAAACGCATGCCCAAAAATACCGATGAGAGTTAACCATGAATTCGCTGGTGTGACAATCCAAAGCAAATTCAGCCCTTCGCTGATGAGCGCACAGAGAAGAATAAAAGTGCCTGTCCCAGGCAGGAAGAACCGGATCAACTTCGCGCTCAACATCATCGAAGGCATTGCCTTCTGATGCATCACAAAGATCCCATGGATCGAGAAAACAAGAGGGATGAGCAGCCAGAGCAGCCCCAAACCAGCGAACAGGAACAATATTTGCGAAACCCCGGCGCCAAACACCGAGAACAACGACAGGAAGAAGACCAGCGGCACGACCAGGAATAGACCGATCAGCAGCAAATAGAACGCAATCCAAAGGCTCTGAGCATACTGCGAAATGATCTGTTTGAACTTGACCGGTTCCTGGCCCGGAGCGGTGCTTCTACTGAGCATGTCGAAGTAGATCGCTCCAATGAAAAATCCGATCAGCGTCAAGCCCAGAAAGATCACCAGGGCCATCGATCCGGAAGGAATCTGAAGAACGACCGGCGATCCCAAGGGATTTTGGGTATATCCAGCGCGCGCCACCAGGCTTGGAATGCCGACAGGCATCGTCCGCAAGGAGCTAAGCAGGCTGTACTGGCCCAGCAACTGGTTCCAAAGCTGACTCGTGGTGGTTAAAGCTGCGGCGGTATCAGCGTTTGCAACCTTGCCCATTGTTGTAATGACCTGGTCCATGATGGGCAGCAACAGGTTCTGAATGCTCAACTTTGGAGCAAACCAAAGCAGTAAGTCCAAGGCAATGGGCAGCAGAATCAGAGAGACGCGATTTGCCACGGTATTAAACCCAGCAGTGATTGCCGGAATCATGCGGGGAGGGTTCAGCACGGATTGTTCATTTTGAATATTCATAAGACATGTAATTTTACCATAGCCTCCCCTTTCATCCAAACGTATCTGGGTAAAGACCGAGAACCGTGACTCGAGAAACGAGAACAGTGAGACTTCGTCGTTTCCTGTTTTTTGTATCATCCGATCGTCTATGTGGGTTACGACCTACCCAACCCGCCCTGCCCTTACAAGAAAGCGAGCCTGATAATGAGCGTCCTCAACTTAACGAAGGATCGCCATGGAGTGCCTTCGCATCTGAACTGCGTATAATAACGGCCCTGACTTTTCCGGGCATGGGCCACGGCTATGACGTTTCCGTCACGGGCCACGGCCATGACGTTTCTGTCACGGGTCATGCGTAGGCGCCTTTGTATTGTCCTGACAGGATTTCAATTACGGTTCTCGGTTTACGGTTCTCGGTTCACAGTTCTCGGTTCTCGGCTCTTGGTTCTCAGTTCTCGACTCTCGGTTTACGGTTCTCGGCTATCGGTTCTCGGTTTACGGTTCTCGGTTCACGGCTCTCGGTTCCCGGCTCTCGGTTCACGGCTCTCGACCTGCCATTTTTTAAGCTTAAAAATCCTAAAACCCCTTGACATTTAGAACATATGTACTATGCTATTAGCATCCTGACTTCTTTTCTCATTTTACGCCCCTGAACGCAACGAATGAGGGTTCGGTGTCTGCTTTCAATCACAATCCTTGTGGTCTATTGCATTTCTGGCACTACACTTGATTGTTGTGCATACTCCCTGAACTCTGACTGTAACCATCCGCCCTCTACACGGAGATTGAATGAACTGCAGCGTGCATACTAATATTTCCCCTGCAAACCTGGGAATATTCTCGCAAGATTTGTTTTCTCGTTTTCAATTTTCAGTTCATGACTATTAATACTCTCCTATCGATCCCGAATACGGGTATGCGAATCCTGGAACCTGCACCTTGCTCTGCCCGCAAGGTAAGCTATGCGCATATGTGATATTCGCTCTTCGGCTTACCGAGGTCCTCCTGTACAGACGAGCTTCATCGCAAACGCGGTTTTTCATCGCCCTGATTACTCCATGTCATTCCCAATCTCAGGAGCTTTATTGAATTGAAGAATCAATTCAAAAATCAATACCGCACCAGTCTTTTCCGAATTCTGTTTCGCAAATTCGGGAAGTTGCCAGATATCTACAAAATCAAGAAGTGGCACCCACGAGGGGTTCAGAGTCAAACGCCGGGGCAGGGTGCATCGAGAACTCGCCGATTCCGGACAAAACGAGTAGAATTAGCCCATGCAAGAACGGACTCACATGCCCAATTACGACCGTCTGAGCATCATCGCTGCAATGGTGCTGCTTGCTTATGCGCTGACGGCGTTCATTCACATTCCGGAGCAGACAATTTCGTTGCAGCTGCCAGGTTTCCTGCTCGAGTTCAAACTCAATCTCATTACGATTGTCTCGGGGCTGGTGGCGATCCTTGCGGCCTCAGGTACCGATTGGCTGCTTTCCACCCACCCGCGGATTACCAGGAATAACCGGATCTATCACTGGCTTTTGCCTGCCCTGACCGCAATGGTGATCGGCGTTCCCCTGGATACGATGCAACCCGGCACTACATGGTGGGTTCTCTTCGGGCTTGGCGGTATTCTCTTCAGCGCCGTCCTGACCCTGGAATACATTTCGGTCGATCCCGAAGATGAAAGATATTCCCTGGCGATGATAGGTTTGACGGCCGTGGCACTGGCGCTGCTGCTGATCCTCCTCATCACGATGCGCGGAGCAGGTTTCCGGCTGTTTTTGATTCTGGCCGCCGAAATACCGGCTACAGCTCTTATCAGCGCCCGCTGTCTTTCTTTGCGCATGAACGGCCGCTGGTCTCTGCCATGGGCAGGAGTGATCACACTCATTACCACCCAGGTTGCTATCGGATTGTATTATTTGCCTCTCTCGCCTTTGAGGTTTGGCCTTTCGCTGATTGCCATCACCTACGCATTGATCAGCATCGTTGCGGCGCTCGAAGAAAGACAGCCAAAGCACAGACTCTGGACTGAACCAACAATTATGTCAGGTGCCCTGATTTTAATTGCCATTCTGCTTCGATAGAGGATATAGTACTCCTTGCGCAACGCAATTGCGACCGCGGTGTTTTTATCATGTACTGACATAAGAGGAATACCAATTCGATGACTCTCAAAATATTCAGTGTGTTGATTCTCGCCTACTTAATTGGCTCTGTGCCCGTGGGTTGGATCATTGTAAAAATCTTTACAGGTAAAGATGTCCGCGAAATCGGCAGCGGCAGGGTCGGTGGAACAAATGTCATGCGCGCAGCTGGATTTTTAGCCGGTCTCTTCACCTCTGGTATGGACATAGGCAAAGGGATTCTGGCAGGAATCATTTCAGTTGCGTTGATGCCCGACAGCATGTGGCTGAAATTCATCGCGGTAACGCTCGCCGTTATCGGTCAGATTTTCTCGATCTTCCTCATCGAAAAGAGAGAAGATGGGAAGCTGCACTTGCGGGGCGGCGCAGGCGGCTCAACGACGCTTGGCGGTGCAATTGCACTCTGGCCAGGAAGCCTGATCATCCTATTGCCCCTTGTGGCAGTCGTTTATGTCGTTGTCGGCTACGCCTCAGTGACTACGATTAGCATTGCGTTCTTCTCACTCATCCTCTTCGGATATCGGGCGATTGCTGGTATGGGTCCATGGGAATACGCGCTCTACGGAGCCCTGAGCCTGATCATCGTCATTCACACATTGGCTCCCAACCTCGAAAGGCTGAAAGCCGGCACCGAACGGGTTGTGGGGTTACGCGCCTACTTCCTCAAGAAGAAGAAACCAGCTTCAGAATAAAAAAAAGAGCCCTAGGGCTCTTTTAATTTACAGATTTTCCTCATCACCGGGTTGGACTCTTTCGCCATCTTCGGTAGAGAGTTGCTTGTAGAGGTAAAGAAGATTGCGTCTATGGAGTTCTGGCGCGAGTCCCCCTAATAAGACCCTGCTCTTCCCACAAGATTCGACGTCCACTTCTGCAAGAGCTTCCAATGGATTCTTCTTGCGCGCGGCAGCTTTGACCGCTTTCCTGGCAGCATTGATATATGCCTGGTTCTCTCGTACAGCTTCCTCTATCTCACCCCGCAGAATAATGTCGCCGTGCCCCTGGATGATGTTTTCAAGCCCCATCTTGCCAATATGCCGAATCGTGGCACTCAACTCATCCACGTCGCCATCGATGAAGTAAGGCAGAGGCATGAAGGCATCTCCAGCGAACAAGACACGATCCTCTTCGATCAGAACAGAGATGCCGTCAGGCGAATGTCCCGGAGTATGAGAGAGAACCAATGTCTTCTTCCCCGCCCGCAGGCTCATCGTTCCGCTCTCAAAGGTCATATGCGGAAGAATGATCTTATCTTGCTTATAGATTGGGTTTTGCTTTTTTGC
Organism: Chloroflexota bacterium; assembly: GCA_021779955.1. GTDB lineage: Bacteria > Chloroflexota > Anaerolineae > Anaerolineales > Anaerolineaceae > UBA6107. The sequence continues at coordinate 26,299 of JAJXZS010000048.1, read as the reverse complement.
AGTCTCGAGAGAAGGAATGCCGCGTTCAGTCAAGAACTGCCGGCACAACGCATGCGATAAAATCGTCGCCCCGGGGAAATAGCAGTTCCCCCAACTGTGATCTGCGTGGTAATGCGTGTTGATCACGTACCTGACCGGCACACCGAGCACATCCTCGATGTATGATCGCATTTCGAGTGTTTCTTCCGGCAGAGCCAGGGTATCGATAACCACAGCCCATTGCGGACCCGTGATTGCACCGGCGGTCACCTGTGCATAGATCTCACTCTGGAACCAATAGACATTCTCACTTACTCGTTCTCGATGCATTTATACAATCCTGATTGACATGATACCAAAATTACAAGAGAGTAGAATAGCACAAACAGGATCAAAAGTCAAAAAATGACCCTTTTTGTACCTGATTCTACTCTCCTGCAATTCTTTTCGAGCATTTAGAGGTGGTTTTATTTCTTATTTGAGCACTTTACTCAAGAAGATCTTGGTTCGCTCTTCTTTCGGGTTATTGAAGACTTCGTCTGGTGTTCCTTGTTCGACGATCAGGCCGCCATCCATTAAAAGCACACGATCGGCAGCGGCCCTGGCAAATCCCATCTCATGCGAAACGACCACCATCGTCATGCCTTCATTGGCAAGGTTGGTCATCACGTCGAGCACTTCCTGGATCATTTCAGGGTCGAGCGCGCTGGTTGGCTCGTCGAAAAGCATGATCTTGGGGTTCATAGCCAACGCACGAGCAATGGCCACGCGCTGCTGTTGACCGCCTGACAGTTGCCCGGGGAAGTAGTCGGCCTTTTCCGGAATCCCTACTTTTTTAAGCAACTGCTCAGCCTGATCCCTGGCCTCCCGGTCATTCCGCTTACGAACGATCCGTTGAGCAAGCATGATATTTTCGATCACTGTAAGATGCGGAAAAAGATTGAACTGCTGAAATACCATTCCCACTTCGGTGCGCACCGCGTTGATGTTCTGCGCGTTGTCGAGGGGAATGTCATCTACGACGATCTTTCCGCTGTCGAATTCCTCAAGGCGGTTGATGCACCTGAGCAAAGTTGATTTGCCCGAACCCGAGGGGCCGATGATGATGATGACCTCGCCCTTGTTCACGTCGAGACTGACGCCTTTAAGCGCATAGCATTTCCCGAAATGCTTGTGTACATCTTCAATATGAATGATCGGTTCCACGCGCTACTTCTCCATTCGCATTTTTCTTTCCAAAAAGCTCACCACTCGAGCTGAAAGTACCGTCAATACTAGATATAAGAGGGCAATCATGATCCAGGTTTGGATCGGTATATAATTCGCTGCCATAAATTCTCGTCCACGGCGGGTCATATCTGCAACTGCCACGGTGGAAACAAGCGATGTATCTTTAAGCAAGGTGATGAATTCATTCCCAACCGGGGGAAGGATCACCCGAATAGCCTGGGGAATAATCACAAAGCGCATCGCCTGGAAATAAGTCATCCCCAAACTTCGCGCGGCTTCCATTTGGCCCTTGGAAATGCTTTGGATGCCTGAGCGATAAACCTCGCTCATGTAGGCAGTGTAGCAGAAGGCCAAGCCGAGGATGGCCATGGCAATGGCATTCGCCTGATAGTTCTTAAAGCTTTCGATGCCCCAGGCAGCGCCTAATTGCTTGACAAGAGCGGGAAAAGCAAAATACCAGAAAATCAACTGAACCAGCAAAGGAATGCCACGGATGACCTCGACATATACCGTTGCTATTCCTCTCAGAATGACTATTTTCGAAAGACGCGCAAGAGCGACAAATAGTCCCAGCAAGAGCACAAGCACAAAGGAGACCACGGTAAGAACGATCGTCATCCATATTCCGTCCGAGACAAAAACAACGATTCGTGAATATGGATCCGGCTTAAATATGACGAGAAGGACGATAATGAGAATCACTCCAGCGAACAACAGCCACCATCTATCGAAGGTGACTGACTTTTTTTCACGAGGTTCATTCGTCTCGATCGTTTGATCCATGAACAGGTTCCTCATTCAGACATAAAAGCCTGCGGAGAATGACTCTCCGCAGGCTATGTTGACGCTGTTTATTGAGCAGCCGGAGCAAGATCCTTTCCGGCCAATTCATTGACGAAACCTTGATCGATCAAAGCCTGCAACGCGGTATTGATCTTCGCCTGCAATTCAGTGTCAGTGTTGCAAATGGCAATGCCATACTGCTCATTGTTGAAGACGGGGCCGACGGTCTTCAGTTTTCCAGGATTGGCGGCAATAAAGCCAAGCGCAACCGGGTTATCGGCAATGACCGCATCAATTTGGCCGTTGATCAAATCTAGGAATGCCAGATCATAGGAATCATATGGTTTGTAGACAACATTGGGAATCTTTTGGGCTTCGATCTCGCCGGTGGTGCCCAATTGAGCTGCTACGCGCATCCCAGCGAGGCTATCCAGACCCGTAATCGTCGTATTGCTTTCCTGCACAACAACGATCAAACCAGCATCGAGGTAGGGTTCAGAGAAGAGCATCTGCGCCTGGCGATCTGGAGTGATGCTAATCGCTGCAGCAGCAGCATCGTACTGGCAAGTTGCCATACCTGCCAGCAGCGACTCGAAGGGAACATTCACCCACTCGATTTCAAAGCCGGCGGTTTTGGCTATTTCGTTCATCAGGTCGATGTCAAAGCCAACGATATTCTTGTTGGCATCCACATATTCGAAAGGCGGGAAAGTCGCATCGGTGGCTACAGTGACTTTCTTGGCGGCCGGGGAGCACGCAGCTAAGAGTGTAGCGATTACGATCAATAGACTAATGAATAGAAATGCTTTGCGTTTCACTTTGTTCCTCCATTTATCAAATTAGGCAAATTGTTGCGAATGAGCTGAATACGGTAATTATGACTTTATTCCCTGTTTTGTCAACCTTCGATAGCGCCAATATGAGGATGGTATAAAATTTGCATTAATTCCGGCAGAGGTGCAATCACCTTACAAGCATGTAAATGCAATCGATATTGAATCACTGTATAATGCAGCCGGGAGACTTCGTGGATGTACAATACAGGTCGGAACGCCTACAGGCAGATCCTTCCAGGAGTAAGCCTTGGAGTATTCGTCATCATTGGTATGGCTCTCCTTTGTGGCGTTTCCAACGTTTTTGATCTGCTTGCAGACTATCGTTGGCCGTTCTTCGGCATGGCCATCCTGCTCAGCCTGCTCAACTCCTTTCTACGATTCCTGAAACGACAATATTACCTTTCGCTGAGCGGGGTTGGCCGCCTTTCCTTTATGAAAAGCATCCGCCTGTTCGCAGCCAGTTTTCCTTTAGCCGCGACACCCATCCGTGTCGGCGAATCCTACAAAGGACTCTGGCTTAATCACTATGCTGGGATTCCTGTCACCCGGAGTATCTCAGTTTATACGATCGACCATATTTTCGATGGGCTGAGCGTTTTTGCGCTTTCACTGTTCGGATCGCTCGCGTTCCCCATGCTCTGGCCGATTTTTGCGATCATTTTCGGATTCTTTGTGATTGCCATTTTCTCATTAAGCGCCAAACAGGGATCATCGAGCGCATTCGAATTGCGAGAGAACCTGAGATTCCTGGAAGTTTATCTGCCCGACCTGAGAAAGTCGATCGAAGAAAATCCGATGCTTTTCCGGCCAGGTATCATGACCCTTACATTCATCATGGGCCTTGTTTCATGGTTTGCCGATGGTCTGGCTCTATATTTCATACTTTTGGGATTGGGGCTCACAGCTTCCTGGGTTCTTGTTGGCATCAGCTTTCTGGTATTTTCATTTTCGCTGCTCATTGGAGTCGTCTCGAACCTGCCTGGAGGGCTGGGAGTCGTTGAACTGGCCATGGCAGCATTTCTGACGATCTTTTTGGGTGCTCATCCCGGCTATGCAGTTGTAGCGACCATTCTTTTCCGCCTCGTCACTTTTTGGGCTGCGTTCGGAGTTGGAATGCTTGTTTGGACGTTCTCAGGAAAGAACCTGGGGATTCAGAATCAGGAAGGCAGGGTCATTGAAAGTTGATTTTCACTGCCACTCTTTTTGTTCAAAGGACAGCCTGACGCGCATTCCCGTACTGATATCACGGGCACAGAGTGCAGGCCTGGATAAGCTTGTTATCACCGATCACAATACCATCCTGGGGGCTTTGGCAGCTCAGCAACTTGCGCCAAATTTGATTATAGTCGGCGAAGAAATCCAGACGACCGCCGGCGAACTCCTGGCGATTTTTGTAAAGAAGGAAATTCCCAAAGGTCTGGAACCGCTCGAGGTGATCCATGCCTTACGCAGCCAGGGAGCTTTTATCAGCGTATCGCATCCCTTCGATCCATACAGGTCAGGATGGACGCATCATCAGCTCGAGGAAATCGCACCGCTGGTTGACGCGATCGAAATCATGAACTCTCGAGCGCTTCTACCCGTTTTCAACAGAAGGGCGGTCGAATTTGCTGCAGCACATAAGCTGCCCGGCACGGCAGGATCAGATGCGCATTTGCTGGTCGAAGTGGGCAGGGCGGCGCTTGAGCTGCCGGAATTCAGCGACACAAAGACCTTGTGGCATAGCATCAAATCCGGCCAGGTCGTTGGCGGACTTTCCCCATTTTGGGTGCATTTTGGATCGACCTGGGCGAAGGCCGTCAAGGCATTCAATCAGCATGAGATCGAACTGCTTTGAGCTGCATTCCTATTGACGCTTGTATCGATTAAGATAAAATTGAATTATGCCGGGGCGATGGCGGAATCGGCAGACGCAACGGACTTAAAATCCGTCGATGGAGACATCGTGAGGGTTCGACCCCCTCTCGCCCCACTTTACATAGTATAGGTGCCTGAAATTCCCATAAATCGGCTAATCCATGCCATATATGGGAGCGTATTATTATGACACCGAAAATTGAGACACAACGGACTATTCAAAATTTCGATCTGGATTATTACATTCCCAGGCAAGTAGAATTGTTTTTAGTGGACCGCCGCGCCTCGGGATCCGCTGCAGGAACCCTCAAATTCTACACAGAAAAATTAGCCCCCTTTACTGAGTACTGCGAATCAAAGCTAATCACTTCTATCTTAGAAGTGAACGCAAGCATAATTCGAGAATACATGCTCTGTATCGAAGCTGCCGGGCATAATAAAGGCGGTCAACATGCGCATTATCGAGCCGTGCGTGCGTTTTTGCGCTGGTATGATCTTGAAATGGAGCCCGAAAACTGGAAAAACCCTATCAAAAAGGTAAAAGCCCCCAAGGTTCCCCAAGAGATTTTACCGCCGGTAAGCATCGAAACGATCAAAGCTCTTTTGAATGTCTGCAATAAAGACACCTTTTTTTGCATTCGTGATTCTGCGATTCTCTATATGCTCTTTGATACTGGTTTACGCGCATCTGAATTGTTAGCTATTGATCGAAGCGATATTGACCAAACAGGTGCCGTATTTATCCACCATGGCAAGGGGAATAAAGACAGAATCGTATTTATTGGTAAGAAAACTCGTGCAGCCCTGCGTAAGTATCTCAAAACCAGAACGGATGATAACCCTGCATTATTACTATCCAGATACCACGAACGATTAACCTATGATGGATTGCGAATGATAATGACAAGACGAGCTGCAGCCGCTAACCTGGCAGGTCCTTCCCTGCATAGTTTTCGCCGTGCATTCGCCTTAAATATGTTGCGTGCCGGTGTGGATATTCACACCTTAGCTAAACTCATGGGACATACTACGATAACGGTTTTATCCAGGTACTTGAAAATTGACGAAACGGACACCCGAGCCGCGCATAACAAGGGCAATCCAGTAGATAATCTGGATTGGTAGCTTCTCAGTAGATGGGGTATATTCCCGCCCTACTGAGAATTTTTAGATGCTAAACACCCATTGCCAGGCGCACTTGTTATCTCTATTGGATCTTTCTTTTCGCCTTGACGCGTAGACACTTCAACTACTAAAGCACCATGGGGAACATCGATAATTTTGGTCAAAACTTGGGTGACTATTTTCTTTCCGGAATTTTCAGGATCGTAATAACCTATCATTTTTCAGCCCTTCGCGCTGCTATCAAATTAGTCTCATATTCGTCAAGCCACGCCCCGACTTCTTTTAGGTTCAAGTCGTACTTGACCCCATAAACAACTGTATTAGTGTTTAGGTCAATCAGCATATACTCCCCAAAATCATCCAGGTTGATCAATTTAGACCGGGACTTCTTAAGACCTAATCCTAATCTCTTTGCTTTACGGCGGTAAAAATTCTCAAGTACTTTATTGTCAGCCATAATTCAATACCTCTATTCCGTATGTTATACCAGTGATTATACTACTGCTTATTCCGATAATCAAGAGGTACATCGATGAGCACCCCCGCCGCTTTGAAAGTGTCCCAAAGTTTCACATATCAGTAATATTTTGTAATGTTTTTATCTGTGTTTTATCCCTGAAAAACCCCTGTTTTCGATCCGCTAAATGATAGGTACGGATTTCTTTTAATAATCAGAAGTTTTATTTTAGTAATTATCGGTAATGTTTTGGTTATTCGATTGAGTCAAAATCTAAGCAATTCTAAGCAATTTCGCGTCAATTCCATGGCATTTTAGTGGTAAATTCATGTCAATTTGACGGTTTATTGAGAGACAAATAAAAAGACGGCCCGGGTGGACCGTCCATCTACTGAGTGGCTTCTATTGCTTACAACCCTTTCAATTCCCCGCCCAGGTCAAGGATGTTGATTGCCGTTTCTGGCAGCATTTCGATCAAATCCCGAGCCATGGTATCAGTGAAAGAGCCGGTTCGCTTATAGACATTGAACCGTGCAAGGATTACCGCTTCGCCTACCAGGTCAATCAAGTTTTGCGGTGCCTGGGTTTTCGTCAAATAATCAAAAATCGTTTCATTCGCTGCAGTTTCAAGATCGTTTGTCAGATCCCCGGGTAGCGCATGTCCCAACCTTACCATTTTGTTAGTGTCCATCGTATTTACCCCTTCCTGTATAAGAATATCACCTTACAGATATGATATATCAATTAGATGCTATTTGTCAAGTGTTTGTGATATACTACTACAAAGATGTTACATTGCAACGATTAGGAGCCATAACATGACAATCAAAAACCGGCTATTGATTCTCTTAGCTCAAAAAGAGACGCTCGAAAACAGGCGCATTCCCATTGCGGAAGTTGCCCGAGATACCGGGATCGATCAAAGAACACTTGGAAAGTGGGCTCGCAATTCAATCGCAAGGTATGATACGCCCGTGATTGATAAACTCTGCAGCTACTTCCATTGCTCCCCAGGTGACTTGATTATCAAAGAGCAATAAACCCACTCAGTAGGGGAATTGTCCGCTTTTTTCATTACTACTTTCTACCGAATGACACGTATACTATGATCGAAAGGGTGGTTAAAATGAAAAACAAATCTTTGACTTTCAAAATTACGCTCTTTGTTGTTGCCCTTGTGGCCATTATGGGGATTGCCATGATTACAGTTCCCATTCAACATCAAGTGACGTACGTTTATACGCAAAGCTATTTTGGCTTTCGCTGGTACGACATTTTTGATAATGGGGTCTATACTCAAACGATGGGGATTGAGCCGGTGCCGGATAATTATATCTATCAAACACATATTATAAATTGGCATTATCCCAACCCCCCAACGTTTGATTTTTCCTGGCTTCCTTTCGTCAATTAGCATTCGATCACATATCCTACAAACCCGCTGCCTGGCATAACCCTTAAGCTAACGAAAGCACAACTTAATGGTGCTGGGCCGGCGGGTACGTATGTATCTGGAATTTCCTCATCCCAAGCATCTGAATAAACCGGATCGTGCCAAACGGCTGGGTATGTGTAGTAGGTATAGTTCATTGAACTGGGATCGGGAATATATCCTGGCACGCTTGACACACCGGTATAGACACCGTTATCGAATCTATTGATTTGCGTAGTGTTATTAATTGAGTTATAACCTGCAAAAACATATGTCACATGATTTTCTACTGGGTCAAACGAGTAATATCCCTCTGTAATCAATTCCGCATCGTGATGAATTACTCCATTATCGATGTAATAACCTGCTGAAAGACCGGTATCTTCAGCTAAGCAGGTCAATAAAGCATCTAAGGGTGTTATCCATCCCACTTTCTCAGTAGCGGTGTTGTAGAGATATGTCATTGCCACTGTATCGCCTTTTAGCGAAGTGGGGCCGATAGCGCCGGCGATTAGCCCAAATACCATGTCAGTGGTGGTTGTAACAAGGTTTTTTGTGAACGATCCGGTCAATGACTGACTCGCAAACGCTCCGGGCCTAAATTGATCAACACCAGAAAGATAAACAAGATAGGTAAGGGTTCCTGAAAGTTCAAAAGGAACCGCAACGCCTGTAACTTTTGGAGTTGTTACCTGAAAGACAGACACAGCGGGTTGCGCTCCATTTACTTCTACTGAGACAATAGGAGCCATACCCACGTTATTGATTTTCGGCGCCGCTACTGAGCCTTTGACAAGAGCCAATACCAATACGCAACCCGCCGGAATGGTAATGTTGCCATCCGCCGTTTTAGCTTCCGATGACATGATTGTTATAGCCATTATTTATCCTTTTTACCGCCTGCGATTTTTTTAGCACCTTCAATGATCGATGTGCCATGTACTGACTTCATTCGATGGAACCAATACGGCCCGCGTAAAGGTCCTGTTTGGGTACCTGGTTTTCGTCTCAGGTAATACTGCTTACGGCTGTAAGGTGCAATCCACTTGACTTCCCCCGAGCCTATCTCAGTTCCCAAACTACCAGATAGAATCAACATCCCTGTAAGTTTAGGGGTGTACGGTTCGCAACGTGCCAGAACCGTACTGTCAACAAAACTTTGAGCCTCGGAATAGCGCCTAGTCCACGTTCTACCAAAATTAGCATTAAATTTCAATTCCGCGCGGCCATTCTTTCCAACAACTATTACACCCCGAGGTGTCTTAATCTCTTTGACCATGATTGCCCTTTCTCAGTAGAAGGGGTATAAAATCACCCTTTTGCCATGAAAACGCCCCTGCAGCCTTCCTGTGCAACCTGGTGGCATTGTGGGTTGTGTTTATCATGCTGTACCCCCTACAATCAAACTTGTTCCCCTTCGCCGCTGTACCTTTTTCTGATTCTCGTAAATCTTTTCGCCATCAAGGTACACTGGCATGGTAATTGTCATATCGTTGGATGAACCTTCATCACGAATAATTTGCCGCAAAAGATTTTCAGGCAATTCAAGGTTCCTGCCATTTCTCTGATCACCCAGGATTGCCGCGAATTCAGCATTTGGCGGAATTACAGCCCCTGTTGCCAGCCTGGGTATCTGTGGCGCTGATACGTTAGGAATTGTTTTCCAACCAGGAACCTTGCCGCCAAAAGTATTCAGATCATTGATAAGAGAGTTGATGCCTGAGGTTGCCCCACTCAATAAACCATTGATAAGGTCAATAATCAAGTTGATGGCACCTTTAATAAAGATTACAATGCCATTCCATACTGTACCGACAACGGTTTTCATTATTTCCCAATTTGTAGTCCATCCTGCCACCATTGCATCAATGATGGTATTGAACACACCCAAAAATATTGTCCAATTTGTTTTGAACCCTCCAAACACTGTGTTTGCAATTGATTTCAAGATTCCCCAATTTGTTGTCCACCCCGCAACCATTGGAGCCAAAACATTAGTTTGGAACCAAGAACTTACAACGCCCCAAACATATTTGACTGTCATCCACGCATCATAAGCAATGATTGAATTTATCGCCCAGGCATTTGTCCAGGCACTTACAATAGGGTCAAGCACATTTGCCTTAAACCATGTCGAAATAGTTCCCCATGCAGTGACAATCCAATTCCAAACACCTTGAATGAATAGCCAGTTTGTACTCCACGCATAATTCCATTGAGCGACAAGAGGATCCCAAACGTTTGTTTTGAACCATGTGCTTAGAGTTCCCCAAAGATTTACAACATAATCCCATGCGTTTTGGAACCACTTTTTTATGTCATCGACGGTTTTCAGTATCTTGCTATCCACTGGAATTTCTTTCAGCATGATATTTCCACCGGTGCCAGCTCCGCCGCCGGTATTATCTTCTTGGTTCATCTGCAAAACGTTGAGCTCATCGAACGCCGCCAAAGCTCCCTTAGCCGCTTCGCCCATTTTCTTAGTGTTCTTTGCTGCCTTGCCGGTTCCGTTTGCAATCCCCTCTGCGGAACCCGAGACATACTGCATAACCGTTGCTTGACCCGTGAGGGCAGCAAAGACCATTTGAATGAACGTGATGATTCTTTGCAATAAATTGATCACCCAAAGCAATGCAGGAGTAGCCGCCGTCAATAAAGTTGTGAATAATGCTTGCATCGAACCTTTTACACTATCGAACGCCCCTTTTAGTGACATAACCTGAGAGTAATAAGCGGATGTGTGTGAAAGTGATTTTGCAAGGTTATTAGTCAATTGCTCAAAAAACTTGTAAACCTTTGTGGCTACTGTAGCTATGATTACTCCAATTAATGTCAAGATCGTGCCGATATTAGCCATTTGCATAACACCCTGGGCAATTGTGCTTACGAGTTTTCCAAAGGCCGCCTTTGCGCTCGTGACAACTTTTGCCATGCCGGATGAAAAATTACCGCTATCCAATTTCGTGTCAATTTTTATACTGCCATCATACGAACCAGCCATTTAACCACCTTTTCCAATATCTGAATTTGCCGTTTCGATCACACCACCACTTGCAGATTGTTTTTTCCTGAATTCTATGAAGTGCGAATATACGCCTTCGATGACTGCCATTCCCTTTAACAACTTCAATCTTTTTTCGTCCATTGTCGGAATATCCGGATTGCTCTGTAGCATAATGGGGTCGCGTAAAAGTTCATCCATAATCGCCGGATCGTACTTCGCAGCCAACGCCCTTGCAGTTTTGGATCCATTGATCAAACGGTTAACCGCCCCAAAGCTCTTTACTTGCTTATACCCTTTTCCCATTATCCACCTCGAAAACAACATTTTGTAAACCATGGTTGCGATAATATTCAATTATCGAAAGCATCCATTTAGTATCTTGTTTATCGTAATTATCGCCTTCGCCTATGCACCCGGTACACCCTTCCCAGATAATCAGTGTCGTTGTATTCAGATTTTTGCCTGAGATACTTCTTCCTGGGTGGTCTAGTTCGCTTTTTGAGTTCCCCGGTGTTGGCCATGGCAATAATCAATTCGACATCCAATCCCATAGTGACTAAATACGTCTGTGCAACCTGGGTTGAAAACCACGCTGCAGTAAGCTGCCCCGCCCTGTAATCTCGTAAAGCCTGGGTAAGCACAATTGCTGATATTCGTTGTGCGTGCGCAAAACCAAAAATCTCATCACTCATGTCGTCCACCCACCTGATAAAAGAAATTTAAGAAGTCGTTAGCTATTTTTTCGTAAGGGTCAATTCGATCCCATACAAAGAAAGTCAGAAAAACCTGTAATGCAAGCCTATCTTGCTCAGTAAAGGAATTGATTTTCAAACGCGCCGAAAATTCAGCCGTTCGATAATATGTCCAGATAGCATCCGCAAGTAACCAGAGGTTAATATCTGCCGTTCCCATGGTCTTTAGGGTCCCAAAATGCAGAACGGGAATACCGCCCGAGCTCATATCGCCCATGGGACTTCCAATTACGCGGTTCCCCAAAATTCCGGCGATTTCTGCGCGAAGATCCTCGGGATCGGAATAAAGACTGCAAAAATCATCAACAATAATTGACCCGGTAGCTGCCGGGTGTTCGTCAATTACCTTTTCGAGCCAACGCCCCGCCGCTTCTACTGAGTCGAAATTACGCACTTGACCCCGTTTACCGCCTATATCAACTCGCACCTGGGTATTTTTCATATCGATGAATAACCCCGCATCATTTTGAATTTTGGCAGTATTTTCAAGTTGCTTTACTCTTTCAAAAAGTTGCCTAGTCATTTTGAGAATCTTCCAGCTTCTTTATGCGTTCTTCCAATTCAGCCATGGATCGTATCTCTAGCAGCCGCCCTAAGACAACATCGGCAGCCCGGATTTTCGAGCTATCGCGCGCCTTGGGGTTATCCATTACATCCCTCAAAACCTGACTTGCATTATCTGCAATTGATACAAGAGTACGGCTTATTGCTTGCATACTTTCAGATTCTGCCGATTTTAGGGCCGCGATAAAATTACTGTCTTTCATCCACATGCCTACTGTGTTTTCATGCACCCTGGCAGCCCGGGCAGCCTCGGAATAATTAGCACCACTCAGTAGGGAACGGATAGCGATTTTTTGTTTTGTTGAAATTCCACAGTTAGCCATGTTTCATCCTTTTAATAGCGTCCAAATGTACAAATTACTAAGGGGGGATTGATTACCCCCCTATTGATTACAACCCTGCAGCGCGGCGCATTGCCTCATCCGCACCTATTGGATCCGGCATTTTTTCAGTTGTCATGCCCTCAAGTGCTGCAAACTTTGAAAACGCTACTGCAAAGGTATTGATCGAACCATCTTGCACAAACCCTTGATAAGCAAGCTCTTTCAGGTTTTCAATCACTTTTTCAGCATCGTAAATCATTTCGTCAATGTTTCCAGTCACTTGAATGCCATTCGCAAGATAGGCAGTTCTGAGAGCCCGCAATGCGGGTTGATCGTGAACAAAATTCGCATTGATCTTGACCGCTTCGTCAAACTGTCTACCGGGATTTGTACTGTCAATCGCCCCGAGCGTAGGAATGATCGATAACGCAACTGACAATGCCGGGTTGGTCAAGTCCAAAACCGCGTCCCTTTCCTGCAGCAACCCGAGAAGTTGATTAAGCCGCGTCTCAGTATCGGTGTAAGCCGTTTGCATGGCAGTCAATACTTCGACCTGGATTTCTTGCAACTTCTTGTCTACATATTGCGCTGAAAAATCGCGCGTGCCGTTCGTTTGTAGATCCTGAATTTTTGCCCGGAAGCCGTCTTTTTGTGTAACGGCTTTTTTGATTGCAGCATCTTCGCCACTAATCAAATTGTTGATAACGCCTTGCTGTTTTGCCTTTTCTGCTACGTTCATCTTTTCTCTTTTCTGCGTTAGCCCGCCGGCATAATTTTTATCCGGGTACCCCGGTGTATTCCTGTTATTCGATGATCGATTTTCGAGCCTGGATTACATGTGCCTTGATTGTTGGAATGTTGTTGACGGTCTCATATTTCACTGCAGCATGGTAAACCTGGGCAATTTCTTTTTTGCCGCTGTCAAATTGGTTTTCAATTCCCTGCAATTCGTCAAGTTCGGATTCTATGTTTTCGAGCTCTGACTTGATTTTTTGCATTAAGTCATCATGCCTGGTTATCTCTTTTGCATGATCACTCCTAATCTGCTTTTCCCGTTCCTGATTTCTTGCCTTAGCTTCTTCAAATTCTTCTTTCGAATGAAACATTTTTGATTTCCTTTCTGCGTCTACCCCGCCGGGTTTAGGTTTATCTGGGTTCCCCCAGGTGAATCACTATTACTCAGTAGCTGCGAATTTCCCTTTTCCCTCAAATTGATCGCCCCATTTTGTGTTTTTGGGAATACCCGCCGCCACTAATCGCTCGCGGTCAACCTTTGCGGCCCTTGCAACGGCTGTGTTGAAAGCTTCCTGGAGTAGAATCTCGATACGCCACAGGTCAATTTGAATCGGACGCGTCAAACTAAAATCAGGTTTTGGATCGTCTAACTTTTCATAAGCTGCCTCTAGTTCGCGTTCAATCCCTGCGAGTTCACATACTTGATTGTGAAGTTCCTCAATTGATCGACAGAGGGAAATTACCTTGGGGTCCCACTGTAAACAAACGTCAAGGTACGCTCGAATCTTTTTGTTCTGTTCTTCTTGTGTCATTTTCTTTATCCTTTTCAGTTCAAATTTGAATTGCTGTTACTCAGTAGAAGATGGTAATTTGTGCAGCCTGTGCAGCCTGTGCATGGTTTTTTCTACCCTTCTATATTTTTCTTTATAAATAAAATGGGTAGTCTCAGACCCTGCACACCCTGCACACCCTGCACGAATAATCAAATGATTCTCCTAATTCCCATGTACCCCATAACTGGGTTTGAGTTTAGGCTCCCTGATTGCCGTTGTCTGGTTTTCTGTAAACCAAATTTCATTAGAAGTTGTGAGAGTTCCTTAGAAAGAGTATTTGTGTTCCCTGCCTTATACCCAACATCCTGCAAAGCCTGGATAATTTCAATTGTGGGGGTAAAAGTTGCCCGGGTTGATTCAACTTCAAAAACACTCTCAAATGCAGATTGAAGGGGGTTGGAAACCTCGTAAGTAGCGTTATTCTTTTCGAGTAAATCGACTTCCATGGGTGTGAGCTCAAAAGGTTCACCTATCAAATATTCAGCATAGGCCTGCCCCCAAATTTGGTCAGGTGTGAGATGTGCGGTATATCCTTTCCAGTCAATATCTTCAATATGTGTAATTAGGAATCGCCGGGACCCGGAAGGATCGCTTAAAAATCCGGCACCACCATTGTTTATGGTCCCCACAAAACAGGCTAGCATAGGTCTTTTTTCGTCTGACCTTGCGTAAGGCGTGCGCTCCGTAACTTCCCCCAGGGTAATAAAGCCTTTAAGTTCTTCCTGATCAGCTTTTCGCGCCGTTGCTCCAAACTCCGGGACTTCCCATATCCACTTTTGGGTTGCCCTAATTCGCTCATCCTTTGAACCGGGATTAATTTGCCCCTCTGTGAAAAGACCCTTGACTTTAGGGGATGAGCATAGCCATGCTACAAATTTAGATTTTCCCTTCCGCTGCGGACCGTCAAGGATTAAAACAGGGCATTGCGCACCCGAGACAACACGGGCGATTGCCATTATTAGCCAACGCCTTAACCAAATTTCAAAGAATCTATCAGCCTTGAAATAGCTGCATAAATCCCCTATATAGTCATGCCCATCATACGACAACGAGTTAAGGTATTGCTTTATGGGATGATATTTATTGTCATAAGCTGCAAACTCGATTTCACGGATTGAAATAGCCTCATTCCTTGCTCCCTTAGCTCGCAAAAGACATAAGAACCGCGATTCTTCAAAACGGTCAAACGGTTTACCGTTTATTTCCACCGCCCGGGTTACTTCATTCAAAGCAAAATAAGCATTAAGGTCAAGAAACGCTTGCCTAAAATCAACGGTTTTCGTCAACGTTTTAGTCGCCACTATTCGCCCCCCATCTACTGAGTAGCGGCCATCTTAGGGGTTGTAAATGTTTTCCCCATTCCCCAGGTCTTACGGTTTTGGGGTCCACGCCCTCGGCTGGGTGACAATTTTCTTTAAGGTAAACGCAGTCGCAGCGTAAATCGCGCGGTGTCAAATAAAAGTACCGCCGTTCAAACGCATGGAACATATTTCTACTTTGATTTTTGTCTAGGATCGAATAACCGACCAAAATCCCGTCAGTTTCGCATTTCGGCTTCGATGCCCTTTTCGAGCTCTCAAAAATCCGAGTGCGCACGAATGGAAACTTTGTTGGATCCTGCAGCCAAACTATCTTTTCTTCCCCAGGTGGTACCGGCCGCCATTGACCTAGAGGGTTTGGTAATCGCTTATTGCAAATCTTTGCTATAATATTCACGTAATCTCCAAATTCCCATTTGCCGTCTCATTTTTTCCAGACCCGCCCCGCCAAGGTGGGTTTTTGGTTAAGCCGATTGCCCGTCTTTGGGCGAGCGCGCAAGCTCTTTCTCGATATATTCCCGAATAAGCTCGGACGCTGTTTTCTTACGGATCCGCGCAAGTTCAATGAGTGCGTTCTTTCGTGATTCTGACAATCGTAAATTGAAACGTTTATTTTTGTTCATTCTTACCTCTTTCATTTCCAAAATAAAAAGAGCCCCAAATTCTCCATATCAAAATGGAAGGGGCTCTTATATTTTTTACTCCCAGATTTGTAGTTGCAAATCCTTATATTGGAGCGGTCACCCTATCAGGGGGTTCGCTGGCTTCTAACTATAACGAAGCGGAATCTTAATGTGCTAATACAAGTGTACATCCATTTTTCTATTCTGTGCCTGCGTATTAATCACCATTTTCCCCCTCTACTGAGCTCCCCCATCATTCCGTTTGACAATCCCTCTGGAAAATGCTACATTTTGGTCAATCCATTAATCGTAATCACATTCGCAATCTTAAGAAAAGTGACCGTCAAAAAAGCTGCGAAGTTCGTAGGACTATTTGAAATTTGTTAGATTCTGATTTTCTGTTCAAATACGAAAATGGGATTTTTCAGGCTCAAAACCGGGTGCGAAGTTAAACGGACTTAAAATCCGTCGATGGAGACATCGTGAGGGTTCGACCCCCTCTCGCCCCACTGAATTTAGCATTTCGATATCAAAATATACCTCGAAGAATTCTCAATGATAATTAAAACAAATCCGCACCCGATCGGGTGCGGATTCTTTTTGCTTTTCTTATTTGCCCAGAATCTTGTACATTCCAGTGCCGCAAACCGCGCATTTGCCTTTCAATGCTTTGCGGCCATTTTTCATGGTGACGGTCTCGACATTCACCATCGGTTGTTTCTTCTTTTCTTTCATGCAATAAGCCATTTCCGCCATGTTGATCCTCCTTTTGAGTACGGCAGATATAGTTCTTACAAGTTGCATTATAGCATATCCATATACGAATTTCGCACGTATTCATGCAATTTGATGAAAAGTCAAGGGTTAATTTACGGAAATCGACCTTTTTGTAGAACATCTTCGGCCAAATTGACCAATCCTGAAGCTTCTACTTGATTTTCCCCTCAATTAGGTCTTTAATCTTAATATTGATTAGTGAAGGAGATAACCCATGAGCAATTCGCAAAAGATTCCCGGAGCAAAATCTTTCAAAGCATCACCTCTGATGCGTCGAAGTCCTGTGCCCAGCGATATCGAGATTGCGCAGGAGGCCGTGCTGAAGCCGATCACGCAAATCGCTGAAGAGCTTGGACTACTTCCCGAAGAGATCGAGCTTTACGGCAACACAAAAGCAAAGGTGAAGCTCGAAGTACTCGAACGCTTGAAGGATATTCCGGACGGCAAATATATCGATGTCACCGCGATCACCCCCACTCCGCTGGGTGAAGGAAAGACGACCACAACCGTAGGGTTGAGCCAGGCAATCGGGGCTCATCTTGGCAAGCGAGTGTTTACTTGCATCCGCCAACCATCGCAAGGACCTACTTTCGGCATTAAAGGTGGAGCTGCAGGCGGCGGTTATTCTCAGGTGGTTCCGATGGAGGAATTCAACCTTCACCTTACCGGTGATATTCATGCCATCACAGCCGCCAATAACCTGCTGGCAGCTGCCATCGACGCGCGAATGTTCCACGAAGCTGACGCCACGGATGAACAACTGTTCAACCGCCTCCTGCCTGTCGACAAGAAGGGAAAACGCCACTACACGCGGGGGATGATTGCGAGACTGAAAAAACTGGGAATTCCGGTCAAGGAACCTGATGAGTTGACGCCTGAAGAGCGGGTCAAGTTGTGCAGGCTGGATATCGATCCGGATTCAATCACCTGGCGGCGCGTCATCGACACCTCGGATCGATTCTTGAGAGGAATTACGATTGGCAAGGGGCCTGACGAAAAAGGCTTCACACGCGAGACAGGCTTCGATATCACGGTCGCCTCTGAGATCATGGCGATTCTCGCGCTGACCATCTCCCTCAAGGACATGCGTGAGCGGTTCGGCAAGATCGTCATTGGCATCAGCAAAGCAGGAGACCCGGTCACAGCGGAAGATCTTGGCGTCGCAGGTGCTATGACTGTGCTGATGAAAGACGCGATCAAACCCAACTTGATGCAGACTGTCGAAGGGACGCCCGTTTTTGTTCATGCGGGTCCATTTGCGAATATCGCGCACGGTAACAGTTCCATTCTGGCAGACAAAATCGCACTGAAGCTCGCAGATTACGTTATCACGGAGAGCGGCTTTGGCGCGGACATGGGCATGGAGAAGTTCTTCGATATCAAAACCAGGTATTCGAAGTTGATCCCCTCCTGCGTCGTTGTTGTCGCGACAGTCCGTGCGTTGAAGATGCATGGCGGCGGTCCCAAGGTGGTTGCAGGCAAGCCGCTCGACCCGGCGTACACCAACGAGAATCTCGAACTCCTGCGCGCAGGATTGCCCAATTTGCTTCACCACATTGGCACAGCGCGCAAATACGGGATCCCCGTGGTCGTAGCGGTCAACCGCTTCCTTACCGATACTATGGCTGAGTTGGAGATGATCCGCAAGGCAGCTGTGGAGGAGGGAGGCGCTGTCGATGCTGTGGTTGCCGAGCACTGGGAAAAGGGAGGCGAAGGCGCGCTCGACCTGGCCAAAGCAGTCGTAAAGGCATGCGAAATGCCTTCAAAATTTGAATTTCTCTATCCAGTAGACTGGCCGATCAAGAAGAAGATCGAAACAATCGTGACTGAAGTCTATGGGGCCGACGGGGTGGATTATTCGCCCGAAGCAGAAGAACGAATTGCCGAATACACCAGGCTTGGTTTCGACAAGATTCCGATCTGTATGGCAAAAACGCACTTGAGCCTGTCGCACGACTCGACGCTCAAGGGGGTGCCGAAGGGATATCGGATCCCAATTCGGGATGTGCGCGCATCTGTTGGAGCTGGCTTCCTCTATCCGTTGCTGGGAACTATGGCCACCATGCCCGGCCTTCCAACCAGACCGGTGTTCATGGACATCGATATCGATCTTGAAACGGGGAAGATCGTTGGATTGAGCTGATCCTTTGGAAATACGATGATCAAATTACACCAGGTGCATTTCAATCAATGCACCTGGTGTTGCGTGAATGCCCGAGAATAGATGAATTAACAAATCGGCAAAAACGGATCCATGTACACGGTATTTTTGACGAACATTGGTTTTTATTGCATAATGGAATTCAAATACGACCCGAAGCAGGAGAATTGCAGCCATGACGCACTATTACTACTTCAAATCACAAGACCTGCGCAAATACATGATCAAATGCTTCACACAATGGGAGGTTCCCCAAAGCGATGCCCAGATCGCCGCTGAAGTCCTTCTGTCTGCGGACAAGCGTGGCGTCGATTCACACGGGATCATTCGCCTATTCTCTTATTACGGTCTGCGGCTTCAGAAAGGGCTGATCGATCCAAAATCTCCGGTATCCACATTGCGCGAAACACTAACGACCGCAGCTCTGGACGGCGGAAACGGACTGGGGCACCCGGTCAGCTACAAGGCGATGCAGATGGTCATCGAGAAGGCTAAAGACAACAGTGTCGCTTTTGCCACCGTACGCAATAGCAATCACTTTGGCATCGCAGGATATTACGCCATGATGGCGCTTCCGCATAACATGATCGGTATTTGCTATACGAATTCAAGCCCACTCATGGCGCCTACACACGGCAAAAAGGCAATGCTTGGCACAAATCCGATTGCGGTTGCAGTGCCTGCGCGAGGGCAACTTCCGTTTGTCCTGGATATGGCTACCAGTATCGTGCCCATCGGCAAGGTTCAACTTTATCAAAAGAAACTCAAGCCCATCCCTTCAGGCTGGGGAATCGACAGCGATGGAAACCCAACCGAAAATCCCGATCAGGTGCTGAATGGCGGCGCTTTGATGCCCCTGGGAGGGCCCGAAAACCTGCGCGGGTACAAGGGCTACGGCCTGAGTTTGATGGTGGATATCTTTGCCGGAGTGCTTGCCGGCGCCGGCTTTGGTGAGGGAGTCCTTGGAGCTAACTCGGATTCACCATCTAACGTCGGGCATTTCTTCGGCGCGCTGCGCATCGATGCCTTCAGAGATATTTTCGAATTCAAGAAGGATATGGATGAGATGATCACAGCACTCAAGAATTCGCCCAAAGCTGCAGGACAAGAGCGCATCTACATCCACGGCGAAAAAGAGTTCCAACGGGCAGCTCAGGCCGAAATCGAAGGTGTGCCGCTTTCAGATGCGACAATTGCCACAATCCGCGAAGGTGCAGACAAATTAGGAATACCTTTTTCACTGATTCCGATCAAACAAGGTGAAATCCAAGATTGACTACTGTTTCAATTGAAATCAACAAGGCGGATTCGTTCCGCCTTTTTGTATCCGGTGCGACCGGGTCAATTACGAGCCTTCATGATGCATGCTTCTTCGCCTGAGAGTGGAAGCCATTGATCCTTCACCCCGACCTCCGCGCGCTGCTGGCTCGAAAGCAGCAATTCCCATTCGCGATTTGCCAATTCATAGCCGAGCGCCAAGCGTACCTTGCGTCTTCCGAAGTTGAGAGCGACGAGTATGGTTTCAGTTTCGTTCTGCCGAAGGTAGGCAACGAGGCGCTTCGGTTCGAAGGTGATGGGCTGAAACATGCCTTCCTGGAGTGCCGGGCTATTCTTGCGAAGGCGAAGAATATCTTTGTAGAAATGAAACAGCGATTGGGCATCCTGCTTCTGGTTTTCGACGTTGCGGAGGACATGATTGGGATGCACTTTGATCCAGGGTTTTGCCCGGCTGAAGCCGGAGAATTCACTGGCATCCCACTGCATGGGTGAGCGGCAGCCGTCTCTGCCCCTGTGAGCCGGGCAATACTTTTTGCCAACAGGATCCTGCATTTCAGAACACTTGAGGTGAATATCGCGCATGCCGATTTCTTCGCCTTGATACAGGAAGGGCGTGCCGCGAATCGTCAATAAAAAAGCGGTTGCCACTTTCAGACGCTCATCATCCTCGCCTCTGCCAAAACGGGTTGCAGAGCGGGGATTATCGTGGTTGTTCATGACATTATTCGGCCAATGATCTCCGATATTCATGGCATCCCAGCGTTGAACGACCTGCATAAAGCTCTGCGCCGACCATTTACTTTGAAGCAAAGAGAAATCAAATGCCGCATGAAGGCGGGAATCGCCAGTATATTCAACTGCACGCTCGGGAGTCGCAAGGTATGTTTCCCCCACAGCGTATCGTTCAGGATATCGATCGAGTATCGACCTGATTTCTTCGACCACGCCCATCATTTCAGGCCCATCAGCGTCGTAGACATGCTGCTGCCTGTCGAAGCGGCGGATTCCCAGCTTCCAGGGGTTATCGCGGAATTGATCATCTTTGAAGTACTCATTGAACACATCCAGACGGAAGCCATCGACGCCCTTGTCCAGCCAGAATTTGAAGATGTTCATCATTTCTTTGCGCACCGGTTCATGCCGCCAGTTGAGGTCGGGCTGCTGCGGAGCAAACATATGGTAATACCATTGGCCTGTCCTGGAGTCAAATACCCACCCACGACCACCAAAAATAGATGCCCAGTTATTTGGAGTTGAGCCCGGCTTGCGTCCATCGCGCCAGATATACCATGACCGGTATGGATTGTCTTTTGACGAGCGGGACTGGATGAACCATTCATGCTGGTCTGATGTGTGATTGAGCACGAGATCGAGAATCACATGGATATTGCGCCGGTGAGCTTCTTCGAGTAAGCGGTCGAAGTCAGCCATGCTGCCATATTTCGGATCAACCGCATAATAGTCGGCGACGTCATAGCCAAAATCGACATCAGGTGATGGGTTGATTGGAGAGAGCCAAATGGCATCCACACCCAGTTCGGCAAGGTAATCCAGCTTGCCTGTGATCCCGTTCAAATCTCCAATGCCATCGCCATTGCTATCTGCAAAAGAACGCGGATAGATCTGGTAGATGACCCCGTTGCGCCACCAATGCGAATCGCTCATTCCACACCTCGGTGATATGATCTTGTGAATACTATTCTATTGCCTTTTGAGAAAAAAGGAGTTTGGCGGAGATATTAACAAAAGTATTATCTTCCTCTCTTGACAGAAACCTTGCAGCGTGTTTGGTAATATGGTAGAATAGTGATTGTTCGGAAGACAATACAGTCACTAACACCGAGAAGTGGGTTCCCCCCACTTTTCTTATTTATTTGAACCGATCAGAAACAAACTCAGGTGGAGAAACAAAAGCATGAAGAACGAATTTACGCTCGCTTTCAATGAGGTACTGGAAGAAAAAGGCCTGCCTAAAGAGATCATCCTCAAAGCCCTCGAATCGGCAATGATTTCGGCATACCGCCGTTCTGTGAACGCATCAGCCCAGCAGCATATCGAAGCTACCGTGGACACAGAATCCGGCAAGGTAACCATCTATGCCGAAAAAGAGGTGGTGGACGAAGTCGAGAATCCGATCACCGAGGTGTCTCTTGAAGACGCAAAGAAGGTTCAGGCGGACGCAGAAATCGGCGGTCTGATCATCGTCGAAACCACGCCGGGAGATTTTGGCCGTGTAGCTGCCCAAACCGCCCGTCAGGTAATCCAGCAGCGCATCCGTGATGCGGAACGCCAGGCTCAACTAACCTATTTCGACAAGCAGCTTGGCGAGATTGTCAGCGGCGTAGTACAGGCAGTGGGCACCACGGGACTCACCGTTGGGCTCGAAATGAAGACCGAAGCGAGCATGCCGCGGAAGGAAATGATTCCTGGCGAGCGTTTTCACATTCACGATCGTGTTCGCGCATTGATCTCTGAAGTTAAAGACAATCAACGCGGCCCTCAGATCATCCTATCGCGCACGCATCGCAACTTCCTACGGCGCCTGTTGGAGAATGAAGTTCCTGAAATCTTTCACGGAATCGTGGAAATTCGTTCGATCGCCCGCGAACCTGGCCAACGTGCCAAGGTCGCTGTTTCTGCAACCCAACCGGGTATCGACCCTGTAGGCGCATGCGTGGGTATCCGCGGCGTGCGCATTCAGGCAATCGTACGCGAACTCCATGAGGAAAAAATCGATGTAATCGAATGGAATCCCGATCCGTCTGCTTTCATTGCCAAAGCAATCAGCCCGGCCCGGGTCAGCGGTGTGTACCTCAACGAGCAAAAGAGCAGCGGCGGCGGCAAAACGGCCACGGTCGTAGTCCCGGAAGATCAGTTGAGCCTTGCCATCGGCCGCGACGGCCAAAACGCACGCCTTGCCGCAAAACTGACCAGCTGGCGCATCGATATCAAGAGCTTGCCTGAAGCCACTTCAGATGCATTGTACAAGTTGCAGAACGATCCTAGTTTGGCTGCGCTCGTCGAACCCGAAAAGGAAAATGCTGCCAAAGTTGAAGAATTGCTTGCCCGTAAAGCCGAAGGCCGTCCATTGACCCCCGAGGAATACGATTTCATGTCGAAGTTCATGGATCGTGTCGAACGGAAGGCTACGATCAAGACCAACGAGCAGAAGAAAGAGGAAGAGGATCGCCTGGCAGAACTCAAGCAAGGCATCCCCGCCGGTGCATTTACGACCAGCATCCTCGATTCGGGGTTGCCCGAGCATGTTGCCTATCTGCTTCAGGAAGCCGGTCATGCCACTGTGGGCGATCTGGCCATCCAGATGAAGATCAATTCGGACAATATTCTCCGGTTGCAGGGTATCGGACCTCGCGCAATGGAAAGCATTACCAACTTGATGGCTTCGCTTGAAGCCCAGGTAGTCGAGGAAGCTGCTGCGAAATTGGCTGCAGAGACAGCACCTGTGTCTGTAGAACCTGTAGTCGAGCCTGCAAGCTCAACCGCACCAGTTGAAGAAGAAGTTGTCACCCCGGCTGAAGAAAAGGTCCCTGCAGAAGCAACCGTACCCGAAGTAGTCGAAGCGCAAAAAACCGTCGAAGAACCTGAAGAAGAGCCGTCTCTGGAAGAGCTCTTTACCTTACGGCCGGAAGTTCTTGAAAACGTCGCTACTGAAGATGAGGAAGAAACCGACGAGTTTGGCGAGAAGAAAAAGAAAGGCAAGAAGAAATCCAAGCATGTCGAGGTCACATACGATCCCGATCGCGACACTACAACAGTGCGCAAGAAGCACAAACGCGGCAGCGGCTTTGAGTGGGAAGAGTAGAAATTGGTGAGAAGGCAAGGTGACTAAAAAAACGCCACAACGAGTGAAACATATCCCCTACCGCACCTGCATCGGCTGCAGGACGACGAACGCAAAACGGGAACTTGTCCGTATCGTTCGAACGTCTGAAGGTGTGATAGTAGACCCAACCGGAAGAGTAGCCGGAAGGGGAGCTTATGTACACAACACTCGTTCGTGTTGGGAGCAAGCACTTAAAGGACCAATTTCACGCGCATTGCGCGGGGAATTGACAGAGGAAGACCGCCTGCGTCTGATGGAATATCTGCAAAAGATTCCACCGGAGGATCGGGCAGCCTCACAAGAGCCGGAGCGTCATGCATGAGGAATCCAGCATGAACCTCTAATCTGATCCAGACTTGCTCACAACCTTAAAGCTGCAGAACTCATGATCCGCCTTTAAAAGGATAAGGGCATGAAAGGCAGCAGCACAATTCAGGGGGCACATCTTACGGAGGTATTTTATGAGCGAGACTGGGCAGAAAACAATTGAATTCCCATCGAGCCTGACTGTACGCGATTTGGCTCAGCGCATGGAAGCAAGCCCCATTCAGGTGATCAAAATCTTAATGTCCAATGGTGTTATGGCGAATATCAACCAGACGGTTGATTTCGACACTGCCGCCATTGTTGCCTCAGAGCTGGGTTTTGAAGCCGCTCCCGAGAAGCTTGAAGAAGATACGATCGTCGAAGAACAGGGAGAGATCCCTTATTGGCGTCAACTCATCGCCGATGAAGATCCAAAGAAACTGGTGACCAGGCCAGCTGTCGTGACGATCCTGGGACACGTCGATCATGGTAAAACCACACTGCTGGATGCGATTCGCCATACCGAAGTTGCGGCAGGCGAAGCAGGCGGCATCACCCAGCATATTGGCGCGTATCAGGTTGAACACAAAGGTCACCTCATCACGTTTCTCGATACTCCGGGCCATGCAGCGTTTACGGCGATGCGGGCTCGCGGCGCCCAGGGAGCTGATATCGTCATCCTTGTGGTTGCAGCAGATGACGGCGTGATGCCCCAGACGCGTGAGGCGATCGCCCATGCCAAAGCAGCAAGAGTGCCCATCATCGTTGCATTGAACAAGATGGACAGACCCGATGCGAACCCCGATTTCGTCAAACGTCAGCTTGCAGATAATGGTCTTGTTCCAGATGAATGGGATGGCAACACCATCGTTGTCCCTGTTTCTGCCAAGCAAAAAAAGGGGTTGGACGATTTACTCGAAGCAGTATTGTTGGTGTCCGAATCGATCGATATCAAGGCGAACCCCAACGGCAAAGTCGTAGGCACGGTCATCGAGGCTCAGGTGGAAAGGAACAAGGGCGTCATTGCCACCTTGCTGGTTCAAAATGGCACCTTGCAGATGGGCGACACAGTGCTGGCAGGAGAAACCTACGGCAAGTTGCGCGCCATGTTCGACTTCCGAGGGCACAAGATTCGCAGCGCCGGACCTTCGACTCCTTTGCAGGTTATGGGTCTTGGAGATGTTCCCCCCGCTGGCGAGCTCTTCCGCGTCGTTCCAAATGAAAAGGAAGCTCGCGCGATGATCGAAACAAGGCGAACGGAGATTCGTGAAGGCGCGGTCCTGGCACCAAAGGCCACTCTCGAAGAGCTTTTCCAAAAGTTCAAGGCAGGCGAAGTCCGCGAGTTACCACTAATCGTCAAAGCCGATGTTCAGGGCTCGCTTGAACCGATCATGTCTGAATTGAACGAGCTTGGCAAAGGGGAGATCAAGATCAATATTCTGCATGCAGAAACAGGCAATATCAATGAAAGCGATGTCATGCTGGCTGCCGCATCAAAAGCCATTGTTATTGGATTCAACGTCCAGGCAGACAGTGCTGCTCGAAGCCTGGCGGATTCGGAAGGGGTATCGATTCGCACTTATGATATTATCTACCGGATGACCGAAGACATCGAAAAGGCATTAAAAGGTATGCTCGAGCCTGAAATGCGGGAAGTTGCGATTGGGCAGGCAGTTGTAAGAGCTCTATTCAAGATCAACAAGGTCGGCACAATCGCAGGCTGCCGTGTGACGCAAGGTGAAATTCGGCGAAACGCACGCATTCGCGTGAAGCGTGGAGAAGAGAAGATCTTCGATGGCGAAGTGTCATCGCTGAAGCATGAGAAAGACGATGTGCGTGAAGTACGCCAGGGTTTTGACTTCGGCATTTCATTGAAGGGATTCAACGATCTGGTCGAGGGCGATGTTTTAGAGTGCTACACCCTGGAAAAGAATATCTAATCAAGAGAAGGAGCAAAGTCGAAATGCCTTCCCCAACTCGATTGAAAAGGATCGGAGACCGTCTGAGGATGGAACTCTCCGAAATGCTTGTCAAGGGAGAGATACACGATCCCCGGCTCGACGGGATCTCGTTCACCGACG
>JAJXZS010000049.1 GCA_021779955.1 Chloroflexota bacterium | reverse complement strand
CCTTGATCACGCGCTCCATGCGCCGAAGGCCGATGCGGAGCTTGTTCTGGATCAGCTCGCCCACGGTCTTGACGCGGCGATTGCCGAGATGATCGATGTCATCTTTGTCTTCCACTTCGTTGTTGATGAGGATCATGCGGCGAACGAGGTAGACGATATCCCACTTTGTCACGCTGCGGTGCGAAACCGGGATACGGTCCATCAGATCGAGCTTCTGGTTGAGTTTGTATCGACCAACCCGCTCGAGGTCGTAGTGGCGCATATCGAAGATTTGTTCTTCGAGGAATTGTCGCGCGTTTTCGAGGTTCGCGGGGTCGCCTGGACGCATACGCTTGAAGAAATCGATCAAAGCGGCTTGGGCAATGGTCATTCCGCCGGTAAGATCCCAAACCGGTTCCTGGTGAATTGTCGATGCGATAAACTGGCGGTCGGGATTGGTGTCGATATCCTGGAACAGCGCAATGATCTCTTCGTCGGTACCGTGCTTCAAGGGGCTGTCGCCCGGGAGCAGGTCATCGACTGCAGCCAGAGCCCGCAGGAAGATCGTGATCGGCACAGTGCGCTTGCGGTTGAACTTGAGGATTAAATAGTCATTCTTGCGGGTCTCGAACTCCATCCATGCGCCGCGATCAGGAATCAGCTTGGCCATGGCCAGGCGGTGACCTGTAGCGCGGTCGACCGGCGCTTCGAAGTAAACACCAGGGGAGCGAATGAGCTGCGAAACAACCACGCGCTCGGAACCGTTGATTATGAATGTGCCTTTCTCGGTCATCTCAGGGAAATCGCCGAGGAAGATATCGGATTTCACAGGCTGCGGAATATCCGGGCCTGCAAGCAAAACAGATACGTAGAATGGACTGGCATATGTAAGATCGCGTTCGACGCATTCTTCCATCGAATGCTTGGGTTCTTCGAACCAGTATTTGAGTCCCCATTGCTGCGATTCAGGAGTGCGGCTGGGGAAGTAAAGCTTCATCCCCTTGTTATAAGATTCGATTGGTGAAATTTCGTGGAAAAGGTCTCCGAGTCCCTCGGTTTTGAGGCGCCTGAAAGAGTCCAACTGGACATCGATCAAACTGGGCATATTGAAGACTGAGGAGATTCGTGCGTAATTTTTGATTGGTAACTCAGATGCCATGAGTTTCTCCTGGAAAAGGTAAACCTGCGGTTTTAAAAAATAAATCCTCCTGGCCGAATATGAGGCCGGGATGCGCAATCCTAGAATATACCACGATAGTTTTTACAGGTCAAGGATATAACACCAATTTAGTCAGATTTGGTCTATTTAAGTCTGGTCGTCCTGCGCTTCCCACTGCCTGTTGACCAGATGAAAGCCTGCCAGAGGGATGATTCGGCTCTGGACCGAGTGGTCTTCGCCGATCTCGAGGATACCGTAAGAACGCGTATGCACCCAAATATCCCCAATGGTCGCCGACCCTGGGTTGAAGAACAACTTGCCATTTTGCCTGTAGTTTTCAGCCCGGTGCGTATGCCCAAAGACAACCAGATCTGCCTTTGGAAATGCCAACTCGAGCCGTCTGACAATCCGGTCGCGGTTGTAGCCTCTGAACATGTAATTCGCTTTATCCCACCAGTAGGTCAGAAAGTTCAGATGTCCGTGGGTGAGCGCAATGTTCACCCCATGGATATTCAGCTCGAGAAATCCCTTAAGTTTGCCTGCAAACAGCCAATCGCGATTGCCCATCACCGCCTTGACCGGCGCAATCCTGCCAAGCGCTTTGAGCACGCCTGGCGTGGAAATATCGCCGGCGTGCAGAATCAAATCCGGCTTGCTTCGCTGCAATTCCCCGAGTAAAGCGGGGTGCAGAGACGCAGCCCGGTCGGGAACATGGGTATCTGATACGACGACGATCTTCATGCCATCTATTCTACCGGTATTCGTTTGGTCTCTTCAACAGATTGAGCCAATGATACCCCAGATTTCTTCTCCGATACACCAAAAAAGAGCCAGATCAAGGCCGTGGCGACGAAGTAGAGGATCGTGGTCATGATAAAGAGCGGGTTGAATCCGTTGCGCAGCTGGATGATGCCTGAAACGTAAGGACCGAAAGCCCACCCAAGCGTCCATGAGATGCTGAAGATACTGTTCGCGGCGCCCTGCTCGCCCGGCGAGAATTGCTCCATGGCAAACGCGCTCAACAGCGGTTGTGCCATATTCATCAACATGGTGCGGAGCAGGTAGGAGCCTTGCGAGAGCCAGCCAAATGGCGTAAAGCCCATCAGCACCAGAAAGACAAAGCTCAATCCCTGGGTAAGCACAACCGTGCGGATCTTTCCATGCATTAACACAGACAGGCGCGGCCCAATCAGGCTGCCTACACCGACCAACAATGAAGAAAGGCTGAAGAGCACGCCAAGCTGCGAATCCACGAGCTGAAATCGTTCAGCATAGAACACGTTGATATATGGGATGAGGATGCCCGCACCGATCCCGGTCAGAGCGTTGGGGAGGGCAATTTTCCAGAGCATCGGCTTCGCCATGAGCCCTTTTAAATCAGCGTGCGGTTTTGAAGATTCAGCCTTTGTTGCTATTTCGCGTTCCTCGCGGATGAGCGAGATTGGGATGAGCGAAAGGGTCGCAACGGCCACCGCCGCAATCATAATGATCTTCAACACCTGTGGGCCGTTTTGAGCATAACCCGTGATTCCGGAAAGCACTTGCGGGAGCTTGCCTGCCACCAGACTGCCCACCGCGCCGGAAAGCGTGATAATGCCGCTGCTCAAGCTGAAGAGCAGGGCTCGCGTTTCAGACGTTGACGACTTCATCATGAAGGGCGCCTGCGAGTTGTAGTACAACGCGCCGCCGGCCCCGCCCACAAAACCACCCACCAGGATGAGCCAGCTCGTCGGAGCGATCACTTCGAGCATGTACCCCGCCGATGCAATGAGCAGCCCTAGCAGCATGGCTTTGCGCCTGCCGATTCGATCAGAAAGCATGCCCAGGGGAAGCCCGAGGATCAACGTGGCAATGGCGGGCATGGCGTTTGCCAGCCCGAGGAATTCCTTGTCGTATCCGCGTGAAAGGATAAAGAAGTTGAGATAAAGCGACCAGGTGCTGTTGATGATGCCGTCGATGATCGTGGCTGTCAGGAACAGGCGCGCGTTTTTGCTGAGCTTTCCCAGGGGAAAAGCATCTTTAAGGTGTACTGAGATGTTTGCCATGGCGTTCTACTTTATGATTTTGTCGATCTCTTGAATCACCCGGCTTCTTCCTGTGAAGTGGATGCCGATCATCCCAATTTGCTGCGAAGCCGCAACATTTTCCTCGAAATCGTCCACGTAGATCGATCGTTCCGGAGCGACGCCCAGTTTGTCGAGGATATAGCGGTAAATTCGTTCATCGGGTTTCGCCATTCCCACTTCGTAAGAAAAAACTGCCAGGTCGAATATGTCGAGGCAGCCGTATTTATTCTTCAGCATTTCACGAGTGCCCATCCAGGCATTGCTAAGCAAGCCTGTTTTATAGTGCTCCTTCAATGAGAGGATAAAACCAACCAATTCCTCATCACATTGATCGCCTGCCCAGAACGCTTCTTCGAAGTCAGCGATCTCATTCTCCTGCAGTCCAAGGCTGTGAGCCGTGATCCGCCAATGCTCTGCTTGTGTGATCTTGCCTACCGTTGCGAGCATGGCTGACTCTGAATTGAAAACGCGATGCTCGAGCTCTTCCCTGGTTATCTTGAAGCGGGCTGCCAATTGATCTCTGAACTGGTAATGCGCGGACCTGAGCAAGACTCCGCCCATATCCCAGATGACCGCTTCGACTTTGTGATTGACTTCCATGGCAACCTCCCCGGTAGATACTCCAAGTATATCAGGGGAAGCTTTTCGAAGCTGCCCTCACTTGCGGCAGCTTCGAAAAGAGATTTATGCGTCCATCTCGACGGCGGTCTCGATGCTGACCGGCTGCTCTGCGTGGAGCAATTCCCAGTCCGATTTGAGAATGCCCATGTCGATCACATCCCAACGCCTGTCTTCCTTGAAGATGCGTTCGCGTTCGGTGCCTTCATACTTGAAACCGGCCTTCTCGTAGCTTCGAATCGCTCTCGCGTTGAAGCTGAAGACATTCAGATTGACCCGGTGCAGATTCAACTCGGTGAACGCATAGTGCAAAAGGACGTTCATGGCGTCGGTGCCATACCCTTTGCCGCGGGCATCTCGTTCACCGATGCCGATACCCACCCAGGCGCTCCTTGCAGACCAGTCAAACCCGCCCAGTTCGATGAAGCCGATGGCGCGATCGCCGTCCAAAGTGCGGATCATGAACGAGCGATCGGGTCCGACTTGTTCATACCAGTTCTGAACAAGCTTTGCGCTGAACAAAGCCGCCGGCCCAATATCGAGCAGACGTTGATATTCGCTGTCGCGTCCCCACCTGGCGATGAGGTCAGAGTCCTTCTCAGGATCGAGGGTTGCCAGCCAGACTAGATTGCCCGTAAACAATTTGTTATTCATGCGATCACCTCGCTTTGTTTCTGTTTCCATTCTGATTTCAGCAATGCATAGGCGTACTCGTCAAAGTAACGGCCCTGGCTGAAGACATTCTCACGGCGTTGAACCTCGCGCAAGAATCCGGTTTGTTCGATCAGTTCTAGCCATTTTTGCTCGTCTCCCCTGGCATTAACGGCCACGCGATGGAGACTGAGTTCCATGAAGCCGTAGTAGAGTGCAAGCCTCAGCGCTTCTGCGGCATGGGCATCGAAATCCTCATCGCCGCCAAATTTAACGCCCAGCGTCGAAGTTTGATGTTGAGCATCGATCCAGGGGAACCAGACCATGCCGATCATCTCCGGAGATCCAATCTTGCGAACGGCAAAGTAGATCCCTTCGTGCTTTTCGTCCGCTTCCTTCAGAATCTCCTGCAGTTTTTTCTTCACGATTGACTCGGGCTTGGGTTGAAGCTCCTTACGGAAGATCCTGCGGTGAAAGATCGGATCGCGTGTCCAGTCGGCGAAGATGGCAGAATCCTTTTCAGCATCGAGGGCAGTGAGTTCGATCTGCTCGCCTACGAAAAGTGATTTTCCAAGCATCGGGTTATCCATGTGTTACCTCTTTCTTTTCTACAGTCGGGGTGAAAGGGCTGCTTTCACCCCGTTTTAATCGTTATCCCAGAGGATCATCGACTGCTCTATGCAGCCAACGGTCCGCAGCACAGTTCCAAAGGCTCGAAATATCCTTCTTGCATTGAGATGATTTCGAAACCCCCGGCGCTCCAGTATAAATCTCGCATATCTGCATCCGCAACGGGATGACCGAGCAACGCGCCAGGATCGACCACAAAAACCTTGTGGAACAATCCGTCCAGCATATCCATCTTCAGGCGTTGGTATGCGGGCCGGTTGATGTTTGACAGTTCGTTCACATCTACGTAAACGCCAACCAGCTTGTGCAGACCGTAGTTCGCTGCGATGAGTGCCAGACCCTGGTAGAGTTGATGCTTGGCTTCGCGGCTGTAGAATTCATGCCTGGGGCAATTTGCCCGTAGATAGAATGCAACAGCATCGCTGGCGCTTGCAGCGCTGCTCTCCAAATAATCGATTCGGTATGCACCGAACTTCATCAATACGTCTAGCATTTCGTCCTCCTTGCACTTACCCCCCCTGCTTACTTGAATTTCGATTCGATCCTTAGATCCTTTCAGACAGGTTGTGGTTTCGATCCTCTTTCCATTACGCCCTCCTTGAATAAAAAAACCGCGGGGTTCTCCGCGGCTTCCTGGGAAAAAAAAGACCGCGGGACTTGCTTGCACCCGCGGCCGTCGAAAGAGTTCAAAAAGTATTAACGGGAAGCAGGCGCAATACGACAAAGCAAAACGGCTCCACTTTCAACGCAAACGGTGTTCCGCATTGTCGTGATGATGAAAATTCTTGCCTTGTCCATATGCCTACTCCTTTCGTAAGATTATTTAACAAATGTATCATACGGAATTTTCTTGATATTGTCAAGGGATTTTAACGAATTTTAAGATTTCTTTTTCCAAATTTTCCCCATATCTCTCAAGTATAATTAATGCCATGGAGAAGATGATCGCCGAGGTGCAACGCATTACCGGCTTAAGGCTTACGCCCCGCCAGGTCGCCGCATTCGAGATTTACGAGCGCGAATTGCTCGACTGGAACGAAATGTTCAACCTTACCGCGATCCGCGATCCCGAAGGGATCAGAACCAAGCACTTCCTGGATTCTCTTACCTGCCTGATCGAAATGCGTGAATTCCCGCCCAACCGGCTGATCGACGTTGGGACGGGCGCAGGTTTTCCCGGAATCCCGCTCAAGATCGTCATGCCCAATATGCAGTTGACGCTGGTCGAATCGGTGGGAAAGAAGGCCAATTTCTGCAGTCATATTGTCGACATGCTCAACCTGGAGCATGTAGAGGTGATCTCGAGCCGCGCCGAAGAAGTCGGCCAATCTCCGAAACACCGCGAGGCTTACGATTGGGCAGTCGCAAGGGCAGTCGCTGCCCTGCCCGTGCTGGTGGAGTATTTGCTGCCGCTGGTGCATATCGGAGGGAATATCCTCGCGCAAAAGGGCGAGAGCGGTCCTATGGAAGCGCATGCTGCGGACAAAGCCTGCCGAATTCTGGGTGGCAGGTTGAAGAGAGTCACTCCGGTGGTGCTTCCGGGCGTGGCTGAGCAGCGATTTCTCATCGTGATCCAAAAAGTGGCTGCCACGCCGCCGAAATATCCCAGGCGGGTAGGCATTGCGCTTAAATCCCCCTTATAACCTCAACTCAATCGCATGAGAGCCTTTCGACAACGCCTTGCGATACCTGCCATTTTTCGCTATGTGCTGCAAATTCGGCAGAGAATAGGTTGTAGTCTGTTGTAGTCAGCAGAACCTGATCGGCATTCTCAAGATAGTTCATCAACGAATTGCGGCGTTCATGGTCGAGTTCGGCCAGGGTTTCATCCAGAAGAAGCACCGGCCACTGGTTGGTCTTGCTCTTGATCCAATCCACCTCGGCCATCTTGAGCGAAAGGATTGCCGTCCGCACCTGGCCCCGCGAGCCGTAATCCCCCAGGTCGATCCCGTTGCAGATGATGCGGAATTCATCGCGGTGGGGTCCGATGGTGGTCATTCCCCTGGCGATTTCTTCGCTGCGGACCTTGTTCAGCTTATCGAGCAAACCGTCCTGAAGCTGCGTTTGAGTGAACCCGCCGCGCGAGACAGCAGTATCCATGGGAAGGGCAAATTGGCCGCCCGGGGTGGAAACGGGTTCATAAGAAGGCTGGTAGCGAATCCGCAGGACTTCTTTTCCGCCGCTCAATTTTTCGTGAACTCGCACGGCCAGGGATTCCAATTCCTCGAAGGCTTTGATGCGCGCATGCATGAGTACTGCCCCGCGTGAAGCCAGGAGGTTATCCCAAAAACTGAGCTGCGACGGATCGCCGCTGCGCTCGCAAAGCTGTTTGAGCAGAGCATTCCGCTGAGACAGCGCCTGGGTGTATTCGGTCAGCGCCTGCATGTAGAGCGGATCCGTCTGCGCGATGGCCAGATTGATATAGCGTCTGCGTTCATCGGGCCCGCCCTCGATGATGCTCGTCATTTGGGGCAAAAAGAGCACCGCATTGAACTGACCAATGATCTGGCTGGCTGGGGCCTTGACTCCGTCGAGGAGGACTTCTTTGCGGAATCGAGGGCTGCCATTGACCGTCGCCTCCTGGATGAGGCGAACTTCCAGCTTGCGCTTGCGCTCATCCCGCTGAAAGGTTGCAACGATCCGTCCGATGCTCAAGCCATCGCCGGCTGCGACAAAATTGATCAGCTGGCGGTCAGCCTGGGCATGGAACGAAGTAAACGTGGCAAGGTAATAAATGGCTTCGAGAATCGAGGTCTTTCCCTGTGCGTTCTCTCCGACAAGCAAAAGAATCCGCCGGGGTACATCCATGTCCAGGCGGGAAAAGAGTCGGAAGTTCGTCAGGGAAAGATGAGTCAGATACATACTCAGTCTATGGAGACTTCATCCTCGCGAGGTTGCCAGACTTTATCTGTTCGATCGGTAAACAAAATGCCATCGACGTGATCGGTCTCGTGCTGGAAAATGCGGGCAAGCCAACCGGTAGCCTTGATTTTGACCGGCTTCCCAAATCGATTCTGGCCTTTGACGACCACACTCTGGTGCCGGTCCACTTCACCTACCAGGCCGATGATCGACAAACAACCTTCAACACCGCTGACCGTCTCATCGGAAGCATCCACGATTTCGGGATTGGCCACGACGTAGAGCTTCTTTGGAGCGTCTTCATTTTCCTCATCGACGGTGTACTCGACGACGATCAGGCGCGAAGGAATTCCGACCTGCGGAGCTGCAAGCCCGACACCTGGGGCTTCGCGGAGCGTTTCGATCATATCGGTAACCAGGGTTTGAAACTCTTTTCCGAAATCGGTGACTTTATGTGCTTTTCGGTGCAAGATCTGTTCTGGGATTGTGACAATTTCTAGTTTTGCCATTCAACTTCCTGTTCTAAAGTTATTAGCCCCTATTTTACTCCTTTTTGGGGCGATTCTGGCCCTGGCCATTCTGAATTTCGTTGTACATCACGATCCAGTCGGCCATGCGCTGCTGCTCGGTCATCTTCTGGCGTTCGTTATATGCTGCAAAACAGGCATATATTTCCCTTTGGATGGCTGAAGGATTATAAACATTGTCGAAAGACAATTCCTCGTTGCCAATTTGAATATGCACTGTGCCGAAATTAAAGATCAAACCGACCAGCCCATTCCGGCGGTACTCTACGGTCTGGATGTTCTTCAAAGGCGCGCTCCGTCGCTCCTCATGCCCAAGGGGCTTCCGAGAAACATCCACGAGCTGATCGGGTGTGATGATATAGATGTCGTTGTTCCAATCGAGGTACTGGTAGTACCACCACCACCATCCCACAAAAGCGCCCAGTATCGCCATGCTGTAGAGAACAGTCTCGTTCACAGTTGTGATGAGCCCAAAAGCCCGTGAGGCTGTTACCAGTCCGACCAGCAGCATGAGCGCTCCGGGAAGAAAGGTGCGCCGGACCAGGAGCATCCAGTGCGTATGATAGGTAACGCCCCCCTGGCTCACCACGCGCAGGTTGAAAAAATGGGCGAGAGAATCAGAAAGCGAACCGGAATTGTAGATCATTCGATCGTCTTGAGGACGGTTGGCCGAAGGGGGCAGCATATGCGGTTTTTCGGGGTGCTGTAATCGATCTGCCAGGATTTCACGAATCCGTTCCTGGTCGTCGCGTTTGCGGGCGGTAGCGGCCTGCTGCCTGGTCGATTCGAGTAACGCTGCAAGCAGGTCGGGCTCGGGAACCTTCTCCAGGCGCAAATCACCGGTATAAGATCGAACTGTGACGGTGCCGTACCCGATGGCGCGGCCCCAGGCGGAAGTATCCACGCCGATGGAGAGAACTGCGTCCATCGGTGATTCCTGTCGTCCTTCGTAAAAGCCGACCAACTGGCGCTGAGAGGTCACCCGCCTCTGCGTGATGATGATGTAATCGTTGGTCCATTCGAGGCCTGCCCAGGTGCAGATCGCCGTGCCCACGCCTAGCGTGAGGATGGATAAGAAGAGGAGGAAGCTCGAGGAAGATGTAGATGTGAAGGCTGCATACAAGAGTAAGGCGAAACCGGTCAGCGTTACAAGTCCCCACAAGACGACGCGGGTGAGCAGAAAATAAACATCGCGCCGCGAGATCAGTAAAATGGGCTCTTCCGGGCTCAGCCAGCTGACTGTCAATTTGCGGGCAAGATTCGAAGAACGCGAAAGCATTCGCAGAGCGTTCCTCAACTTCACATCGCTTGCAGCAACATGCTTCAGTGTATCGCGAGGTATGCGCACGATCACCACGCGCGAGTCACACATGGCCAGGAAGTGCGACACCTGGTCATTCGCGAGGGCATCGAAACCAAAGAGTTCCCCGCGTCTGAGAAAAGCAATATCTTTGGTGCTCTTTTTGATCTTGCCCCGGATGCGCACTGTTCCGGAGACGATAATGTAGAGATAATTCAGCTCTTCGCCTGCATTGAAGATCGTCTCGGCATTGGGATAGACCAGCCTCTCTGCTGATTTTGCCAGTTCTGCTGTTGATTCAGGTTGGAGCAGGTAGAATGGAAAAAGCGATTTCAGAAATTGAAGATTCGCGGCTTCGGTGGCTGACATACTATAAGTATATCCAAACGCCTGAGAATATCCACAGATTCTCAATCTCCGTCTCACAGGAACCCTTGCAGAATCTGGTAAAATCTGTTTTATCTTTACAGGAGAGCATCAAATGAATCGCAAACGAAGCTTCTCAATGCTGCGCTGGGTTTCTGTGGCATTGATTTTCTCAGCAGTGCTCATACTCGTATTCGAATTGATTGTCTACAGCCGCCTGCGCGCCTCTTTCGCGCCGGGAGCCATGATTGCCAGCGTTCCTGTCACCGGGTTGGATCAGGAACAGGCTGCCGAGCGTATCACCCAGGCTTATTCCATCCCCATCGAAATGCACTATGGCGATGCGGTCATCCTGGCGAAGCCGGCGACTCTTGGTTTTTCTCTCGATCTGGCATCGATGATGGCTGCTGCTGACCAGGCGCGCATCTCTCTTCCCTTCTGGACGGGTTTCTGGGATTTTTTGTTCAACCAGTTGCCCGAGACGCCCTCCGTCCCACTCAAAGCGAATATCAACGAGAAGGTTCTCAGTGCCTACCTGCAGGATGAGATCGCCGCGAGATACGACCAACCTCCCCAACCTTACGCGCCCATCCCCGGCAGCGTAAACTTCGAACCGGGCACTCCCGGTTCAGTGCTCGACGTGACCAGCGCAGTCGACCTGGTGTCCAATGCGCTGAAATCCCCATCCGCCCGAACGGTAAACCTCTCATATGTCCAGGTGAACTCGGAAAAGCCATCGATGGAGAATCTCAAGATCTTGCTCAAGCAGATTCTCGATCTTTCCGGTTTCGAAGGTGTTACGGAGATCTACCTTCGCGATCTTCAAACCCAACAGGAAATGCAGTTTGCCTATCAAAACGGCGAAAGTTTGCAGCCGGATATCGCCTTTTCGGCCGAAAGCATCATGAAAGTGCCGGTCATGGTGAGCATTTACAGCCGCCTGAGCGAGCCCGCTTCTGCCCAGATCACAGATCTGATGGAGCGCATGATCGAGCGGTCCCAAAACGAGCCTCCGGACGAATTGATGAAGGCTGTGATCGATCCCAATCTTGGACCGCTTGGCGTGACTGCAGACATGCAAAAATTGGGTCTGCAGAACACTTTCCTCGCTGGCATGTTCTACAACGGCGCGCCGTTGTTGAAGGCATACAAAACCCCCGCCAATTCGCGCACAGACGTCGATACCCAGCCCGATCCGTATAGCCAGACGACGCCCGCAGATATGGGAATGCTCCTGAACGACCTCTACCAGTGCGCATCAACGGGTGGAGGAAGTTTCGCTGCGGTCTTCCCGGGTGAGATTTCACAGAACGAATGCAGATCGATGCTCACCTACCTCACCCGCAACAAGATCGGCGTATTGCTCGAAGCCGGGCTGCCTGAAGGCACCCAAATCGGGCACAAGCACGGCTGGGCTGTCGATCCCGCCGACGGGCTGATGCATACCATCGGCGATGCCGGCATCATCTATACCCCGGGCGGCAACTACATTTTGACGGTGTTCATGCAGAACAACGTACAGGTGGTTTTCGACGATGCCAACAAGGTCATCGCGGATATCTCAAGCGCCGTATACAACTACTTCAACCTGACGAGTCAATAAAATACGGTGAGGTTGGCCAAAAACCAACCTCATTTCGTGCACGGCTCATGCGGAAATTAGGCTGCGCCGGCTGGTGAAAGATAAGGATAAGATTGGAAAAGCCTCGCGTACTTGCTCTGATCCCCGCCTTCAATGAATCGGTGCATATCGCCAATGTCATCTACCGGACCAAAGAATTCCTGCCGGTCCTGGTGATCGATGATGGCTCGCACGACCGGACTGCAGCCATTGCCGCAGAATGCGGAGCGGATGTGTTTCGGCAGCTCCCCAACCAGGGCAAGGGAAGAGCCCTAAAACGCGGATTCCAGACAGCCATTGAGCGAAATTATGACGCGGTGATCACCCTCGATGCCGACGGACAGCACACCCCCGAAGAAATCCCCTTGTTTACGGATGCTTTCGGGCAGACGCACAGCGACCTGGTGATCGGCTATCGCCAGTTCAACAAAATGCCGCTCGTTCGCCGCTGCTCGAATACCATCGGCACGATCCTCTTTTCATGGGCGGTCGGCTGCCCGGTGCGCGATAACCAATCGGGATACAGGCTGATTTCGAACCGCTTGATGCAGACGATGCTGGATAGCGATGAAGTCGGCTTCGAATACGAAGTGGAGATGATCGTCCGCTGTTTGCAACAGGGCATGAGCATCAGTTGGGTGCCCATCGAAACGATCTATGCAAACGAGAAGAGCCACATCCGTCCAATTCGCCATACCTGCAATTTTATACGCATGGTTTTACAGGCCCGTAAGGCAATGCGCACCAAGGCAGCATAAGATAAAAACGAGCATCGAAAGAGAGCTTCCGTGAGTGAGCAAATATGAAGAACAGCAACCGGTTGATCGATGAATTCGTCGCGCTCAGGAAGATCGCGGTCGTCGGTGTATCTCGAAATCCCGAGAAGATGGGGAACGCCATCTATGACGAGTTGAAGCAGCGTGGGAAGACCGTGTTTGCTGTCAATCCCAATTCAGATAAGCTGGAAGGCGATCCCTGTTATGCCGGTGTCGGTGCGCTCCCGGAAATACCCGATGGCGTTTTGCTCGTCGTACCTCCCTCGGCGACGCTGCAGGTGATCCGAGACGCAGCTGCGGCGGGCATCGCATACGTTTGGCTGCAGCAGGGCGCAAACTCAGCTGATGGAGAGAGGCTCGCTGTAGAGTTGGGTCTCAAGCTGATCAGCGGCGAATGCATCTTCATGCACAACTAACCCGCCAAATCTGCTGACAAGACGCATCGCAGGCCTCACGAGGGCTTTAGCAGCGTCTCCAATTGGGATACTCGCATGGACAATGCTTCATGTGAAAGATCGCCCATATCTAGGCGACCCTTCTACTGCCGGATGCGCTAAGATCGGTAGCCGCAAACAACACTGTAAATTTCTCGGCCGGTCACCGCAATTCAAACAACTCGTGGGCTTGTTCAGGAAATCGAGCAACCGGTACTTATCTGGGCTCGTTATATTTTAGTATTTCTCCAGGATATAGAAGTCGCGCAGCTTTCGCCTCTCTACGAACAGAATTGCCACGATTAAGCAAATCATGTAGATCAATGACCAGGTCGCTTCAATCGGCGTAGCAAATCCCAATCCGCTTCTGATCAGATTCAATAAATGAGTAAGCGGGTTGGCCAGAAAAATGACCTTGAGGAACTCGCTTCCGCTTTGTTCAACGTATGCAGGTGAAAGAAGCACAAAAGCAAAGGTCAATAAGGGAAACAGGCCCATTGCCTGATAATAATTCTTCACAATCAGCCCCAGCCCCGATGATACAACAGCTAAAGTGAACATTCCAAAGAGGATCGCCAGCAAATACAATGCCAAGTTTGGAATTGGCACAAGCAGAGCGGTAGCAGCAATTGCGACAATGATCTGCGGCAATGAGAGGAGACAATAAGTGATGCTCATGCCGATGATCATTTCAAGTTTGCCCAGGGAGAACGTCGTGTAAAGCTCAAGTACATCCGGGAGCATCATATTGCATACTCTCAGAGATAGGCAGCCGATCAATGAACCCACCATTGAAGCAGCGATAAATCCTGAGAGGCCGTAGCCTAATTTTTGTGAATCTGAGCCTGATGCCATCAGCTGAATGAACAGCAATGCCAGGGGCATGATAAAAAGTGAACTGACTATCTGCATCCAATACAGACGCATTCCTTTCAATTCAAAGAGTACGTTTAGCCGAAGTCTCGACCAGGCTCTTCCCAGGTTCATTCTGGCCTCGTTTCGCGTTTCACGATGTCGACGACAACCTTCTCGAATGAAGGCGCTTCCATCTTCAAATACTCGACGCCTCCAGACTTCATCAGTCCAGTCAAATACCTCATACCAATCTCAAGGTCTTCGAAAGAGGCGTTGTAGATTCCGCTAGATTGGGTCAAAGCCACGCTTCCGTCTGTGCCTTCCTGCAGCTGCTGGCTTGTGCGTGGAATGAACTCGATTTCGACTGGCATCTTCAACATCTGCAGAATTTCCGCAGCTGTCCCTTCAATGATTGTCTTACCCCCAACGAGAAAATAAATCCTGTCGCACAGCTTTTTCACTTCTGTCATATCGTGGCTCGACAGAAGCACGCTTCTGCCATCTTTGGGATACTGTTTGATCAGTTCCCAATAATTCTGTTTTCGTAGAATATCGATCATGTTTGTTGGCTCATCCAGGACGAGCAATCTCGATTGCTTTGCCCAGGCAACTGCCAGTAGAGCGGCTTTGTGCATGCCGCCGGAAAGCTGGTATCCTGGCATTTTGGCGAAGCGGTCAAGGCCGAGAAGATCGAGTGTTGCCTCGGTTCTTTCTTTCAGTTCAGTTCCGGAAGCGCCATCGAGTTGCAAGACATACCGGATCGAATCCTCGGTCGTGATCGCCGGATAGAACAGGGGTGCTTGGGGAACGTAGCCAATGATCTGATGAACCAAGCTGGGATTTTGGGCGATATCTTTCCCAAGCAATCGAATGCTGCCCTCAGTTGGCTTAAGCAAGCCAAGTATCTGCCGGATCAGGGTGGTTTTCCCCGCCCCATTTGGACCGATGATACCGACGATTTCCTGTTCCTTCACCCCGATGTTTATTGCGTCATTTGCTTTTTTCCCGTTTGGATAGATTTTGGTGAGGTTATCTACCTGCAATACTTTGATGCTCATGGTTGTCCCCTATCGATCGTTTGATGTTTGCGGCAAGATATGAAGAATTGGCTTCCTGGTACCGGCGGTCATAACGAGGAATTGGCTTGGATGCTCCGTGATGCATGTTTGAATCGAATTCGTTAAGCTGATTTGCGAATCCTTTTTCCCCGCATCGCTACCGCCTAAACATATGATATTCGATGCTGCCTCAAAAGCAATCAAAAGAAAGCTCAAGTTATTTGAACACTACAGTATTTTACGATTCAGTTGCGTCTTTCGGGTAAAATCCTTCTTGAATGTCCTTACCCTTACCCATATACTCTAATTATCACTTTAGAGGAGAGGATAGTATGTCCAAAGACATCGTTCGGCAAATTTTTGTGGTCCTTGCCACCCTTGTCACCCTCGTCATCAATGGATTGGCAAATGCCCTGCCCCTCAACGGTGTGACCACCGCTGAGGTTTCAGACCGCTTCAAGGTCTTTTTTGTCCCTTCTGGCTACGTTTTCGCCATCTGGGGGCTGATCTATCTGCTTCTGATCGGCTACACGGTATACCAGGCGCTCCCTGCGCAGAGAGAGCATGCCATCTTGCGCAAGATCGGCTGGTGGTACGTCATTTCTGCTGTGGCGAACAGCGCCTGGATTTTCATGTGGCAATATCTACACTTCCCCTTGACGCTTGTCTTCATGGGTCTGCTCCTGGTCAGCCTGATCGCCATCTATCTGCAGTTGGGAATCGCCCGGAAACCGGCGACGATGAGCGAAAAGCTCTTCATCCGCCTGCCATTCTCGGTTTATCTGGGTTGGATCACGGTCGCAACGATCGCCAACATCTCGGACGTGCTTTATTTTTACAACTGGAACGGCTTCGGGCTTGACCCGCAGATTTGGGCGGTGATCATGCTCGCTGCTGCGCTGGTCATCGCCGCAATCATGACGGTCACCCGCAGAGACGCTGCCTACCTGGCAGTGCTGGTCTGGGCTTTCATCGGAATCGCGCTCAAGTTCCCCGCCAACCCGATCGTGAACATCTCGGCCTGGGTGGCGGCCGGCGTTGTAGGAATTCTCTTCATCTTGAGCCTGATCTGGCGTCCCAAACTCGTGGACGCAAAGACAGTGTAGCCTGTGAATCGAAAAGGAAAGCCCGGTTTCCCGGGCTTTCTTGCTTCTAGAGATTGGCGATCTGCCCCTTGAGCTTTTCGGCCGTTTCCTTGAACGCCTGCAATTTCTGGCGTTCCTTATCCACGACCTGCGCCGGAGCCTTGTTGGCAAAATCGCTCCCAAGCAGTGTCTCGAGGCGCGCGATCTGCGAATTGACCTCGTCAAACTCACGCACCAGGCGGCTTTTTTCCTCCGACGAATCCACCAAACCCGCGAGCGGCAGGAAGATTTCGATGCCGCCGCTGACGGCCGAAACGGCGTTGTCCGTGGCTGAAGTGAGCGTTCCGGCGATCGTCAGAGCAGATGGGGCGATCCCGGCCAGCGCGGCAATCACGCCTGCCTGGCCCCGGACGAGTTCCGCTTTTTCGCCTGCCGCCAGCGTTGCTGCGATCTTTCGGCTCGGCTGCACCTTCTTCTCGGAGCGCATGTTGCGGATGGTCCGCACGATCTCCTGGATCTGGGTAAACTCATCCACCTTCTGGGCCTCCCAACCTTCAGGTTCGCCGGTCTCTGGCCATTTGGCAATGATCAGCGCATCTTCCCATGGGGCGTGAGCGTAGAATCCGCTGAATCCCCTGGTCATGGCAGCCTTCTTGAGCGCCTGCCACAGTTCCTCGGTGACGAACGGCGTGAACGGGTGCAGCAAACGCAGGCTGGCGTCCATGATTCTCACCAGAGTTTGTGCCGTGTAGTAAGCCCTGTCCCCGCCCTGCGCGAGCTGTACCTTGGCGATTTCCAGGTACCAATCGGCGAAATCTCCCCAGAAGAATTCGTAGATCTGACGCCCCGCTTCGCCATACTGGTAGTTCGTGAACAGGCGTTCGGTGTCGCGGATGAGCGTATTCAGGCGCGCCCAGATCCATGAATCGGCAAGCGTCCATTCAAGCTTGCCTGATGCCGCTTCCGGCGCCTGCTGCAGCGCTGTGAGGATGAACCGCCCCGCGTTCCAGATCTTGTTGGCAAAGTTGCGGTTCGCCTCCACCTTCTTAAGACTCAGGTTGGTGTCGTTGCCTGGCGTGGAGCCGACCAGGAGCGTGAAGCGAAGCGCGTCGGTGCCCAACTCGTCCATGACGATCAGCGGGTCGACCACATTGCCCTTGGTCTTGCTCATCTTCTGACCGTGCTCGTCGAGGATCAGGCCGTGCAGGTACACCGTGTGGAACGGCGGCTTGCCCGTGAACTCGATGCCGAACATCATCATACGCGCCACCCAGAAGAAAAGGATATCCGCCGCGGTTTCGAGCACTGATGTCGGGTAGAAGTACTTCAACTCGGGGGTCTCCTCGGGCCAGCCAAGCGTGGAAAACGGCCACAGTCCCGAGGAGAACCAGGTATCCAGCACATCGTTATCCTGGTGCAAATGCGAGCTCTTGCACTTCGGGCATTCGGTGGGGTCTTCCCGTGTTACGATCATCTCGCCGCAGTCGTCGCAGTACCACACGGGGATGCGGTGCCCCCACCACAACTGACGGCTGATGCACCAATCGCGGATGTTCTCCAGCCAGTTGTAGTAGACCTTCGTGAACCGCTCGGGGACGATCTTCGTCTCGCCCGACCGCACCGCTTCGAGGGCTTTCCCGGCAAGCGGCTGGATCTTGACAAACCACTGCGTTGAGATCATCGGTTCGATGATTTCACCGCCGCGCTGAGATCGGGGAACGTTCAGCTTGTGCGGCACCTGCTTGATGACCAGTCCCTGCGCGCGCATGTCTGCCCAGATCTTCTCGCGGCAGTCGAAGCGGTCCATTCCGGCGTAGGGCCCGCCGTTTTCGTTGATGTGGGCGCTCTCGTCCATGATGCTGATCATTTCCAGGTGATGCGCCTGGCCGATGGCATAGTCGTTGGGGTCGTGCGCCGGGGTGATCTTGAGCGCGCCGGTGCCGAACGCGCGGTCGACATATTCATCGGCAATCACGGGGATGTGACGCTTCAGGATCGGCACCTCGACCAGCTTGCCGATGTACTTCTGGTAGCGTTCGTCATCGGGATGGACGGCCACTGCCGAGTCGCCCAGGATGGTTTCAGGCCGCGTGGTCGCCACGGGGATGAAATCGCCCGAGTCGTCCGCGAGCATGTACTTGAAGTAATACAGAAAGCCGTCCTCCTCGGAATACTCCACCTCGAGGTCTGAGACGGCGGTCCGCAGCAGCGGCGACCAGTTGATCAGGCGCGGCCCGCGGTAGATCAGCCCCTTGTCATAGAGGCGCACGAAGGCTTCCCTGACCGCCCGCGAGAGGCCTTCATCCAGGGTGAATCGCTCGCGCGTCCAGTCGCAGGATGCGCCAAGCCGGCGGATCTGCTTCGTGATCCTTCCGGCGTACTTGACTTTCCATTCCCAGGTCCGGCGAAGGAATTCTTCACGCCCCAGTTGGTCGCGCTTGAATCCCTCTTTCGCCAGCTCTTTCTCAACCAGCATCTGAGTCGCGATGCCGGCATGATCGGTGCCGGGCACCCAGAGGGTGGGAATCCCCTTCATGCGGTGGTAACGGATCATCAGGTCTTCCATCGAGACGAACATGGCGTGTCCAAGGTGAAGCTCACCGGTGACGTTGGGCGGAGGGATCGAAATGACGAATGGCTTCCTGGTGGGGTCGAAACCGGGTTTGCGGGGATCGTTCGAGGGCATGAAGTACCCCTTCTCTTCC
Source organism: Chloroflexota bacterium (assembly GCA_021779955.1). Lineage (GTDB taxonomy): Bacteria > Chloroflexota > Anaerolineae > Anaerolineales > Anaerolineaceae > UBA6107. Next base: position 14,096 of record JAJXZS010000049.1, on the reverse strand, counting down.
CACATCTTGTACAGGCGCTGCTCGGTTGACCTGAAATCGTACGCTTTGGCTAAATTCTCTTCTGCCATTCCTGCCTCCTCAAATCACAGTTTTAAAACAAACACCTTTCATCCATTAGAGGACGAAAGGGATTCTTCCGCGGTACCACCTCAATTTGCCAAACTTGCTGGCACTCTCTTCCGGACCATCATCCGGAATTCGCGCTAACGGGCTCACCCGTGCCGGTCTATCGTCCCGATGGGATTTCTTCGGCAATCAGCCAAACGACTTCGACTGTGGTCCGCTGCGGAGGCTTCCAGCCCTGGCTCTCCTTCTCTATCAGCTCGCCGCCAGTTTACTACTTTTGGCGGTATTCTTATACAATTGTACCGTAATTATACAGAATCCGCCCTCTTTCGTCAATCTGCGCGAAACCTTTGTGCCCGATGGATGTGCTTTTTTGTCAGGCGCTCCCGTATCTTCGACCCTTCACTGGTATTCCTCGCTTTCATCGGTTACACTTAGCCACTGATCCTGACACTTAGAAAGCTGCATCAATGAAGAAACCGCTCCTTCTCCTAATCTCCATCCTGCTCATCGCCGCCCTGCTGGCCGCCTGTTCCCCAGGCACGCCTGGGACGGGTACGCCCTCGTCAAACGCCACTTCAACGCCGAAACCCTCCCCCACGCAGGTGCTCCCGACGACGACGCAGCTTCCCAGGATCAACGTCGACCCTGCCAGCCTGAAGGGCCTGCAGATTCTATTCATGCACCCGTGGTCCGGCGCGCTGAGCATCGAAATGGCGAAGCTGATCGACGAGTTCAACCAGTCCAATGATTGGGGCATCCACGTCATCGCCGTCACTCCGGGCTCGGCGGGCAGCCTGGCCGGCCAGCTCAATGACGACATCGCCACGGGCAACCAGCCCGACCTTGTTGCCGCTCCCATTGACATTCTGCTCAAGGTCGACACCTCCGCGTCTGCCTTCGCCGATCTCAATCCATACCTCTACTCGAGCCAGTGGGGTCTGACCGCCGCAGAACTGGCGGACTTCAACCCGGCGTATCTCGAACAGGACAACGTCGCCGGTTTCCAGTACGGCTTCCCGGCCCAGCGCACCGCTGCGCTGATGTTCTACAACGCCACCTGGGCGAAGGAATTGGGTTTTTCCAACGCTCCTGCAACGCCCGATGACTTCAAGAACCAGGTTTGCGCCGCCAACCAGGCGTTGAAAAAGGATGCCGTCAGCGAAAATGACGGCCTCGGCGGTTGGATCGTCAACACGGACGGGCTCGTGATGGATTCGTGGCTCTCCAATTTTGGCGCCGATATCTATGCGAATGGCAGCTATTCCTTCAGTTCGCCGCCCGCCCAGGCTGCCTTCGAATATCTCCACGGCCTGCTGACGGCTGAATGCGCCTGGATCCCGCGCCTGAGCGACCCCTACGCATACTTCGCGTCGCGCCAGGCGCTCGTCTACAGCGGATACATGCAGGATATCCTACCCCAACTGACCGCCAATTCGCTCGCCACCGACAAGGATGCCTGGACGGTTATCCCCTTCCCCTCCAGCCAGTCTCAAAAGATCGAGGTCGAAGGCCCTTCGTACGCCGTGCTCAACACCACTCCGGATAAGCAGCTCGCTGCCTGGCTCTTCGTGCGCTGGCTGAGCTCCGCCGAACACCAGGCCCGCGTCGTCCAGGCTTCGATGACCCTGCCCCTTTCTGCGAGCGTCGAAGACCAGTTGCTGAAGTCGGGCGCGGTCAGCCAGCAGTGGAAAGACGCGGTCAGCCTTGCCTCGCGGGCTGTCACCGTCCCATCCGACCCCAACTGGTCGATCGCTAAAATGATCCTCGAAGACGCGGGCTGGCAGCTTTTCAAGACCAACATCGCCACCTCCGATATTCCAGCCCTCTTGACCCAGATGGACACCACATTCACAGAACTGAAGGACCGCCAGCCATGAGCCAGGATCTTCCCAAAATCACAATCTACACCGACGGCGGCTGCGACCCTAACCCCGGCCCCGGCGGCTGGGGTGTGGTGATCATCAGCGAAAAAGTCAAGCGCGAATTCTCGGGCAGCCACCCCAATTCCACAAACAACCGCATGGAGCTGACCGCAGCCATCCAGGCGCTGAATTCCATCCATTCGCCCTCCGAGATCACGCTCTACACGGACTCGCAGTACCTGCAGCGCGGCATCGAGGAATGGATGCCCAAATGGCTCTCCAGGAACTGGAAAGGCAGTTCAGGCCCTGTCGCCAACCAGGACCTTTGGAAGGCGCTGCTCGAGGCTGCCAAACCCCATCACATCACATGGAAATGGGTCAGAGGGCATACGGGCGATGCCAACAACGAACGCGCTGACCGCCTGGTCCATGAAGCGCGCAAGAAGCTCGTGGGCTATTAGCCGGGCAGGCAGGCAGTCATCAGGAAGAACGGCGAGAGCCGCGAACCGTGAACCGAGATTCGAGAACCGTAAGAACTCCTACCCGCCTTCCGGGCACTGGTGCCCACACCCTTACCATGGCCCTGATTTCCTTTCGTATCTGCACCCTTTATGGGTGCCGCGTTAACACCCAGCCTTTCGTACCTGCACCCTTTATGGGTGCCGCGTTAACACTTAGCCTTTCGTATCTGCACCCTTTATGGGTGCCGCGTTAACACCCAGCCTTTCGTATCTGCACCCTTTATGGGTGCCGCGTTAACACCCAGCCTTTCGTACCTGCACCCTTTATGGGTGCCGCGTTAACACCCAGCCTTTCGTATCTGCACCCTTTATGGGTGCCGCGTTAACACCCAGCCTTTCGTATCTGCACCCTTTATGGGTGCCGCGTTAACACCCAGCCTTTCGTACCTGCACCAATCGCTATGGCCCCACTTGCACCGCACTGCGTTCGGTGCACACTTGCCCTAGCTGCAAGTGCCAGGGGCGCAGGTGTGACGTTCGCGCCAGGGTGAGGTGCCGCCTGTCGCAACTTCGGCCTTCGTGGCCTTTGAACTTGCATCCCTCGCCATAACCCCGCCGTTCTTTGGAGATTGAAAAATGGACCTTTTCCCGCAGAATCCTGACGACCTGAAGATCATATTCCTGGGCATTGGCGCGATCGGCGGCTCGATGGGCGCGCTGACCGCTCTGCACCACCCCAACACCTGGCTGCTGGCCAGGGGCAAAACCGCGGAAGTCCTCAGCGAAAAGGGCATGACGCTTTACCCTGGCGGCCAACCGGACCAGAAACAGCAGATCCCCGTCAAAGTGATCCGCGGCCTGGACGAGGTGCCCGACCCCGATGTCGTCGTCCTGGGCGTCAAGCTCTACGACCTCGAAGAAGCCGCCAGGGAGGTCAAAGATAAAATCGGCGACCGCGCCATCGTGATCGGCATTCAGAACGGCGTCGCTGCTGAAGACATCCTGCCGAAGTACTTCGCGCATCCCGCTTTCGGCATCGTCACCTACAACGCCTGGGTGGACGAACCGGGCGTCATCGGCTACCAGCCCGGCGGCGCCATCGTCCTGGGCACGCTCGATAACAGCCTCCAGGTCGAACTGCAAGCCCTGGCGCGCATCTTCAGCCGGGGGCATGAATCGCTGGTGACCCGGCACCTCCGGGATGCCGCCCACTGCAAGCTTGTGATCAACCTCGCCAATTCGGTCACCACCCTGCTCGGGCCCGACTACCGCCAGATCAGCGACCTGGACCTCTACCAGGACATCCTCAGCAGCACCATTTACGAGGGCGTCCGGGTCATTCGCGCCGCCGGTTTCCACGAGGAGCTCGAGGGCGGCCTGCCGTCCTGGCGCACGCTTTGGGCTGCCGCCAGCCTGCCGCGCTTGCTCACCCGCCGCATCTTCCAGGCAAACCTCAAGAAGATGACCCTCAGCAGCATGGGGCAGGACGTGCTCCAGCGCAAGCGCAGCGTGACCGAACTGGAATACCTCAACGGCACCCTGCTGACGCTGGCAGACCAGGTGCGCGTCCCCGTTCCCTACAATCGCGCCATCTACCGCCTGTGCAGGCAGCACTTCCCCCGGCCCGATTTCCGCCCCCTCGACGTGCGTGATGTGTGGAGGGAAATCAAGAAGGGCTCCTGATCGTCCGGATACCGCGTTCAAAAATTGGCAGTCTCATCTAAAAGTAACACTGTCATAGTACAGCTCCCTCTCCCGAGACTGGGAGAGGGTGGGGTGAGGGTTGAAATACGCTTCCTTCCTGTTTTCTTTCTGCGTTCCGACAGGGTGTGCTTTACCGCCTTATCGTTATTCATGAGGATATTCGGCGCCTTGCCCTCCGCGCCGCCTTTTCCCCCTTGCTCAGCGCCTTCCCGCCCCGCTGCCCGTCTCGTCGATAAATGACAGCGTGTTTTTTCCGCTCCCCACTTACGCTACGTACGCCGTAGTTGGGTTCGGCACTAAGCCCTCCCTTTAGGGAGGGTTGAGGTAGGTTTCGAATTCACGTTCGCTCCCCCATTTTACGCGACCCCATTTCTTGCTATACCTTTTGCCATTCTGCGCAAGCTTGAGAATTACCCCATATATCTGGGCTTGTCTTATCCTCCGGAAGTAATCTCACCAATTCTGTATGGTTTGCCAGTTTTTGCGCGATTGCACCATGCACTGCCTGAAATGGTGATGTGTTTCCACTTTCTTTGTACGCATTGAGCGCTGAAATATATTCGTGCTGGTTATGCTGAGCCAATTTCAGCAGGAACTCATGGCTGTCGAATCGATCTGGCATCATTGCCACAATTTCAGCGAATTTAGAATCAAGAGCCGAAAAATCATAAGTTGCCATTCTTGTCTCCTCATCTTTTGAATAAGCAATTACGCTAGTGATTTAGTTTCAAAATGCATCTGTTTTGAATTACTCTTCATCCTCTTTAAGCATTGTTTCCAAGTCTCGCACAAGCTTTTTTCTCTCGCGAGGAATATCCGCCACAAGGTGATGACGGCTATCCGCGGAGCCAAAGCTAAATGAATTTTTGATCAATACTGTTAATTAAGGATTCATAATGTTTCAACAGGGAAAGAGATGGATACTCTCTTCGCCGCCATCCAAGCAAGCACAGGGCCACTCACCAGACCGATCAATACAATGCTAACTGCCCAGGTTTCTTGGTTCACATTCAGACTGCCTAGGAACAAGAAAAAGAAATACACAAAGATGCAGGTCGCGATGGCAATGACAGCCTTGACGGTACCAAGGCTGATAATCCCATAGGAGGATCCCTTCTTTGGGATGATCACTATATCCTTCATTTTGCCAAAAAGGCGAATGTTGATCTTTGGAGCAGAGCGGCGTAAGAAAACACGGGTGCCTAAGGCGATTCCCGCGGCGAGGCATAGGAACAGGATGGACATACCAAAATTGCTTGCACCATTTTCAGATGAGGTGAAACCTATAAACACAAACCCAACAATCGCGCATCCTAAAAATGTGAGAAAACTAAGAAGCACGCCTTTAACAATTGATCCGAAGCTTCCTTTGTAGCGTATCGAAGCTGGTACTGTTGAGGATGGGGCATCGGCGGCATTGGTCGCAGCAGATGATTCGGAGGAAGTACCTTTATCTTTATTTGCTAGGATCGCGCCACCTGCAAACAGGGCAGCAATTCCTGCGAGCAATCCGCCAGTCATACCTGAATGCTGGGGGCTCCGATTATCTATTGACTTTGAGCGTTCTTGAGTATTATTTCTTCGCAAGTTTACCAGCCGCCATTCTCGTTGAGCTAATGCCTGGCGAATGACCTTTTCTTCTGGAGTGCCCCGCTGCTCACGTAATTTTTTCTCGTCGGATACTATTAAGGCTAACAAGGCATTAATACCCTGCACATCAGAAGGTGAGGGGTCTTGTTGTTGAAAGGAAGGGCAGATGCTTTTCAAATACGCAATTCTTGTCTGAGCAATCGTATTGGATAGTTCCATACTTCGAGCATCCAGTCCTTTGCGAATTTGCTTCATATTGGGTTTATTGATTTCTTTCAACACTTGGGTCTCTGTAATAATCCAACTTTTTTCCCATTCGGCCAGCCTGAGGTCTTCTTTCAAGTCCTCTCCCACTGGCATAGAAGCTTTTTGCTGCAATGAGCGAATTTGTTCCATTGTTTGGAATTCTGATTGACGCAATGCAAGCAATTGAGCTGCAGATTTACGCGTTTTTCGGCTTTGCTCCAATAATCGGATTTCAACTTGGGTATTTGAAAGCTGTAACTTGGCTGAAGATAGTTCTTGCGAAAAATGGAGGCGTTGCAGTTCAGATTTTGTTGCGTTAGTGTTTTCGCGGATGGCATCTCTCGTCGCGTTATTTGTCTGCTCAATGGCTTGTGCAATTTTCTCAGCTGATTTTAGAGTGTAATATCCTTCGCCATGTTCAATGATCACTCCTGAGCCGCAATTTGCACAATTGACCCTGTCCAGATCAGCAGGAATGCTTAACGGAGCACCACATGCAGGGCAATTTGACTTCACTATTTGCACCATTTCTCAACCCTCCCCAGTAAGATTACGAATTTTGTTTCACTTCAGTGACTTGCTATGAGGTTCTTGCATCTTCCGTCCAAAAAAGCGCATCTTGCTTTGGATTCATTGGAAAGTGCTTCAAGCTACAATTTCAGCAAATTCAGACTCAAGAGCCGATTAATCATAAGTTGCCGTGTTCAGCTCAAGATTTCATCCAGGCGAATAGAGATCGTTTTTATATGATGCTGGCCTAACCAGTTATGGTTTGGTTCCCTTGAGCTGAACTTTCCAGGTCTCGTAAACCGCCTTCTTCTCGGATTCCCAGAATTTATCCTCAGGTTGATCCGTGAGCTGAACTATATCGTGAGCCAGACCGTAAAAACCTGGTCCGGGTTGACCGCCAACGTTAACAGCGGTGGCGCTGAGCATTGGCCTACCTTTCGAATTCAATCGCATGAATTCCTTGTCCCATGCTCTCCAATTAATGTAATTCAACTTCCCAGCTTTGAGGTGTTAGTCCGGCAGCGGTTATAAGGTTGCGGCAATAATTTTGAAGAGAATACGAAGATAGGTTGGTGTTCATCTGCCATCCATTGGAGAGAGTCCTGAAGGAAATGGGAAAAGGTTCTTTTGAAAGGTATGAAGGCATGGAGGGTGCAATCATTTCAAAATTAGTTGCTCTTTGAATGACAACTTCGGTCGTTTTCTCGGCCACATCTCGCCATGTATTCACAGGATACTCTTGCCCCAAGAATTTGAGGAGTACAGGTTTTCTTCCTGAGGTCGATGGCGGTGCCTGAATTTCCCCAATAGCAGGCCAGATCTCCAATATCCGATCAAGCAGAAAGTTGGCGCGTTCTTGAATGGAGTGGTCATCCCATCTCGGTATTGTTCTATTAAAATACTGGTGATTAAGTAAAAGAATATGATCCGCTAGTTTCCCTTTTTTGAATGCAAAGGGAGAATTCGATAATTCGGCATTCCATTCTGCTGTTACCAGGGTGAGGTTTCCCAGAGTATTAATGTACTGGTTATAGATATAGTCGGATCGCTCACCTAATTCGTTCACCCAAGCTTCAGAAAGAGTCTGCGGAAGAATATGCTCGATAGTGGGCGAGCTGCCGAGAACGGTGTATCCATCGTGGCGCTCGAGAAGGGAGAGTTGTCTGTTGATTGTTTCCAGTACCAATGTGGTTTTTGCGCGGGTGATGCTGCTGTTCTCGTAAAAACTGCGGATTGACCCTTTCTGCCTCACAGCATAATCCGCCGGATAATTGTGATTCATCAATACTTCTTTCAAAGAAGGGACAAAATCACTAGGGTCTATGTCCCTCCAGAAGGTGGGGAAGGCCTTATTAAGATAACTGGTGGGTTCGCCAGCCAGGTACCGACGTACCATGTAATTCTCAAGCAAACTCAATCCCTCGAGAAATTGTTCTTTAGTGATTTGGTTGCTTTCATAGGCATCGTTTATTGCAAGCAAGAAGGGGTAACCTGTTGCCATTTCTAACGTATTCAGCCGGGTGAGAGCATTGCTGATTTGAGCGTCAGAAACGCTCTCCGGGCGTAGGAAGCTGTTGTAAAAGCCCGCGAAACGCTGAAGCGTGATTACCTCGCCTTCAAATAGCTCCGCAGTATTGAAGTCAGTCTCAACTCGGTCTCGAAACCGTTCGTAAACATGCTCTGAGGTGCATAGGTTTGTGCTGCGGAAAGCCAGGTAATGCCTCAAAAAGGCCGTCAATTCACCCAGCCCTGATTTGCCCACCGTTCTTTTTTCTTGGAGCATGTCCTCAATTTTTGACCAGTGATGATCGAAAATTTCCGGCTGCCGATCCTCAGGTAGTTTCATCGCAATGTAATTGCGTACCAGGTCCGCTTGGGTGAGAGGTTTGCCCTTGGCATTCAGGCTTTCAAAGATCTGGTAGGGCTTTTCGCCCGTGCTCAAGTTGATAAAGACCACTTGCAGGCAGTTGATGAGCACCAGGAATAGCTGGTCGATCTCAAATTCTCCTGAAGTGATTTTGTTGACCAAGTTGGTTCTATAAAAAATGTAGGCCTCACGGATTTTGCTGCCATTCTGTGTCTCGTCCAGCAGCCTACCATCCAATATCGCCTGGTAGGTTTCACGATCTTTATACTTTGTGGTAGGCAGTAGCTTGTATCGGTAATCCCCGGTTTCATCCGGATTGGTGATGTATTTGCGGATTTTGTGATATTTATCTTTGGAAGTCTCTCTGACCGATTCGGCCAGGGCGCAAAGGATGAGTGAAATAGTGATCAGCCGCTGTTGTCCATCAACCAGCTTGAAGACCGGCACCGTTCCGTGAACCATTCCCTCTTGGACCACCACCAAAGACCCCATGAAATGCTCGATTTCTTTATTCTGCTGGTACCCTTCGTAAAGGTCGTTGATATCTTCAAGCAGGGTCTGCCAGTTGCCCAAGCCCCAGGCGTATTCGCGCTGGAAATAGGGTAACCGAAAATGAATATCTCCGCCATTGGAGAAGACTTTTGCGATGCGAAAACTATCAGCTTCCATGAAATCATTCCTTAGATGGTATGGGTTTTTGACTATCTAACTTGGCCGAATCACGGTCTTTTTGGAATTTTGATCTCCAGCTTATTATTCAAGAATATTGTCATTCTTGGCATCAGTCTGCATCCGGCTTGTATCTTAACACTTCTGTTTAAGTCGATTCATCTTCCGGGGCACATCAAATTCTTTTTTGTCTTTTTCGCTTGTCTGAACCCATTCGCGTTCGATGGCGTTTGTAGCTGCCGTGGCAATCTGTGAATAGGGAGTTGCTTTTGGAATACTAGCTTTCTGAGAGATAGAGGCTCCAGCGTGCTTATTTGCCTTTATCGTGAGCTTCCCATTCATCCTTCAGCCATGAAAACAATTTCCGTACAAAATCCTCGTCCTGAGAAGCAGCTTCTCCCATATACCCATTACCCACCGCGAATGATTCGTACCGAAATAGGATTTTTGCGCTCATTCTACCTGCCCAAATTGCGGGTGTTTCTTTTTCGAGCCTGGTCAACCTAACGATACCATTCCTGTCAACCCATAGCATATGATGACCAGCTTTGTCATCGCACTCTTTGATCATTTGCTGTAGTTCTTCTATCTTTGGATCGTTGTTCATGTTCATGTTTTTTCTCCTTTTCTCGATGTGATTATGTTGAAAGTAAAGCGTCATCATTCGTCGTTATTGTCGTCCTGATCTTCCAATGCTGAATCATCAAACAACATTAACGTGTTTTTTGAGTGTTTTTCGATCTTCGTTGGTTTTGGGAAATCTTCACTTTGGAAAAGGTCGCCTGATAGAACCTTTTTGAGGTTTTGGTTGACTTCAGGAATCAGGTCGACAGTATGATCCAGAACCCATAATAAATCCAGGAATTCATTGTCAAACGTCCACGCTTCAGGCCGAATTTCATCCAGTGGAGAGGATTTTTTGCCGGCTCTCTTTTTCATTCGATAAGCCAGCCATGATTTCACAACCTGCAAACCGGATACGCTGAAGTTCCATACTTCAGGGCGGACATTGTTGAAAATCCCCTTGCCCACAATAATTTCTTTTGCGCCTTCATTATAGGAGAACTTTTCCGGATATTCCTCCTTGTTTGAGGGTACGCCGACCTTGCATCTAGCTTTTCCTTGTGGAATCTGGCCAAGTATTTGATCTTTTGGCACAAAGCGCTCTGCAAAGGTATGTAGAAAGATGAGTTGTTTCCCAACCTCCACCGACTCCATGAATGCACTACTGTCTTTGGTGATAGGCAGGCGAGGTCCCGGAATAGTGAGTTCATCCCAGTAGGTTCTGACATAGTCGGGGGCAAATAGGATTGCATATGCATAAGCGAAGAATTCATCAGGAGAAATCGATTTGTTCAAAGATGTCCTAATTTTCTCCAAAATGCCTTTTGTAATGTTGGGTTGAATGGCTTCTCCTGGTTGCCAGAGAGGAATTATATGACGCGCACCGAATGATCCTCTGAAATGATCTAGATCAGGAAGTAGATTCGTAACGATGGAAGATGGTCCCTCTCCGATTACGTTGGTGAGCATGCTTGTTAAGTAAAGCTGATGGTTATTATGGGCACGTTGGAGTTCGGGGCGTGGTCGATCAATCACCCTTGGATCTAGAATCGCCCATTGTCGGTCAAAACTCCGGTAGCTATATCGATCCACTTTATGGGGGTTGGCTTCTACAGGAAGTCTTGATAAAGCGGGTAAGAAAGTACCGTCGATGTTTGTGACTCTTTTGCTCGCTATTCTTGCACTGGTTTCATGCAATAACTCGCCACGGCGTGCAGGGTCTTCTTTCAATAAGGTCTTCCACCTTTTTTTAATCAATTCCTCGGTTTCCCCGATAGGCCAGGAGCGTTTGTATTGAATGCCATTTTCCTGCCATGGGAAAAGATCAGTAAGCAAAGGAAAGTGCCAGAAATTTGTTTTGTTTATGGGTAAAAACGGGTCGATTTTTCCACTGAGACAATTCCGCCATTCAAGGTCGGAAGAGTTCTCTATACTGTTCAACTCTTCCAGCTTTTCCTCACGAGTTCCTGAAAGCTTTGCATAATGAGTAATAGCCAGATGATGCCTTTTTTCGATCTTATAACGAACTCCAATGGCTATGGCAACCGGTGATTGAATACTGAATACATTTTCGGTCTTTCGAGTGCCAAGGTTGTCTCCCTCTAGGTCTATGATCCAAAGGTCATCAAAAGCTTCCCTCATAAAATTGCGCATCCCCGCAAATCCAGGCCCTCTCAAGTAAGAAGAAGCAGTGATAAAACTGACAATACCACTGCCGCCTTGTTCAATAATTTTCCATAATGCCCATCGCCAGAAATATACGTAATCGTTATACAAATTCTTGGCATGAACACCCAATCCTAATTTTGTGAGTGGCTCAGTAAAATCGTCAAATAAGGTCCGGTTACTTTTTTCGCCAAATCGGATCCATCCGCCCTTTCTTTTTATGGAACTCTCTTTTGGGTCTACTTGTTGGCGGTCATATGGCGGGTTACCGATACAAACCAAAACGGGCGAATCTTTTTTAATCTTTCTCGCGCGTTCGTGCTCCCTTTCCCACCCCTTATAAAATAGCGGCACTTCCACAGGCAGAGAATCCGGAGATTCCAGTGTATCGGTGAGATAAATATGAACCCCATCCTCTGGCAAGTCTGCATTTTCGGCGCTGAGTGCTTGCGACAGGCGTAAATGAGAAACGGTATAAGGCCCCACCATGATTTCAAATCCGTGCATGTTACTAGCAGCTTGGGTTGCAGCAGCTCGCCGCATTCCTAAGCCCTTCTTTTTTTCGATTTTTTCTAATGCCAGGGCTAACGCACCTAATAGATATGTTCCAGTTCCGACTGCTGGGTCGAGAGTGATTACATTCTTGTCTGCAAATGAATCGTGGGCGAAGAAATCCTTTTCAAGAAGCTCATCTACCAATCGAACTTGGGCTTGCACAACTTCAACTGGTGTGTAATATGCACCCCGGTCGTCCCTTAGTTTCGGGTCATAGGCTGCAAGAAATTCTTCGTAGAAGTACAACCAGGGGTCACCTTTTTTTGCGAGAGCAGACGGATCGATGACTGTGATTAGTCTCTCCAATAATTGAATCGGCATTTCGATGCCCTTTTGAGCTTGATCATCGCCTAGTACCTTTAGCACTTCAGAAAGAAATGCATGGCGAGTACGAATCTGTCTCACAGCATCTGAAATGGACGATACATCCTCTCCAGAAAGACGCGCGAGTAGCAAAGTATAAGTAATGGTTTGTGCGTAGGCATCTGCAAATGTATTGTCATCTGCATCAGAAAAAAGGAATGTGCGCCAATCTCTAACCAAGGCGCTAAGGTTCGAATTGGGATTCTTTAATTCATCAAGAACGTCGTTTCTTAGCAGCCGACAAATTGGCGCGAGTTGCTTTGCCAAAGCACGTGAAGATGTCGGTGAGATCGGCTGCCAAAATAAGAAGTCTCTTAATAAAGAAAACAGGTCCTCAGCATCTTGTTCAGAAATCGCTTTCTTCCCTTTGGTTGGAACATCGCCTGAAAAACGAACTGTGGTTCCTACCTTCTCGCCATGCCTGTAGAGAGCCCATTCATTCCAATCTGTATATATAAGATTCGGTAAATCCTTAAACCTGATCCATTGTTCCTTATCGCTACCCTTATATAATTCCGGATTCGCACCCTTGCCAGGAGCCTTGAGTTCTATATGTCCAATAAGTAGAGACTTTTCGGCAATCCCAAGGTCAGGTCGTCCTATGGTGTGTTCCGGGACCTCGGTCACTGATAGGACTTGCAGACTGAGGAGAGTGCCCATTTCCTTAATGAGTTGTTTCATTGGTGGCTTTAATTGATCTTCTGGGTTGAAATTGAATGGCAATTGAAAGCATTTGAATATGTCATTAGCTAGATTTCTCAGGTCATTTAGAAAGGAGTCTGGCATAACATTGTTGTCCTATTTGTTCGGCTAACTAATGTCTTTCACGAGAATATCTACGGTTTGGGAATTTCTGCGAATGTATAGTTTGGTTATTTATCGACTATGAAACGGCATTATTCCCGCCTCTTAATATTGTATATCAAATTCTTGAGTAGATATCGCTTATTGCGTTTGTTCGTAAAGACGTACAGTCGATCCTACCCGCTCTTCTTTGGGGGGAAGTTGCCAATTTGGCGTTCACGTTTAGAGTGTACTTGCCGCCAAAAAAGCCCCCAACCTTAAAATTTCCCAAATCTACCTTAAAAGATCCAAAACCCCTTGACATTTAGAACATCTGTGCTATAATATCATTCTCCAGAAGGTAACTATCGGTATCGTTCCTCTGTTCCCACTAACTCCCTTAGTGGTTTTTGCCTTTCCCGGCTTTTGAATCACGGTTCTTGTTCTTACGGTTCTCGCTTCTCGGCTCTCGAATCTCGGTTCTTGTTCTTACGGTTCTCGCTTCAAGCTCTCTGCTTGTCCTCGTTACTAATCACCAATCACTAATCCCTGTACTTTTAGTGGTTTTTGCTTTCCCCGGCTTTTGAATCACGGTTCTTGTACTTACGGTTCTCGCTTCTCGGCTCTCGAATCTCGGTTCTTGTTCTTACAGTTCTCGCTTCTCGGCTCTCGAATCTCGGTTCTTGTACTTACGGTTCTCGCTTCAAGTACTCTGCTTGTCCTCGTTACTAATCACCAATCACTAATCCCTAAAGCCCCAAGGAGAAAACATGTCAGACCCAACCCCCGCCCTCATCCCCATCGACCCCTCCACCCATACTCCCGAACCTCCAGCCAGGCGCCGCGGCGCTCAGCCCGGCAATCAAAACGCCTTTCGTCACGGCTTCTACGCCGCGAATCTCGGTCAAAGGCCGGTCGAAGAACTCGACGAGCGCGTACTCCATAACCTCAATGGCGAAATCGCCATGATCAAAGACTTCATGTTCTGGGTCTATGAGAATAACAAAGACTCGGACGATCCCAAAGTACTCGCAGCCTCCCTCCGCGCCCTTTCACTTGCCGGCTTCTCGCTCACCCGCTTGATGCTCAATTCATGGAGGGTCAAATTCCCGGCATCCAGTAATGTCAACATGGATACCCTCCTGACCACCCTCAATAGCATCGTATGATCCGCATCCTTTCCGATTC
>JAJXZS010000033.1 GCA_021779955.1 Chloroflexota bacterium | reverse complement strand
AAATTAATTGAAGAAGCCAAACAAGCCAATGAAAAATACCCGAATAATGCACGAATCATGGTTTGGTATGGAACCATTTTAAGTTCTTATTCATCACATCGTGGCGGAATGGCGATGTTACCCAATGTTAAAAAAGCACGTGATCTCCTTGAACAAGCAGTGCAAATGAATCCCAATATTGAAAATGGATTTGGGGAAGGGGTTCGGTTTTTGGAACACCATTCCGATCTGCTTCCGCACATTTACTGCATCGACTTTTGGATCGTAGATATCCAACCCATGGAAGAGGACGCTTCCTGTAATCCGTGCACCGGGAATAAAATCGTTCATCCGGTTGAAACAGCGCAGCACAGTGCTTTTACCGCAGCCGGATGGCCCGATGATCGCCGTAATCTTGCGCGGTTCGATATCAAGATTCACACCCTTGACTGCTCGAAAACTACCATAGTAAATATCGAGATCGCGGGTGGTTATGGCGTAAGTCTGTGGTTTGATTTCGGTGTCTACCATCAACTAGGTATCTCCAGCGGGGTTCGCAGGCGCGACGAAACGCCGGCTGAGTGCTGCACTATTATAATGAATCCGAGTGCCCCGCCAGCAAATCTACGCAGTTTTTTTCTGCTCCGGTTGTTGGGCCAGGGGAAGGGTAAATGTGAATGTGCTGCCCTCGCCTTCGACGCTGTCCACCCAAATCCTGCCGCCGTGTGCTTCGACGGTGTGGCGTGCGATCGAAAGACCGAGCCCTGTGCCGCCGCTGGCGCGGGCTTTATCGGTCTTGTAGAACCGTTCGAAAATCCTGTCGAGGTCGGTTGCCTTGATCCCCACGCCGGTATCCGAAATGGCGACTTCGAGGAATTTGTTTGCCGACCTGGCAGTGATCTCGATCTTGCCGCCCGGCGGCGTAAATTTGATGGCATTATGCAGCAAGTTGACGATCACTTCCTGAATCCTGGGCGAGTCTGCCATCACCTGGGGTAGAGCTTCTTCGAAGCGTGTATTCAGCGTCAGCCCAGCGCGTTCCACCTGGAGTCTCATGCGTTCGACCGCCGGGTCGATGAAACTCGAGGGCAGCACCGGCGCGATCATGAAGGGCACCCTTCCGCTTTCGATCTTCGCCAGTTCGAGGAATTCCTCGACCATCTGTGTCATATTATCGATTTCGTCGTCCATCAGGTTGAGGAAGCGCGCGGTGTTCTGCGGATCATCCTTTACACTCTGCTGCAGTGATTCGGTGAGCGATTTCATCGATGCCAGCGGCGTCCTCAGTTCATGAGAAACGTTGCTGACGAAATCGCGGCGCACCATTTCCAGGTGGTGCAGGCGGGTGAGGTCCTGCGCGAGGATCAGGGTTGCCCCGGGCATGGAAGCACCCAGCGAGGAGGCAATCAGCTGGATGTACCGTTTCTCGTGAAGTAATTCGAGTGTGATTTCGTGGACCTGCCCGCTGGAAAGGCATTTCTTCCAAAGGTCGTAAACCTGGTGAACGCGGATGACTTCGATAAGCGAAGCATTGGTGTTTGGCACTTCATGCACATCGAAAAGGTTGATTGCCGCCCGGTTGATCAGTTGCACAGTGCTGTCTTCCTGAATGATCATCGCACCGTCAGACATGTTGGACAGGACCGCATCGAGGGTTGCCTGCTCGGATTTGACGTTGGAGATTCTCTGATTGAGAGTATTGATGAGCTTGTTGAACGAAGTCGTCAGTGTGCCGATCTCATCCCTGTTGAGGTTCGCAGGCAGCTCGCTGAATTCTTCGCTCGCGGTGATCTGCTCGACATCCTGGGTGAGCTTGCGCAGCGGATTGACCCCGCGGGCAGTGAGGAGAATGGCAAGCGCAATGCCAATGATCACTGCTATCAGCATGGTGCCCAAATCGACGTTGCGGATGGTCTGAATGGCTTTTTGCAGAGTGTCCAGGGGGATTGCGAGGCGGACAACACCAATGATCTGATTGGCATTGTAAACAGGCACGGCGGCATAGAGGTATTCGGTATTTAAGGTCGCGCTCGTGCGGATTTCAGTGGCATCCCTTCCGGCAAGCGCTCCCTGGATCTCTGGGCGGAGCAAATGATTGTCGAGCAGATTGAGTTGTATTGCCGATTCGCCAATCACTGTGCCGTTGGGCAATATTATGGTCACACGTACGTTTGAATTGGATTGCTGCGAGAGGGCCAGGGCTTGAACCTCAGCGTAAGGTTCCCCCTTTTGTATCAGGGGAGCTGCATCTGCCGCGTAAAGATGGGCTTGTTGAAGAAGATTCAGCTCCCAATTATTGATCGAGAATTGGTTGATCGCGGTGGAAACGAAGATGTTTAGCACTGCCAATGCCACAACCAGTAACACAAGGAATGGCAGGACGACTTTCCAGGCATATGGCAAACTCTTCATCGCAACCTCAGCTTTCGAATCTGTATCCTGCGCCGCGGACTGTGACCAGGCGCTGTGGATTCGAGGGATCTTGCTCGATCTTTTCCCGAAGCCAGCGTACATGGACGTCCACAGTACGGCTGTCCCCTGTGTATTCCCAACCCCAGAGGCTTTGCAGAAGGGTATCTCTCGAAACGACCCTGCCGGGATGACGGAAAAAGTATTCGATGAGCTCGAATTCTTTCGGCTTGAGCTCGATGACCTGGCCGTCTTTCATCAAGACATGGCGGTCGACGTCGAGAGTCAGATTACCCGAGACGAGCAGTTCGTGTTTCTCTTCGCCCTCACCGTTCTCAACTGCCAGCTCTTCGCGGATCAATCGGACACGGCGCAGCATGGCTCTGACTCTGGCGATCAGCTCGCGCATACTGAAGGGTTTGGTCATGTAGTCGTCTGCGCCGACTTCCAGGCCCACGACACGGTCGATCTCGTCATTGCGGGCGGTGAGCATCAAAATCGGGGTGTTCATTTCTTTGCGCAGAGTTCGCGCAACTTCGAATCCATCAATGCGGGGGAGCATGATATCGAGAAGGATCAGGTCGGGGTGATTTTTGCGCGCACTATCAAGCGCCGAGATGCCGTCTGCGATGCCGTCCACGGTGTAACCCTCACGCTCGAGATTGTAGATCAGCGTTTCACGCAGAGCCTTTTCATCCTCGACGATCAATATTCGTTCACTCATCGCTCTTATCCAAAGAGAACAATCTTTGTTCCATTATTGCAGAAAATGTGCTGCGATTGAAGTGGGTTTCCACAAATGCCCTGGCACGTCTGCCCATTTCACGCGCCAACACCGTATCGCTTTCAAGCCTGAGCACAGCCTGAGCCAGCTCATGGGCATTACCAGGGGGCACAAAGATGCCGCCATTTGAATCCTCGATAACTTTACGGATTACCCCGTCGATGCAGCAAAGGGTTGGTCGGCCGGCCGCCATATAGTCGAAGACCTTGTTGGGGTATGTCGTTTTGTACATTTCGAGGGGCTTCAAGATGGCGATGCACGCGTCAGAGGCTGCCAAAACCCCGCTCATCTCGTTCTTGGGCACCGGTGGTTGAAAAAGGACGTTCGTCAGCGCGCGGTCTGAAGCGTATGCTTCGAGATGGGCTTTTTCTTTTCCGTCACCCACGAAAACGAATTTGATCTCAGGCTGTGAGAGCAATTCGGCCGCGGCATCGAGCACAACCGTCAAATCGTTGGAGATGCCGAATGCCCCCGCGTAAAGTACCACGAAAGCTGAATCGGCGGCAATCTTTTGCCTGTAGGCAGACCCGCCGTCAGCCGGATTGAACATGCCAGGGTCGACGCCATTGGGAATGAGCACCACTTCACGCGCGCCGCGCGCTGTCACATGCTCGACGAAGCCGGGCGAGTTGACGACGAGGAGGTCGGCGTGCCTGTAGAGGAATCTTTCAAGCCAAATGGATAGACGGATGAGCAATGGACTCTTGAGAACCCCGACGGCGATGGCGAACGCTGGCCAGAGATCGCGCACTTCGAAAAGGATCCTGACACCCTTCAGGCGGGCAAGCAGCCACGCGGTGACTCCCTGGAAGATCGGCGGAGTGGTGCCCCAAACGACGGAAACGCGTTTCACGCTGAGGCCGGTAATAAAAGAAGAGAACATAAACGAAAAGAAGCTAAGCACCCTGTGAAAGAAGCTGCGGTGCAAAGCCGAGTATGTATAAGTGCGCAAAATCGTGATGCCAGGCTCGGGAGATTCGCGCTCGACCCAACGCATGCGTCCACTGCGCGGCTTGCCCGTGAGATAACTGACCGGGCTGGCAATGATGGTGACCGTATGCCCTTGCCCGGCCAGGTAGTGGGCAATTTCATAGTGGCGCGTGCCCCCCGCTTCATTCAAGCCTGCGAATGCCTGGTGGATGAGGAGAATATGCATGAATTGATTTTATCTCGAATTGGACGCGCGGGTTGAAATGCTCCAGTGCGATGTCAGCGTGACCTCGCCGGAGGCCGAGACCCTGAAGACGAAAGAAAGCGCAGGTTTCTTTTGGTTATATGTCGGCGAGAACCAGCCGCGAATCGGGCTCTCGATGTCGCCCGCCACGGTGGCTCCACCCCGAATCAGCGAGATTGCGCGATGCTGTGCAGAATGGTGATGGTGAGAGCATTCGATCGTCAATTCGATGGTGATCTCTTCACCCTCAAGCAGAATGCCGTGATCGAGCAGGGTATAGCTCCAATCGGGGAGCAGCCATTGCAGGTCGGCTGTGTAAGGTTTGCCTTTGTGAATGGGCAGGATTTCGTCGGAGACGGTGAAACCTTTGTCCGGGAGGAACGCCAGGGTACGCGTGTGGCGGATAGGCGGGTCTGAATGAACTTTCATCTTGCCTGTCACTGCATTTGGGTTTAGCTGGGAGTGGACCTTCGCATCGGCCCGGCCGAGCCAGAGAAAGCGGCTAACCCGCTCCATCTGATCCTCGCCATTGAATGTGACGGTATTGTGTACACAGGTCGCGGCAAAGGGATTGTCCCATGGCGGTTCGCCATTGTACTGGTAAGTGCCAGCGTCAAGCGCGATGTTGTGTCCGTGCCACCACAGATCGACATCGAGCTGATCGGCATGGGCAGGACGCGAGTGAAAATTGACTGCGCGAAGCGTGCCCCAGCAAGCTTGATTTCCGACCCTGTGGATGACCGGGTTTGGCGAGGAGGAACAGGCGCTGGATTTTGGCTGGCAATCGGGAGAGGGCAGTCCCAACCAGAGTGGTAGATCGTCCCATGGACCGGCATCGAAGGCCGGCCGGCCGATGAAGGCAAGCCCGGCAGCCTGGAGAGTTGGCCGAAAATCGCGGTAGCCGGCAGCGCCAAAGGGGAGAAGCTGGGTACCGTCGTTATGGCCGAGGTTGGGAGCATCGCCCGTGGCTGCATCGACCTGCCCAGCGAGCCACTGAGTGGCAGCACAGAGCAGGGCGCGGTTCTCGATCAAGAATGGGCGTCGATTTTCTTGCGCATAGCCGCAATAGATTAAGGCCAGTTGCAGCATCATCCGATGGTAGATCATGCTGTGCTGGCTGTATGTGCCATCATTTTCGATCTGGGTTTGAAGCCCGTGCTCAAATGCAGCAAAACCTTTTGTTAACCACTTTCTGGCCGCAGGGTGAGCGCCCGAAAAGAAGGTACCGAGCATGATCAATCCAAGAGACTCTGATAAGAGATGATTGTTGTTCTGCGATCTGGCATAATCGAGCGTGGGGAGGATGCGAAGCGCCGATCTGTAAAGCAGCGAAATCAGGCTGCGCATGCGGCTGTCGCTAGCGGATGGTGACGATTTGAAAGTCTTGAGGGCAAAGAGAAGCGGAAGCACCCGTAAAGCGGCTTCCTGAGCGGATGCCCAGTTTGGGCCCAGGTTGACCGGATTGGTTCCTACAAATTCTTCGAATCGCTGCCAAAAGAACTCGGAAAAGCGCTCGTCATCGGTCAAGACATAAGCTTCGATGAGCGGATAGGCCCAGGTAAAGCGCGCCGGCTCCCAGGTCAGTTTGATGTCTTTTCCGGCGAAGACCGAGCCGTAATGGGTCCAATGCTCAAGAGGTGATTGACCCAGATCAAAGGCCAAAGGTTGCGGATCCCCGCCAAAAGGACGATATCGACCCTGCAGGATCGACTCAGCTTCACCAATCAGGGCTCCGGTGTCGATTCCTGTGGCTTTGACCTGATATCGTGAGACAACAGGCAGCGGGATTTGAAAATCACGAGAACGGAAAGTCGGGATTTCGTCCTTCCAACCGCGTGCAGGCGTTTCGCGCCGGATCGCCCCACTGCGCAATCTCATCTGGTAGGTCGCATAGGGCGCCAGTTGGCTGAATCCCAATTCCCTGGCCAACAAGAAGGCTTTCCGGAAACGATTCACCTGCAACTCCCGCCTTACTTTCTAGAGTGTGATCTTTTGACCTGTTTCGAGAGACCGCACGGCCGCGAAGGTCGTTCGGGTGACGCCGGTCAATTGGCCGAGTGGAATGGGCGGCTCCTGGCCTTTGAGAATTGCATTGCAGAAAGCGGTCCAGGAAGCCTGGTGGCCCTTATCCTGGCGCAAACGTGCGACCTTACGCTCATGATGGTTATCGCTGACCAGCTCGAGCGAGCGGAAATCGTCCAGAACGCCAACCTTTCCACCGCAAAAGACTTCGATACGTTCCTTGGGAAAGGCTTTCGTGCCGTTTGCCAGGTATGTGACAGAACCGAGCGAGCCATCCGCAAAGCCGAAAGTGAGTTCGACGTTGTCCTGATGGTAACGATTCCCGTCGGGCAGGCCAATTGCGGAAACCCAGCGCGGGGATTCACCAACCAGGAAAGTCACGAAGTCGATGAAGTGGCAGCCTTCTCCGATGATTCTGCCGCCGCCCTGGGCTGGATCGTGCAGCCAGTGGTTCGCGGGCAGGAAGCCGGCGTTGACCCGGTAAGAAACGTGCATGGGTTCACTGCGTTGGGCAAAGTAGCTCTGCAGAAGTTGGCCAAATGGAGCGAAGCGCCGATTGAAGCCGATGGTCAGCAGGGGGAGCTTGACGCTGCGCATTACTTCTTCGACCTGATCGAGCTCTTCGGGGGTCAGGGCAAGCGGTTTTTCGCAGTAGACATTCTTGCCAGCCTGAAGGGCAGCAATCACCTGGCGGGAGTGGAGTTGGTGGCGGGTGAGGACGACGACGGTGTTGATCTCGGGGTTCGAAAGGATCTCATCCTCTTTGGAGGAGGCAAAGCGAAACCCGAAACGCCTCGCCGCCAGGGTGGCGCTCAAACCCGAGGCTGACGCAATTCCGACGAGTTCTGCCATGCCGGATCTTTTCAGGGCAGGCAGAAACACGGCATTGGCATAGTTGCCGGCGCCGAGAACGCCAACTTTAACGGCAGATGTGGGGGTCCGCAGCGTAGATGATGGCATGTCGATTCGCGATTGGGCTGCTTGAGGTACAGAAGTGTCATACGTCAAAAGCACGCCAAGGAAAGGTTCTTTCGACTTGCCTGTGATCAAGTCATACGCCTGGCCTGCCTGTTCGATGCTGAAACGATGCGAAATGAGCGGTGAAAGGTCGAGGCGCTTTTCCGCCAGGAGCTGGACAAAGGATTCCATATTGCGGCCCTCGGTCCAGCGCACGTAGCCGATAGGGTAATCCTTGCCGCTTTCTTCATAGGAAGGATCGTAGCGCCCGGGTCCATAGGAACGCGAGATCTTGAAATCGAGTTCCTTCTCGTAATAGGTTCTGCGCGGAATCTCCATGCCCACTGCGCCGATGGCGACCACAATGCCCCTGTCACGCGCCAGGATACCGGCAAGCTCGACCGTATCGTTCGATGTGGTATCTGCGCAGATGAGGACGATGTCGAATCCGCGGTTCTGGGTGAAGGCCGCCGCTGCTTCTTCGCAACCTTCACGCAACACAGCAGTTGTGTTGAACTTTCTGGCAAGATCCACCCGGGCGGGGGAGATATCTTCGCCGAAGACGCTGCAGCCTGCCGCGTTGGCGATGCCGCAGGCCAGCAGTCCGAGCAGACCCAAACCGATCACACATACCCTGTCTCCAACCTGGGGATTGGCGAGGCGAAATCCCTGCATGGCAACGGATCCAAGTGTGGTGAAGGCTGCGCTCTCGAAATCTACGTTGTCAGGCAATTTGACCATCAGGTTTTGAGGGACAAGTGCATACTCGGCATGGACGGCGTAGCCGCCTCCGCCGCAAGCCACCCGATCGCCAACCTGGAATCCCTGCAATGCGCTGCCGGCCTCGATAATGGTGCCTGCCGAGGAATAGCCCAGCGCCATGGGTTGGCCCAATTTACTGAACGCAGCTTCGACCGAGGTGAGGATGCCCTCGTTGCGGGCTTTGTTCACCACCTGGCGCACAAGATCGGGGCGAGAGGCTGCCTTGCCGACCAGGGATTTTTCGGCAAACTCGACCACCATTCGTTCGGTGCCGGCCGAAACCAGGGATGCAGCGGTGCGAACAAGGGCTGTGCGGCTCTTGACCGCGGGTACTGGCACATCTGCAACGCTGGTCGAGCCATCACGCATGTTTTGCAGGAGTTGTCTCATAAATCACCTTTATCCGATTATATGCCAGAATGATTTCGAAAACCGTTCGAAGGAACTGCAGGAATCAGCTTCTTTCTGGCATGAATCATGCACCTTTCCAGGTAATTGCTCTATCTGGAGGAACGTATGCTCAAGAGACTGATTTGGATGATTCTTCTTGTCATTGCAACCACCTTTACGGTGGTTTTGACCACTACCGGCGCCAGTCTGGATGCCTTGATACCCAGGCCTGACGATGGCGTCGCGATCCTGCCAACGCTGCCGGAGAGCGTGAACACGCTTGTTCCGACGGCAACACTGGCACCCACCGAAGTGGTACTTCCCACGGAGGTTCCGCCAACGCCGTTACTGCCAACCTTGGCGCCGACATTCACTCCTGTGGCAAGTTTTACGCCAACACCGGTGCCAACAGCCACGCTTTCACCAACGCCAACAGCCACGCTTTCACCAACGCCAACAGCTTTACCGTTCAGAGTTCAGCAGATGACTCCGATCTACGGCACGAATTTCGCCCACCCTGATTCGGGCTGCAACTGGCAGGGTGTTGCGGGCCAGGTTTTCGATGCCAAAGGCGCTCCAATCCTTAATTATATTGTGAAAATCACCGGAACTTACAATACATCGCCTGTGAGCCTGTACGGCGTAACTGGCATGGTAAATGCCAAAGCTTATGGGCCGGGAGGCTACGAGGTGGTGCTTGGAAATGTTGCAACCTCAAACCTGGATAGCCTGACCATTCAGGTCTTCGACCAGGCAGGTAATTCTCTCAGCGACCCGTTGAAGTTCAGCACTTCGAAAGAATGCACGCAGAATCTCGTGATTATCAATTTCATGGCCAAATAAATATTCCCCCTCCAGGAATGTCGAATAGTCGGTAAGCCGGTAGGGACGCACCCCAAAGCGTCCCTACCGGTTTTTACGGGATATTTACAGCTTGAGCGGACTCCGAGATCGCGCACCCAGGTTGGCCTGTGTATAATGAAGCGATAGACTCTTTTCAGGGAGACATTGCAGAGACGTCAACTCCTGGCACCAGATTTGTACCAACGGCGGAGATCATGGATCGATCCGAGAAAATCATCATCATCAGCCTGGCCGCGATCATTGCTTGCTGCATTTGTGTATCGCTACCGGTCTACCTTCTGGCAAAAGCTGGCGTGTTCAGTTCACCCGTTGCGCCAACACCTTTGCCGTCATCGACTTCGCACCCCACGCCAACACGGATGCCCGATGCGCCAACGACCGGGGCGAGTGAACCCCTTGATGCGGCCCAAACCCTCGAGATCTTGCGCCATGCGATCCTCCCTTCTGTCGATCCCTATTCGTTGGCCTCCCGCTTTAGAGCTGCTGCAAGCGCCCCGCAAGACACAATCGTCCCTGCTCCCGATTTCGCGATTGGCGACCGGCAAAAGTTCTGGATTTGGGAGGATGATCGCGAGCGTAACCGTCAGGTGGACGCATCCCTGCGCTACGCAACGGATGATGTCTATTTCTGGATCGAAGATGAAATTCCGTACGACCAAACAGCCTTGAAAACCCTGGTAGAAACCTTTTCGAACGAAATCTATCCAAAGGATCACCTCTTTTTTGGCAGCGAGCCTGTCCCCGGAGTCGATTATGACCCGCATCTCTACGTACTCTACGCGCGCGGATTGGGTGAATCGATCGCGGGTTACATGTCGGCAGGCGATTTGGTCTCTCCCGATGTTTACGAATATTCGAACGCGCATGAGATGTTCTCGATCAATGCGGACATCCAGAGTCTGAGTGACCCGTATACTTTGGGCGTGATGGCGCACGAGCTTCAACACCTGATCCACCAGTCGCAGGATCCAAACGAAGAATTGTGGCTTAACGAAGGGTTCTCGGAATTGGCGGCTCAGATCAACGGATACCAGGCCGGAGGATTCGACAGCGTTTTTCTGCATAATCCCGACATGCAATTGAATGATTGGAGCAATGGCGAGGAAGACAGCACTCCGCATTATGGGGCGAGTTACCTGTTTGTGACTTACATGATGGGGCGGTTCGGCGAAGAATTTACGCGCAGTGTTGTGGCAAGCGAGGATAACGGCCTGATGAGCATCGATGAAACGTTGAGCGGGCTTGGGATCACGGATCCGCAAACCGGAAAACCCGTCACGTCCGTCCAATTGTTTGCAGATTGGGCGGTGGCTAATTTTGTGCAGGACCCCGCTGTTAGCGACGGGCGTTACAGTTATGAAGCTTATCCTGAAGCCCCCAATGCCGGGCCAACCGAACGGCAGACGAGGTGTAAAGACCTGCAGGAAGAGCGCAGCGTGTCGCAATATGGCACTGACTACGTTCAGCTCATCTGCGGGGCGCCATCGGTTTTCACATTCAAGGGGCAGGACGAAGTGAAGATCATTCCTGACGATCCGCAGGATGGTTCGGCTTTCATGTGGTCCAATGTCGGCAATTCGTCGGATATGGCGTTGACACGCGAGTTCGATCTGCGCAATCTACAGGCGCCGGTCTCGCTTACATTCGATGCATGGTACGATTTTGAACCCTTGTATGATTTCGGTTATGTTCTGGCGTCAGAAGATGATGGAGAGACCTGGATCTCGCTGGCAGCCACTGGCTGCACCCGGGAAAATTCCACCGGGAACAACTACGGCTGCGGATTCAACGGAAGCAGCAACGGCTGGCAGGCCGAATCGGTCAATCTTTCACATTATGCGGGACAGAAGATCCTCTTACGTTTCGAAAGCATCACAGACGGAGCGGTGCTCGGCGAAGGATTTGCCGTCGATAATATTTCGATCCCTGAAATGGACTATTTCGAGGATTTCAATATTTCGGATGGTACCTGGGAAAAGGACGGATTCGTACGTATCGTAAACGCGCTGCCGCAGACCTACGCCATTTCTGTGATCGACCAAAACACACAAACCCTTGTTACGCAGTACTTTGTAACAGGCGCAGAACCGCTGGAAATCCCCATCCGGTCAGGGAACGATCTATTTCCTGTGACCATTGCGGTCAGTGGTACGACAGACTATTCACGCCAAAAAGCCGAATACCAATATTCAGTGGTTTACTCGAATTAAAGAAAAACACGCCCGAAGGCGTGTTATTCAGTTGGAATTTCACGTTTCTGTAGTTTGGCCAGTTCGTCACGCAATTCCCTGGTCTTGTCGGCAGCTGCCTGGCTCACCTCGGAGCGAACGGTCAGGTAGCGATCCTGGATCTGCTCGCGCAGGGCATTTCCTGATGTTGGCGCAAACAGGGTAGCCAGCGCGGCGCCTGTGATCGCCCCAATGATTGCTCCAAGCATAAACATTCCGAATTTTCTCATTTCATCCTCCATCCTGTAACCCAGTTCCTATTATAGAGGTTTTCCACCCCACATTCAATTGCTGTATCCCGTTTATTTATCGAGTTCCAGGCGCTTGAATAATACCGGCGCTCCTGCAGCCACCCAGGCTCCAATGAGCGCGTATCCTATAAAGGTCACAATGTTTGCCAACCAGGCTGGATCGGCTGGGATGACCAATTTCACCAGGATGTAGATCAGACCCGTGCTGATCAGCCCGACGATCAAGCGGACGATCTTCTGGCGTATGTTTCCTTCGACCTTGTAACCGGCGTACCTGTGAATCAGCCAGGCAAGACCCGACCCGAAACCCAGGAACACCCCGGCGATACTGTAGACGCCTGTGAGTGAATATGGATCTGGGGCCACACCTGTGCTCGCCAGCGCCTGGTTGATCCAACTCTGGGGAATGGGAGTCTGGCGCGAAATCCAGGCTGTGAGCTCGCCAAGCAGCACAAGAACCACGGAGATCGCGAAAACGATCAGGATTTGGGAGCTGAAGGTCCTGGATGTGATCCAGCGCGTGACGGGTTTATCGAGTTTCCATAGCAGAAGAAGCAAGATTCCGCCGGCAAGCCATCCCCCCAGAACGTCGTGCAGGAAATGAACCCCAAGGTAAATCCGCGAAAGTCCGATCAGAATGATCAGGCATACGCAGACGATCGTGAGCCAGCGCTTCTTGAATTCGAGGGCAAGCGTGCCCCAGAGCGAAACCGCATTCTGCGAGTGACCCGATGGCAATCCAAAAGACGTCTCGGAGCTGAAGGCTTTGACGCGCGAATCGACCCAGTATGGGCGGGGAGTATGAAAGAGCAGCTTGATATAGGAATTTGTACTCACGCTGAAGACGAGCATCACCGCAATGCGAATGCCGATCGCGGAGTCGATGCACCAGTAAATTGCGGGTAAAATCAGGATGTAAAAGTACTGCGTGCCGAAAAACGAGAAGAGTTGCATGGGATAGTTGAGCCAACCGCCCAGACTTTGTAAAAATAATGTAAGATTAATTTCCAGTTGTAATAATGTATCCATCATCTTACCCTCCAATCAATTCATTCCAGGTTTATCCGTACATCATTTCAAGTTTACATCACAGTGGTTGCCTAGCGGAGAGACAGGTTAATTGTATTCACAATCTCACTCAAGCTTGAAAAAACGCTGGACAGATTTCGCATCATTTGTATTTCTGTTCCTATTGCTCTTACTGGCAATCACGCGCCTGGAAATCACCCATTGGGCTGACAATCTGAGCATCGCTGGATGGCTGATCATCATTGGCGTAGTATTGGGCTACATCGTTGGCGCCAGCCGGATCAAGTCCGGTTGGTCTGCGCTGATCGTATTCTTCTACTCGCTGCTGATCGTGCCGGCGATTGTCATCTATGATATGACAAGCAAGGCAGCCATCATCGACCGTTTCGTCGAGATTTGGGACCGCATCTACACGGCAGCCACGCAGCTCCTCGCCAACCAGCCGGTGACGGATTCGATCCTTTTTATTATCGGAATGGGTCTTTTGTACTGGATCATGGGCACCCTTGCCGGGTTTACGCTCCCTCGTAAAGGCAATCCGTGGATTCCGGTACTCGTCCTTGGCGGGGCAATGATCTTGATCGAGCATTACCAGGTGGGTGAACGCAAGCAATTCTATACCGCAGCTTATGCAGTGGTTTCCCTCATCCTGCTTGGTAGATTGTATTTTCTCCGCATACGTGATGAACTAAGGTCGCAGGAAATCAAAGTAGGCGATGAAGCGAGCTTCGATTTCACAAGGGGCGTGATCATTGCTGCGCTGATCATCGGCCTGGCGGGTTGGATCATCCCATCCGTAGCGCGGGCGATCTTCGTGCCAAGCGAATTTCCCACTGCACTCAGCGTAAAATGGGACAACTTCACCAGGAATTTTGAGCATCTCGTCTTCGCATTGAACGAGAATAACCAAACGCTGGATACTACCGCTGGAAACATCATGGACCTTGGCACCGGTCAGGTACTCGGGCTCAATGTAGTGCTCAACGTGGAAGCAAGCCAGCTTGTGCCTTTGAACAATGCCTTTTACTGGCGCCTGCGCGCTTATGATATCTACACAAGTTCGCAATGGACAACCGGACCTGTCTATTCGGAATATTTCAGCCCATCCGAAAATCTGCCCGTGCCGCAATACAAGAATCTCTTGCCTGTGCAATTGAGATTCACATCGTCCATGAGCCAGATGAATATGCTTTATGTTCCCGGCATACCTGTAGTGATCAGTAAAGAGGTGCAGGCGACATTTACTGCCGAGGGCGGCAGCCAGGCAGACGTTCTGGCTATCTTCACTTCACCGCCGATCGGTAACGGCGGCGCCTATCGCGCAACCGCCGACGTGAGTTCAGCAGGCGCGGCCGAGCTTGCAGCAGCGGGAACAGATTATCCTCAATGGATTCTTGACCGCTATCTGGAATTGCCGACCAGCCTTCCCCAGCGCATGCGTGATCTTAGCGCCCAGATAACAGCATCTGGCGCAACGCCATATGATAAAACAGTGGCTGTAACCAATTATCTGCGCGGCCATATCACATACCAAACAACCATCCAGGCGCCTCCTGCCAACCGGGACGCCATCGACTGGTTCCTTTTCGATTATAAAAAAGGCTTCTGCAATTACTATGCCTCTGCGGAAGTACTGCTGCTGAGAGCTGCTGGAATCCCGGCCCGTCTTGCCGTCGGCTATGCCCAGGGTGTAGAAACGAGCCGTGGTCGATTCAGCGTTCGTGAAAAAGACAGCCATGCCTGGCCCGAGGTCTTCTTTCCCGGGTACGGCTGGATTCCTTTTGAACCGACGTCAGCCATATCGTCTGTCGATTACACGGGCGCCGGTGGATCGGGCTCCTCAGGCGGAACGACAGGTCAGGCTGGCGGCTCCACGCCAGGACCTCTCCCGGGCTTGAATGGCGAAGATCGGGCTTTGCAACTGCTGGATCGGTTGGATTCTGAAATCAGCGGAATCACGCCTGCCCCGCAATTGACATTGTTCGGCAAAATTCTGCTTGGGGTGGGGATTGCAACAATTCTTGCATTGATTACCTTATTGGCCATTACCTTCAAAAAGCACAGGAAGGCGATTACGGGTAACATCACAAGAACCTGGAAAGGTTTTTATCACGCGCTGACACGCCTGCCGCTGCTCGGAGACGTCTTTCTGGCGATGAGCCTGGGTTCGGCCGAATCATCGTTCCTGGCAATCGAGCGCGGGCTTGCCTGGCTCGGCGTACACATGCCTGCCGGAGCGACAGCTGCCGAGGTTGCTGCCGAACTTGTCAAAGAATTGCCTGATACTAAAAAGGATGCTCAAATTCTGCTTAAGGCATACCAGGAGACGGTTTACGGCAAGAATAAAAAAGAGAATCCGGGCGGCACGGTCGCTGCGTTCCGTATCAATCTTGCCGTGACGCGCGAATACTTCCGAAGATTATTCGTTCCCGTGCAGAAGTTGAACGATCGTTTTAGCTGATATCGGATTTGACCGTCTTTACCGACCAGATCTCTGCTGCCATCTGGCGCAACTGCTGTATGCCGACATGCAGCGGAAGCAGGTCGATGGTCTCTTCCGGTGTATGAACGTGACTCCCGGTGGTCAGGCCAATTGATAAAACCGGCCAGTGCTTATGGATGAGGTAGCTGGCGTCTGTAGACGATATGATGAAGCGGGGCGGCACACCCAGATTGACGAGCACCTTCGCTCCAAATGCGAGAAATGGATCATTTGCCGGAATGCTGCCTGAGGGCCGATTTCCGATTTCCTCGAGTGTCACACTGACGCCTTCCTGTTGAATGGTTTCGGTTTTCTTTTTGATGTATCCGGCAAGAGTGGTCAACGTTTCGGGTTCCTCGGAGCGCAGGTCGATTTCCATGAATGCGCAGGGCGCAATGGAGTTGATCGTCGTCCCGCCGCGGATCACGCCGATATTGAGACTTGTGCGCGGATGGGTTGGAATCTTGATACTTTCGATCGATGCTGCGAGTTCAACCAGGATGTGAATGGCCGATGGACTGCCGTAGTCAGACCACGAATGGCCGCCCGGAGATTGAACGGTGATGCGCTGGCGAATGATGCCCAGGGCTCTTTGCTGAATTTGACCCAGCCCAATTCCCTCGAGCACAATCGTGCAATGGGGTGGAGTGGTGAAATTCGGCACGATGGCCTTGATTCCCTTGAGGTTGCCCAATCCTTCTTCACCAACGGTGCCGATGAACCAGATATCGCCTGCCGGCGGGGCGCCAGAATGTGTGAAGCTGGCTGCCATCGAAACAAGGGCTGCCACGCCCAGGGCATTATCGCCGATGCCTGCTCCTGTGACGGTGTAGGGCGTACGGACGATGCCGAGATTCTGTTTGACGGAATGCACACTATCCATGTGGGCAGTGATCAGCAGGGGCGCTTCTGTGCCCCCTGGGAGCCGGGCGAGGACGTTGCCGGCTTCATCCTGGCGAACCTCGGGAATTCCCAGGTCACGCAGACATTGGGCCAGCCAGGCAGCCCGGTTGGATTCAGAAAACGTCGGAGCGGGAATTTGCTGAATCTCGATTGCCCACTCGATTAGCTGCTGGAATTCGGTATCCGAGATTGGGTTCATAGCGTCTGCACCATGGCGCGCAAGGAATCCAGGCGTGCCTGTGTAAAGCCGGGTAGATTATCTGACATGAACAGGGGATTGGGCGATTGCATTGCCAGGGAGGCTGAAATATTGCCCTGCAGGCAAGCCTCCAGGGGATCGTAGGTCTTCTTGATGCCGGCCAGAAACCCGCCACAGAACGCATCTCCCGCGCCGACCAGGTTGGTGACTTTCAAAGGATATGTCGGCAGGAAATACTTCTTGTGGGCATACCCATCGTAGAGATATTGTCCTTTCAGACCGCGCCGGATCACGATGTATTCGCATCCGAATTCCGCCAGGGCCTGCGCCATTTCCCAAATATCAGTGGAGCGCCCCTGGAACAAAGCAACGATGCTTTTTTCGGAAGGCAGAAAGGCGGTGGTTGATTTGAGCAGGGCGGGTAAGTTGTCCCAGTTTCGCGGAACCATGTATTCAGGCGATGGATCGATGGTGACCGTATTGATGAAGGACTTGTGCAGTGTTACGGGCATTTGCACATGCAGCCGGAAGTTCATGGGGCAAAGGTGAACCGCGGTTGCCTGCGCGTAATCTTGAGGCGAAAGGTCGCCCAGGCCGTGAGTGTAGATGGTGTTGGGATCCTGCAAATGGCGCTTACCTTCCAGGGAATAGCCAAGCAGCATCTTGGGGAAAGGCATATGGCAGGCGGAATAATGGGGGACGGGGTTTTCGCGGATGGGAGAATCGACGCCGCTGCCGGCGTAGAATTCGCGTGCATCGATCGAAGTGGGCAGCACTCTTACGCCGCGAACATCGAAGCCCGTGTGATAAGACCTTTCCAGCCAGTCCAGCGGATAGTCCTCGCCCACCTCGCTGACGATGCCAACAGGATACCCCCAGCATTGAATGCCGGCTGCAGCGAAGAGCGCAGACCCGCCCGGGATATCGTCATAAGCTTTGTGGTTGAGATCGATGATGAAATTGCGGGTCAGGTTGCCAACTACAAGGAATTCCGGTAATGGGAGTCCATTCTCTACAGCCTGTTCTTTGAAAGAACCGCTAGGCGACATCAGGATTCAACCCCTGGATTTTAGGGTTTTACTGTTATTCATTGCCGGATAAATCAAGCACGATCACCTGGGCCTGACGGCAATGTCGGATGCCATCTTGATCAGCGAAGCCGTGCTCATTCCAAGCTTCAGACCATCGCTTGTGGTGAATTTGATGGGCTGGCCTGTTTGTTCCTGTTTCTTGATTAGAAGATAAGCGGTTGCCAGGCCGGTAAGCAGCCCAATGAGACCGCCTGCAAGTAAAACGATCATTTTCCTATTTTTAATTGCGGTTTCGTCCATCATCACCTCCAAAGGTGAATTCAACGTTTTCTATGAACCAGGCTTCCTGCGGCTGCCAGGATCGAGCGGATTTTGATGAACGGGGCCGCAGCACCATTCGCGATTCGATCTGTCCTATGCTCCAACACGGCCAGAAATCCATGCACCGCTCTGGCCGCCGGAGAGATTTTGCCAGTCAACTTTGCTGCCAGGTAGATGGTCAGGACGATGAGCGAAAAGGAGAAAATGCCCATAATGATGACAGGCACGACCATCAGGATGACCGAAACACTCGAGGCTTGCGATACCACAGGAGAAGATCTGAGGGCAGCTAAGACGACAAGAACTGCAACGGCTGCGATCGCCAGGAGGCCCAGCCCAAACGGCAGCCACACCTGCAGGAGCATGTCTCTGCGGTGGGCGCGTTTTGGAGAGAAGTTGCGGCTCGCTTGCGAGTTCATGAGATTATTTTAGCATGAAAGCCCATGAATTCTCACTCCCTGCTTTGAAATCGGGCAGCCAGTTGCGAGCGGTAATTGTCAACGTCGAGAGTCTTCCGTGCCACGCCTGACTCGATGGCTGCTTCTGCTACGGCCGGCGCCTCCCAAAGGCAGACGCGTGGATCGAGCGCCTTGGGGACGATGTAGTCAACTCCGAATTCCAGGTGATCGACCGAGTATGCCTGGCAGACTTTGCGTGGCACAGGCAGCTTTGCCAGTTCGGCAAGTGCGAGAGAAGCCGCCATCTTCATTTCATCGTTGATCTTGCGGGCGCGGACGTCCAGAGCGCCCCTGAAGATATAGGGAAACCCGAGCACGTTATTGATCTGGTTGGGGGTGTCCGAGCGGCCGGTGGCGACGATGGCATCCGGCCGGGTCTGTTTTGCCAGATCATAGGCGATCTCAGGATCGGGATTGGCCATGGCAAAAAGGATCGGGTTGGCGCACATTCGGTCGAGCATTTCGGGGGTGACGATGTTCGCCGCTGAAACGCCGATGAAAACATCTGCTCCTTCGAAAGTCTCGCCAAGTGTGGCAGGTGCATCGCCGTTGGCAAACTCCGCTTTTTCGGGAAACATGAAGGAGCTTCTGCCTTGATAAACCAGGCCTTCGATGTCGCACATCCAGATGTTGCCTCTGGGCACGCCGAGCTTGACCAGGTGACGCGCGCAGCTAACCCCTGCCGCCCCAGCGCCCGAGAAGACGATCTTGACTTCGGTGAGCGATTTGCGGGTCAGCTCGAGGGCATTGAGCATGGCAGCTCCCAGGATGATGGCTGTGCCATGCTGGTCGTCGTGAAAGATGGGTATATCTGCCTTTTCCTGGAGTTCAGCTTCGATGCGAAAACATTCCGGCGATCTGATGTCTTCAAGATTCACGCCGCCGAAGGTCGGTGCGATCGACTCGACCACCTTGATCAACACATCAGGGTCATGCGTATCGACCTCGATGTCGTAGACATCGATATCGGCGAATTTCTTGAACAGGACGCCTTTGCCTTCCATTACAGGCTTGGAGGCCAATGCGCCCCGGTCACCCAGGCCCAGGATCGCCGTACCGTTCGAGATCACCGCCACCAGGTTGCCTTTGTTCGTGTACTCGTAGGCAGCTTCTGGGTCGCGTGCAATCTCAAGCACAGGAGCGGCAACTCCGGGCGTGTAAGCCAGGCTGAGATCGCGCTGGGTTTCAAGCGGCTTGGTAGGGATTACCGCCAGTTTACCGGGGCGGCCGTTCAGCCTGTGATATGCAAGAGCATCTTCAGATAGCGTGGAGAACATATGCGCACCTCATTTCTTCTTTGATTATTGTAATCTTCAATGTGACGTTGTGAAAAGAAAACCGTCCTTCGTTCGCAGACGAAGGACGGTTTTATAGATTAAATGCTGCCCGTTGAGCTTACATGGCCGATTCGGCGCAGCACTCTTTCAAAAGCTCATCGACGCGGTCCATCGATTCCTGGATGCCCATCTGCATATTGGCTGCAATCATGCCATCCCGATCCTCGACAGACACGAAAGTGACCACTTCGGTAAACTTTGTCATCCCTTCGACATTTTCCAGAGTGTCAACGATCAGCGATGGATGCTCGGGCATGCCTTCATATTCGAAGGTATAAACAAGCCGGCTCGGATTGATCACTTCATGGTATACACCGTGAAAGTTGAACGGTTTGCCTTCGTTGTCCTTTTGCAGGAATCGCCAGACGCCGCCTTCCTTCAATTCGAACCTGTCAACTGTTGTCATCATTTCCCTTGGCCCCCACCAATCGGGAATCATGGCCGGGTCGGTCATGGTTTTGAAAACCACCTCGGGCGGCTCATCGAACATGCGTGTGATGATCACGTTCTGTTGCCCCGGTTCGTACTTGAATTGTGTTTTATTCACCATTTCATTGCTCCTGAGGCCAAGAAGAAGGCGGTTGAGCTTGTCGAAGCTTTCGCTCCATCCCTCTCGCGCGTTCTCCAAATCGACCCCCGCTGGGAATGCCGACTGCGTAAGCGTAAAGCGCGTCATGCCATCGGTTTCCCTGAAAGTATACGTCACCAACAGTTGAGAAGGAATATCCCCGGTCATGCCATAGTAAGTGGCAGGGACGACATTGCCAGACTCATCGGCGAACGAATCGGTAGCGACAATTCTGCTCATCGGCACGATTTCCCGGTATATGCCGGTGCCCCAATAGTCTTTACCATCAGGCCCGCGCATGCAATAGAGGATCTTACCTCCCACCCTGAAATCGATGTCATATACCGGCGTTGTAAACTGGTTCGGACCAAACCATTGTTTGACCAGCGCCGGGTCGGAAAAAGCTTTCCAGACCAATTCAGGTCTGATGTTGAAGGTTCGCTCTATCACTAAATCTTCCAATTGAGGTTGCGAAGAACTCATGCTTTCTGCTTCCATTTCACATCTCCTTTCGGATCGGATAGTAAATATGTAAAACGTTACCGTTCTTGAAGGTTCTGACTTCTGCAAGTTTGAGCGGCAACCGGTGGTTGATGCCTTCGAAGAGGGTTTTGCCTCCACCCAGCACGAGCGGATTGATGATCAGGTGGAACTCGTCGATAAGATCGTTGTCGATCAAGGTTATGGCAAGCGTGGAACTGCCAAACACTGCCATGTCCTTTCCTTCAAGCTGCTTGAGCCGCCTGATCTCGGATGGGATATCTCCATGGATTAGCTTCGAATTTTCCCATTCGACCGTCTTTAAGGTCTTTGAAGCAACCAGCTTGGCTATATTGTTCATAGCCGCTGCAACGTTGGGATCGTCGGTTCTGGCTTCGGGGGTGGGCCAGTAGGCAGCCATCAATTGGTAGGTCACCCGGCCAAAGATCAGCGTATCGATCCTGTTTAGCAGGCTGATGGCATATTCGTTGAATTCCGCATCCACATTGTGCCAATCGATCTCTTTTTTGGGGCCTTCGAAGTACCCATCCAACGAGATGAGATTTTGAAACAGGATTTTCCGCATTCTTATTCTCTTTGTGGTCGCTGACAAGCTGCCCAATGCAGGCTCGCCGCTCAAGAATTAATTAGACAAAATATGTCATATTTAATTTGTATACCCTGCCCAAATTAATCCCGCATGAAAAAAAGAGGAAGAATGTCACAGCCGAGGGTTCACGACTCGAAGAATTTGCCTGGCGTTGGTACGCGGCGAGTATAAGTGCTGCTAATTGGCGCTGATTGCCGGTATGACATTTATTGAATAATTCATATTATTCGGATAGCAATATCTTAAGATTGTGAAAAAATAATGTATAATCATTGTAATTAAAAGATTGTTTCATCTGCCGTATTACAAGAAGGGGAAGCGGCTCCAGGCTGAGACATTCATTCAAACAGGTCTGTTTAGGTTTTTTCACTCCGCAAGGAGTTTTGATGGATACCATCAGGCAAGAGGAAGTGTTCGGTAATATGAACGTTGTTTATATATACGAATTGACGCATGCTTTCACGAGTTGTCCAAATCGGACACCTCTAAAAAGCTGTTTCGCGTATGGGCGACGTTGCGAGCGCTTCCTGGAGTGAATAACCGCTGAACCCTTACCCCTGACCGGGTAAAGTGTTATTTGAATGAATTGACAGCCGAAGCTGCGCAGCAGTTCTTTGGCTGTTTTTGGTTAAAGTTGTATGGAACGCGAGATTACCGGCATCAAGGCGCAGAAGAAGAATCCTGAGAGGGTAAGCATCTACCTCGATGGCGAGTACGGATTTGGTTTATCCAGGATCGTGGCAGCCTGGCTGCAAATAGGCGAACGGCTGGATGAAAAAAAGATCGAATCGTTGCTCGATTCTGACGCGAACGAAGTAGCCTACACCAAGGCCCTCAAGCTTATCAATCTCAAACCAAGAACGGAAAAAGAAATCCGCTCGAAACTCGTTGCAGATGGATTTAGCGAGGATCAATGCGACACTGTGCTTCAGCGCTTATGCGAAGCAGGGCTTGTCGAAGACGATCGTTACGCCAGGCAATGGGTCGAGAATCGGAACGAGCTGCACCCCCGCAGCCGTATGCTGATATCAATGGAGCTTCGTCATAAAGGCATAGCAGATGAGGTGATTGAACAAGTGTTGGAAGATTCTGCAACTGATGAGGATCTGGCACTTATGGCAGCAACGCAGTACGCACGGAAGCTGTCCATCGATGATGGGATGGAATTCCGCAGGCGGCTGAGCGCATTCCTGGTGAGGCGCGGTTTCTCTTATGGAACCATTGCACCGGTAGTCCGGTCCGTGTGGGAACTTGCTAAATCTGAAGACACTTATCCTGAAGACTGAGGAATTTGAGAATGCCTAACGCACTGGTAACAATCCTGGTAACTGTAGGAGCAATCATCGTGGGCGGAGGCGCCGCTGTGGCGCTTGTCCTGCTCGGATTGAAGAACTATCGGAAGGAGCAGCAGGTAAAAGCGGACGGGATCGTCAAGAAAGCCACGGAAGACGCCCGAACCCTGGAGATCGAAACCCGCGACAAGAGCCTGAAGTTGCTTCAGGAATCCGAGTCTGAGACCAACCGTCGCAGAATGGACATTTCGCGTGAAGATGAGCGTCTCCAGAAACGCCGCATGGATCTGGACCACCGCATCGAACGCCTCGAGCAGCGCGAGCAGAACCTGAACAAACGCCAAAGCTCCCTGGACAAACGCGCCAACGATATCGAGAAGATGTACTCCGATCAACTGGAAGAACTCCAGCGGATCGGTCAAATGAGCATGGAAGAAGCCAAGCAGGTGCTTCTCGGCGAAGCTGAAAAGGAAGCCCGCAACGATATGGCACGCATCATCCGCCAGATCGAGACGGAAGCCCGTGCTGAAGGTGAACGGCGGGCGCGCGAAATCATTACAGACGCGATCCAACGCGTTGCCTCTGAGCATGTGGTCAGCGTGTCGACATCTCTGGTGACCCTGCCGAATGAAGAGATGAAAGGTCGGATCGTCGGCCGCAATGGCCGCAACATCCGCGCATTCGAACAGGCTGCCGGGGTGGACGTGATCGTCGACGATACACCGGAAGCCGTGACCATCTCGTGCTTCGACCCGGTAAGGCGCGAAATCGCCCGCCGGTCGCTCGACCGCCTGATCGTGGATGGCAGAATCCATCCTGCGCATATTGAAAAGGTACTGGCTGAAGAGGAAAAAGAAGTCGAGCACGCCATCGTCGAAGCCGGTGATGAAGCCGCATTCGATGCAGGCGTGGCAGGCCTTCACCCCGAGGTGCTGAAGATGCTCGGACGCCTGAAGTTCCGCACATCTTACGGACAGAACCAACTATCTCACGCTGTCGAAGTTGCCAAGCTTTCCGCGGTGATCGCAGCTGAGTTGGGCGCAGACGTCGAAATTGCCCGCGCCGGCGGCTTGCTGCACGACCTTGGCAAGGCAATGGACCACAACACCGACGGCACACATGCTCAATTGGGCGCTGAGTACGCCAAGCGGTATGGGGTCAATCCCAAGGTAGTCAATGCGATGGCCTCGCATCACCATGAGGTGGAGCAGGAATCCATCGAAGCTGTCGTCGTCGAATCAGCCGATGCCATATCCGGGGCACGCCCTGGCGCCCGTCGTGAGGACCTCGAGCAGTACATCAAGCGTCTGCGCGCGCTGGAAGACATCGCCAATTCGTTCAAAGGTGTATCGCAGAGCTACGCCATCCAGGCCGGGCGCGAAGTGCGCATCATCGTCAGGCCGGAAGAGATCGACGACCTGGCTTCCACCCGCCTTGCACGGGATGTGGCGAAGAAGGTCGAAGAGACCATGCAGTATCCCGGTCAGATCAAAGTGACCGTGATCCGCGAAACACGCGCGATCGATTTCGCCAAGTAACGCGAATCGAATCCGAACAGAATATCAAGAGCTTCACCATTTTGGTGAAGCTCTTTTGATTTGACAAGCCTATTGAAGAAAAGGATTGGATATCTTTTCGTTTGCCACAGTTGTGGATGGGCCATGGCCCGGATAGAGCACGGTGTTATCCGGCAAGGTGAAAACCTGCTCGCGGATGCTCTCGACCAGTCTGTCCCAATCGCCGCCCGCAAGGTCGGTCCTGCCAACACCGCCCTGGAAGATCAGGTCGCCGCAAAAAGCCGCGGATATCGAAGGCACATAGAACAGCACATGACCCGGCGTATGGCCGGGAACCGCCCTCACTTCGATCTTTTCCCTGCCAAGAGAAAAGATCTGACCATGGAAAAGGGTGAGTGTGATGGGCGGCAGCTCGCCGAGGCGAAAGCCGTAAATTGCGGCGTTGCCTTGATTGGCATAGAGCAGAGCGTCAGCGCTCGAGATGCCGATGTCGAGAGGTTGCGGCAGCATGGCGTTGAGATACCCGACGCCGGCAATGTGATCGAAATGGGCATGCGTGAGCAGGATGGCTTTCACCAAGAACTTATTCGCATTGACTGCGTCTAAAATGGGGTTGGGGTCGAAGGAGGGATCGATGATGAACGCCTCCCTGGAATCCGAATCGGCGATCAGGAAGGAATTGTTATCGATGGGTCCGAGAATAAAGCGAGAGACGTCAATCATCGATCGCCGGCTCCTTTGCGGCAACAGGCGCTTCGAGCGACCTGCGCTTGAACTGGGGCAACGCCGCTGCCGAAACGATGATGGTGATCAACATGGCAATCAGGGCTACCCTGTAGACCATCACAGGCGAATAGTCATACAAGAACCCGGCAACGACAGGCGCCAGGATGATGGCCACCGAGTTGACGGTTTCCAGGATTCCGTAAGCCAACCCGATCTCGGAAGGGTGGACGAGCGGCCTGGCAAAAGCAAGAACCATGGATTTGCTTAACCTGAATCCCGCGAACAGGAAATACCCTGCCCCGAACCAGAGCGGCGTATTGCCAAGCATGAACAGGGCTGACATCCCTGCCACCATCACCTGACCCACCATGAAGCCGGCAATCGGGCGCAAAGTGCCGAGCACGAGCATGGTAATGGCATTGCCAAGGCTTCCGACAGTGCCGAGAATGCCGATGGTGCTGCTGCTGAATCCCTGCTGATTCTCGAGGAAGTTTGGCGTCAGTGGGAAGGGCAGATAGAGCGCAAACATAAGGAAGAAGACGATGGCGGTAAAACCAATGAAAACGGCGTTCTTGCGGATGCCGCGGGATGATGTCGACTGCGCATCTTCATGGTGCTGCGGCGGATTTTTCTCGATGAACAGGATGAGGACCGTTGAGAGGACGAAGATGATAGTCGAGATCCAATAGATGGTGCGGAATCCGTATTTTTGCGCGATCAAACCGCCGGTCACGGGGCCGATCACTGCGCCAAGATTGTACAAGCCAGAAACGAGCGTAAGCGATCGCCCGACCGTGAACTTGCCGCGCACGCCGGTGATGTAGCGGTTCATCGGCGCAATGGCGAAACCCGAGGCGCCGTAAAGGATGATCCCCGCTGCAAAGAGGGGCAGCGAATGCGCCAGGGCCATCATTGCGGCGGAAATCGCGCCTAAGATCCAGGAAGCCCACATCAGTCCGCGTGAGCCGACCTTATCCGCCAGCACGCCCGAAGGTATCTGCGCCAATGCCATGGCAACCCCTGTCACACCGAGGATGCCGCCGATGAGGATGGGGTCGGCGCCAAGCTGCTGCATGTAGATGGGCTGAAAATAGAGAAAGAGACCTTCGCCCATGCCCCAGGTGAACAGGGAGAGAATGATAAACAGGAGGTTGCGGTTCATGAATTGTCCAGGTTATTGTGCACAAAAGAACGAACTTCCTGAAAGATCTTTTCACGTTCAGGTTCGCGAATGACCACATGACCGCTGTCCTGCACCCACATGCGCTCTTTCACGCGTGAAGCGACGTGGTCATACAGGTAGTCCATGCTGCCGGGCGTAATGGTGCCATCTTCGTGCGACTGGACGAACAATGCGGGCATGCTGACTTTACCCAATTCCTTGAGCATTTCAAGCATCAGCTTTTCGAACTGATAGGCAGCGGGGGTGGGATAAGCCGGATATTCGATGTGATCCTTCGCGGCATCGGGGTTGTGCCAATCGGGACGTCCTTTGGGCGCTCTGCGATAGACGAAGCGCAGAACTGGAAGCAGCCCGGAGAGCGGCTGCCCCGGCATCTCGGCAGGCGTCGAGAAAGACACCACTGCGCTAACCGGGAAACGGGCGGCTGTCAACAAGGCCAATACCCCTCCCATGGACAGCCCCATCACCACCTGCCTGTCTGTGATTCCTTTGAGCAGGTTCAAGCCGTCCTCCACCGATGCCTGCCAATCCTGCCAGCGTGCGCGGTCCATGTCTGCCAGTTCGGTGGCATGCGCAAAGAGCCTTGGAGCGAGCACGGTGTATCCGGCCTGGTTCAGGTCGTACCCGAGCATACGCATTTCGAATGGCGTGCCTGTAAATCCGTGCAGCAGCAGGCAGCCGGTTCTTCCACCCTGCAGCAGAAAGGGTTCAGCGCCATGCATGGTCAATGGGGTTCGAACGTTTCTGGAACTCATTCAGCCGCCTATAACAGTCAATTCACGCGGAAAATCGCTCAACGATTCGCAACCTGACGCGGTGACAACGATATTGTCTTCAATTCGCACTCCGCCAACGCCTTCCATGTAAATCCCAGGTTCGACTGTGTAGACCATCCCTTCACGCAAGACGAGACTGTTTTCTCCGAACATGTAGGGCTCTTCGTGGCTTTCCATGCCCAGGCCGTGGCCGGTACGGTGGGTGAAGTACGCCCCGTAGCCCGCAACATCGATGATCTTGCGGGCCGCCTGGTCGATTTTACCCGCCTGCACACCGGGCGCCCCTGCAAGCCTGCCTGCTTCATTGGCTCCCATCACAGCCGCATAGATCTTTTTGAGTTCGGGTGAAATACCGCCAACAGCGAATGTGCGCGTCAGGTCGGAATAATAATTATTGTACGAAGCGCCGTAGTCGATGAGCAGAAGATCACCGGGTTGCACCTTTCGTTCGGTCGGAACGGCGTGCGGGTTGGCAGAGTTGGGTCCTGAGGCAACGATGGGCATGAAGGGCAGTTCCTCGCCTGACCCGGCGCGATAGAGCTGGATCATCAATTCTGAGGCGATTTCCTTTTCGGTCATACCGGTCTTGAATTGATTCAATGTTGCTTGCAGCGCAGCCTGGGCGATCTGGACCGCCTTCTTCATCGCTGCGATTTCGCTGGCATCCTTCTGAATGCGAAGTGCGGTCAACACACTCCCGCCTGAGACGAATTCGAGCCCCGGCGCAGCTCGTTTGAGCAGATCGATCTCGAGGAAGCGCATCTGATTCGCCTCGACGAGCACTCTGCCCTGTGTCAGTTCCATCCCTTTGAGTACTTTCTGAAAAACATCAGGCCATGTTGCGGGGTTGTCGTTGAAAGTGATTGCGCTGAGCGGAATGCGTGATCCGGCAACCTTGCCGGATTCCAGTTCCGGAAGCACCAGCACAGGCGTCTTCCCTGTTGCCACAAGGAGCACGGTCGGGCGCTCCATGAGATGAAAATGCAGATCTGTAAGGTAAAGCATGGTCGGACCCGGGTTGAAGGCTACGGCATCGGCGCCGGAAGAGGACAGAAGCTCGTAAAGGTGGGCTAAACGTTGATCGGTCATAGGTTTTTCTCCAATGAACGATTATAGCGTGAAGGTGGAGCTCACGCCATGATCGGGAGTAAAGGAAAAATAGTGAACACAGATGTGGATCTGTTATATAGCTTGATTCTGGTTTCCTCCACGCGTGAAGAAGATGAATGGAATCCCTCAAGATCATGGGAAAGTAGAGCTTTGTTTCCAAGATCCCTGAAACCGGTTGAATGAGCCGGCAATTGAGATAGAAAAGCCCGAGGGCGCGGCTCGGAGGGGCGCCTGAAGAACAATTCAAGCATCGATTGCTCGACGATCTTGCCCTGGTCCATGAAGATGATCTCGTCCGCGGCAACTCTGGCACAACCCATCGCGACGCACGCGAGAAGATCTCAGAGAGGAGAGCGCTGCAGGTCCACAGGCATTAGCCTTGACATACTGTGGCCGGTCAAGTAAAATCTGACTACCTTTGAATTTGGGCCTGTAGCGCAGTTGGGAGCGCGCTTCAATCGCACTGAAGAGGCCGGGGGTTCGAATCCCCCCAGGTCCACTGAGCAAGACAGGCTCGAAAGGGTAAGGAATCTGGGCCCATAGCGCAGTTGGGAGCGCGCCTCAATGGCATTGAGGAGGCCGGGGGTTCGACTCCCCCTGGGTCCACTAAAGCGAAATTGGGAGTAGTAGATCGATCTGCCAGCGAGCCGGGTGAGCGAGGTGGAAGCCCGGCGCAGCATCCGCAGAGTGCATCAGGTCGAACTCGCCCAAGTCCACTCGATGGAACGCTTTACCGGTGAAGAAGAGTAGCCGGCAACGGGTATGCCCGTTACAGCGATCTTGAGCGGTCTGGCAGGTTGCAGACAAGCAGGGTGGTACCGCGGAGAAATCTTCGTCCCTGAAGGGATGAGGATTTTTTGATTATTAAGTCCGATGAAGGGAGCTAAGAATGGCACACACGAATATACCGAACTACAATCCAGATGAGGTCGAACGCAAGTGGCAGGCGAAATGGGATGCTGATGGCCTCTATCACTCGGATATTCATCCGGACGAAAAGAAGTTTTATGCGTTGACCATGCTCCCGTATCCTTCAGGCGATCTCCACATCGGCCACTGGTACGCCATGACGCCTTCCGATGCGAGGGCGCGTTTC
The DNA here is from genome assembly GCA_021779955.1 of Chloroflexota bacterium. Classification (GTDB taxonomy): domain Bacteria; phylum Chloroflexota; class Anaerolineae; order Anaerolineales; family Anaerolineaceae; genus UBA6107. The sequence continues at coordinate 84,941 of JAJXZS010000033.1, read as the reverse complement.
AAGCGCATGAACGGCTATAACGTGCTCTTCCCGATTGGCTTCGACGCGTTTGGGCTGCCTGCCGAAAACGCAGCGATCAAACACAACATCCACCCCAAGAAATGGACCTATGCCAATATCGACAGGATGCGCACACAATTGAAGTCGATGGGCGCCATGTTCGATTGGCGGCGGGAGATTATTTCGGCCGACGAAAAATACTACAAATGGACGCAGTGGTTCTTCATCAAGCTATTCGAGCACGGTTTGGCTTACCGCAAGATGTCGCCTGTGGACTGGTGCCCGAAAGACCAGACCACACTGGCGCGCGAACAGGTTGTGGGTGAAGACCGCCACTGCGAGCGCTGCGGTACACCCGTGATCAAAAAGGATTTGGAGCAGTGGTTCTTCAAGATCACGGATTATGCCGAAGAGTTGCTGAACTTCGAGGGCATCGACTGGCCTGAACGCGTGCGCACACTGCAGACGAACTGGATCGGCAAGTCGGTTGGGGCGCTCGTAACCTTCAAAACCGAGGCCGGCGATCCGATCGAGGTGTTCACCACCCGCCCGGATACTTTGTGGGGAGTCACTTTCATGGTGCTTGCTCCCGAGCATCCCCTGGTGCAGAAGCTGACAACGCCCGAAAACCAGGTCAACGTCGAACAGTACATCATGGATGCCCAACGCCAGTCGGATATCCAGCGCGAAGCTGCAGACAAGGAAAAAACTGGTGAGTTCACCGGAGGATATGCGATCAACCCGGTTTCGGGCGAACGCATCCCTGTCTGGATCGCGGATTATGTGCTGATGACCTATGGAACCGGCGCGATCATGGCCGTTCCTGCCCACGATCAGCGCGATTTCGAATTTGCGCGCAAGTTCAAGCTGCCTGTCAAAGTTGTCGTTCAGCCTGCAGGTGCGCCCAAGTTGGAAGCCGGTGAAATGAATGAGGCCATTCCGGCAGCGGGTGAACTGGTCAATTCCGGGCCGCTGACGGGGACGCCGGGGAGCGAGTCGTTCGAGCGCGCCGTGGAGTATGTCGCCAAACTGGGAGTAGGGCATGCATCGACGAATTACCGTCTGCGTGACTGGCTGATTTCGCGGCAGCGCTACTGGGGCGCGCCGATCCCCATTGTTTACTGCAAGAAGCACGGAGCGGTGGCAGTGCCTGAAGATCAACTGCCTGTAAAGCTGCCCGAGGATGTCGAATGGAAGCCGACAGGTCAATCACCGTTGAAGCTGCATCCCACCTGGAGCAGGACGACCTGCCCGATTTGCGGCGAACCGGCCGAGCGCGAAACAGACACGATGGATACCTTCATGTGCTCCTCGTGGTATTTCCTGCGCTATCTCAGCCCCGATGATGACAAAGCGCCTTTCGATCAAAAGGAATATGACTACTGGATGCCTGTTGATACCTATACGGGCGGCATCGAGCACGCCACGATGCACCTGATCTATACCCGCTTCTTCCACAAAGCCCTGCGCGATATGGGCATCGTAAAGGGCGACGAGCCGATGATGCAGCTGCGCAATCAGGGCATGGTGCTAGGCGAGGATTCGGAAAAGATGTCGAAGAGCCGCGGAAACGTTGTGGCGCCCGACGACCTGGTGAAGGCATACGGCGCAGATACAGTCCGCGCATACCTGATGTTCTTTGCCCGCTGGGATATGGGCGGACCCTGGAGCAGCGGTGGCATAGACGGAGTGCAGCGCTGGCTGCGTCGAACCTGGACCACCCTGTTGGAACCTGCAGCGGCAGGCAAAGCATCAGAAGGCGATATCAAGACACTGCGGCGCAGGGTGCATCAGACGCTCAAAGCCGTCACCCGCGATTTCGAATCGTTCGAGTTCAACACCATCATTTCGAGTTTGATGGAGTTAATGAACGATATGTCGAAGCTGAAAGAAAAGGTTGGCGGCAGTGCCGCCTGGGCGGAAGCCACAGAGATCTATCTGAAGATGCTGGCTCCCGTGGCTCCGCATATCAGTGAAGAGCTCTGGGAGCGCCTGGGCAAGCCGTACAGCATCCACACCCAATCCTGGCCCAGGGTGGATGAAGAAGCAGCCCGGGAGGAAGAGATCACACTGGTGGTTCAGGTCAACGGCAAGGTGCGCGAGCGCATCACCGTGCCTGCCGGCATCGACGAAGAGAGCGCCAAAAAGGCTGCCCTGGAAAGCGAAGCCGTGTACAGGTTCCTCGAAGGCAAAACCCCGAAACAGGTAATCTACGTGCGCGGGCGACTGGTGAATATTGTCGTTTAGTCAAGCGAGGAAATGAATCGGGAGAAGATACCGTATCTTCTCCCGATTTTTGTATCTATAATATTCATGTCATGATTGAGTGCACCGAACGAGGAGGTGAATTGTGAACCTGAGTGACATGAATTGGATGGAAGTAGCCGAGTATCTCTCGAAAGAGGATCGGATACTGTTGGTTTTAGGCGCAACCGAGCAGCACGGTTACCTGAGCGTGATGACAGACGTTGCCATTCCCCTGGCGCTGGCGAATTCAGCCTCTGAAGCGACTGGCGTGATTGTGGCGCCGCCCCTGAACTTCGGGGTCTCGCCCTATTTCCTCGATTATCCCGGCACGATCAGCTTGAGGACATCCACTTTCCTCGATGCTGTAGAGGATATCCTGCGCTCGCTGCACCAGCAGGGATTCAGACGATTTGTCATCGTCAATGGTCACGGCGGGAACGATGCGGCTCGGGGAAGAATCACCGAGCTTTCCAACGAGTTCAAGAGAATAAAAGTAGCCTGGTATTCGTGGTGGATCGCGCCTTCGGTGACCGAGGTGGCAGAAAAGCACGGATTGCGCTCGCACCACGCTGCATGGATCGAAGCGTTCCCGTTCATCCATGTGCGCGGGATGCCGGAAGGCACTAAAGAGACACTCTATGCAAAGACCTTGCTGAGTTCGCGAGAAACGCGCGACTTCGCCGGAGACGGCGTGTACGGAGGGCCGTATAAGGTGGAGAAAGAGATCATGGACGAGGTCTATGCTGCGGCGCTCAATGATATCCTCGACCTGTTGAGATTCTGATAGAAATCCGAACTGTTTACCAAAGAAACCGGCTGCAAAGCCGGTTTCTTGCCGATTTGATTTAATGGAGCATTTCGAGCACAATTTGACCATGAGGACTTCGCAGCGCTTGATTGGGGAAGTCAGAACCTCGCGGTACTGGTTCGGGTTGACCGTACTGCTCAGCCTATTTGCAGGCGGGTTGATCATCTTTCAGGCGCATAGGCTGAGCAGCCTGGTGAACGGCGTATTCATGGCAGGTCAATCGCGGCAGGCTGTGGCCGCCATTTTCGGCTTGCTTGGGCTGATTATTCTTTTCAGGGCCGTCATCGCGGCTTTGAACGGTTCAGCAGCAGGGATGCTGGCTGCCGGCATCAAGAGGCATTTGCGCCTGCTTCTTCTCGAAAAGATCGAGCGGCTCGGCCCGTCATTTACCTCTGGCGAAGCGACGGGGGAACTGACCACCACCACGCTGCAGGGCGTCGATTCACTGGACGCTTATTTCAGCCAATATCTTCCCCAGATCCTGGTTGCTGCTTTGCTGCCAACGCTGATCCTGCTTGTGGTTTTCCCCATCGACGCGATCACCGGTCTGATTTTCCTTGTCACGGCCCCGCTAATCCCCTTTTTCATGTGGCTCATCGGCAAAGCCTCGGAAAACGAGACCAGACGTCAATGGCTGGCGCTCAGCCGGCTCGGCTCCTATTTCCTCGACACCTTGCAGGGCATTACTACGCTGAAGGCGCTCGGTCAGAGCAAGGCGCGCACGCAGCAGGTGCGCGAAGTGAGCGACGCTTACCGAGAAACGACGCTGAGGGTGCTGCGTATCACTTTCCTTTCTGCGTTGACCCTCGAGATGCTGGCAACGATCTCAACGGCGGTGGTTGCTGTCGAAATTGGATTGCGCCTGTTGGCCGCGAAAATCGCTTTCGAGCAGGCATTCTTCATCCTGCTGCTTGCACCCGAATTCTACCTGCCGTTGAGGGCGTTGGGGGCTCGTTTCCATGCGGGAATGAGCGGCGTGAGCGCGGCAAAACGCATTTACGAAGTGCTGGATACTCCAGAACCGGACCAAAATATCGGGATCAAAGAGCAGGAGTCATTCATCCTCCCGCAGTCATTCAAGATCCGATTTTCGGATGTGTCATTTGCTTATGCGGACCGTGATCAGGATTCACTCAAGGGCATGAACCTGACGCTCGAGTCGGGCAAATTGCACGGGCTGATCGGCGCCAGCGGCTGCGGAAAATCCACGCTCATGCAGTTGCTCTTGCGATTCATCGAGCCTACAGCGGGGCGTATCTTCGTCGATGGCAATGAGCTAAACTCGATTCATTTGGAGGACTGGCGCAGGCAAATCAGCTGGGTGCCGCAAAAGCCCGGCCTGTTGAGCGCAAGCATCCTTGAGAACATCCGTCTGGCCAGGCCGGACGCCAGCCTGCGGGAAGTTCAGGCGGCTGCTGAGCGCGCTCAACTACACCAATTGGTGATGTCGCTTCCGAAAGGCTACGACACGCCGCTTTACGAACAGGCAGGCGGGGTGAGTTCAGGGCAGGCGCAGCGCATTGCGCTGGCGCGCGCATTCCTCAAAGATGCCCCCATCCTGCTGCTCGATGAGCCGGCTGCGCACCTGGATATCGAGCTCGAACGAGAGCTCAATCATGCCATCGAGGATTTGATCGTCGGCCGCACGGTTCTGATGATCGCTCACCGCCTTTCGACGATCATGCATTGCGACCAACTCATCCTGCTGGATTGCGGCAGTCTGTCTGCTGCAGGCACGCCAAGCGAATTGCTTCGCACCTCTCTTCTGTATCGGACTGCCTTTGCAGAACGGGGAGGCAGAGGATGAAGGATCTGGCCAGGCTGCTTTCATTCCTTCGACCAGCGTTCAGCCAGGTGGCGCTCTCCGTCCTCGCCGGGGTCGCTACGATTTCGGCGGGCGTGGGCTTGCTCGGCACGTCGGCTTACCTGATCGCTGCAGCTGCGCTGCACCCCTCCATCGCTGATTTACAGGTGGCGATCGTGGGCGTGCGCTTCTTTGGCATCAGTCGCGGAGTCTTCCGCTATTTTGAGAGGCTGGTGTCCCATTCGGTCAACCTGAAGGTGTTGGCCGGGATTCGAGTCTGGTTCTACCAGGCCATCGAGCCGCTCGCACCTGCCCGGCTGCAATCCATCCATTCCGGAGATCTGCTGCAGAGGGCGATGGGCGACATCGAAACCCTGGAGAACTTCTACGTCCGCTGCGTGTCTCCGCTGGCCGTGGCTTTGATCACGGGCGGGCTGGCAAGCTGGTTCCTGGGTACCATCTTTCCTCCGCTGAGCGGCGTGCTGGCGGCCGGTTTGGCGTTGAACGGGATAGCCCTCCCGGCGCTCATGTTCGTGTTCTCGAAGCGCAATGCCAGGAAGCTGACGCAAGCAAGAGCGGAGTCTTCGGCAGGAATGGTCGAATTCATACAGAATCTGGGGGTCGTGCAGGTGTTTGGCGGTCAGAAAGCAGCGCTTGCCAGGGTTATGCACGGCACAGACCTCCACACGAACCGGGTACTGGCAAATCGTGTGATGGATGCCGCGAGCGACGGTATCGCCTTGCTGATCTCGAATCTGACCTTGCTCGGCGTCCTTTGGTGGATGATTCCTGCTGTCGATTCGGGAACGGTGAGCGGCGTCTTGCTTGCTGTGGCGGCCCTGGTGACGCTGGCCAGCTTCGAGGGCGTCACACCGCTGCCGCTGGCAGCCCAACAACTCAACGCAAGCCTGGAGGCTGCCAGGAGGTTGTTCGACCTGGCACAGCCCGGCGCTCGAGCCGTCTTGTCGGGGCAAGCTTTACTTCCCGACCGGGCGCCTGACCGGTTGGCGGTACAGCAGGTCTCATTTGCCTACCCGGAAGATGATGCGCCTGTTTTGAACGATGTCAGCTTTACGCTCGAGCGGGGGCAGAAAATTGCCGTCGTTGGGCCGAGCGGGGCAGGCAAGACGAGCCTCATCAACCTGATGCTGCGATTTTGGCATCCTGATGCCGGAAAGATCTCACTCGATGGGCACGACATTTCGATGCTTGACGAAGACTGGCTGCGCAGACAGTATGGCGTGGTGAGCCCTACAAGCTCGATCTTCAATGCCAGTTTGAGAGAAAATCTGCTTCTGGCCAGGCCGCAAGCCCGCGTAGAGGAACTGGTCGATGCACTGCACAAGGCTCAATTGGGAAGCTGGTACGAAAGTCTACCCAAAGGGTTGGAAACATGGCTTGGAGAACAGGGCGCGCACATTTCGGCTGGCGAAAGTCAGCGCATCGCCATGGCAAGGTTGATTCTGCAAAATCCGCCATTCATGCTGCTCGACGAGCCCACGGCAAATCTCGACCCGGCGAATGCTGCTTCAACCCTGCGCGTGCTCATGAGCTTAAGTGCCAATTCCGGCATTTTGTTAATCACCCAAGATTTACTGCACCTGGAAGGGATGGATCAGATCCTGCTGCTCGAAAAAGGAAGGATCACCGAGAGAGGAACCTATTGCGAACTGGTCTCGCAGAAAGGCAGGTTCGCGCTGTTGGTTGACATGCAATCTGATGAACTGCTAATGGCTGCCTGAATAAAAAACCCACGCAAAAGGAGGCGGACCATTCGCGTGGGTTTCATGAGGAGAATACTAGAGAATAGTATCTTTTGGGGTTAAATCAGGGATTAAGTATCGGTAAGAGTTTTTTAAGATTTGTCCCGGCGCAAGGCCGACTCGATCACCGATTCTCGAATTGCTCCATAGCGCAAAATTTGCACAGGTTCCTGGGTGCAATCCACGATCGTCGATGGCACGCCGCCTTTGCATGGCCCGCCGTCCAGCAGCAGGGGAATCCGTCCGTCGAGCTGCTCCAGGACATCTGCGGCTGTTTGCGGATTCTTTCCGCCGGATAGATTCGCCGAAGTCGTTGCCAGCGGTCCGAATCGGCGCAGCAGTTCGATTGCCACGGGGTGATTGGGCATCCGCACGCCTACAGTACTCCCCGGTGTAAGAGAGGGTGGAAGGCCGGCTTTCTTGTTGACGATCACCGTCAGCCCTCCCGGCCAGAATCTCTCGATCAGGATATTTGCGGAACGCGGAAGCCCTTCTGTCAATAGTTCGAGTTGTTGAAGATCGCCCACGAGAACGGCAATCGCCTTATTGAAGTCGCGTCCCTTGGCTTCGAAAAGCTGCAGAATCGCGCTCTCGTTGAACGCATCAGCTCCAACGCCGTAGACGGTATCGGTTGGAAAAGCAGCCACACCGCCCGCCCGCAGCAATTCGAGGGTTTTATCGATGGCAACGGGTTCACTGGTAGATAAAACGGTGGTATTCATCATTTGCCGGTCAATTCCCCTGGATTGTAATCAGCCTTGGAAGGTTTGAGTAGTCTGTGATCAGTTTGAAGTTTCCCCTGGGGAGTTTTTCCTGAACCAGGGCAATGGCGGATTCGCCCTGCCCGGCTTCGATCTCCAGCAGGATGAATCCGCCGGGTTTGATGTGTTCCGCTGCCCGTGCGAGGAAGGCATCGATTACGCGCAAGCCGTCCGGACCTCCATCCAGCGCCAGGGGCGGTTCGTGCAAAAAGACCGGAAGCCCGATCAAGGTCTCAGATGGGACATAAGGCAGGTTGGCTGCGATCAGGTCGAAGCTGAAGGGGATATTTTCCCAAAGATCGGACTGGATGAAGCGAATTCGCTCGTCGACGCCGTACTTTTCTGCATTCTTGCGAGCCGCTTCCAGGGCTTTCGTTGAAATATCCGTTGCGATCATCAGCAGATCGGGAATCTGGTCAGTCAGGGTTACAGCGATCGCTCCTGATCCCGTGCCCATATCGAGCGCATCGCGGCGGTTTGGATGCTCCCGCAGCCAGCCGATCGCTTCCTCGACCAGTAACTCGGTCTCAGGACGCGGAATAAGCACATCGGGTGAAACGCAAAAGTCCAGGCCGTAGAAAGCCTGCACGCCGGTGATGTAGGGTAAGGGTTCACCTTTAATGAGTTGGGCGAGGTGAGATTCCAATAACCGTTCCTGCTCAGGCGTAAGGTCGAACTCCGGGTGCGCGATGATCCATTCACGGCTGGTCTTCAAAGTGAAAGCCAGCAGAACCTGGCTTTCGAGATAGGGGAATTCTGATTTCCCCTGCAACCGCTGCGTGGATTGTCCTGCCCATGCTTGCAGATTACTCATCATCGTCTTCTGATTCGCTGGATGACAGGCGGTCAGTTTCATCGCGCAGGGCAAGCTCGTCGATGAACAGGTCGAGATCGCCGTTCATCACTCCCGGAAGATTGTACGAAGAAAGGTTGATGCGGTGGTCGGTCACACGGCTCTGGGGATAGTTATATGTCCGTATCTTTTCAGATCGTTCGCCGCTGCCGATCTGAGAGCGCCTTGACTCATCGCGCTCTTCCTGGCGCTTCTGCATTTCGATGTCGAATAACCGGGATTTTAGAATGCTCAGTGCGCGAAGCTTATTCTGAAGTTGCGACCGTTCATCCTGCACCGCAACGACCAGGCCTGTCGGTTTGTGGATGATGCGAACTGCAGTCTGGTTCTTCTGCACATTCTGACCACCTGCGCCTGAAGAACGAAAGACTTCAACGGTGATATCCGATTCAGGGATTTGGATATCCACATCTTCCACTTCTGCCATCACCGCGACTGTCGCTGTGGAGGTATGGATCCTGCCTGAAGATTCGGTAGCCGGGATCCTCTGAACGCGGTGGACGCCGGATTCATACTTGAATCTGGAATAGGCTCCCTTGCCCTTGACCATGAAGATGACCTCTTTGTAGCCGCCGATGCCCGTCTCGTTTGCGCTGATGATTTCAACGTTCCAACGATGTGCCTCGGCGTAGTGCATGTACATGCGCAGCAGGTCGGCAGCAAAGAGACCGGCTTCATCGCCGCCTGTACCGGCACGGATCTCGATGTAAACATTGTTTTCATCGCGCGGATCCTTTGGCACAAGCAGGCGCTTCAATTCTTTTTCGATCTCTTCGATCTTGGTTTTGAGGGTTTCCGCTTCGCTTTTGGCAAGCTCCAAAAGCTCGGCATCTTCCGATTCGATCAATTGCTGAGCCTCATCGTATTGTTGCAGGTATTCACGGTACTTCTGTCCGAGCGCAACCACGGTCTCGAGTTCGGTACGTTCCTTATTGAGCTCGCCAATTTTCTGATAATCATCCAGGTTCTGTTCCATCTGAGTGGTCAGTTCCTGGTAACGCTTTTCGATTTCTTGTACTTTGTCCAGCATATTTCCCAGCCTGAGATGAGATTTGAGCCCATCCATTATACCAGTCCTTCGAATGGCTGATGCCCCCGGCGTAAATTCGCCGATTCGGTGATTGTAACTTTGCGGGAACCTCTTATAATTTTTAAAGAGAGCACTTTTTTCAAATTCGACGGAGGCAAAGGTGGATATAACGACTCTTTCCCGGATTCAATTTGGATTGACAACGATTTATCATTTCTTCTTTGTGCCGCTCACACTGGGGTTGTCTGTCCTAGTCGCGATCATGGAAAGTCTCTACGTCAGCAAGGGGAACGAGATTTACAGGAAGATGGCGAAATTCTGGGGGACACTCTTTGTGATCAACTTTGCCATGGGTGTTGTCACAGGTATCGTACTCGAATTCCAATTCGGCATGAACTGGTCGGGTTACGCCCGCTTTGTGGGCGATATCTTTGGCGCGCCGCTGGCCATCGAGGCTTTGCTCGCATTCTTCCTGGAATCAGTTTTCCTCGGGGTGTGGCTCTTTGGCTGGGACCGCCTGTCGAAGGGATTGCATCTTACGGCCATCTGGCTCGTGGCGGCGGCTTCGCTCACCTCAGCCTTTTGGATTCTGACAGCCAATTCTTTCATGCAGCATCCGGTCGGCATTACCCAGCAAGCGAATGGCAGCATCGCGATGGACAACTTTGGTGCTCTTGTTGGCAACCCGTACGTCTGGCTGCAGTTTCCGCATGTGATATCCGCCGCATTTACCACGGCCGCTTTCTTCGTGCTTGGCATCAGCGCTTATCACCTGATCCGAGAGAAAGAGACCCAGGTCTTCAAGACATCGTTCAAGATCGCGGCAATCACTGCAGTCATCGCAATTACGGCAGTCATCTACCTTGGTGACAGGCAGGGAAAGCAAATCCCGAACTACCAACCGATGAAAATCGCAGCAGCAGAAGACCTGTGGCAGACCGAGAACCCGGCTGCCTTCACTGTCGTCGCAATCGCCAACCAGCAGGAGCAGAAAGATATTTTCGCGATCAAAATTCCGAAGGTGCTCTCGTGGTTGATCCACGCGAAATTCAGCGGAGAAGTGCAGGGAATCACGAATATTCAAGCTGAGTACGTACAGAAATATGGTCCGGGTTATTACATTCCCAACGTGATGCTTGATTTTTGGGCATTCCGGTTTATGGTAGCTTTTGGCTTTCTGTTATTCGCCGCTGCAGTCCTCGCAATCATCTGGTTGGTGCGTAAGAAACCGCTTGAAACGAGGAAGTGGCTCGGGATATTCCCCTGGCTATTGTTCGTGCCATACCTGAGCAATTCCCTGGGTTGGCTCTTGACCGAAACGAGCCGGCAGCCATGGATTGTCTTTGGCCTGCTGAAGACACAGGATGCTGCTTCTCCGAATTTGACGCCGGGTATGGTGCTCACCTCGCTGCTCGGTTTCATCCTGATCTATACGATTCTGATCGTCGCCGATATCTACCTGCTTTCCAGGTATGCAAGGGCAGGGGCGGGCTCCGAAACTGTCAACCCATCCGAGACAAAGGCATAGGAGGAGATCATGAACCTGAACATACTCTGGTTTGTTTTGATCGGCATCCTGTACACCGGCTATTTTGTCCTTGAGGGTTTCGATTTCGGCGTGGGCATCCTGCATGTGCTGATCGGCAAGGATGATACACAGCGCAGGGTGATCCTCAATACCATCGGATCGTACTGGGACGGCAATGAAGTCTGGCTAATCAGCGCCGGCGGCGCGACATTCGCCGCATTTCCGCAATGGTACGCCACGCTGTTCAGCGGTTTCTACTTGCCGTTGTTCCTTATTCTTATTGCTCTGATTTTGCGGGGTGCTGCATTGGAGTTCAGATCGCGCGTTGAGAATCTGGCCTGGCGGCGCATTTTCGGATGGGCCATCTTTGTCGGGTCGCTTCTCCCCGCTCTGTTGTGGGGCGTGGCGTTTGCCAATATCGTGCGCGGCGTTCCCATCGATGCTTCGATGCAGTACACCGGAGGTTTCTGGAACCTGCTGAATCCATTTGCGCTCATCGCGGGCGTGGTATCTCTGTTCGGGTTCACCCTTCACGGTGCGATTTTCATCTCTTTGCGTACGACGGGCGAAGTTCGTGAAAGAGCCAAACGCTACGCGAACGGGCTATGGATAGCCGTGATCCTGGCAGCGCTTGCGTTGACCGTATCAAGCTACACCTTCGGCGGCATCTTTACGGGTTTCGGATTGAATGGTGGCATCTTGCTTCTGCTGGGCCTGGCAGTATTGATCGTCCTCAGGTTTGTCTTGGCCGGCGGAAGCGACGGTTGGGCGTTCGCCTTATCCGCGATTGGGGTCATTTTATTCAGTTCTGCCATCTTCGTCACGCTCTTCCCGAACGTGATGGTCTCATCCACTGCTGCGGCAAATAATCTCACCATCTACAATGCGGCTTCGGGTCCTTACACCCTGGCGCTAATGTCGAAAATTGCGCTCGTTCTTGTACCCCTGGTTTTGCTCTACCAGGGATGGACCTATTGGACCTTCCGAAAGCGTGTCTCAGGCAAACCTGAGGAGTTGCACTACTAGCTTAGGGTATAATCTTAAGTATCCGTCCGCTGGGATGGATCCATGATGTCCACAAGGCGGAGTTCACTCTCCGCCTTCTTATGCAATGCCATTTATGAAGCTTGACAAATATAGATCTACCATTCCTTGGAGAAAAGCATGAGCCCCCACATCAGAACAGTCATTAAAACCGAACTTGCCCCTGCAGCGCTTGGGCCTTATTCAGTAGCCATCACGGCTGGACCATTCGTTTTTACATCCGGCCAGATTGGCATCGACCCGAAGACCAACACGCTGGTCGAGGGCGGCGTTGAAGCCGAAACCCGCCAGGCGTTGATCAATGTGAAAAATATCCTTGAAGCATCGGGATCTTCGCTTGCAAACGTGGTCAAGACCACAGTCTTCCTGCGGGACATGGGCGATTTCGCCAAAATGAACGCTGTCTACGCCGAATTCCTTGGGCAGGATTCGCCGGCCCGGTCTGCCATGCAGGTCACCCTGCCCAAGAATGCCGCAGTGGAGATCGAAGCCGTTGCTCTCTTGTTGAACGTCTAGGCCGCAGTCGTATATCATGCCTGCCGAGACGATCTTATTAGTTGACGACGATGCGAGCGCTCTTGACCTCGAACGGATGTATCTCGAGCGCGAGGGTTTTCGGATTTTCAGCGTGAAAACCGGTTTCGACGCGCTTAACTCGAGCCAAACCATTCATCCAGATGCAATGGTCATGTCGCTGGTTCTGCCGGGTATGGACGGCTTCGAAGTATGCCGCCGGTTGCGTGGTGAGAATAACCAGGTACCCATCCTGGCGATATTCAGCAGTGAGAAAGAGCTTAACTCCAATTCGATCAAGGATTTTGAAGCAGACGATTACCTTGCCAAACCATTCAACCCGCGCGAGATGGTCGCCAGGGTGAAGGCGATCCTGCACCAGGGTCGTATGCTCTCACAACGCTCAATAGCAGCGCTTGAAATCGGCAATGTCAAAATAGACATGCAGAAACACTCCATTGTTGTGGATGGAAAACCGCTTGCCCTGCGGAAGCTCGAGTATGAATTGCTGCTCTTGCTGATGCGCGAACCCGGAAAATTTCTCAGTGCTGAATATTTAATGCGTGAGGGCTGGGGCATCGATTTTTCCGGTCAGACGAAATCGGTAGGATTGCATATCGCAAGGCTCCAATCCAGGCTGACGGGAACCGGTTTGACCATCCAGTCGGACCCCCAAACCGGATTCGCTCTACAGGCTTAGGCTCTTTGGAGATTGCTTCATGACCGAACCGGTTGTATCCATCGTCATCCCTTGCTACAACGAAGAAAAGACCATTGGGCTACTGTTGGATGCAATCGCGCAACAGACGTACGATGCTAGCAAGATCGAGGTTGTCATTGCCGACGGTTACTCAACCGATGCCACGCTTTCGGTTATTGAAGAATACCGGAAGGCTCATTCGGCAATGAACATCCGCGTTGTAGACAATCCCAAACGGATCATCCCGTCCGCTTTGAATGCTGCCATCCGCGATGCGCGCGGAGAGATTATCACGCGCATGGATGCGCATTCCATTCCATCCCCCGATTATATCGAGCGCAGCGTAAAAACCCTGCTGGAAGGTAAGGGCACCAATGTTGGAGGGGTGATCGACATCCGTCCAGGCGGCCCAGGCTGGATCGCCCGGTCGATTGCGGTCGCCACGGGACATCCATTGGGCGTTGGCGACGCCCGCTACCGCTGGGCAACCGAGGCGGGTCCGGCTGACACTGTCGCGTTTGGCACATTCCGTCGCTCGCTCTTCGACAAGGTAGGCTTTTACGATGAGACTCTCGAGATCAACGAAGATTACGAGATGAATCACCGGATCCGCCAGAACGGCGGGCAGATCTGGATCGATCCGCAAATTCGGGCTGTCTACTATTCCCGCAGCGACCTGATTTCTCTGGCAAGGCAGTACTTCTCATATGGTTACTGGAAAGTCCGCATGTTGAAGCGCTACCCGCGCTCGATCCGTTTACGCCAGGCGCTACCTCCTCTATTTGTAATGGGCATTTTGATGTTATTATTAGGTTCAATCTTCTGGTTAATTGCACGGATCCTATTGCTGGCTGTCATCGCGGTCTACCTGGTATCTCTTATAGCAGGTTCGATTCCTGCTGCGCTGCGGAACAAAAAGCTGTCGATGGTTTTGGGCGTGCCCCTTGCCATTATGACCATGCATTTCACCTGGGGATCAGGGTTTATCTGGAGTTTATTGCACACTGGGAGCGCGAAGTAGTCGATGGCTTTCGAAAATCAATATTTGAAACCCCGTTGGAGATTGAGAAGCGGCGAGAGGAAATGGATCCTCTTGGTTGGGGATATTCTCGCTGGAGCCTTTGGTCTGCTCATCTCCCTTTATTTTTGGGGGCAGGCAGACTGGCTGAACTTCTCCTGGGATTTCTTGAGCCAGCGTATTCCTGTCTGGTATTACCTGCTTCCTCTGCTGTGGGTCATCTTTCTGGTTGATATGTATGACATGCGGCGTGCAACTCACCTGAAGGAAACCTTCAAAGGGGTTTCAACAACCGCCGCACTCGCGCTCGCCCTGTATCTGGTCGTCTTCTTTATTTCCGATACCAATTCGCTTCCCCGAAAGGGAATAGCGGTATTTATCTTCGCTGCAACAGCTTTCACATTCCTCTGGCGCTTTCTTTACATTAGGGTTTTCACTGCTCCTGGCTTTGTCCGCCGCGCGCTGGTCGTTGGAGCGGGAAATGCCGGGACGGCCTTTTGTCGTGCATACAACGAAATGCAGTTGCCGTCATTGAATATTACCGGCTATATCGATGACGATCCGCTCAAGAGTCAAGCGACCATCGAAGGATTGCCTGTTTTGGGCAAGGGAGACGATCTGCTGAATGTGATCGACAAGTACCAGATCACGGACCTTATTTTTGCGATCAGCGGCGAACTGAACCCCGAACTTTTCCGCACGCTTTTATTGGCCACAGAGAAAGGGGTGGAGATCACATCCGTGCCGACACTTTATGAAGAGTTGTTTGGCAGAGTACCGATCTTCATCCTGCAATCTGATTGGATCTTGCGCTCTTTCATCGATCAGATGCGCACCACCGGATTTTACGAATCGACGAAGCGGCTGATTGACGTCTTCGTCAGTATCCTGGGGTGCATTGCGCTTGTCATCACCTTCCCTTTCGTTGCCCTGGCGATCTTGATCGATAGCGGCACGCCAATTTTCTTCACACAAAACCGCGTGGGTATCAATGGAACGACGTTCAAGATTCTCAAATACCGCACAATGATCCAGGGTGCACAAAGATTTGGACAACCCCGCGCGACTCTCGATCATGACCAGCGAATAACCAGGTTCGGCAAGCTGTTGCGCATGACCCATTTCGATGAGCTCCCCCAGGTATTCAACATCCTTAAAGGAGAAATGAGTATCGTCGGACCCAGATCCGAACAGCAAACTTTGGTCAATCTCTACCAGCAAAGTATCCCATTCTATCGTGCGCGATTTTTCGTCCGTCCGGGTTTGACCGGCTGGGCTCAGATCAACCAACGCTATGCCTCGAACACATCTGAAAATGCCGTCAAGCTTGAATACGATCTTTACTATATCAAGCACCGCAGCTTGACTTTGGACTTCACTATCATTTTGAGAACTGTGGGGGCAGTTGTCGGATTCCGAGGGCAGTAGATGAAAGCAAAAACCATCCTGCGCAACCGAACCTACTTCATTTTTGACCTCGTCCTGACGGTCGCTGCCGTGCTCGGAGCATATGCATTACGTCTTGAACTTGGCGCAGTGTTCTATCAATTCCTGCCGTCCATGTACTGGATGATCGGCGCAACCCTGGTGATAAAACCGGTTGTGTACTATCTGTTCGGGCTCTACAGGCGCATGTGGTCCTATGCCAGTATCAACGAGCTGAAGATCATCGTTGCCGCGGTGACCACTGCTTCGGTCTTCACGTCGATGGCAATCGTCATTCTGGCAGCATTGAAAGCTTTCTTCGGTTTTCCAAGTTCCGCGCTTGTTCTTGACTGGCTGCTCTCGCTCTTGCTGATCGGCGGTTCACGTTTCATCATACGCATTGTTGCTGACAGCGTGAGCACCATCGCCAATGGGTCCAAAGCCGGTAAATCGCGCAAAGTATTGGTTATTGGTGCGGGCGATGCCGGCGCATTGGTGGTTAAAGAGATGCAGAAGAATCCGCAGCTCAATCTCAGCGTTGCAGGTTTCCTCGACGATAATCCGACCAAGCAAAAGCAGCAAATTTACGGCGTTCCCGTGATCGGCAGGATTGGCGAAATGGCGAAGGTGCTCGACAAACAGACTGTCGACGAAGTGATCATCGCCATTCCCAGCGCAGGCGGCAAGGTGATCCGCACGGTTGCTGATGTGTGCCGCTTGAAGGGGATCCCCTTCCGAACCATGCCAGGTATTTACGAGCTGATCGGCGGCAAAGTGAATATCAGCCGTTTGCGTGAAGTGGATATTGCCGACCTGCTCCGCCGTCAGCCTACGCACATGAAGGAAGAAAAAGTCGGCAGCACCATCAGCGGCAAAATGGTCGCGGTAACAGGCGCCGGTGGCTCCATCGGGCGCGAATTGTGCCGGCAGATCGCCCGCTGGGCTCCGTCCGGATTGGTACTTCTCGGTCATGGCGAGAACAGCATCTTCGAAACGCTGATCGAACTGCAGCAAGCTTATCCCAACCTGCCGACATTCCCGATCATCGCTGATGTTCGCGATCTCCCGCGCTTGATGGCGGTATTTGCCCGCTTCAAGCCCGATGTGGTTTTCCATGCCGCAGCCCACAAGCACGTGCCATTGATGGAAGTCAACGTGGCAGAGGCAGTTTCCAACAATGTCATGGGTACGCTCAATGTGGTCAAAGCCTGCGAGAACAACGGCGTAAAACGCCTGGTCATGATCTCGACGGACAAGGCCATCCGACCCGCGAATATCATGGGAGCAACCAAGCGCATGGCCGAGATGATCGTGCTCGATGCCGCGCGCCGGACAGGCAATGCCTACTCCGTCGTCCGGTTTGGCAACGTTCTGGGCAGCCGGGGCAGTGTCGTTCCGCTGTTCAAGCGGCAAATCGCGCTTGGCGGCCCGATCACCATCACTCACCCGGATATGAAACGCTATTTCATGACCATCCCCGAGGCAGTCTACCTGGTCTTGCAGGCGGCTTCCTTGGGCAGCGGCGGCGAGACTTTCGTGCTCAATATGGGCCAGCAGATCCGCATTCAGGACCTGGCGGAAGATTTGATCCGCCTTTCAGGGCTTGAACCGAACAAGGACATCGAAATCGTTTATACCGGCATCCGTCCGGGCGAGAAACTGAGCGAGGATCTGTGGGAGGAAGGTAACATGTTCCAGCCCACGGCTCACCCAGATATCTACATGTTCTATGATCCGTCCAATCTGACCGGCGAGAACCTGGTACAAAAAGTGAACGAGATTCTCGAGTTCTCCGTCGAGGGTGATTCGGGCGCGATCATCGATCTCGTTGACGATATCATCCCCGGCTCTGCGGTCGCATCCACGCCGCCGACTGAATTGACCTCGATCGATCTGTTATGAACTGTACCCTGGCAGAGTGGAATCAATTCCTCTCCCGCTTCCCCAATGCTCACATTTTGCAAAGTGGTGAATGGGGCGAGCTGAAATCCAGGTTTGGATGGAAGCCCGTTCGACTCATTAAGGATGACGTGGGGGCTCAGGTGCTTTTCCGCAGCCTCCCTGGCGGCTTCACGCTAGGCTACATCGGCAAGGGACCGGTCGGCGGGCCGTTTGACAGCCTGCAGCCGGAACTGGACGAGCTCTGCAAAAAAGAGAAGGCCATCTTCCTCAAAGTCGAGCCGGATCGGTGGCAGGATTCAGGACGAAGCCCCATAACGGACGCGCCTTCTCATGGGGTCGCAGCCAAACCCATTCAGCCTCAACGAACTGTGATGGTCTCGCTCGAAGGCTCTGAAGAAGATATTCTTTCCCGCATGAAGCAAAAGACTCGCTACAACGTCCGTCTGGCAGCCAAAAAAGAGGTCGAGGTTGCTGCGGACGACGATATCGGTCGCTTTCATTCCATGCTCAAGCTGACAGGCGCGCGCGATCATTTCGCGGTCCATTCACTTGAGTACTATCAAACCGCTTACGATCTGTTTCATTCCGCAGGCAATTGCGAATTGCTCACCGCCGGCTTTGGCGGGACTCCGCTTGCGGCCCTGATGGTTTTTGCCCGCGGAGACACAGCCTGGTACATGTACGGCGCATCCACGGATGAGGAACGCAACCGCATGCCCACCTATTTGCTCCAGTGGGAAGCCATGCGTTGGGCGCGCTCGAAAGGCTGCAAACAATACGATTTGTGGGGCATCCCCGACCTGGACGAGGATATCCTCGAGGACAATTTCTCCCAAAAAGAGAGCCACCAGGGACTCTGGGGCGTCTACCGCTTCAAGCGCGGATTTGGAGGCGAGGTGTTGCGCAGCATGGGCGCTGTTGATATCGTCTACAAGCCTTTGATGTATCGGGCCTATCAAGTTGCGCTCTCCTTGCGCGGAGGCAGCGAAGATTGAATTCCACTCCTAATAGCATGGAAAAAGCCATGCCTGAAGAATCTGCCTGGAATCGCACAATCCTGCAGCTCCCATCCCCGCACCTTCTGCAAACATCGGAGTGGGCTGAACTCAAAGCAGAAGTCGGGTGGTCGAATATCCGGCGGACCTGGGAGGATGGCGATCATCGAATCGTCGCAGCCGCTTCCATTCTGAAGCGGACCCTGCGGCCGTTGCGGAGCGGTCCGGCGATAGCCATCCTGTACATCCCGCGTGGTCCATTACTCGATTGGACGGACCTGAATCTGTGCGAACGGGTGATGAACGATCTCGAAGACCTCGTCCGCAAGGAGTGCGCGGTCTTTATCAAGATCGATGCCGAAATTCCTCTCGGAACAGGTATTCCCGGAGAAGAGTCTTTTGTCGAAGATGCGGTTGGATCCAAAGTCGTGTCACTGCTTCACGGCCGCAACTGGAGCAACTCTCCTGAGCAGATCCAGTTCAAGAACACGATGCTTCTCGACCTCACTTGCGATGAGGAAGCCTGGCTCACGCGGATGAAGCAGAAAACCCGTTACAATTTGCGCCTGGCGCAAAAATCAGGCGTGCAGGTCAGGGAAGCGCGAAATGATGAGTTGGGCCTGCTCTATCAGATGTATGCCGAGACCTCGGTGCGTGACGGTTTCGTGATCCGCAGCCGGGAGTATTATCTGGATGTCTGGCAGCGCTTCACGGCTGCTCACAAAGCAATCCCTTTGCTGGCCGAGGTGGATGGAAAAGTAGTCGCCGGATTGATCCTCTTCGTCTTTGGCAAGCGGGCATGGTATCTCTACGGCATGTCCACCCAGCAGGCTCGCGAGAAAATGCCCAACTACCTGCTTCAATGGGAGGCGATGCGCCGGGCGCGTGAAATGGGATGTGAGGTTTACGACCTTTGGGGCGCCCCCGATGAATTCAAAGCGGAAGACCGCATGTTCGGCGTGTTTCGCTTCAAGGAAGGGCTCGGCGCATATGTTTCGTGCACGCCAGGAGCATTGGATTTTGTAAACAAAAAGGGGCTCTACTTTCTTTACACGAAAGCCCTTCCAAAGGTACTTGGGTGGATGCGCCGAAAACGCAGCGCAGAGACTCAAAAGGAGGTGATGTGATGCTTCCGAGGGTAAGAATTGCCCATCTGCCGACGAGAATCGAAACGCTAGAGCGGCTTTCAGCCAAACTGGGCGGGCCGGTGATTTTGTGCAAAAGGGACGATCAGACAGGGCTTGGGCTTGGCGGCAACAAGACCCGCAAGTTGGAATACATCCTTGCAGATGCCCAATCGCACGGTGCGCGCACACTGATCACCACGGGCTCGATCCAGTCGAACCACTGCCGCCAGACGGCAGCCCTGGCAGCCAGGTACGGCTATGCTTGCATCCTCGTGCTCTCCGGTGAAGAACCGGGAGAAGTGGACGGCAACCTTCTGCTTGATGAGCTTTTCGGCGCCCGCATCGTGTGGACTACGCGCGAAAAGCGAGATGAGGTGCTCGAACAGACCTACCAGAAAGCCTGGGAAGATGGCCTGCGGCCTTTGAAAATCCCACTGGGAGCTTCGAATGTGGTCGGCTGCATGGGTTACCTGAATGCGTTCGAGGAGTTCCTCGAGCAGGAATTTCACGCCGATTGGATGATCGTGCCTTCTTCCAGCGGCGGAACGCAGGCGGGTTTGGTGCTCGGCGCAATGAAACACCATTGGGCGGGTAAAATCCTGGGTATCAGCATCGACCATAGTGTGCAAGACTTGCAGGCAACCGTAGCCGGCCTGGTGAACCAGGCGGCTGACCGGATTGGCGAATCGGTCAGTGCAAAGCCCGGTGAGATTCTGGTCAATGCGGATTATCTCGGGGGCGGATATGCAGTGATGGGCGAACCTGAGATCGAAGCCATCCGGCTCTTTGCCCGCGAAGAAGGGCTGCTGCTCGACCCTGTCTACACCGGCAGGGCAGCAGCCGCCATGATCGACCTCATCCGCAAGGGCTTCTTCAAGCGCGATGAAACGGTCCTTTTCTGGCATACCGGTGGAACCCCTGCTATTTTCGCGGAACCTTATCAAAAGCAACTTCAATCAAAGGGTTAGTGTCTCGACCCCTGGGTAACGGCTTGACTTTTTACAGGTGCTATAATCGGATTACCCAAAAGGGACTTATATGAAGAACATCGATATTGCGACAACAAAAGATGTACTCCTTGTATTGCTGGCACTTGGCATCATCATCAGCATTATTATTGGCGTGAGGACAGTCAAATCGGGGCAGCACCTTCAGTTCTACCGCAAACGGCACGACCTCGTGGAACGTGGGTGGCGCTACTTGCTGGTGGCGTTTGGCATGGTGGCATTTGGCGCGTTGATCTTCTGGTTTGGGGAGCCCGTGGCTTACCGGTATTTCCCCCCTTCGCCGACGATCACCCGCACACCAACGGTTACCCAGACTCCAACCATTACCCTGACTCCCATCGCGACTTACACTCCCACAATCACTCCAACGCTTTCGGTAACGTATACGCCGGGGCTTCCTGCTGAGGTGCAGTCCACGATTCAGACCCCGATCGGGCCGGATACGAACGCGGTATTCAGCGAGATTTCGATTTCCACGAAGACAAAGGATGGAGTGGTAATCGAAGCCCAAACCGCATTCGACCCGCCTGTGACGCATCTCTTCGGCGGTTTCTCATACGATAAGATGGCGCTTGGCGTGCAATGGTCTGCGGTCTGGTTATATGGAAACGAGATCAAATGCGCCGAAACCAAGGCATGGACGTACGCGCCTGGAGGGTTTGGCTACACGGATTGTGCCCTTCCCGCGGATCAGTGGCTCCCCGGCGAATACACAGTGCAGATCTTCGTCGGTCAAACCTGGAAGGCTTCTGGCTACTTTACGATCACAGGGCAGGTTCCCACAACTGCGGGCGGTGCG
This sequence comes from Chloroflexota bacterium, assembly GCA_021779955.1. Lineage (GTDB taxonomy): Bacteria > Chloroflexota > Anaerolineae > Anaerolineales > Anaerolineaceae > UBA6107. The sequence continues at coordinate 63,617 of JAJXZS010000033.1, read as the reverse complement.
CAGACCGGCGCAACGCCAACTCCAACGCTGACCCCTTCGCCAACAGCCAAGCTTCAGCCTTGAGATTGCGCTTCAAGAATTCGACTGCCGGGAATGCCCCTCCGGCAGTCTTTTTTTGCGATTGTTCTCATCAAAGACGTGACCATAAGATTGAATTGGAGTCTTTATGTTAGAATATTATTGTTCTCGGCTAAAGGAGGGATATGTTACGCAAATTATTCATTGCTCTCTCCAAACTCAAATGGGCGCAGCGCCTGATCTCGAAGCTTGGGTTTGCCCGCCGGGCATCGCGGCGGTTTATCGCGGGCGAAACGGTATCCGACGCTGTCAGCGCGATCCGGCAGTTGAATGCCGCAGGAATCCAGGCTTCGATCGATTTCCTGGGTGAAAACGCTCAAAATGCCGAAGATGCTGCGGCCGCAGCAGGGCAACTGATTCAATGTCTCGAAAGCATTCGAGAAAATCAACTCAGGGCGAATCTGTCCATCAAACTCAGCCAGATCGGGCTTGCTCTGGATGTGGAAATCTGCAGGGAGAACCTTTCGAAGATACTTGCCAGGGCTGCAGAGTTGAATCTTTTCGTCCGTATCGATATGGAAGATTCTTCGATGACCGAAAAGACCCTCTCGATGCTGGAGTGGGCGCTGAGCAGCGGCTTCGATAAAACAGGCATCGTGATCCAGGCGTATCTCTATCGAAGCGAAGAAGATATCCAAAGGTTGGCGCTTCTGCATGCACGGGTGAGGTTGTGCAAAGGCGCATATAGCGAGCCGCCTACGGTCGCTTTTGCCGCGAAAGCAGACGTGGATGAAAATTACGATCGCCTTGCCGGTGATTTACTTGAAATCGCCAGGGATGCAGGTTATCCCGAAGCCACCCAGGACGGTGTCGTCCCCCCCATCCCTGCAATTGCCACGCACGATCCGGCTCGCATCGAAGCTGTGGTTCAGTTAATGCGCCTGATGCAGATTCCTGCCCAGGCAGTCGAGTTTCAAATGCTTTATGGCATCCGAAGGGATTTGCAGCAATCTCTGGCCAAGGAGGGTTACCCCGTCAGGGTGTATGTGCCTTTTGGTTCCCAATGGTGGCCGTACTACATGCGCCGCCTGGCTGAAAGGCCTGCAAACGCCTGGTTTTTTATATCAAGCATTTTCAAACGGTAAACACAATGGTTGAGAATAATGGTAATTCAAAGGATTTAGCGCTGGTAACCGGCGGAGCAAAGCGGCTCGGCCGCGAGATCGTTTTGGCACTGGCAAAACGAGGGTACGCCATCGGTCTACACTACAACCGGTCTGCGAAGGAAGCGCTCGAACTTGCCAATGAGCTGGAAGCCCAGGGAATCCCTGTGGTCTTGCTGCAAGCCGATCTCAAAAACCCTTCCGCCATCAATAAGATGTTCAAAAAGATTGATGCTGCCGGGTACCCGCTCAAGGTGCTCGTCAATTCAGCAGCTCTAATGGAGCGTAAATCGCTGGACAAGCTTTCTGTCAGGGAATGGGATGCCCTTTTCGACATCAATCTGCGCGCGGTGTGGCTGTGTTCGATGGCGGCTGCCGGACGGATGGGTGAAGGGAGTGTGATCATCAACATTTCGGATGTTGGCGCGCGGCGTGCCTGGACGGGATTCGGCGCGTATTCAATCACCAAAGCGGGCGTCGATTCGCTGACCCAGCTGCTCGCCAGGAGCCTTGCGCCGAAGATCCGGGTGAATGCCGTGGCGCCTGGCCTGGTGCTCGCCGCTGAGGATATGCCAGAGGAGGGTTGGAAGCGCCTGATCCACAAAACCCCCATCCAACGGCCCGTAGATACTTCGGCGGTCACAAACACGATCGGCTTTTTATTGGATAACACCTACATCACCGGCGAGATCGTCAGCGTGGACGGAGGGAGACAACTGGTGTAACGAATGGAAAAACGCCCTTCGATCGTTTCCGCTTTCTTCACGATCTTTCGCCCGCTGCTCATCCTGGCTGCGCTGCTGACTTATATGCTCGGCCTGGGAATCGCCCACCACCTCATCGCACCGGTCGATTCCACGAACGCCAGCCTGGGTTTTGTGTTGATCATCTTCCTCCTTGAGATGAGAGCCTTCCTGGAAGCGTATTACCGCCATCCGGCCGCGCCGGAAAACCGCCTTGCCAACTCGGTCAAGGTTGACGACCCCTATCCATCGGCGATCGAACAATTCCCCAGGTCGATGCTGCTCTACGTTGCCATCGTTATTCTGGCAGCCGGAGCGCTGCTCGTTATGATCCTGGCCCAAAGGGGCGCCATGCCTCCGGCGGTCTACGTGATTCTGGCAGCCGCCTTCCTGGTGAGCTTCTTCTCTGCTGCGCCTCCGTTTTCGCTTTCCGAAAAAGGATATGGGGACATCATCGAAGCCTTTTTGGTGGCCAATGCAGCGCCGGCGATCGCCTTGGGAATGCAATTGAAGGATCTGCATATTCTCCTGGTTCTGCTTACCCTACCGTTGACGCTGATGTACCTGGCGTTGCGTTTGACGGTCGGCTTACGTGAATATGGCAAAGACAGCTTGCGCAATCGCCAAACGATGCTGGTGCGTATCGGTTGGGAACGCGGTGTGAACGTGCACAACATTTCTCTGGGAGCCGGCTATCTGATGATTGGAGTGTTTGCAGCATTTCGTTTGCCCTGGTCGCTCATTTGGCCCCAGCTTCTGTCTCTGCCCATCGCCATTTTTCAAATCCTCCAGGTCCTCCAAATTGCCGCTGGAGCCAGGCCGAACTGGCGTTTACTCGTCTGGACTGCCTCGGCGACATTTGGCCTGACAGCCTACATGATTGCGATTACTTTATGGATAAGGTGAAAAGATGCCTGAGTACTTGAAACTCAAATCTCTCTCCGATGCAAAAAAGATCTTCTGGGAAAACCTTTCACAACTCCACCCTGTTGAAGAAGAAATCGAGAGCCGGGCCGCGTTGAACCGGGTCACTTTCGGCGATATTCTATCCACTGAGAGTCTGCCCCCCTTTACACGCAGCACAGTGGACGGTTATGCGGTCATCGCTTCATCGACGCACGGGGCGTCCGATGCGTTGCCGGTCTACCTCGATCTCGTGGGCGAAGTGGCGATGGGCGCCGAAGCCCAGATCAAGCTCGAGGGGCAGCAAACCGCTCTCATTCATACCGGGGGCATGCTGCCGGAAGGAGCCGATGCCGTCGTCATGATGGAGCAGACGCAAAAAACGGATGGGACATCCATCGAAGTGTTGCGTCCGGTCTCGGCGGGGGAGAACATCGTTCTCAAGGGCGAAGATGTCAAACCCGGCGATGTGGTCATTCCCGCCGGCACCCCCATGCGCCCTGCTGAAATCGGCGGGCTGCTCGGGCTTGGAATCACCAGCGTAAAAGTGGCCAAAAAGCCCAGGGTGGCGATCCTTTCCAGCGGTGACGAGGTGATTCCACCCGAAAATGCGCCCATGATCGGCCAGGTGAGGGATATCAATTCCGATTCGCTGGCTTCGCTGGTAGCGGAAGCGGGCGGCTCGCCTCAGGTCTTTCCGATCATGCCTGACGACAGAGAAAAGATCAACGCTACCCTTAAGAAGGCCTACCGCAGCGCAGATGTGGTCATCGTCACCGCCGGCTCATCTGCGAGCACGCGCGACATGACTGCCGAAGTGTTTGATTCGTTGGGCAAACCCGGCGTGCTTGTACATGGGATCAATATCAAACCGGGAAAGCCCACCATCCTGGCCGTTTGTGACGGTAAACCCCTCGTCGGGCTCCCCGGAAACCCCGTGAGCGCCCTGGTAATCGCAAATCTCATCGTCAAACCTTTGATCCAGCGCATGCTGGGATTGGCTCATCATCGCTTCCAGCCGGTGATCGAAGCCCGGTTGACTGTCAATCTGCCTTCACAAGCCGGCCGGGATGAGTACTTCCCTGTTCGCATATTCAGACGCCAGAATCACTGCACGGCTGACCCGATTTTCTATAAGTCGAACCTGATCTTTTCGTTGGTCAGGGCTGACGGTATGGTTCACATTCCGCCCGAAAAGACGGGTGTTCCGGCAGGCGAGACTGTCGAAGTGATCCTCTTCTAAGGACGATCCATGACGGATTCGGTCTATCTGCAGGATATTCCGCTCGAAGATGCCTGGAAGATCTTTCGTACAGAGCTTGAGAAACGCGGCCTCTGGTCAGTTCTCGAGGTGGAGGAGGTTCCACTCGACCAAAAGGCGGCCGGGCGGATCCTCGTTGAGCCCGCCATTGCGGTCAGGCCGTCTCCCCATTATCATGCCTCAGCCATGGACGGATTCGCCGTTCGCGCCGCGGATACTCTTGGCGCCATGGCGTCGAACCCCTTGATTCTCACCCAACCTGGTCAGATGCAATACGTGGATACCGGCGATCCGCTGCCTGTATGGGCGGACGCGGTGATCCCAATCGAGAACGTCGAAGCGCTGAAGGATCCGCAGACTCTGGCCGCTGAAAAAGATGCCAGGTTGGCTTCGCTGATCCGTATTCGCGCAGGTGTTACGCCCTGGAGTCATGTCCGTCCTGTGGGCGAGGATATCGTCACCTCGCAGCTGATCCTGGCGTCGGGCACCCGGCTGCGCCCCGCGGACCTTGGGGCGGCAGCTGCAGGCGGATTGAGCAATTTGCGTGTAGCCAAGAAGCCGCGAGTCGCCATTCTGCCCACGGGTTCTGAGCTGGTGGAGATTGGCGCCGAAGCAGGCCGCGGGGAAATCACCGAGTTCAATTCAATGGTCCTGGCTGCCCAAGTGGACGAGTGGGGCGGAGAGGGTGTGCGCTATCCTGTCACGGTGGACGATTTCGACCTCATTTGCCGTTGCATTCAAGAAGCTGTTGATCAAAGCGACCTGGTCCTGGTCAACGCGGGCTCGTCCGCCGGCAGCGAAGACTTCACGGCTCGCGCCATCGAAAAGTTGGGCAGGGTATATGTGCATGGGGTGGCCGTGCGTCCTGGTCATCCTGTGATCATCGGCTTTGTGCCGCGAAGCATTGGCTCAGCTCCCACGCTCGAGGTTCCGGTGATTGGAGTGCCCGGGTATCCGGTTTCCGCCGCGCTGACAGGCGAGATTTTCATCGAACCGCTTGTCCGGCGCTGGCTGGGTATGGGAGAGCCCCAACCCCAGGTGGTGAAAGCCAGGCTGACCCGCAAGGTCAATTCCTCAGCAGGTGACGACGATTATCTGCGAGTTGTCATCGGTGAAGTGAATCACCAGCTCCTGGCGGCGCCGCTCAGTAGGGGTGCCGGTGTGACGACGAGCCTGTCGAAAGCTGATGGAATTGTGATCATTCCGCGTCATATTCAGGGTCTCGAGGCGGGTGAGACGGTCGATGTGCGCCTGTACAAGCCCGAATCCGAGCTCAAGCAGACCATCTTTGCCATTGGCTCGCACGATATGACCCTGGATGTACTGGCGCAGGCCCTCTCGGTTTACCGGCGCAGGCTTGTATCCTCAAATGTTGGCAGCCTTGGCGGGCTGATTGCGCTAGCCCGCGGGGAGGCTCATTTTGCCGGTTCGCACCTGCTCGACCCTGAAACAGGTGAATATAACCTTAGCTATATTCGCAAGTATCTGCACGGGACGCCTGTCCGCTTATTCGATTGGGTTGGCCGAACGCAGGGTTTGGTGGTTGTCAGGGGCAATCCGAGCAAGATCAAAGGGATTGCTGACCTCTGGCGCGAGGATCTGAGCTTCATCAACAGGCAGAGAGGTTCGGGCACTCGTGTCCTGCTCGACGATGCGATCCGCAGGTTGGGAAAGACTGCCCGGGGAATCAGAGGTTACGAGCGTGAAGAATATACCCACCTGGGAGTAGCCGCAGCCGTCCAATCTGGCAGGGCAGATTGCGGGCTGGCGGTGCAGGCTGCAGCAAGCGCGCTCGATCTTGATTTCATCCCGCTCTTTGCAGAGCGGTATCAGTTGGTGATTCCCGTTCAGAACATGGCGACAGGCTTGCTCGACCCGATCTTCACATTGATGCGCGACTCAAAATTCAAGAGTGAGATCGCAAAAATGCCAGGCTACGATACCCGCAATATGGGTAACGAGATCGAATGGACTGAATCTACTTAAGATGGTTTGGATGTATAGGAGGTTATTATGCCGTTGAAAGAGAATATTCAAGCGCCAGATTTTGCCTTATCCGATGAAACCGGGAAGGCGCGCAAGCTATCCGATTATAAGGGCAAGAATGTGATTCTTTATTTCTATCCAAAGGATGACACCCCGGGCTGCACGACCGAAGCCTGCAATTTTCGCGATGATTACAGCAGCTACGAGAAGGCAGGGGTGACGATCCTGGGCGTGAGCCCCGATTCTGTGGCTTCGCATGTGAAGTTCAAGCAGAAATATCACCTGCCCTTCACGCTGCTGGCGGATGAAGATCATGCCGTCTGTGAGACGTATGATGTTTGGAAGCTCAAGAAGCAATATGGGAGGGAGTATTGGGGTGTGGCGCGGACCACATACCTGATCTCGCCGGATGGAATGGTTCGCAAGGTATTCGCCAATGTGAAACCAGCCGAGCACAGCGCTGAAGTGCTCGCAGCGATTTGAGGAATTGCTTAAGATAAAAAAGGGCTGCCCTGCTAAACTGGGCAGCCCTTGCGTCGTTTATTGCAGGCTGAGTAAGCGTTTTCCGCGTTCCCAGAGCTGTTCCAGCTTGTAATAGTCCCGTTGATCGGGCGAGAAAAGGTGAATGACGATATCTCCCAGGTCGACTACGACCCAACCATCTCTCGCTTCCCCCTCGATCGAGACGATCATCCCGTATTCACTTTTGACAAATTCGCGGATCCCGTCGGCGAGTGCTTGAAGCATGCGATCGCTCGTTCCGTTGCAAATGATGAAATAATCAGCAAATGATGTTATGTTTTGAATATCGAGAAGGACGAGTTTTTCTGCTTTCTTATCCTCCAAAACGTCGATCACGGCATGCGCCATTTCCAATGTATCCAGAGCTCACCTCACACAATTTTTCAAAGATTCTATCACATTATCAGCGCTCGCCGGCGAAGTCAAGCACAGCAGCAGGCGAATAGACGGCGCCGCCCGGTTTCAGAGTGGACTTGAAGAGGACGACCTGGCGTGCGTGCACAGATCCGAACAGCCTGTCTTTGCCTTCATCCATGTGAGTATGCATTGCCTTGAGCTGATTTGGGCTCATCCATCCGTTGACCCTGCCAAGCGTCAGATGCGGGCTGAATGGCCTGCCCTCAGAGGGAAATCCCAGCTCACGCGTGGCAGAATCAATCTCGGCTTGGAGCGCGGTCAGTTCGCCTGGAGCATCGACCCCAACCCAGGCGACACGCGGGTGGTTCCATGCCGGGAAAACGCCGGTGCCTCGAATGCTAAAGTCAAACGGCGCGGTCATGCCCGCGACCTGCCCGACCGTTGATGTCAACGCTTTCAATTGTGCTTCACCCGTTTCGCCCAGGAACTTGAGTGTAAGATGGATGTTCGAAGCGGGTACCCAGCGGACTGAATCTCCAGTGGCGCTTTGCAGGGTGCGGATGAACTTGTCGAGTTCACTGTGCACTTCGGGTGTGAGGGATAAGGCTATGAAAAGACGCAAATTTGACTCCGGCCGACTTGATCTCAAAGCAATTCAAATCAAAACATGGTGACACCATTTTACCTGAACTTGCCGCGCAGCGCGCCCTTGACGCGTTCAGATCTATCTACACATTTTATCCAAAACATGGTATAAGAAAATCACCCGGCCATGTGCGTGATGTTGCATCACCGGTTTTGAGCCAACACTCACAAAATGGGTCCTTAACTCACACGAGATACGCGATAGGCTTCGGCCAAGGCGATTCTTTTGTGGCAGAACCCTACCTGCTTTAGCAGGTTCAAAACTACGCAACACACGGCATGGCGGGGACTTTTTTAACTCACCTCCTCACGAACTGAAACATTCTCCATTCGTTTGACTTCAATTGCTCAAAATAGCTTTGTGTGTGTAAAATAAAGATATTACACAGGCAAATGACTGGCGCTTTTGAAACGTCGAATGGCGCAGCAATGTAGGATAAAGAGGAGGAGCACGTGGAGACAACCTATCGCCTTATCATTCAAAGCGGACCTGAAATCGGAAAAGAATATTCCCTCGACAAGCTGGAGCTTTTCCTCGGCAGAGATCCCAACACCGATATCGAAATTCCCGATCCGGAAGTATCGAGGCGGCATGCCCGTTTGGTATTGACCGGCGATGACTATTCCATCGAAGATCTCGGATCGACAAACGGTACGGTCGTTCGCGGGGTTCGCATCCAAAGCCTCACCCGGCTGAGTTCAGGCGATATAATTGCAATTGGCGAGCGTGTCTCGCTGGTCTACCAGACCATCCTGTTCGATCCAGACGCAACGGCTGTGGTTCCCCGCAAAGTGGGATACCAACCTGAAATTGCGCAGCCCGAGTCTCTTTTCCAGCGCCCGCCCGTAAGGATCGAGTCACAGCCGCCGGTTTCGCAACCTCAGCAGCCTGCTGCTTCAACGCCGCAGCCTGAGCTGTCAAAGGTGATGCCAGTCACCCCTCCGTTCACCGAGGAAGCCCAGGAACCCCCGGCTGCTCAAGAGGTTCCCGCCGCCAGGGAACCTGCCCCCGTGCTTCCTCCAGAGAAGAGCTTTGTAGGAAAGGCACCTGCCCAACCCAAGGCGCCCAAGAAGAGAAGGGCGTGGGTCGGCATTTTGCTCATTGTGGGCTTACTGATTTTGATCTTTTGCGTGATCCCATGGATCATCATCGACATCACGAACAGCTATTGCCTCTTCCTGCCGGGAATTCTGAATGCCATCCAGCCGGGCGTCTGCCCTTAGAAACTTCTTAGAATTTCCTGGAGCTGATAGGGGTTATGATTGATCGGACTATTATTTGTAAAAGGGAATCATGCCGGAAGAGATAGAGCAGAAGTCACCGAAGTGGGATAACACAACCAAGACGATCGTCGCGATCGGGGTTGTGGTCATTGTCATCGCTTTATTGGTCAGGTTCAAACACCTGCTCTGGCAGGTGCTTGTCGCCTTCCTCCTCGCGTACTTGTTCCATCCGCTGGCAAGGCTGCTCTCAGAGAAATTGCACATACCCTGGAAAATTGCCGTCTCGCTGATCTACCTCATTTTCGTTGCCGGTCTGATCGGGCTGCTCACCTGGAGCGGCATCGCGATGGTGAACGAAATCACCAACCTCACCGGCTTCCTCAGCAGTCTCGTGACCAACCTGCCGCAGATCGTCTCCGATTTCGTGAGCAAGCCGATCTTGATCGGGCCATTTTCAATCGATTTACCAACCCTGAACCTGACCAGCTTTTATGCGTATCTCCAGAGTATGATCCAGCCGGTAATCTCTGAGACGACGAAAATCGTGGCTAGTGTTGCTACTGGCGCTGCGAATGTGATCACCTGGTTCGTGTTCACCATCCTGATTTCCTACTTCGTTTCTGCCGAGACTAAGGGCGGCGCCACGAGTCCACTGCGCATTGAGGTACCGGTCTACCAGGCTGATCTTGAGATGATGTGGGCGCAGCTCTCTCGAATTTGGAATGCATTCCTGCGCGGCCAGGTGGTGGTGATTATCATTGCAGTTGCATGGTACAGTCTCTTGCTGGGATCGTTGGGGGTGAGCTTCTTCTTCGGTCTGGCAATCATTGCCGGTTTGGCGCGCTTCCTGCCATATGTTGGCCCACTGATCGCCTGGATAACTTACTTCCTCGTCTCGATCTTCCAACCGGGTAACATCTTCGGACTGAAACCGTTCTGGTTTGCTGTCCTTGTGGTGGGCCTTGCGTTGCTCTCCGATGTGATCATCGATAACTTCATCAGCCCCAGGGTGATGTCTAAAGCGCTCAAAGTGCATCCGGCCGCAGTACTGGTGACCGTATTCGTGGCAGCGAGCCTCTTTGGCGTAGTGGGCATGCTGCTCGCAGCCCCGGTGCTCGCCTCTGCCATCCTGATCTTCAACTACATTTATCGAAAACTCCTCGACCAGGACCCCTGGGAAGGGCTGCGCACTTACCCCGAGCCGTTACCCTTCAAGGAACAAGTCAAGCACATCTGGCTCGCCGCTAAACCTGGTTTACAGCGGATTTTCAACTGGTTCAAAGCGTTGTATGATGGTATCAAGAAAAGCATCAGCAAAACCCGAAAAGCCGATTCTACTCACAAGGAGATATAAATGAGCGACCAGAAGGAACCTAAAACTGAAACGATTGCTGAAACCGAGAATTATGCAATTTGGACTGCAGATGAACCGGATGGCGAAAAAACCTACCATCTCGAATTGAACAACGTCACCGTCCACTTCTTCCAGGAGGAATGGACTGAATTTGTCGATCTCGTGAAGAAGCTCTAAGTCTCCTGCGAATATTTAACACCCCAACCTGGCCGGAAATCCGATCCGTGCCAGGTTTTTTATGCCTTCCACGGGGTATCTGGGGTAAAATCACTTCGTTCGAATACGTCTGGCTTGATTGCTGGCAATCATGGAGGAGAAGACCATGGACCTGAATCACCTGGAAGACCTTACGCAAATGGACCCCGAGAACATGTTGGCTGAGATCGACGGCTTGCCTGAACAGCTCGAAACTGCCTGGAATCTCGGCTTGAGCCAATCACTGCCCCAAATGAGCCCGGTAAACCTGATGATTGTCGCCGGGATGGGCGGGTCGGCCATTGGCGGAGACCTTCTCGCCGGCGTTGTCACTGACCGTTCCCCTGTGCCGGTGATCGTCCAACGTGATTATGGTCTTCCAGCCTATGCCAACAGCCGCGAAACCCTGGCGGTCATCTCATCCCATTCAGGCAATACTGAAGAATCGCTTTCGGCGCTCGAAGCGGCTTTGCAGAATCATTGCCAGATTGTGGCGATTGCGACGGGAGGCGAGCTCAAGCAAAGAGCCGATGCAGCAGGCATTCCCTGCTGGACATTCGAGCATGCAGGTCAACCTCGCGCAGCCGTCGGCTTTTCCTTTGGCCTTTTGCTGGCCTTGATGGTCCGCCTGGGTCTGGTGTCCGATCCAAGCGAAGAGGTGAACGAAGCCATACGAGGGATGCGCGAGCAAAAAGAATTCCTGACGGCATCCATGCCTGTGCATCAGAACCCGGCCAAACGCATGGCCGGTCAAATGGTGGGCAGGGATGTCACCATCTTCGGAGCGGGGCACCTGGCGCCGGCTGCCAGGCGCTGGAAAACCCAGATTAACGAACTGGCAAAAGCTCAAGCAGCTTTCGAATCACTGCCTGAAGCGGACCACAACACCCTGGCCGGTTCGTGCAATCCCGAGAAGGTGCTCGAGATGGCCTTCAAGGTCTTCCTGCAATCCGAATCAGACCACCCGCGCAATACCCTTCGCAGCAATTTGACGCGCCAGTCCTTCATGCAGCAGGGCATCAGCACCGATTTCTACCGCGCAGCAGGTGATTCGCGAATTGCGCAAATGTGGAGTGCCGTCCAGTTTGGTGATTACGCAGCCTACTACCTTGCCCTCGCCTACGACACCGATCCAACCGCCATTGCTCCAATCTCAGACTTGAAGCAGAAAATGTCTCGCTAATTCACAGCCGGCCGGGAGAGAATTATTTCCTCTCGACCTTCCATTTATCTGGGGACGATCCAGCCATGCGCTACATCTGGCAATTGGTCAAGAATTCGTTTCGCATGCAGGCAACCTACCGGACAGCTCTCCTGGCGGGCCTGCTGACGAACCTGTTTTTCGGATTCCTGCGAGCAGCGGTGATGCTGGCTCTTTACCAGGGGCAGACGAGCGTGAACGGTATGAGCATCGGGACTGCGGTCTCGTACGTGGCGGTTTCGCAAGGTCTCATTGCATTTCTGACGATCTTTGGTTACTTTGATGTGATGCGCTCTGTCTATTCAGGCGACGTTGCAGCCGATTTGATCCGCCCTGCCAGTCTCTTCACCACCTGGATGGGACGCGATATTGGGCGGTCGATCGTCAACCTGATTGTCCGCGGTGTGCTCTTGATGGCAATCTTCAGCTTCTTCTTCGATGTGGTTCTTCCAACCAGCTTGCTGCAGTGGGTTTGGATCGGTTTCTCCCTCCTCCTTGCGTGGGGCATAAGCTTCTGCTGGCGATTTCTGGTCAATCTTGCCAGCTTCTGGACACCCGATGCGACAGGGGTCGGCCGCATGGCGTTCGCGCTGTCACAATTGATGTGCGGCTTCATCCTGCCGCTGCGCCTGCTTCCAGATTGGTTCACGCACCTCGCAAATTTCACACCTTTCCCTTCGATGATGAATAGCCCGGTCGAGATTTACCTTGGCATTCTGAATGGATCTCAGTTGTTTTCAGCCATCTTTGCCCAGGTGCTTTGGTTGGGACTGCTTTACGTTGTCTGCCGCGTGGTCCTGGCCGCCGGCATCAAGAAGCTCGTTATTCAAGGCGGCTGACATGCGCAGAACTGTGATTTTGTATTTCAAACTCATTGGCATCCAGATTCGCTCGCAGCTGGAATACCGCGTCTCCTTCTTGATGGATGTGGTTTCCACCTTCATCTTGAACTTTAGCTACTTCGTGGCCCTGGCCCTCATCCTCGAGCGTTTTGGCACAGTTGCCGGGTGGACGTTGGGCGACCTGGCTTTCCTTGCCGGGCTGGCTGAAATGGGTTTCGGCTTGATGGACCTCGTCTTCAGCGGCTTCGACCCTGACGGATTCTCGCAATTTGTCAGGCTGGGCAAATTCGATCAGATGCTGCTGCGCCCTGTGAACATCTCGCTCCAGGTGTTCGGTTCGCGCTTTCTCGTCCGCCGGCTTGGACGTTTTGTGGAAGGCTGTGTCATTTTTGGCATTGGGGCGGGGCTGGCTCACATCCAATGGACGCTCGGAAAGGTGCTTTATCTGCCCGTAGTACTCCTCAGCATCGTTGCGGGAATGGGCGCGCTCTTTGTGGTGGGCGGTACGCTGATTTTTTGGACGGTGCAGCCGGTTGTAGTGGTCAATATCGTCACCTATGGCGGCAATGAGTTGATGTCTTACCCGATCACGATCTATCCGCGCTGGATCCAGGGCTTTTTTACCTATGTCATCCCCCTGGTCTTCCTGAACTACCTTCCGGGGCTGTATTTCCTGAATAAGCCGGGTTTGCTCGATTTTCCGCCCATTTTCTCTTTCGCGGCTCCGTTTGCTGCCGCGTTGATGCTCTTTCTCGCCTTCCAATTCTGGCGCTTCGGACTCAAGCATTACCAATCGACAGGAACATGATGATACCCAAAATGATCGATGTCAAGCATCTCACCAAAACCTTCAGGCAGGCAGACCATAAGCGCGACCTGGCTGGGACGCTGCGTCAGCTCGTTGCCCCGAAATATCGCGAGATCAAAGCCGTTGAGGATGTCTCCTTCAGTCTCGATAGGGGCGAGTTTGTCGGCTACCTGGGGCCGAACGGTGCTGGCAAATCGACTACGATCAAGATGCTTACCGGGCTGCTCGTGCCTTCGGCCGGTGAGGTGCTCGTCGACGGTATGATCCCGTGGAAACAACGTACTCAATATGTCGCTCGCATTGGCGCAGTTTTTGGCCAGCGCTCGTCTTTGTGGTGGGACCTTCCCGTGATCGATTCGCTCGAATTGCTGCAATCGCTCTACAAAATTCCAGCGCAGCGTTTTAAGTCCAATCTGGCGGAGTACCGCGCGCTCTTGCAGCTCGATGAGTTTTTAGGCTCTCCGGTGCGCTCGCTTTCTCTGGGTCAGCGCATGCGGGCAGAACTCTGCGCGGCATTGCTGCATGATCCAAAGCTGCTGTTCCTGGATGAGCCGACCATCGGGCTGGATGTCGTGGCAAAGGAGCGCATCCGGCGCTTCGTCCAGCATATCAACCGTGAGCGCGAAACCACTATCATCCTCACCACACACGATCTTTCGGACATCGAGCGCTTGTGCAAGCGCGTCATCATCCTCGATCACGGCCGGATTCTTTATGATGGATTGCTGCAAACACTGGTGGAGCGCTTCGAGGGTGAGCATCTCATTCGCCTGACTCTTGTGAACTCTCCACAATTGATTGCTTTTGATGGCCTCCGCCTGGTAAGCTCGGACGGCATTCAGGCGGTCTACGCATACGACCACCACAGCCTTTCAGGCGCTGAGGCGCTGCGTAAACTGCAGGAAAAATATGAGGTTATCGATTTCGAACTTGTCCGGCCGTCTGTTGAAGAGACCATCCGGCGCATCTACGAAGAAAAATTGCTGCTCGAGCCGCCCCCGGGGTCTTGAACTTTCGTATGGAGTGGGTAAACTGTGATGGAGGGATCTCATGGCCGTTCGTAAAATCATTCACCTTGATTTGGATGCTTTCTTCTGTGCGGTGGAAGAGCTTGATCATCCCGAATTGACGGGTAAAGCTTTCGCGGTCGGCGGCAGGGCGGGGCAGCGGGGAGTGATTGCTTCCTGCTCGTATCCGGCCAGGCGGAAGGGCGTCCATTCGGCCATGCCAACAGCGCAGGCGCTGCGCCTCTGCCCGGAGCTGATCTTGGTCTCAGGCAGGCACGGGCGCTACGGCGAAAAATCCGATCTGGTGATGGGCATTCTCAGGCGCTACACGCCGCTAATGGAGCAGGTCTCGATCGACGAAGCATTTCTTGACGTCACCGATTTACCTCAGAGCGGAGAAACACTGGCCAGGGAAATTCAGGCCAAAGTTGCCGCCGAAACAAAGTTGCCATGCTCGCTTGGAGTCGCCACGAACAAGCTGGTTGCCAAGATAGCTACAGATACGGGCAAGGCGCGCAGCAAAAGCGACACCTATCCTCGCGCAATTCTAGTCGTTCCTCCCGGGAAGGAGGCAGAGTTTCTGTCGCCTCTGCCCACACGGGCCATGTGGGGCGTTGGGCCGAAGACAGAGGAAGCGCTGAAGAATCTTGGCATTCTAACTCTGGGTCAATTGGCTGCTTGCTCTGAAGAGTTTATGCTCCAGCGGTTTGGCAAGCACGGGTCTGAACTCGTGTTGGGTGCCCGTGGAATCGATAATAGTCCCATCGTCGTTGAGTATGAAGTAAAGTCGATCAGCCAGGAGGTCACCTTTGACAAGGATACAGGCGATCTCGAAACCCTTCGCCAGACTTTGCGCCAGCTTTCCGCTCAGGTGGGTTACCGTCTGAGGAAAAGCAATACGCTTGCGGGAGTGGTGCGCATCAAGCTGCGCTGGTCTGATTTTTCGACGCATACCCGCCAGGTGAGCATCGACCCGCCCACCAACCAGGACAACGTGATTTACACGCTTGCCAATGAATTGATGATGAGCCTGTGGGAAAACGACAGGCAGGTACGCCTGCTTGGGGTGGGTACGTCCAAATTCAAAGAAAGCAGCCGCCAGATGGGCCTCTGGGATACCCCGAACGATAAAGAGCGGCGCTTGCTCAATGCGCTGGATAAGCTGCGAGAACGCTACGGCCGGGATGCAATTCAGAGGGGTGATTCGGTCAAGAAAAAAGATCCGCCGGGATAAGATTCTGACAGTCTGCCGGAATCATGCCTGTTTCCGCAGTTGATTGTACACGTCCACGATCTGGTCGGTGATAGCCTCCCAGCGGTAACCCTGGGCGTATTCGGCCGCCTGCTTGCCCAACCTGGCCAGAAGTTTCGGATCGAGGATCAATTGGGTCAGCTTCTGGCTCAAAAGCTCAGGCTCGCCGTCAGGCACAACGTATCCTGTCACTCCATCTTGCACCAGGAAGGCCAACCCGCCAATTTGCGAAGCCACAACAGGCGTTCCGCACGCCATGGCTTCGAGCGCGACCATGCCAAAGGATTCATAATGCGAAGGCATGATCAGCACTTCTGCTGCGGAGTAATAGTAAGGCAATGTCTCCTGGTCGCGTTTGCCCAGGAAAATGACCAGGTCTCCGATGCCCAGTTCCTTGCTCAGCGCTTTGATGCGCGCCATTTCAGCAGTCTCGGAAAGAGTCTTGTCATCGGGGTCGCCGCCGATGATAACCAGGCGGTGGGGGTGGTCCACAAAAATTCCCCGCTGCTTCATCAGCGCCAGGGCGCGCAGCAGAATGTCGATGCCCTTCAGGGCTTCGATTCTGCCCACAAAAAGCATCAGCTTGCCACTGCCGGGCACGCGGATCGCTTCGGCTGCCTCATCCTCGGGGATCGGGTAGAAGCGGGTGGTGTTGACGCCCGGCGGGATAACCGTGATCTTGTCCGACCGGATGCCGTAGAGAAATTCCAGTTGAGATTCCTCCGCCTGCGTGGCAGCGATGATCCTGTCTGCCATACCCATCACCTTCAGCTCGCCCTGGATCCTGTAATCGCCCTCGATCTCTTCAGGGGATTGGGCGATGCGGTTCTTCATTTTTCCCAGGGTGTGGAACATCTGAAGCACAGGCGCGTTCCAATCTTTCTTCAGGCTCTCGGCGGCAATGCCGCTCATCCAGTAATGTGAATGCACCAGGTCGTACCGGATGCCTTTCTCGGAAGCGAAACGTTCGATCCCCTCGACGAATTTTGGGATGTAGACGGGCAATTCGGGCTTGGGCAGGGGTACTTCGGGCCCCGCCGGAATATGCACCACCCGGTTGCCGTAACCCAGGCAGTGCACCACATGTGGCACGTGATCGTCTTGCGAGCGTGTGAAGACATCCACATGAATGCCCAGCGGACCTAGATGGCGGGTAAGCTCAGCCACGTAAACGTTCATACCGCCGGTATCCTTGCCTCCAAGGGTGGCAAGCGGGCAGGTATGGTAACTGAGCATGGCGATATTCATTGAGATTCCTTGCCTATTTCGAAAGGGTGCTGATATAATTCCTGTGCACATTTGATTATAGTGCAACTTGATAAAGACGCCACCGTAGCTCAGTTGGTAGAGCAGTCGCTTCGTAAGCGACGGGTCAAGGGTTCGACTCCCTTCGGTGGCTCATAGTGTTTAAGCGGGGCAAAATAGATAATCCTGATTTGGGAGAAAGAAGATAACACACTCGCAGGGGCGCAGCGCCGCTGCGCCCCTGCGTATTCACCTTTTTTGTTTTTCAACCTTAAAATTTCCGGTATTCACCTAAAAAATCTCAAATCGCTTAACAAATAGAACATAAGTGCTATAATAATGTTCTGATTATGTTCAGCACTTTAATAACCGAAAAATTCGTCCGTGTTTGCTTTCGCATTCGCTGATGGCTGTGGCCCCCCTCTGAGCAGATGCGATTGCAGCCTCTGGGAATTGTTTTACATTTTCAATTCAATAAAACAATTCCGGCAGGCGAGAGCATTGCCAACCTAATGATTCTGCATGCGTTCTTGATGTTTGAGTTCATTTGCTCTCGCAAAATCTGGCATCTGGCAAGGGATATCTGGCTGTTGAGCGTTCGTTCGCTTTCCAGGTTATCCTTGAATAAGTAGAGAATTGCTGCGCGGAGGTGCGGTTGCGCGCCAGAGTCGATTTGTGGTTCAGAAAAGACGGCAATTCATACGCGTGTAAAGTATAATCAAATCATGCCCGCAAAGAAAACCCCTCTCGTAATTGGAATCGCTGGAGGTTCTGGCTCCGGCAAAACAACGGTTGCCAATATTGTGCTTGATCGCGTCGGACGCCATCGGATCGCGTACCTGCCCCATGATGCCTACTATCGCGATCTCGTCGACCTGCCGAAGAACCAGCGGATGCAGGTCAATTTCGACCATCCTGATTCACTCGAATCTGACCTGATGGCAAAGCATATTCAGATGCTAAAGAACTGGCAGGGCGTGGACATGCCAGTGTACGATTTCACAACCCACCACCGCACTGACAGGACCACCCACGTGAATCCCCAGCGTGTGATCATCGTCGAAGGCATTTTGATCTTTGCCGATCCTGTCCTGCGTCAGATGTTCGACGTGAAGATCTACGTGGACACCGACCCGGACATACGATTCATTCGCCGGCTGCAGCGCGACATCACCGAACGCGCCAGGACCACCGAGACTGTGATCAACCAGTACCTGTCCACAGTCAGACCCATGCATTTGGAATTCGTCGAACCTTCGAAGCGTTATGCGGATGTCATCATTCCTGAAGGCGGTCTGAACGAAGTGGCCATGGATATGGTGATCGCGAGAATCGAAGCGTTGCTAAAAGAAGACCACAAAGACTGATCGATGCAAAAACCAAAGCGGATGAACCCAAAATTGCTGAACACTATTCGCGTTTTGGCGCTCATTGCTGTCTTTGGTATCACGGCACTTCTGTTCCTCAACCGCGATAAAGTTAGCCATTTGGGTGTATTTGGATATCCGGGCATCTTCTTGATCTCGATGCTCTCGAATGCCACGCTCATCCTGCCGGTGCCGGGAGTGCTCTTCACATCGGCAATGGCAGCCATTTTCAACCCCTGGTGGGTGGCTCTGGCTGCCGGCTCAGGCGCGGCGTTGGGTGAGCTGACAGGATACATGGCGGGCTTCAGCGGTCAGGCAATCATCGAAAACCGCAAATGGTATGATCGTCTGACGGTGTGGATAAAAAAATATGGGAGCCTCACCATTTTTTTGCTGGCTCTCATCCCAAATCCGATATTCGACATTGGCGGTATGGTGGCAGGTGCACTGCGAATGCCCATCTGGCGTTTTTTGCTCTTTTGCTGGCTGGGGAAGATCGGCAAGATGCTCTTCTTTTCGCTCGGCAGTGTCACGATCCTCAAGTTGTTCGGGCTGTAAGTCTCCCCAAGAGTTTTGCGTCAATTCTCTTCCGGGAACGTTCCGGCTGATTCAGGCATTCATTCTCTTCTTGCGCAACCTGATTTCTGCGTCGGCGTTGGCTTTCACGCGCTCCCAGGCATCGTGCACGGTCTGCATCTCGTCTAGAAGCTCGGGATATTCGCCATATCTGACCTTCAGGTAAGTGTTCGTCAGCAATGCGGTCTCGGCACACAATTCGGGGAATAGCGCATCCAATTGGGGCTGAAACTCGAGCGGCGTGAAAGACGGCGGGCGGGGAGTGTTCAGATTGGCGCAGCTCTTCATCAGAAGAGCGTAGATTCTGCGGATACGGGCCGATGCCAGCCAACGTTTCGCCTGGTTAACAGCCGACTCGAAGATCGATTTCTTTTTCTGGCTGTTCTGAAGCATCTTCTGGACTGCTGCCAGGTCCTCGAGCTCCTCTTCAGCGCCGCTTCTACCGCGCATGCGGCGCAGACGAACCCCGAAGATGATGGCAAGGATGACAATGACCACGCTGACTGCGATGATGATCGTCAGGCCGCTGTCCATGACCTTGAACACGCTCTTTCCGCTTACAGTCTTGGGCTGAAGAACGGACATGATGAATTCAGCTTGTTGTTGACCAAGATTGTTATTCACCAAACGTGAAATCAGCTCGTTGAGGAAAGGCATCACGGCAAGCAGTAGGATCAGTATGGGTGACAGGACAATCAGCAGAATGACTATGGCGCCGTAATACATGAAGTAGAGGATCGTCCCGGCCTGATCGGCGAACGTCATACCCAACAGCCACCCCGAAAGACTGCCGATGCAGACAATAACCAATGCAAGTACCAGTATCGAAAGAAACCACCATCGTGAAAATGCAGGCGCCCTGCCTCCGTAATCGAAACTTAGCTCGGCAAGCCGCACCGAAGTCAGCGCGATGAGGATGGAGAAGAGATAGAGGGCAAAGGGCAGCAGGTTTGCTGCAAAGTGATCCCAGGTTGTTGTCAGCCCAAAGATCAGGAACATGAGAAGGCCAACCTGCGAACTGCGCACGACCTGCCAGCTCCCGATAGGTTTGGTTGGCAGAGTAAGGCTTCTCCGGACCATCAACAGGAACAGGATGATTTGCAGCAGCAAGCTCTGAGTTTCAGATGAGCTGAGCAACGCCTGGAATCCTCCGCCGCTAAGACTTGCCAGGTTGAGCTGATTTTGCAGGAACACAAAACCCCACAGCCAGCCTGCCAGCGCAGCCAGTACCCAGGCAGCCAGGATAATGCGCAGCCAGAGCTTCGATGCCATGCTGTGATGCAAAACCTTCGAGAGCGCATATCCTAAAAATCCGGGGATGGCAAGCGATACAAACACCGGCATGACTTCTTGCTTCAATCCAAAAAGCACTGTATAGATGGCTGCAATCCAGATCCACTCGCTAACGAGCAGCGTCAGACTGGAGGTCTCTGCCCACAGACCAAGCAGGAAAGGATTGCGTTTCGCTACAGAGTCAACCGCGTTCATTGGCTGGTTCCGAAAAGGGAAGATGGACGAGTTTTACGCCGGGGATTTCGACCGGTGCAGTCTCATCGAGAGCCACCAGGGTAATGTGCGGCCGGTATTTGCGCAAACGCACGATCGAATCGATCATGGATTCTGTAGTACAGGCGGAGATGATAATAAGAGCCGAGCCAATCGGGATTTTGCCCATCGACTGCATCAGATAGAGCTCGAAAGGCGCAGTAACATAATCGGTGGAAGCAGCCAGTGTTCCGAGCAGCGAAGCCAGGTGTTGAGGCGTGCGCCCAGGCAGCAAACGAAAGGGATGATCCGAATGGGCTACGCTGCCATTCGAAATCAGACCCACCTGGTAGCCGTTTTCCACGCCCTGGTATGCGATGCTGGCCGTTATCTTGATGAGCTGTTCGAAGGTATTCGGAAGCGTTCCCAACCAGGGCTGTGAAGTGGTTGAGGCGTTCATACAAACCATCAGCACTTTGGAGGAAATGGGAGGCAGCACCTTAACCTGAAGTTCGCCCGTCTTTGCGGTAGCCGGCCAGTGAATTCGCCTGAATTCATCCTCGGGCATGTATTCGCGTACTCCCATGGGCTGGATGGGATCTTCAAATACTCGTCGGATGGCTTTTCGCTCTCCAAAAGGATCTTCAGTGGTTGCTGCCATGAAATCGAGCGGGATGAGCTCTGGAAAGACGGTGATGTACTGGCTTCGTTCTTCTTCACGAGTGGTTCGGAACAAGCCAAACGGGTCGCCCGATTCCATCGTTAGCGGTCCCAACTCATACATGCCGCGTTTTTGGAAGACCATGGGGAATTGGCGCCGGGTCTTCTGTCTCCAGCGTAAGCTATACAGATTGACGAGATTACCCGCTGCGGGCAGGTGAGTTGAGACAAGCTCCTTCTTATCCTTGGGTCCGACGGCATAAGGCCAACGGTCCTCGGTTTTCAGCCAGTTGATGGGCAACCATTTCTTGTTTTCCACTGATAGTGAGAATTCGAGCGGTTCGCCCGTAAAACCCCGCGTGTACCGAAAGTAACGCTCGTAGGATACATTGTCAAGGGCGTGTCTGTTCCAGTATTGGGCGATCGTAAACAGGATCAGGACTGAAAACGAAAACACTACCAGCCAGGGCATTCGAAGCAGGATGCCCATGACCAGAATCAGGATCAAAAGCGGGAGCCAACTCTTGAAAGGGATCAATTCTCCACCGGTACCGGCACCGACGACACGATATCCCGAATGAGTTCTTGTGACGTTCGCCCGCGCAATTGAGCCTGCGGCGCGATGATCAGGCGATGGTTGAAGACATGCGGCGCCATGTGTTTTACGTCATCGGGGAGGACATAATCGCGCTTGTGAATGGCAGCCCAGGCCTGGCTGGTTTGATACAGCGCCAGGGTTGCCCTGGGGCTTGCCCCCAGCTGAATTTCCTTGTTCTGCCGGGTGGCATCTGAAATCCGCACCATATAGTCGCGAATAGTGCTTTCGACCTTAATATCCTTACGTTCCTCTTGCATTGCAAGGATCTCATCCGCTGTGAGTACCGTATCCATGCTATCAAGCGGGTTGGATTTGCGGAAGCGCTCGAGCATATCCCCTTCCATTTGCATATCCGGGTAGCCCACGGAGATACGCATCAGAAAGCGGTCGATCTGGGCTTCGGGCAGGGGGAATGTGCCTTCCAATTCCACTGGATTTTGGGTGGCGAGCACCATGAATGGTCTGGCGAGAATGTGGGATACACCATCGATCGTGGCCTGTCGCTCTTGCATGGCTTCAAGCAGCGCAGATTGCGTTCGGGGGGTGGCACGGTTGATCTCATCTGCAAGCAAGATCTGCGAGAAGATGGGTCCTTGCCTGAACTCGAATTCCTGCTTTTTCTGGTTGAACCAGTTCAAGCCTGTCACATCTGAGGGCAGCAAGTCTGGAGTGAATTGAATGCGCCGAAAACTGCAGCCGAGCGATGCTGCAAGGGCCCTGGCAAGGGTGGTCTTGCCCGTTCCTGGAACATCATCGAGCAGGACGTGTCCTTCACATAAGATGCAAGTGAGCAGCAATTCGATCACTTCGCGTTTGCCAATGAAAACTTTTTGGACGTTTTCGATCAAACGGTCGGCTGCGGAATCTATCATGGGTCACTCCAGGTTCGATATGATGATGTTGAATGTGGAAGACGAGCGAGTGTCAGGCCGGCCTATAAGCCGCATTCTGTCGATCGAGAGGGTATGCTTACGCACGGCTCTCGAAAGGGAGGTCATCTCTCTTGGCTGGATGTTGCCATCCAGCTCATGCAGCCTACCCGGGACTGATAAGAAAGCGGGCAGCTTCCCGCTGCGCGAACGCAGACATCGTCTCTGCTTGGCCTTGCTCCCGGTGGGGGTTACCTGGCCGCCGTATTGCTACGTGCGCCGGTGGTCTCTTACACCGCCATTTCACCCTTACTCTTGCGAGCGGTATATTTCTGTGGCCCGATCCCGCAGGTTCCTTCATATGAAGTCCCCGCCCCGGACGTTATCCGGCACCGTGCCCTGTGGAGTGCGGACTTTCCTCGAAGCGCAGAGCGCTCCGCGACCTTCCGACCAGCCTGACAGTCCCATCATAACCGTAACCCCTGCGGACGTCAATCGAAGGAAGATCAATTCACGCTCAATAGATGAACAATATCGTCTTCAATTTTGAGATTTCGTTGATTTATGGCAGTTCAAACGACGGAATTCGTTGAGCGTGACCCGCGAATTGACTGAACAATCGAAGAGCTGGTCGAGCAGCTCTAGCGGCTGCGAACGGCGGATTGCAGCACGACCTCAATCCAGATCGGCGACATCGGCAGCCTTGGCGTCCATATTCGAGCGGCTTTGACCCAGATTGAATTCTTCGAGCGAATTGGTGATGCGCGCGTAAAGTTCATCTTTGCTTGGTTTATGTTTGCCGAAGCTTTTGAGAACGTCAAGCATGTACTTTGTGAATTCTTGTGTCAAACGCTTGATCGCATCTGGCGACAGCCTTTGCCCCTTTTCAAACCACAGAATGGCTGCATATCCCATCACCATCGTTGTGGAGGCTGCAATCGCTGCGCCGAGGATCCACCCTGGAATGCCACCAAGACGGCTCAATTCACGGAAGAGAGTGCGAGCGAGCATGCCAAGGCCAAATGTAGTCACCAGTTCAGTGGCGACTCGCGGAGTGGTTGCGATGTTGTAAACCCTGGCTATACCGACGACCATCACCGATTGGATCACCACGAGAGGGATAAAATCGATCACGGGCAACGGTGCCAGTGCAATCGCGGCTGAGATCGACGCAGCGCCGGCGATGGACTTCCAGGCAAGTTGATAGCGGTATTCAGGCAGCGCCTGGCCTAAAGCTGCCGCCATTTCAGGTTCGGCTGCCACAATTGCCAGCAGGATGCGGGATAGGTTTTTACCGTCCTTCGCGACGATTGGAATAACTTGTTCGGATGAAAGAGAGAGATTTTCCGCTGCTTTGGCAACGATGCTGTCGACGAACTTCGGACTGACGAGATCGACCTTGTTCAGGAGCACGATGTATGGCTTTTTGAGCGCGGTTAGCTCTTCGAATAATTCCTTTTCGCTGCGCTTGATTCCCTGGATGGCGTCGAACACAAGCACGATGAAGTCCGACCGTTGGGCAGCGTAAAGAGCCAGTTCGTGTTCGTGTTCGCCTATTGTGCCTACGGCGTCTGCTCCTGGTGTGTCGATCACGGTGAAGAGGCCGGCATCGGCCGGCTGGTTTGTCCGTGTAGTTCCAGGTAAGGGGCCTACTGCTGCAAGATCGTTTTTATTATGTACCATCTGGTTGTAAAGGGTCGATTTGCCTACATTGGCTGGACCAATGATGGCAACTGAGTGCTTGCTGCCAAATGCCTGGCGAAATTGCACTGTGGATAGCTTGATCAATGTTTTGATCAGCTTCGGATTATTCGGAAAGGTCGAGATCAACGATAGGAAGCTGGTTTGTTCATTTGCCCCAAGTGAATTCCACACAATACGGATCGTTTCCTGGACATCCGGCGGAAAGCGCTTGATAAAATCATCGAATTGAGTTACTTTGTTTTCCTCAGGCATCAGAAGGTTTCCCTTTCAACCTACATTGTATCGCATCATTTTTACCGAAATCTAATTTGCAGCTACCAATAGAAAGAGCAATATCATTTTCGTAAAGTAATGCTCATAAATTTTAAGGAGATTATTTTAGGTTAATTAATCATCTTCTTATACATGGGGAGTATAACCGAAAAGGAGAAGAGGAGAACTACACTTTGAAAAACGAGAAAGAAAAATGATATCACCAATTTTGCTGTTGATTTTAAAGTTTGTTTACGCCATTTGTCTTTTTATTTTGTTCTTGTTCAGTATGAATAGTCTGACACTGGGTATTCTATACCTGGTACACCGAAAGAGAATTTGGAGTCAGCATACACCTGAGATGAAGCAGGAATGGCCTAAAGTGACCATTCAATTGCCGGTATTCAATGAACAGTACATGGTCGAAAGGCTTATCAAGGCAATTGTTCGCCTGGACTACCCATCTGACAAGTTACAAATTCAGGTTTTGGACGATTCAACCGACACAACCACTGCGTTGCTTGCAGAATTGATCTCAAGATTTCAACGCCGTGGAATCAATATTCACCTGCTGCATCGCGAAGACCGGAGCGGATTCAAAGCCGGCGCCATGGAGCAGGCGTTGAAACTCGCTACAGGCGATTTTGTAGCAGTTTTCGATGCTGATTTCCTACCCAGGCCCGATTGGCTAAAGAAAACGATCCCATGGTTCCAGAACCCCAAGATCGGATTCGTTCAAACTCGCTGGGGGCATGTCAATAATCACTATAACGTGATCACACGGTTGGCTGCAATGGCACTGGATGCCCATTTCGTGGTCGAACAGACCGCTCGCGCCGGAGCGAACCTTCTCATGTCATTCAATGGCACGGCAGGCGTCTGGCGTATAGCCGCGATCGAATCAGTAGGCGGTTGGCAATCGGATACCCTCACTGAAGATCTCGATCTCAGTTTTCGAGCGCAGATGGCGGGTTGGAAATATGTCTACCTTCCTGAAGTGGTCGTCAGAGCAGAAGTTCCAGCCCAGATCGATGCACTGAAGAAGCAGCAGGTCCGCTGGGTAAAAGGCAATTTCCAGGTATCCAAAAAGCTTCTGGGAAAGGTGTTGACATCCCGGTTGAACGCGGGTCAGAAGATTATGGCATTCATGCACTTGAACATGCTCTTCCTACCTTATCCTGTGACCTTTCTCACCATGCTGCTTACCTTCCCGATCAACCTCTATGCGCCGCACTTCATGTATCTGTTCGGCTATACTCTGATCGGGTCTTGGGGTCCGGTATTCCTTTACACGATCGCTAAGTCCGAGTTCAATCCCTCTCTCTTCAAACGCGTTTTACTCCTCCCCGGCTTGATGCTCTTGGGTATCGGTATTTCGCTCAACTGCACGATTGGGATCATCGGTGGATTCTCCAAGAAGAGCGGCACATTCGAGCGCACGCCCAAGTTCAATCTTTCGAGCAGCAAGGTTCACTTGTCGAACAATCATTACGCCGTATCGATCTCACCGGTTGCAGCTGCCGAAATGCTGATGGGGGCGTATATGCTTTTTTCGACGCTTTACCTGTACATCGCTCGCAACTACAGCTTCCCATACTGGCAACTGGTTCCAACATTTGCTTATTTCATGATTGCGGGGTCGAGCATGCTGCGATTTTTTCGACGCACTTATGAAAAAGCGCATCTCCCCGAGCCGGAATCTCAAGCCGAGGCCGCCAACGAACCTCAGACCTCGGTGGCTACAACGAGATATATCTAACCGCTCAATCGAGCGGTTTTTTTTGCCTGTTCATGAAAACCAGCTATAATAATTCAGGTTTCACAAGCTGGAAAAGAAATCATTTACCCTAAATCTCAGAAGAGGTGAATTCATGCGTCGCCCATTTGTTGCCGGTAACTGGAAGATGAATAAGACCGTGGACCAGGCTAGTGTGCTTGTTCAGGAGCTCCTGTCTGGATTGCAGCAATTTACCAGCGTCGAAAGGGTCTTATGCCCTCCTTTCACGTCTCTGATGCTGCTTTCCGCCCAACTCAAAGATACCGGAATCGGCCTGGGTGCCCAGAATATGCACTGGGAAGGCTCCGGTGCGTTTACCGGAGAAATCGCTCCAGCCATGGTGCGCGAATTCTGCAATTACGTCATTTTGGGTCATTCCGAACGGCGCACTTACTTTGGCGAGACCGACGAGACGGTCAACAAGAAGCTCAAGGCTGCCCTGGCAGTCGGATTGACACCCATCGTCTGCATCGGTGAGACGTTAACTCAATACGAGGCAGGCGAGACACAGCAGGTGGTCGTTCGCCAGGTTCTCCAGGGATTCAAAGAGATCGAGAGTGCTGCTGCGTCTCAAATCGTTGTCGCCTACGAGCCAGTTTGGGCCATCGGCACAGGCAAGGCTGCGACGGGCGAAGGTGCGAACATGGTCCACAAGGAATATATCCGTCCCGCCCTGGCTCAACTCTTCGGCTCCGCTATTGCCCAGAATATCCGCATCCTCTACGGAGGATCGGTCACTGGAGCGAATGCTTCCGAATTCTTCGGTCAGTCGGACATTGATGGCGCACTCGTCGGCGGGGCCAGCCTCAAGCCGGATTTCATCACGATTGTCGAATCAGCCGCTCGATAATTCAATTTTATCCAAAAGGCAGACCAAGGGGTTTGCCTTTTGGATGCTTGAGTATCACTTCAATTCTCGCATGCTTTCCTCGTCGACCAACTTGGGTGCAAGGGTCCTTAGCCATAATCCCAACTTCCCAATGGAACCGAAGACTTCCTGGCGCTTTCGTTTCTCTGCAGCGTCGATGATGCGAGCGGCGCACTCATCGAGCGACATGGCATTTTTTTCATGATCGAGAGTGTGATTGAGAGAATTTCCACGAGCATCGAACGACCGGCTGCTGATCCCACTTTTTACCCACCCGGGGTGGACAATTGTCACGCTAACGCCGGTTCCATCCAATTCGACCCTCAATGAATTCAGGAACCCCACCATGGCATGTTTGCTTGCACTATATCCGCTCGCAAAAGGTGATGGGAACAATCCCGCATAACTCGAAATCGCCACGATCCGACCCTGTGTTTCTTTCAAGTATGGCAGGGAAAAGTATGTACACCACAAGCCCCCGAAAAAATTCACTTGCATGATCGATCTATAGATCTCCAGGTTTTGAACATCTTCAACCTTGGAATGCATACTAATGCCGGCATTGTTGATCAAGGTATCGATTTTTCCAAAACGTCTGACGGTTCGAGAGATAATTTCCTGGCAATTGTCCTGGGAAGTAATGTCTAGCGGGATGACAAGGCATTCACCACCTGCACGTTCACACTCCTCAGCGACTTCGTTTAATTGGGCTTCCCTCCTCGCGACAAGCGACAAAAAAGCATGTTGCCTTGAAAGTTGGATCGCCAATTCTCTTCCAATCCCCGAACTCGCACCGGTCATGATTGTCACATTATGAAAAAAAGCATGTTTCATTCTTTACCTCCAGGGATCAATCGAATTTGCAAAAGAACCTTCTAGAATTAAAAATACACCTAAAAGGTCCTTTGCCAATCATTGCCAGGAAAGCATTGAATCAAGCCGTACCGAATTGCCTGTCGCCGGCATCACCGAGACCAGGCAGGATATATCCTCTTTCGTTCAGGCGCTCATCGATGGCAGCAAGATGAATCGGGACCTCAGGGTGAAATCTGCTCATCTGCGCAATGCCTTCTGGCGCGCCGATCAAACCCACGAATTTGATTTTCTTGACCCCCCAACGCTTCAAGACGTCTACCGTTGCTGTCGCCGAACCGCCAGTCGCAAGCATCGGATCAAGGATCAGGCAGACCGAGACGGTCGGTTCAGTCGGCAGCTTATTGTAGTATTCCACAGGTTTAAGCGTATTCTCGTCACGATAGAGGCCGATGTGCCAGACTTCTGCACTTGGCACCAATTCCCAAAAGCCTTCCACCATGCCAAGGCCGGCCCGCAGGATGGGAACGAGACCGATCTTTTCTTTTAAGATCAAGCCTGAGGTCTTCTGCAGTGGAGTTTGTACCTCCACAGTCTCTGTAAGAAGATCGGCTGTTACTTCATACGCCATCAATGCAGAGATTTCGCGCACAAGCTCGCGAAATTTCTTCGGCTCAGTGTTGGCATCGCGCAATTTGCTCAATTTATGCGCGATCAATGGGTGAGATGAAATATGCACGTTTTGCATAATTGCTCCATGAAATTTTCTTCATTATAGCCTTTAATGCTATTAGAGTGCTTAAAAATTTCAGAAATCGGGAAGGGCGGATTTCAAATCGAAGTGAATTCGACTAATTTGCCATTTGGGTGGATACTTAACCGGAATCTTCTGTTGGCTACACATTTCTTGGGTCAAGAACAGGTCAGGTAATGTTCCAATTCCTGGGTAAGAAAGTTCTATGGGGAAGCATGATCGTGGTTGGAGCTATCCTGATCATGTTTTTACTGGTTCATGCCATACCGGGCAGCCCATGGGCGAATTATTCAACCAATCCGCGCGCGCAACAGAACCGCGATATCGACGCAACGGTTCAGAGGTTGCTCAATGCGCGTTTTGGTCTTGATTTGCCTCTCTGGAGGCAGTTCACTCGCTATCTCATTGCCGATTTCGACAATCAGGGAAATCTGATCTGCGGCGCAATCTGCGGCAATCTTGGACCATCAATCCAACAGCATGGACGGACTGTCCAGGATATTGTGTTTGGAGCTCCAATCGGGGAGACTTTCTGGCAAAGCCTTTTTGGTTATTCGATCCGGTTGGTCTTTTTTGCTGTACTGATCGTCATCGGATTGGGATTGCCTATTGGAATTGTCAGCGCCCTTCGATCGAGTTCCAGGGTTGCCCATGCAATATCCGTGTTTCTGGCTCTCCTGATTTCGATACCGAATTTCGTTCTGGGACTGCTGGCGATCATTATCCTGGCATCATGGCTGCACTGGATTCCGGTTCTGCCCAATTGGGATGATCCGAGCCATTGGCTCGTTCCGGCTTTTGTCCTGGCGCTCGTGCCCATGGCTGGCCTGGCGAGAGTGGTGCGGACTTCCATGTTGAACGTTATCAAAGAGGACTATATCCGCACTGCTCGAAGTAAGGGGCTGACAAAGCAGCGCATTACCCTGGATCATATTCTGCGTAACGCCCTTGTACCGATCATCACCTACTTTGGGCCGATCTTGATGGAGATTTTTGTTGGCTTGTTCGTCGTTGAAGGCCTGTATTCCTTTCCAGGCATGGGACGAGAGTATTGGCAGGCAGTGCTGAATTTGGATTACCCGATGATTCTGGGTTTGACCCTTGTATATGCCGTCGGCATGGTGTCCATCAACGTTGTCAACCAGGTCATTTGCGAATCCCTTGATCCGCGCGTTCGCGCGGTAAGCCAGGGAGAAGCGCCATGAAGCGGCAAATTTCATTGTCCAAAGGTATGGGACGCAAGACGGTCTGGCTGAGCTTTGCGGTGATGATTATGTTTGCTGCTGTCGCGTTAACTGCTCCCTGGATTTCGCCCCATGATCCATATCAATTCGACATGAAGCATACAGATTTGCCGCCAGTCTGGGTTCAAAGCACTGTGATCCATGGATCAAGCGAGTATATTCTTGGTACTGACATTTATGGTCGTGATATTCTAAGCCGGCTTATCTACGGCGCTCGCACTTCATTCCTGCTGATCATGCTCGCCGTGCCGCTGGCTGCGCTGTTGGGTACGATCGTTGGCCTGGTTTCAGGATATTTCGGCGGTTGGGTGGATCGAATTTTCATGGCCATTACTGAAACGATTCAATCGCTGCCCGGTATCATGGTGGTGGTTGCACTAATTCTGATTTTCAGAGCAGCTTTCACCCCAACCTGGGCTCACGGTTTACTTACTCTGGTCATTTGTTTTATCGCCATCGCCTGGGTGAGCCTTGCCCGCCTGGTTCGCATGGGAGTGCTGCAGGTGAAATCCATGTTGTTCATTGAGGCTGCAGTCAGCCTTGGGGCGACACCCTGGCGGTCTATTTTCAGACACATCTTGCCCAACATCTCTCATCTGGTTCTGGTCTGGATAATCAATAATATTCCTGCAGTCATTCTGCTCGAAGCATTGCTTGGATATATTGGGGTTGGACTGACCAGCGCTACGGGTGGCGGGGAATTCACAGTGGTCAGCTGGGGTGGACTTTTTTACTCCGGCCGATACACCATCGCCAGTAATCCCATGCTTCTCGTCATTCCGGCGCTCTGTGTTTTGATTATCTCAATGAGTTTTATCCTGCTTGCCGATGCATTGAACGAGCGCTTTCGTGCCTGAAGCGGATTTATCGGTCTCCTCCATAGTTCACCATCACATCGGCTTAAGGTTATAATCAATCCTATGGTTGAAGAATCCACCCGCGTTACAAATCCTGTGCCTACTGGTGACGATCACGTCGATACGGCGCTGCGTCCGACTTCTTTGCATTCGCTCATTGGGCAGGAGCAGATCAAGCAGAACCTGGAGATCCTGATTGCTGCTGCGAAGCGGCGCAGTGAACCGCTGGATCATGTGCTTTTCTACGGCCCGCCTGGGCTTGGCAAGACGACGCTTGCCCATGTGCTGGCAAACGAGATGAATGTCAACATCAAAATCACTGCAGGACCTGCGATCGAGCGTACCGGTGACCTGGCGGCGATTCTCACAAACTTGAGAGCCGGAGATATTCTATTTATCGATGAGATTCACAGGCTTGGCAAAGCCATCGAAGAGGTACTTTATCCTGCGATGGAGGATTTTGCTCTAGACATCGTTATCGGGAAGGGACCTGCAGCCCGCTCGCTCCGTTTGAAGCTGCCCCATTTTACTGTGATCGGAGCGACGACTCGCCTGGCCTTGGTTTCTTCACCCTTGAGAGCTCGCTTTGGAGCGGTTTACCGTCTGGATTATTACGACATCAAGTCGATGCGTGAGATCGTGCGTAGGGCGGCAAGGCTGCTAAATGTGCCTACAGAGGATTCGGGCATCGATGAGATCGCATGTCGTGCCAGGGGAACCCCACGCGTAGCCTTGCGCCTGCTGCGGCGCGTGCGCGACTATTCGCAGGTCAAAGGTGATGGGGTGATCACCCGTGTGTATGCCATGGAAGCGCTGCAGCTGCTCGCTGTTGATCCGAAAGGCCTCGACGATGTGGACAGGCGAGTGTTGAGCACAATCATTGAGAAGTTCAATGGTGGTCCGGTAGGATTGGCGACGATAGCGGCGTCGATCAGCGAAGAACCTGAAACGATCATGGATGTGGTCGAACCTTATCTGCTGCAGCTGGGCTTTCTCGATCGTACACCTCAAGGCAGGGTCGTAACCCCGCAGGGATATGAGCATCTTGGTTTTGCGTATAGCCGTGACGATAAACAACAACCCAACTTATTC
The DNA here is from genome assembly GCA_021779955.1 of Chloroflexota bacterium. Lineage (GTDB taxonomy): Bacteria > Chloroflexota > Anaerolineae > Anaerolineales > Anaerolineaceae > UBA6107. Next base: position 31,975 of record JAJXZS010000033.1, on the reverse strand, counting down.
TGAGCACAATGCAGACATCCGATTTTGATTATCATCTGCCACCCGAGCGGATTGCACAGACACCTGTCGAGCCAAGGCATAATTCCCGCTTGATGGTGCTAAACCGCGGTAAAGAAGAGATCGTCGATTCGAAATTCAAGAACCTGGCGCAATTCCTGACACCTGGCGATTTACTCGTAATCAACCAGACTCGGGTCATTCCTGCGCGACTGTTCGCTCGAAAAGAAACCGGGGGCAAGGTGGAATTATTGCTGCTCAAAAGGCTGGCGACAGGTGAGTGGGAAGCCCTGGTTGGCGGCAAACATTTGCATGCAGGCGTCCGGTTGAAGGTCGAAAATGGCCCGGATGTGGAAATCGCAGGCGATATGGAAGGCAGCCAGCGGATTCTACGGTTCCTTCAACCCGTCGAAAATATGCTGCCATCGGTAGGCGAAATGCCTCTGCCACCTTATATTCATACCCGGCTGGCAGACCCGGAACGCTATCAGACCGTTTATGCCAACCAGCCGGGCAGCGCCGCCGCGCCAACTGCCGGGCTACACTTCACCCCAGAACTGATGAGCACCCTCGTAGAGTACGGGATTCGCTTCGCGAAGGTTACTTTACATGTCGGACTGGATACCTTTGCGCCGGTTACTGAGTCGAATCCTCTCGAGCATAGAATCCATACCGAGTGGTGCGAGTTGACTCAAGAGACTGCGGATCTGATCAATGAAACCCGCGCCAGAGGAAGGCGCGTTGTGGCAGTAGGGACTACTTCGGTTCGCACACTCGAGTCCAGCGGACAGGCTGCAGGAAAACCAGGAACAGCAGTCCCCATTTCGGGTTCGACCGGCCTCTTCATACTGCCCGGATACAGATTCCAACTGGTGGATGCCATGATTACCAATTTTCATCTGCCAAAATCGACACTTCTGATGCTGGTCAGCGCCTTTGCCGGAAGAGAATTCATTCTTAGGGCTTATGAAGAAGCAGTCAGGCGTGAGTACCGGTTCTATTCGTTTGGCGACGCGATGCTGATCTTATGACCGCGAATTCAACTGCCGGTTCACTCGAAGAGCAATTTGTCGAACTCAACGGGCGGGTCACCTCATGCCGGCGCTGCCCACGTTTAGTAGCCTGGCGTGAAGAAGTGGCCAGGGTGAAACGCAGGGCTTTCCGTGACCAGGTCTATTGGGGCAAACCGGTTCCGGGATTTGGCGACGTTCATGCGCGGGTGATGATTATTGGACTGGCACCCGGCGCCCATGGCGGAAATCGAACCGGCCGTATGTTCACGGGAGATGATTCCGGCAATTTCCTTTTTCGAGCTTTGCATCGGGTTGGGTTTGCCAACCAGCCGGTAGCCATATCCCGCGATGATGGACTCCAGCTAAAGGATCTCTACATTGGGGCGCTTTGCCGCTGTGCTCCACCTGACAATAAACCCACTCCAACCGAAATCGCCAACTGCCGACCCTACCTGATCGAAGAATTTGAGGCGATCAAACCGCAGGGCATCGTCTGCCTGGGCAAGATGGCATATGATGAAGCACTGCGTCATCTCGTAAAAAGCCGATCTGGCGTTAAGCTGCCCCAGTTTGGGCACGGCGTGCTGATTCCCGGGGATATTTCAACACCCTGGGTAATCGCATCGTATCATCCCAGCCGGCAGAACACGCAGACGGGAAGGCTTACGACAGAGATGTTCGATCGAATTTGGGAGTTGGCCCTCAAGCAAATGGGTTGAAGCTTATTGAGATTTCTTTTGGGCGAAAATCCACACTCGACTGGAATCCTGCTTGACCGGAGTCAGGTTTCTCAGGCTTCCATAGACGCTTTCAAATGAAAACCCCGTTGTCGTGAGGGCATTCTTGATTTTCTCCACAGAATACGCCCTTTCGAAATGGATTTCCTCGTATTTTTGCCAGATTTCATCATTTCGTATGAACCAGGTTATTCGCATGGTGGCCATGCGTTTCTCGAAGTCATAAGAGGTTTGGTGCAACTCAAGCAGGTCTTCAGTTTCCTGCTGCACATAGCATTTCTGTTTTTGCCATTCAATGGCCAGACCGTAGATGGTGTTCATGTCGAAGATGAACCATCCGCCTGGTTTGAGGGCTTTGTATGCCCTTTCGAAAGCTGACTGCACATCTTCGATTCTGAGCAGGTAATTGAGGCTATCAAACCAACAGGTGATCAGGTCGTATTGGCGATCCGTCTCGAAGCTGCGCATATCCTGCTGCTTAAATTCTATTTCCAGGCCAGCAGTCGTTGCGCGGTGCCGTGCCAGCCGGAGCATCTCTTCAGATTGATCGATCCCTGCAACACTCCAACCCATTTTGGCCATTTCAAGGGCAAAGCTGCCTTCGCCGCAAGCCAGATCGAGCAAATTTCCGGTTCTTGGAATTTCGTATTGCTCGAAGATACCCGGGAGAAGCCCGGCAAGGGCCTGTGAAAACTCTGGGTAATAACCGCGGGCGTACACCTGTGCAAAGTGGTGGTAGACAGTCATGGTTCTCCTCCTGAGAGCTTAAGCGAATTATACCCAGTGAATCCATTTTTGTGGGAATGCAGGATTGTGAATTAAATCAAAAACGGCGGAGAAATTCCGCCGTCTTGATGTAAACGGGTGATTATTCGTGCGCTTTTAGGGCTTTCCAGCCTGCATACTCGGCGCTGTCTTCCAGTTCAGCTTCGATGCGCAGGAGCTGGTTGTATTTTGCCACGCGGTCGGAACGAGCTGGCGCACCCGTCTTGATTTGACCGGTATTCAATGCCACGGCGATATCCGCAATGGTCGTATCTTCGGTTTCCCCGGAGCGGTGCGAGGTGACGGCGCGCCATCCGGCGCGCTGGCATGTCTCCACGGCTTCCACTGTCTCGGTGAGCGTACCGATCTGGTTGACCTTGACGAGCAATGCGTTGCAGGCCTTTTCTTTGATCGCGCGGCGCACCCGTTCCGGATTGGTCACGAGTAAGTCGTCTCCGACGATTTGAATTTTGTCGCCGATTTCGCTGGTCATCAGTTTCCAGCTTTCCCAATCGTCCTGGGCAAGTCCATCTTCGATGGAAACAATCGGATATTGGCGGACCCAGTTCTTCCAGAAGTCGACCATCTGCTCGCCGGTGAGTTTCTTGCCCTCTTTGCGCAGATTGTAGAGGTGAGTCTCATCATCATACAACTCAGATGCAGCAGGATCGAGCGCAATGGCCACCTGCTCTCCCGCTTTGTAACCGGCTTTTTCGATAGCCTCGAGGATGACCTCAACCGCTTCGCTGTTCGCCTTAAGAGCCGGCGCGTAACCGCCCTCGTCACCGACCAGCGTAGTGTAGCCGCGGTCCTTGAGGACAGTTTTGAGGGAGTGATAGATCTCGGCACCCCAGCGCAGACCCTCTGCGAAAGTAGAAGCTCCCAAGGGCATGACCATAAATTCCTGGGCGTCTGTGGACTGCCAGGAGGTGTGCGCTCCGCCATTCAGGATGTTCATCATTGGCACAGGGATAACATGAGCGTAAACGCCGCCCAGATAGCGGTAAAGGGGCAGCCGTACAGATTCAGCAGCAGCCTTGGCAACGGCCAGACTGACGCCCAGGATGGCATTCGCGCCGAGGCGCGATTTGTTTTTCGTTCCATCGAGTTCGATCATCATCTGATCGATAGCGCGTTGTTCCGTCGCATCCCAGTCGAGCAGATTCTCGGCGATTTCCGAATTCACATTCTCGACAGCCTTAAGGACGCCCTTGCCGCCATAACGAGCCTTGTCACCATCGCGAAGCTCCAGAGCCTCATGGATGCCCGTCGAGGCACCGGACGGGACCGCAGCTCGTCCGTATGTACCATCGGCAAGAACCACTTCCACTTCGATCGTCGGGTTGCCGCGAGAGTCCAGAATTTCTTGAGCAAATACTGATTGAATCAAGCTATCCATATTATTCCCTTTCTGTCCACTTCAAAATAGCGGTTATCCGCTTTATCTGCAAAGTCAGTCATAGTATAACCGATTACCGCTTCCCTGCTATTCATCAAAATCGAACGGTGGATCCTGGAAGGGAATACCGGCCTTTTCACACGCTGCACGAACAAAGGCCACAAAGAGCGGGTGCGGGCGGTTGGGGCGGGAGAGGAACTCGGGATGAAATTGAGTGCCAAGCATGAAGGGGTGATCCTTCAATTCAGCAATTTCCACCAACCTGCCATCAGGCGACTGGCCGGAAAAGATCATTCCATGCTCGGCATAAACTTGCCTGTAGTGGTTGTTGAATTCAAAGCGGTGACGGTGGCGCTCCTGAACTTCGTCTGTCTTGTAGGCATTGGCGGCAATCGTGCCTGGTTGCAGCACACAGGGGTAGAGGCCGAGACGCATCGTGCCACCCATGTCGATCACACCTTCCTGTTCGGGCATCAGAGCGATCACGGGGTTGGGAGTGGTCTGGTCGAATTCAGTCGAGTTAACCTTATCCGTGCCCAGGATTTCGCGGCCGAATTCGACGACCATCAGCTGCATGCCAAGGCACAACCCCAGGTAAGGTACGCGGTTTGTACGGGCATAATGGGCAGCATTGATCTTGCCTTCAATTCCCCGGCTGCCAAAACCTCCTGGAATGACCACACCATCAGCTTCTTCGAGCAAATCCATGCATTTCCCTTTTTCAAGATCCGTGGATAGGATCCAATTCATGTGCAGTGAAACTCCAAGGGCCAAGGAAGCATGTTTTAAGGCTTCGCGGACGCTCATGTAAGCGTCATGCAGCTCGACATATTTGCCGACAAGCGCGATGGTTACCTCAGGTTTATCCTTCCTGGTTTCTTCGACCATGCGTTTCCATGCTGACCAGTCAGGCTGTTTCCGCGATTCGAGGTGCAGACGTTCGAGCAGATATTCTCCTGCGTGGGTTTCTTCGAGCATCAGCGGCACTTCCGCAAGCACAGGAGTGGTCACCATGGGTATCACAGCTCTCTTTTCCACATCGCAGAAAAGGGCAATCTTATCGGTCAGATCTTCTTCAACGGGGGTATCGCTGCGGGCGACGATCATATCCGGTGAAATGCCGATCGAGCGCAGTTCATGAACGGAATGCTGAGTGGGCTTGGTTTTCAGCTCTTCGGTAGCGCCGATATAAGGCAGCCAGGTGACGTGGACGTAGGCTGTGTTATCCCTGCCCAGGTCTGACCTCAACTGGCGTAACGATTCGAGGAAGGGCAGGCTTTCAATGTCACCGACAGTGCCGCCAACTTCGACCAGGACGATTTCAGCTCCTGTTGTTTTCGCTACGAGCGAAATGCGGCGTTTGATCTCGTTTGTGATGTGCGGGATGACCTGGATCGTTCCGCCCAGGAAGTCTCCCCTGCGCTCCTTACCGATCACCTCGGCATATACCTGCCCGGTGGTGACGTTGCATACGCGATTCAGGCGAATATCGATGAAACGTTCGTAGTGCCCCAGGTCGAGATCGGTTTCGGCCCCATCATCCAGCACATAGACTTCGCCATGTTGGTATGGGCTCATGGTTCCTGGATCCACGTTGATATACGGGTCCAGCTTCTGGACAGCAACTCTGAAGCCGCGTTCTTTGAGGACCTTGCCGAAGGCAGCTGCCGTTACGCCTTTGCCAACAGAACTGACTACCCCGCCCGTGAAAAAGATATATTTCGTCGCCATGCTTTCATCCTCCAATTAGCCAATTCCAATAAAGAAGTGAGGAGGGCCGCAAACTCGGCGCCTCCTCACAAATATTCAATCAATCAGGTGGTTCAATGATCACCTTCCCGGTTCAACTCATCTTATAAAAAAGTTTACCACAAAAGAGAATCGCCCACAAAGAAAAACCATCCTGGTAAGAGGATGGTTTCAGGAGTCTACTTTGTTTGGACTTTGTTTTCGAGGGTGCGGGAGAGAATGTCTTCCTGTTCCTTCGAAACCTTCTTGGCTTTCTTCTCTTCCTGTTGCTTCTTGCGATCCTTGGCCTTTTCCATTGCGGACCGCAGTGCAAGTTCCATGTAAGTTGGCTCGGCTTCTGTCGCCGGCTCGTTGATCGATTCGATCAGACCGCTGTTGTCTTCATCTGTGCGGCGGCGTGGCTTGCGAGCAGGTTTCTTGTCGCGTTTTGGACCTGTTTCAGAACTTGCGGGCCTGAATGCAGGGCGAACGGGCTTTTCGATGACAACCTCTTCAGGTTCGGGTTGAAGCGCTTTCATGCTCAACTTGATCTGCTTCTTGCGGCGATTGACTTCAATCACCTTCGCTTCGATCTCGTCGCCTTCCTTCACCACATCACCTGGCTGTTTTACGTAGCCGTGCGCCATTTCGCTGATGTGAACAAGGCCGGGCCGCTCAGCGCCAATCTCGACAAATGCGCCAAACTTCTCAAGGCGGACAACTGTGCCTTTGACTGTCATGCCTTCTTTGATTTCACGCCACTCGAGATCGAGTGGTTTGATCATGGTCAATTCGATACGTTCTTCATCGTCTTTGCGAGCGATCTTCTTGACCCACACGTCAATTTCTTGACCGACTTTCAGGACGTCTTCGACCCGTTTGAAAGGTTGGTTATCCGGCGCCACGATCTGGGAGATATGCAGGACTGCGGGCTTGCCCAGTCCAATATCTACTACAGCTCCTGCCAGCCGGATGAGTGTAACCGTACCCTTGAATTGCTGTTTTTGCTTTACTTCGATTGTGCGGTTTGTATCCGCCACAACGCTATCTTCCATAACGGGCCTCTCCCAGGTTCAAATATCAGCGAAGGTAGATTATAACCTCTGCGTTTTATTATGTCAAACAAAAATCTTACCACTAAACAACAGTACCAGACAATCGCCCTTTATAATATCACGTTTTACGGATTGAGAAGAAGTTCGATCGCTTTGTCAAGCTGTGGGTCTTTTCCAGCCTGGATATCGGCATCCGTTCGTTCCACAACGTAATCCGGCGTGAGCCCGACTCCGTTGATCTGACGCTCCTTTGGAGTCAGCCAGCGTGCAATCGTGATCCTGACGGCTCCTTGATTGTTATCCAGAGCGATCCAGTTCTGAACGGATCCTTTACCATAAGTCGTGGTACCCACAAGCTTGCCACGGCCATAATCCTGGATGGCTCCAGCTGTGATCTCCGATGCTGACGCTGTTCCGCCGTTCACCAGGACGACAAGAGGAATCTTGGGGGCCACGCCGCCGGCGATTGCCGTATAGGTTTGTCGTTGCCCATTACCTTGATCTTCGTACATGACCACACCACTATCGATAAATTCAGAAACCACTTCGATGGCAGTATTCAGGTATCCGCCGCCATTATCACGCAGGTCGAGAATCAACCCCTTGGGGTTTTGAGCAAGCAGATCGTTGAGGGCGGTCTTCAAATCTGCGTCGGTGGTTTCGCCGAAGGTGTGGAGCGCCACATAAGCGATGCCGTTGTCAAGCATCTTGCTCTCGATGGATGGAAGCGTGATCTTTTGCCGGGTGAGGGTGACGTCCATGGTGGTATCAGGATCGGGCCGGTGGATGGTCAAAGTTACGTCCGTATTCGCAGGACCCAGCACGTCGCGAAGTACCAGGCTGGGATCGACGCCTTCCACCGATTTTCCATCGATCGCGATGATTTGATCGCCAGCTTTCAGACCCGCTTTTTCGGCAGGAGATCCGGGCATTGGGCTGACGATGGTAAGCACTTTACCGCTGGTATCGACATAAGCGCCGATGCCTTCATAAGATCCGGTCAGCGGAGCATTGGCCTGTTCGTATTCCTGGGGTGTCATGTATCCGGAATGGGCATCGCCCAGCGAATCGATCATGCCCCGAATGGCTCCCTGCATCAATGTGGTATCGTCTACAGGCTTGTCGATATACTGCTGATGCACGATGTCCCAGCTCTGCCAGAAAGGCGCAAAAAGCGCATCCAGTGAGGTTTGGCTCGAAGAGGTAGCGGTTTGGGTGGGGGTCTGAGTGGTCGAAAGCGTGGGAATCTCAGTTGCCGTACGGCTTGGGATGAGCCACCCTACCAGCACACCGCCTGAAAACGATCCGGCAAGTAACAACAGGCCGATGAAAACCAATAAAACATTCCGACCGGCATTCTTCATATTCAATTCTCCTGCGAACTCAGCGATTCACAAACAACCAAAGATACCATGTGTGGGTTAAAGCCAGATGAGCTTATTCAGATGTCTTTTGATCTGTTGGGGGATTGGAGGATTTGATTTCTTTTACTTTATTGGACAATTTTTCGTAGTTTTCGTCTTCCTCTTTCCAGGGATTGGCAGCGGATTGATTGGCTTTCCGGATCTTGTCGACCCAATCTCCATCTTGATGCTTCTTTCGGAAGGCGAAGATGAGATTCAAATTCAAGGCAATAATAAACACCACAAAGATGATCAGGATGACCCAGGCTGCGCTTGAAAGGTGCATGGCTATGTCCTCCCCCTGGCTCCGTTTAGCGGGATCACGCTCGGCAGATCGATCAACGTCATCACCGCTGCATCGGCGCCAGCAACCCGATCCTCAGAACCCACTTGAATTGCGAACATCCCCAATTCCTGCGCAGTTTTCAAGTTCAACAGCGAATCGTCAAGCATCACACACTCTTCAGGAACACGAATTTGCGCGACTTCGAACGCTTTCTGAAAAGCAGCCTTTTGAGGCTTGCAGTAAGGGACGATGGATTGAATATCCACGATCCTGTCGAATACTCCTTCAAGCCCAAGCCGCGCAACGACCCGCGTCGCGTGTTTCAGGCTGGCATTGGTGAAGACGATTTTTCTCTGAGAATAGCCCATGAGCGTATTGCGTAACGCTTCATTGGGCTGAAGATACCGGTTCAGATCGATATCATGGACGTACTCGAGATAATCTTCTGCATCGACACCGTAAAGCTGGACCAGCCCGCGCATGGTCGTTCCATACTTGTGGAATAGTTCTTTGCGCAAGGCTACAACTTCGTCACTTGGAATGTGAACTTTTTCGTAGATATAGCGGTCAATCCGAACACCAATGGCCTCCCAAACCCCTGAGGTGGGGGGGTACAGTGTGTCATCAAGATCGAAAAGCATGGCTTCGAACGGCATGGCTGAAGTATACCCTGATTCATTTGCCTGAACGCCCCCTGAAAGCTGAAAAACTTGAATAAGCTATAATTAAGCCCGTGAAAATCAAACTGTTGGCCGATGAAGTCGCATCTCAGATCGCGGCAGGCGAGGTCGTGGAACGCCCGGCTTCTGTGGTGAAAGAGCTTGTCGAAAACGCAATCGATGCCGGTGCAACACGCATCGCCATTCGAGTCGATGGAGCGGGCCGGCGTATGATCGAAGTCGCTGATGATGGCAGCGGCATCCAACCCGAAGACCTGGCGCTAGCCGTCGCCAGGCACGCCACGAGTAAACTGAGATCGGCTGAAGACCTCTTCCACATTCGCACGCTTGGCTTTCGTGGAGAAGCCCTCGCTTCGATCGGCTCCGTTTCGCACATGACTGTTTCATCGCGTTCAAGAGAACTCGAGATCGGTTCACGCATCCGCGTGGACGGCGGCAAGACCCTGGTCGAAGAGCATGTGGGCATACCTGCAGGAACGGCGATCCAGGTCGAAGATCTGTTTTTTAATACCCCTGCGAGATTGAAATTCCTCAAGAAAGATCTCACCGAAAGGCAGCAGATCACCGCGTTCGTTACACGCTACGCCCTGGCGTATCCTTCGATAAGTTTTCGCCTGATTATGGAAGGATCCGAAGAATTCTTGACCATGGGCTCGGGCAACCAGCGCGAGGTTGCAGCCCAAATCTACGGTGTCGATTTTGCCAGGCAGCTTCTCGAGGTGGACTTTATCGAGAGCCAGACTGAAATCAAGGGATTCATCAGCCCGATCAGCCTGACCCGGTCCAACCGGCGCGAGATCACATTCTTTGTCAATGGTCGCTGGGTGCAGGATATCGCCCTCACGACGGCCTTGCTCAAGGCTTACCAGACTTACTTGATGGTCGGTCGGTACCCTACCGCTGCGATATTCATCCAGCTACCTGCCGAGGAAGTGGATGTCAACGTTCACCCAGCCAAGGCAGAAGTGCGCTTCCGCGAGCCGGACCAGGTCTTTACCAGGATGCAGCGGGCAATTCGTCGGGCACTACTCGCTTTTTCCCCGGTTCCGCAGTTTTCACCCACGATCTGGAAGACTGCGCTTCCGTTTCAGGATGCAGGAGTGCCAACACGCTCCGATGGATTGCTTTTCGATACGTCAATTTCCGATGCTGTTCTCGATGAAGATGGGCGGGCAGCTGAGAGCGCGGCCGCCCAGCGCCTGGGCGGCGAAATCCCCTTGCTGCGGCTGGTGGGTCAGATTGGTGCAACTTACATAGTGGCAGAAGGACCGGACGGACTGTACCTCATCGATCAGCACGCGGCCCATGAGCGGGTGCTCTTCGAACGATTGACCTCAGAGAGAGGAAAGATCGCCACTCAGCAATTGCTTCAGCCGGTGATGGTTACGCTTACCCCGGATGCCGCCCGACTGCTGGAAACCAGTTTGCATGCATTGAACGAGTATGGGATCGACCTGACAGAATTTGGCGCAAACACTTTTCGACTGAGCTCCATCCCGGCATTGTTCGACCGCGGCGATCCCGCAGATATCGTCCGCTCGGTGGTTGAAGACTTCGAAGAGGATGAGACTCCACTCAAGAACAAATTGGAAGAGAAAATCATCGCCAGGGTCTGCAAACGTATGGCCGTCAAGGGTGGACAGACTCTCAGTGTTGAAGAGCAAAAAGCGCTTCTTCACGACCTGGAGAACTGCACTTCTCCGCGAACCTGCCCGCATGGCCGTCCGACGATGATCCACCTATCCGTTGACCTGCTGGAAAGGCAATTCGGCCGGCGGGGATCCAGGTCGTTATAACTCTCTCAAACTCAAACACATCTATAGTGACAAAGCCACTGCTGACTAAAGGTCAAACCGGCAGATCAATTCCGCTTATGTGGCGTGAGCCTTGATCACATCCGCAAGTTGGATAATTTGCTGGGCAGCCAGGCCGTCAGCATGAACTTTGACCAGGGGCGCCTGTTTTTGTATAGACTGGAAAGTTTGTTCAGGAACGGGGGGAATCATCATGCTGATGGCTTCACCGTTCAAGAGATCCGAAACCTGGATAGAGTTCAATTGCATATCGTTGCGGGCACGGTTGATCAGAACGATATTGATCATCTTGCCCGATGCCGAACTCATTGAACGCAACTCGGCGAGCAAAACCCTCGTCCGGTTTACCGTGGCAGGAATAGCATCGGTGACGACGATGAGTTCGCTGCAAACACTGCAGATCTTCTCATATCGTGGAAGGAAAGGTGTGCCGAGATCGATGAAGCTCATCGGGCTCAAAAGGGTCACGCAATTGATCAAGGCAATAATCTTTTCGGTAAACCCGGCGAAATCCAAACCCAGGGAATTCTGGCTTGCTAACAACAGCCGCACGCCGAAAGCGGTTCCCACCAGATGCTTTTCCACTTCTGCAGGAGTGATATCTGACGGGTTCATGCGCAGGAGTGTTTCAATTGCATTCGAAGGTGCGAAGCCAAGTTCCAGTCCCCAGGTACCCTGGCCTGCCCGGATTTCGGCGGCGATCACTTCCGATTTGTTCTTTTGCGCATAACTGGCTGCCAGGTTCAGGGTAAGCGTCGAAATACCCAGACCCCCCTTGGCTCCAATGATACCTACCGAATAGCCGCGCTGGACTACAGGCAGAGGGGCCGGGCGATTGCGGTTGCGAGTCAAAAGAGCCTTGATGTGTGCAACCAGTTCAGCCGGATGTACCGGCTTGGTCAGATAATCATCAGCGCCGGCATCGTAGCCTGCAACCTTGTCGTCGACCTGGCTCTTTGCAGTGAACATCAGAATCGGGATTCCGGTGAGCGCAGGATCGCTGCGCAGCAAGGTGCTTACCTGGAATCCGTCCATCCCCGGCATCATGATGTCGAGGACGATCAGATCGGGGCTTTCATTCCTGGCAAATTCGAGGGCCTGCTTTCCGCTGTTGGCAACAACGATGTCATAGCCCTGCCGTTGTAGCATTAACCCGACGAGACGTAGTGTTTCCAGATCGTCGTCTACGATCAGAATCTTATCTGGCATAGTCCACCCCATGTTCTCAGGTTTTTACCAGTCTAGCATAAATAAAGTGTACAGACAAGCAAACATACTTCCGGATGCTATAATTCACACATGCTTGAGCCCCAGATTTCTGAATTTTTGTTTGATCGATGCCGCGTCGATCCCGGGCAGCGCGTTCTCATCGGTTTCTCGGGTGGAGCGGACAGCCTTTGCCTGCTGCACTTGCTCAAGAGCCAGCCCGTCGAGGTCATTGCGGCGCATTTCGATCACAATTTGCGGTCTGAGTCGGCTGAAGATGCCGCCCGATGCAGAGCGATCGCTGAGGATTGGGAAGTAGCATTCGTGCAGGAAGTAGGAAAAGTACGGGAATTCGCCTCGGAACGCAAGCTCTCAATTGAGGAGGCGGCGCGGATCTTGCGCTATCGCTTCCTGTTCGAGATGGCAAGAGCCTATCGCGCCGATGCCGTAGCCGTAGCCCATCATGCTGACGACCAGGTGGAGACGGTATTGATGCATCTATTACGCGGTGCAGGAAGCAGCGGCCTCGCCGGCATGCGATATCGAGCCAGGGACCCTCTCGGCGAGTCTGCGATTCCGCTTATTCGTCCTCTCCTCGCGGTTTGGCGATCAGAAATCAAGGAATACTGCCAATTTCATCACCTGACTCCTCTCGAAGATGTCACCAATGCCGATCCCGCATACTTCCGAAATCGAATTCGCAGCGAGCTGATCCCTCAGCTCGAGACCTATAATGCTGAATTCAAACGTCATCTCTGGCAGACTGCATCAATCCTGGCAGAAGAGGACTCGCAACTCGATGCTGAAGTCGACGTATTGGTGGGGCAAATTCAATTGCGTAGTGGCGATGGTTGGATGCTGGTCGATACCACTGAATTTCAAGATAAGGCCTTGTGGTTTTTACGCAGACTCGTCAGGAAAATCATTTTTAAGTTGAAGTCTACGCTTCGCGACGTATCCTTTGCTGAAGTCGAAAGGGCGGCACAGTACATGCTGCATCCTGATTTCAACAAGACTTGCCAGGCAACGGACGAGATCGAGGTTCTCAAATATGACGGCCGAAGCGTATTGGTTACCGCCAGAGTCGGACCGCTTTTCGATCTCTGGCCGCAAGTGATTACCGCTGATATGGGAGATCTGGCTCCTGGAAGCCGCGAATTGCAGGGTGGATGGAAGCTAACGCTACAGCGGCTTGAATCTTCTCGGTACGATACAGCCACTCCCGATCCATGGGTATGTCTGTTGGATGAAGATAAGGTGGTGCAGCCCCTCCAATTGGCAACACGCGCTCCGGGGGACGTGTTTATGCCATTCGGCATGCATGGCAAATCGATCAAAATTGGAGATTTCTTTACGAATGAACATCTTCCAACGCGTGCAAGAGATGCCTGGCCGCTTGTCCGCAGCCAGAGCAAAATCGTCTGGGTGCCAGGCTACCGGCCGGCAGAGTTCTGCAAGGTCACGCAGGAAACACGTAGAGTGCTGAGAATGGAATTAACCCAGAAAAATAAATAACCGGCTGAAGTCCAGGCCGGTTATTCTTGGCGTCAAAATTAATTCACTTTACAGGTACTTCACCCGCCAATTGCCTGAGCTTCAATCCAACCTCACGCCATTGGATTTTGGAAATCCCCAGCTTTTGACGAATCTTTTCTCGATCTTCACCTGATTTCCAATCGTTCAGCACACAGGTCCAGCGGCACATATCGAATGAGAGATGCTTGATCAATCCTGATTCCTTGCCGAGATCCTCAAGCAAATACTCCAGCCTGCGTGGAGACCAGGGGAAAACCTGGTCGGCAGGTTTGTATTGCTGCAAGTATTCCTGGTAAGCATCGACCCAATCGTCACTGAGTTCGATCTTGCGTTCCTTATAGCGGTTGCCGCTGTTGGCGTAGCGGATAAACAACACTTTACCGGAAGGATTCTCAAGGTCGATGTGGTTGAGGTTGAGCGCCAGGCATTCACCCTTTTTTATCCCTGTCGTAAGGAGCAGCATCAAGAGAGTGTAAGGGCGAGCATCGGGTTTTTGGCCATTGCGTTTCAGAAGCGCAGCCTGAATGAGCTTGTCGCGTTCCTTATCTGTGAGCACCTCGGGAAGCGGACTGATCACCGATTGCTGGACGACCTTTTCGGCAGGATCGGCGGGGATGCGGCCGCTTTGCGCAAGCCAGCGGAAAAACGCCTTGATCGAGGTGATTCTCCGGGCAAGGCTCTTTGGACTGCACGGGATATTGCGTTCTTTTTGCAGCCAGTTGAGGAAGCGGTTGATTTCTTGAGTGGTGATTGCCCCCACACCGATTTCAGGAGAGAAGAATCCTGCAAACAGGCTCATGTCTCCCAGGAAGGCTTTGATCGTATACGGAGATCTACCCTGATCGGCAAGGAACACTTCCCAGGATTTAATGGCGGGCTGCAAAGGGGTGGTGCTCGCAATATGAATTTCGGGAGATTCGCTCATCCTATTGTCCTGTAAATAGATTGTCTTTCGTATAGTCTAACTACAGGACAGTGTACAGCTTTTCAAATCGAATGTCAATTGCCGCCGAAAGCTTTGCGTATGATTGCCATTACCGCGTCATAATTGGGCAGCAGCACCTGCGCGTTGTTCGCGGGTACGATATAGCTGGTGACATCATTGGCGCCAATGGCATAACGCTTTACGATCGAAGTGTCGGATGCGACTTTTCCGGCGAGAGGCATCAAGCTCACGATTGTAGATAGCGGTACATCGGTCTCGACCGAGCTTTTGAATAATTGGTAAAGCTCAGGTGCCCGGTTGAGTGCGTTAAGGCTTATCGATTTTTGGAAGATGGCTGTAATGACTTCTTGAGCGCGACGCGTGCGATCGAAGTCGCTGGTCGATTTGCGCGCACGTGAATACCACAAGGCAGTCGCGCCATCCATATGATTCATGCCGGCATTAATAGTGCACATTTTGTCGACTGCTTGCGGAAGGCTGCAGATATCGGTAAGTGTATAGGCTGCATTCACATCGATACCCCCCAGGGTATCCACAATTGCAGCGAAACCCGAGAAGTTGGTCAAAATGTAATAATCTGGAGTGAAGCCAAAATTATACTGGAAGGTCGCCTGAGTCAGAGCGAAGCCGCCAAATTCCTGGGACGTGTTTATCCTCTCCATTCCGATTCCAGGAATCGACACGTACAGGTCGCGCGGGAACGATGTGAGCGTCACAGTTCCTTTGTCGGGGTCTACCGCGAGCAGCATGATCACGTCGGTGCGGTAACTGGCATCTGCGCGCTGATCTGATCCAAGGAGCAAAATGGTGATCATGCTCTTGGAAAGCTCGAAACCGAGGTCTGCCCCGGCGAATGGAGTAGGTCCAATGTCTGTGGGGCTGGTGGGTGGGATATTGATTAGCGAGTCTTCGCCAGCTCCGGGTGTTGGCGCCAGGGGTTGAAACGGCGTCGGAGTGGGAGCTCCATTCGAAGTTTCTGAATTCGACAGGTCTGAAATCGGTAACGGGGTCTGATTTGCCGAGAAGATGCTCAATGGAAGGTTACATCCAGTAAGTACCAATAATAAAACGAACGAGAAGATGACGATTTTCCGCATGTTTTCACTTCACTTTCAGCGCTGCTTACGACTAAGCCTGTCGCAGTGGTATTTTGAGGATAAAAGATGTTCCTTCGTTCGGATCTGAGATCACGTTGAGCGAACTATCCAATTCCTCGACGAGCATCTTCAAAATACTGAATTCCTTTTGGCTGATTCCCAGGCCATTGACATGGTTTTCAGTATCAGGAACCATCGTCGAGAAAATACGCGTGATATCGATTTCCTTGATCCCGGTTCCGCTATTAAAGACGTTCATGCTGATCGATTTGTTCCGGATATCGAGGTCCGATTTTACTGTCAACTGCACGAAGCCTTCTTCGGGAGCCGCTTTTGCAGCATTGAGGAGGATGAGTTGAATGACTTGTTCGATATCCTGCCGGTCAGCCACGAACGAAGGGATTGTATCATCCATATCGAAGGCAAGAGTGATCTGTTTTTCAAGAAACGAACCTGAAAGGGTATTAAGCGTGGAATTGATGACATCTGTAAGGTTGATCAAATCTGAAGAGACCTGTCCATGCGAGATCTCGCGACCAGCATAGCGCGAGAGGTCGTTAATCATGATATGCATACTTTGAGCCGAATGCTGGATCCGCTCGATGAACTTGCGCTGAAGTGACCCAAGAATCCCAACCGATTCGAGAAGCAAAATATCGCAGAAACCGTTGATTGTGGTCAACGGTTGATCCAGCTCGCTGATCAAGGTCCGGTAGACTTCCGCGCCGGTGATCCCGGCCGAAGGTTGCTGCATGTTTTGCATCGCCAGAATACGCATATTGGCGTCAGCCAGAGCGTTTTGCAGCCTGGCATTTTGCTCGAGGGTCGTGCGTAATTCTGCTTCGAGATGATTCAGCTCGCTGATGCTGCGTTGTTCGTTTGAGTTGAGTTTGGGAGAGATCATAGTTTGCTCTTTGTGCCTGCTCGAAGGTTTTCGATGATTTTTCGGGATCAATCAGTGTTGCGGTCGATGCATAGACCACCCATGAAGTCGAACCAGGCTACCTCTACGATGCAAGTTCTACACCATTCGAAGCGGAGCTTTGATCGACTATAAAAATGATTATGGCATAGGAAACGCAATTTGACAAAACGTAAAGATCTGAATATGAGGTCAGCTGCATGACCAGTATCAAATACGATTTAACGGTCAAAGATTGACAATCTAATGAATTCTGATAGAATTGGAACTTGCAGCCGAAGTGGCGGAATTGGCAGACGCGCTACGTTCAGGGCGTAGTGGATGTACTTCCATGAGGGTTCAAATCCCTCCTTCGGCACTGGATCCCCGTACTACGGGGATTTTATTTCTCTTGCTTGTCTGCAAATTCTATTGGGTGTAAGATAGTTTTATGGAAGATCAACCGCACCGCGCCCCAAGAAAGTTCGATTACCGAAAGATCTTATTGGTCGGCATCGGCGTGGTACTCTTCTTCCTGGTGATGGATCTCAACAGCCGGCTGAACGAGTTGAACCGCTTGAGCGAGCAGCGAGGTCACTCTGCAACGCAAGTTGCCGTTCTTCAGTCAACTTTGAATAATCTGGAAACCCAAATGTACTATTCGACGTCTGTTTCGGCTGTGGAGCAGTGGGCTTACGAAGAGGGGCACATGTCACGCCCAGGGGATAACGTCATCATCCCGGTTGCGCCACCCGGCTCGACCCCGGCGCCGGTCTTCGAACCTACACCCACGCCGCAACCCGTCAGCAATTGGGATATCTGGATGGCACTGATCCTCAACAAATAACGATCCCCAAGTGGGGATCGTTCATTTTTTGTGGCGCAGCGCAACCATCGTTAAATCATCTGATGGCAGGCTGCCTTTCCTGAATTCGTCGATCGATCGATCGATCTGGTCGAGCATTTTGTTGGCTGTCTGCCCGGCCATGGATAGCATCGCAGACCTCAACCGTGTTGTTGAGAACAACTCTCCAGAGGATGAAAAAGCCTCGGTCACCCCGTCTGTATAGAGCAGCAGGCTGTCGCCTGCATCAAGTCGTATTTCATGTTCCTCATAGATTGCGTTTTCTATCACGCCGAGAGCGATTCCCCCCTTTGGCAGCACCTCAATCTCTTTTGTATGAGCACGCAGCAACAATGGCAGGTTATGCCCGGCATTTGCATATTTTAGGACGCCCTTTTCAGGGTCCAGGATGGCAAAGATTGCAGTAACGAACATTCCGTTCTGCGAATCCATGAAGAGCAATTCATTCACCCGTTCAAGTACCTTCGCGGGTGATCTTATCGCCTGCGAGGTTGAACGGATGAGCGTGCGGGTTACGGTCATGTAGAGGGCTGCAGGCATGCCTTTATCGGCAACATCTGCGATCGACAAGCCCAGATTCCTGTTTCGGGTCAGGAAGATATCATAGAAATCGCCGCCTACTTCCTGCGCGGTCCGCCACCTGACGGCGACATCCCAGCCTTTGGGCTGGGGAACTACGGTGGGCAGGAAAGTCTCCTGGATCTGCCTTGCCAGTTGGATTTCACGATCGATCCTTTCGCGATCGACCATTTCCTTTTTGAACCGGTCGTTCTGGATGGCCAGCGCTACCTGCTGGGCTACTCCGTTGAGCAGTTCGACGCGTTTGGATTGAAATTCCCTTGGAACATCCACTTCACGCGAGATCATAAAGCCGTAGATCTCGCCTTTGATCGAAAGGGGAAAACCAAGAATCCAGTGATTTTGACCACTTGGCCTGGTCACATCCAGTTCTTCCAGGGTGCTGCAACCCGCAATCTTGGGCCATTCCTCGAATGGCAATTCGGGGTCGTCAAGTGCGCAGGCGACCGGCGAATCTGTATTGACGATCGAATCGATCAGGGTGAATTCGCCCGCGCTAAAATCCCGCGCCATGATGGCATTTTCCAGGGCATGTGTATTGGACACAACCTTAGTCGGATGATACCGTTGCGCGGCCTTGTCCAGCATGTAGAAGGCGCAGGTATCCACCCCGACCAGGATTGGCACCAGGTGGACGATGGTGTCCAAAATATCTTCCAGTTCGTTTTGACTGACCACAGCCTGAGCGACTTGCAGCAGCACCGCTGTGATGTAGGCTTCTTCCTGTCGCTTCTCGAGAAGGTTGATATTTTCCAGGGCAACGGAAGTTTGTTGAGCAATGCCTTGAATGATCGCCAGCGTCTGATCATTGAATGGATTATCGATGCCCAACTCGCTCGAACTCAAATGTGTCACCAGAAATGCACCCTGCAGCTCGCCGTGTGCAACCAGCGGAAGGAGGACGATAGTGCCATGGTCGATCGAGGTCTCCAGGGTTGAAAGCCCTAGCTCGCTCCTGGCATCCTGGATAAAGATTGGGTTTTGTGTCGCACCCAGCCGCAGAAATGCAACCGCATCTTCTTCCTTGAAGTGAGTTTCACCTTCCGCAGGGTGAAATCCGTACCAGGACTTGATCACGTAGCTTTCGGTTTCTTCATCGCGCAAGAAGAATGCACACTGGTTGATCCCGATCAGCAGAGGCGTCAGGCGGGTCATCGTTGCGAGGAGTTCTTCCTTATCATCGATCGCCTGGGTCGCTTCGGCTACCTGAAGCAGCACAGTCGACGACCATGCATCCTCCTGGGCTGAGGCGATGATTTTCGTGTTCTGAATGGCGACCGCAGCGTAGCTTGCAAAGGTCGAAGTGATCGCCATCGTCTCAGATCCATACCGGCCTTCATTGTGATGAGCTAATGTGAGCAAGCCCAAAATTCTATCTCCAGCTTTGAGCGGCGCAGCTATGGATGAGTAATTCTGCCTGTAACCGCAGGCCGCTCCCAGCGGACCGTATGGATCTTTGGGACTGCGGATGATGGGCCCGCTCGAGTCGAGAGCTCGATCGAGCCAATCGCGGACAGCCATAGACTCTTCACGTGTTTCTGTGATTTTTTGCCGGTTCGTTCCATGCACTGCTGCAAGCGTCAGCGGCCTTTGCTCAGAATCGATGTCCTCGCGCTCATCCCGCAGCCAGATGGCCGATGCATCACATGGGAGATTCTTCTCCAGCTCGGTCAATATCGTATCGAGCAGCTTGCTCAACTCGAGGTTGGTCGAAAGCAGGCTGGCGATGTCCTGGAAACTATCTGCCACTCTGCGCCGCCATTGTTCTGTGCGAAAGAGACTTGCGTTGCGCATTGCCAGCGCAATCCCAGAGGCAAACCCTTCAAAAAGGTCGACATCTCTCTGGTCGAAAGCGTTGAGGTTGTCAGATTGGATATCCAGGACCCCAAGGATATCGTTGCCAAAGTTGAGAGGGATGTCCAATTCGGATTGGGTGTTGTGCGGGGGCATCTTGGACGGCTGGTAGAGCGGCTCCTTGCTCACGTCATTTGCCAGCAAGGATTTACCCGACCGTGCCACGTATGGAATCATACCCTTCTTGGAATCCAAATCGAAGGCGTATGATCGTTTTTTCAATGAAGATGATTGCCTAGCTGTCCCCGCCTGGTAGATGATTTTTCTCCGCCCAGGATGGACGGTGAAGATGTGAATGAATGGGTAGCCAAAGCGCTTCTGAAGCAGTATCACCACCTGTTGGAGCAATTCGTCCAGGTCCAGGATCGAAGAGAGGGCATAGTTGATCTCGAGCACTGCCGAAAGCTGTTCCGCGTGCCTTTCGAGGCTGTTGAACAAGCGGGTGCTCTCGACTGCCAGGGCGATACTATCGGCGAGCGAGCGCAGAACGAGCATATCGTTGTCGTGAAAACGAAAGTACTTGTCGCTCTGAAGATCAAGTACCCCCAAAACCCTGTTCTCTACCATCAGGGGAATCACAGCTTCAGACTTGGTGTCGGGTAATCCATCAATACAGCGGAAGAATGGATCCTGCGAAACGTCACGGGTGATATGTTCTTCGCCGGTGGCGGCTACATGTCCAATGATGCCTTCGTCCAGGCCTACTGCAAATGAATTGGGGAAGACGTCGTAGCTGCACTCTTTCGCAGATGCCCTGAAGATCAGCCTGTCTGAACCCGGATCTAGCGTAAAAATGGATACGAAATAGAAGTTGAACGAGCATTGGATCAGGGTGGTCACTCGCCTGCAAAGATCGTCCAGGTCGGTGATATTTGCGATTTGAGAGCTCACCGACCGGACGAGCGAGATCTGGTCAAAGCGCCAATTTTTCAGAGTCACCTGCCGGTTTACCTGCAGCGCCATCGCTGCTTGGGAGGCCATGGGATGGAGTACGCTGGTCTCTTCAGATGAAAACTCGCTTTCACGCGTTACGTGGAGAACCGCCAGTGTGACACCCTGGAGGATACAAGGAATAGCCAGTTCGTACCCCTGTGATTTAATTTGTGATTCACCAGAGACTGTGGATTTCGAAGACACCTCTTTCCTTTGCATAAGCGCATTGATGACTGCTTGTGGCGCAGGAAAGGTCGGGATTGTTTTCAGTTCTTGATCATCGGGTAATGGATATGAAGGTTCCGCCAGGTAGACATCGGCCGAACAGCTCAGGGTGCTGCTGACGCGCCTGGAAAACTCTTCTGCGATGGACTCTGCATCTGGTTGAGCAAGCAGTTCTTCGCTAAGATTGAGTAAGTTGTGCCAATCAATGGATTTTTCCGAATGTCCAACTCCCATTCAGAACCTTATCCCTTGAATTTCACAAGCGTCAACCGGTTCCTGTTGTCATGAAAGTCGAATTTGACCTCATCCATCCATTGACGCATCATGTAATACCCCAGGCCGTGTGGCTTACGGTCTCTCAATGGAGCCTTTAGGTCTGGATCGGGTACTTTTTCAGGATCGAATGATCGTCCGTGATCTTCCAGAATGATCGTAAATTCCTTTTGATCCCAAATGGCAGTGCAGTGAATATCTCCGATGCCTTCACCGCCATAAGCATGCTCGATAATATTCGAGCATGCTTCGTCGACAGCATTTTCAACCGCAAATATCTGTGCCCTGCTTAAACCAGATTCCTGTGCTTCTTTTTTGACGAAATCTGCGATTTTTTCCAGGCTGCTATAATAACCCGGGAAGATGATAGTTGGCATGTCGTCCAATTTTTAGAAATACCCTACTGCTGCAACAACATCATCAAAAAACTTGAATAATGGCGTGAAACCCGCAAGTTCGAATACATCCATGATGTATTTGGAGATCCCGGCAAAGACAAGCTCGCCACGGTTGTATCTCCGGCAATTTTTCTGAGTGGCGATTAACACTCGCAGCCCAGCGCTCGAGATGAACTCCAGTTTGCTCATATCGATGACAATCTTAAACCGACCCGCATCCATGATCTTCTTGATCGCTTCGGCAAGTTCAGGCGCAGTGGAGCTATCGATTCGGCCGCTCACCTCGATCAGATCGCAATGCTTGTATTCCACATTATGGATCTCCATCAGATTTTCCTCCATTGACAAATTCGTACACATGGATGATTCGAGATTTAATTATAACATGAGCGTGTTTTCATACCTGCCGCGAATGCGCTAGCAAAAATCCCTTAAGAAATGTGGTATCATGTTTTTTAAATCCTTTTGTTGGTCATTCTCGACAGAATTGTTAAACCCAGTTAGAATTGCGAAATTCCTTGGTGAGCTTGTGAATTATCATCAAAGTCAATCGAATAGGATATAACTATGAGTGGAAAAAATACCCCACAAAGTGTGATCGATAAATTTCAAAAAAGGCAGAAAATGATGCCCTACTTTCTGATCGCCATTGCGGCCGTCTTGGTGATCGTAGGAGTAATCATTATTCTCTCTGTAACATCTGGCGGCAATCCATTTGCAGGGATTTTTGCCACTAAGGTGCCAACGGCGACAGTAACATTTACACCAACAGCAACGCAGCCAACAAGCACTCCAAGCATCACCCCCACTGTAACCGAGACACCCACCCCAGCAGCTTCTCCAACTGCCTCGGGCCCAATGCTTTACGAGGTTCAGGAAGGTGAAACTTGTTGGGGCATTGCCCAGGCTTTCAATGTTGATTTGCTGGTGCTGCTCGCCATCAACAACTTCCCAAGCAATTCGTGCCCGATCAGCGCCGGTCAACAAATTATCATTCCAGCGCCAGGCTCCAAGCTGCCCACACCGACCCAGGTCCCGAGCGATCTACCGCGCGGTACTGAAATCACGTATACCGTTCAACCCAACGATACGCTGGCCAGCATCGCTGCCAAGTTCAATTCGACCGTCCAATCGATCAAAACCCTTAATGCCCTCACCAGCGACAACATCAGTATTGGTGATAGTCTCAAAGTGCAGGTCAACCTGGTGACCCCGACTCGTACCCTGGCACCGACCAGTACCCTGGCATACCCGGTTGTCACCAAGCCGCCTACAGCGACTCCCACCCCGTAAATGTTGTTGTAAATGCAAAAAGCTGCCGAAAGGCAGCTTTTTTCTCGCTGCAGGCGCTGTTTTCAACTCCGGTCAAGCGGTGATCATTGCCAGTGCCCATTGAATGAGTTCGTGCAGACTTGCATCTGGTTCGCAGTTCAAAAGGACCTTGAGGGCAGAAATGGACTTTTCATCTTTTGCATTGCCAATCACTGTGACCAGGTTGCGCAAATATCCGGTTCTCTTGGCGCGAAGGATGGGAGAGCCGGCCCATTTTGCCTTGAACTCTGCGTTCGTAAGCATCAGATCGTTCGCCATTTCTTCCATGCCAAGATACGCGCCGGGTTGAGGACCATGCTTCAGCCTTGCCTGGCGCGAGTTCCAGGGGCAGACTGTCTGGCAGATGTCGCAGCCAAATAGCCACTCGCCAACAGGGTTTCTCAACTCGGGGGGCATCCCATCCTTGTTTTCGATTGTCAAATACGCAATACACTTTCCGGCATCAATGGTACGGTCATTTCGGATGCAATGGGTGGGGCAGGCGTCGATGCAGCGGTGACAGGTGCCGCAGCGATCGCCGGCGAACGGATGCGAAGGCGGTAACTCGAAGTCCAGGAAGATCTCGGTCAATAGGAAGTTGGAGCCCGCTTTGGGTGAGATCAGGCATGAATTCCTGGCAATCCATCCCAAACCGGCTCGCCTGCCCAATTCACGTTCGAGGATCGGCGCGCTGTCAGTGTAACATCTGCTCTCTACGGCTATTCCTGTGTGGCGCTCGATGAAGTCGACAAGGTCTTGCATCGGCTGCAGCAATCGATGGTGATAGTCTGCTTCTGCCCCATATCCTGCGATCCATCCACGCGGTTTGGCTGAAGCCTGCAGAGTCAGTTCGTATGGCCAGCCCAAAACGAGGATCGATTTGACTCCCGGCAGTAGCAAGCTCGGATTGCGGCGAGCATTACGATGGTAAGTCGAGGCCATGTAGCTCATCCCCGCATTCAGACCCTGTGCCAGCCATTGCTCATAGGTTGGATAATTCTCAGGCGCTGCTGCATGGGTGACCCCAAATAAGCAAAAGCCAAGGCGGAATGCCTCGGCTTCGATTTGCTGCGTCAAAACGGCGGGACTTGCATTTTCGATCATGGATGATCTACGGTGTGGTTCCGGGTGTGGTGGTCGTGCCAGGTGTAGAAGTGAAGGTTGCCGTTTCGGTCGCGCTTGCCTGCGGAGCTGAGGTTGAAGTAGCAGACCCAACAGAGAACTGCAGATTCAGCGCGTCACCAAACACATATCCTGCTGCGTTGTACATTTTCCAATAACTGACGTAAGGACCGTTGGTTTGTGGCGCGGTAAAGTCGACGCTGATGTCGATCGTAGCGCCTGGAGCAACATCCTGGGTGAGCTTCACGGCCTGGAGGTTGTTTGTTCCCATGATACCGTCAAGGTAGATCAGTTGGTATTCCTTGGTCCAAGTAGTGGTGCCGCTGTTTTTTACCGTCCAGGTTTTGGTGAACTTGGTGCCTGCCGTCATTACCGTTCCATCCGGGATGGTTACATCCGCGACGTATGTGGCATTATCGCCGGAGTTGCTCACCGGGCGGGTTGCCGTCAAAGTGGGTGGTGTCACCGTTACATTCAGTGTGGGTGTAGGCGGCTGGGGTGTTGCCGTGGCGGTCGGAGTGTAGGTGGCAGTTGGCGAGGGGGTTAAAAGCGCACTTTGGGTAAGTTGATATTGCACAGTTGCCGCTATTTGGGTGATTCGCACCGCCGGATCTTCAGTCGGCTTGGCGCAACCGGCTAATGCCAGCGCGAATGCAAGCATCATAAAGAGGCCAGCTCTTAATTTCGTAGAAAACATGATGTACTCCCTTTTTTGGTTCATTGATTGACAGAGCTATTGTCAAACGCCTTGGCATGATTGTCAAGGCTTTTTTGATAAAACATTAATCCGGGCTAAGTTGGCTGTTAGAAATCGGTTAAGAATTCGTCAGTCGATAGGGGCGCGGGGTCGCCCACCCTGTACTTGTTTCTGCCTGTGAATTCAAAGAATGTGACCGCGCCGGGGTGGATTTCGACGATTTGAGCCTGGAGTCCAAAATAGTAGGTGCTGATCTCATACTTGCCGGCGGGTAGATTGTTGAGCAAGAAGTTTTCCTTGTAATATGGATCCACCCGGGTCATGCGAATGGAATAGGTAACCATCGTCCATATCTGGCCTGTGTCGATTGACTTGACCCAAACCTGCTTCTGCCCCTGCAATTCTCCGCCGGTGGTCATGAACCTTCCGGCAAGCACGCCATAACCCACGGGTGGGACGATCCACAGCTCGGGATTTTGCGTTTCGTATTCATTGTCATTCTCGCCGTCTTCCAGGCGGATTTCGATGTGCAGGTGCGGACCGGTGGTTGCGCCTGTGAGACCAACGGAGCCGATCTGCTCACCGGACTTAACCCAATCACCCTGCTGAACCGTCGTCTTCTCCATGTGGGCGTAAACCGTCAGAATGGTGCGATTCTGGAAGCTCAGGTTGTGACGAATGACCACTGCGATGCCGTAAGGATCCTCTTTATTACCTGCACCTGTAAGCAAGCCGTAGCCTGCGAAGACAACTTTGCCGTCTGCAGCGGCCAGGATGGGGGTATGGAGCGGCGCTTTGATATCTGTACCTGTGTGTAAAGTGGTAGTGTCAGGCAGAATATAGCCGTAGCGATAATCGGCAACCGGCCAGTCCTCATAGTTTGAGGGCAGGGGACTTATGAAGTAGAAATGATCATTAGGGTTGAGGGCTAGGGGCACTTTGTACAGGGGCGGGCGCCATAGAGAGCCAGGTTCTGTCGGAGTGGATTCGAAGGTGAGTTGCACAAGAGGAACGGGAGTTGCCATGACACTTTGCAGAGGCGTGGACGTTGGAAACGCTTCAGGTGTAGTCGCAGTCTGATCTGGCAGATGGGAGGTGCTCGTGGGAACAGTGATCTCCACGGTCGGCGTTTTTTGGCTTGCCGCAACGGCTTTTTCGGCACAGCCGCTCATTATCAGCATCAGCGCAATACCAAGGAGCATCACGCACGCTTTCAGCGGGTGCCTTTTCTGAGCGATATCTGTGATGCCGGATTTCGTTCTCATTGTTTTATCGGCAGAGGTATCGATCCATCTGCTCCCTGCAGCACTTCAGCGGGATACAATTCGAGCATGGCATCGCCCCAACTGATCCCCTGGCGAAGGACAAACTGGTTGAAGAGCGTCGCCTGAAAGTAGGCGCGCCAGTTCGTGAGTGACGCTGAACGTTCCCAGCCATAAGTGAGAGCCAAATCGGTCAAATTGACCCAGTAGCCCGAGGGAATTTCGCCGATTCTTCCACCGTCTTCATAAGCCTGGTCATCTCCATCGTAGCGGGCGGAGAAATTCCAGGAAGGCAGATGCTGTGGTTCGCCGCACGAACCATCCTGGTTCAAGCAGCGCACCCAAACACGCCAGTAGACTCTGCCTTCGAAGTCTTCCCGGGTGACCGATATCCAACCAGCATCGAGCGGGGTGGAGTCAACGTTAATCGCGCGGCCGGTATAGAGCCAATTCTCTGAAAGGCCCGGTTGAGGGGGGGCTGAAATCGGCAGTACGGCGTCATCGAGGCGGGAAAGGAAATCCCAGCCGAGTTCTCGGCCTGCAGCGGCACGCAGCGCATTGAATGACTCGTCGATGCCATCCTGAAGGTAGGGATAAGCAGCGCTTACACCAGGGATCTGCACCAGGCTTTTGCGATTGTTCATGCCCACTGGCCCGGTAATGACCGGATCCCAAAGGAGGCCTGCATCTGTACCGGAGTCTTGCGCAGAGGCGATATTCTGGTCCAGCGCAGCAATATCGACCGGACGCCAGTCAGCACCATGGATGGATGAGGGGAGGAGATGCGCGGGGAATAGCAGCAAGAAATCTGCTGCAGTGTAGCCTGCAAGATAGGTTGCGTTAGGTTGACCGATCTGCACCAACAAAGCCGATCCATCCGGTGACCATACGGGCTCTGAACCTTGCCCAAGCGAGCGGGTCACTCGAACGCCATCGACCTCTTCGGAAGTTTCGACTGTCGAAACGCTTTCGATGGTCTTTGTCCATGCAAGCATCGCCCCATTTGGAGACCACGCGGGCGAAGTATAGCTCGCATCGACTGAACCGGTGATCTTCTTGTAACGCTCATCCACTTTATCGAGGTCTGCAATCCAAATCTGATCGCTGCCCTCCCTGTCGGTTACAAATGCCACTTCGCGCCCAGCCGGTGACCAGGCAGGTGCGAAATTGTTGCCCGAATCCTCCGTCAATTGGATGGAGGGGATGGAAGTGTCGTTTGCCGGCATGACGATGATATCAAAAAAAGAACCGTCGTATGTTTCGTATGCGATCCATTGACCATCGGGCGACCAGCTTGGCGAGCCGTCGAAATCAGGGGTATCGGTCAATTGGGTGACCTGTTGGTTGGTCAGGTCGAGCACGTAGAGATCCCAGGATCCATTGCGGTTGGATGTGAAGGCGATCTTTTTTCCATCAGGACTCACAGCTGGATCGCGGTCATCGCAGTCGCCCGTCGTCAATTGAACGAGCGGCTGGAGCATGGGGTGATAGACGTAGAGATGTTCGCGGCCTGCCTGAGCCAAAGAAAGGATGATCCTATCCGAAGCCGGGGTGGGTGCCTGGGACGTCGGTTGCGGCGTGAACGAGTTGGATTGCTGCTGTAAAGCAGCAGGTTTCGCATCAGTCGTTTGGGTGGTGAGGTCTTGAGTGCCGAGTGTGGGGGAGAGCGTGGGGTTCTGGGTGGATGTGGTCAGCATCTTGCTCAGGTTACAGGCGGAGACGAACGCCAGGCTCATGATCGAGATCATGCCGAGAATAATCGGGCGTATTGGACTTCTGTGCGCGACGCTCGCAGTCATTGACCGGCTCCGCTGAGCAAGGTGGGTAAGATGATTATCTTAAGTCATATCTTGAATCACGTTGCAATTATTGTACCCCGCAACAATTCGAATTCAAAACCCGCCAGGTTTGTTTTGACTTGGCGGGTTCTTTACAGAATTGAAATACAACTTATATTGCTGTAATTTGAACTGTTTTCTCTGCCGAAAACTCGCTATTCTCGAAGTATGCCCTGCACTTGAGCTTCATCGGCTGCTCAAAGTCAGGCCGGGCTAGGTGCATGGTGAACTCGGTCTTCTGATCGTAATTCTCGACGATCACGGAGCGTGAGATCTCATGACCGGCGGCATCAAGAATGGTGAAATCGAGGCTGGGACGGTGGCCTTCACCCGCTGTTTGCACCAAGACACGCACCTTTCGGCAATCGGGATAGAGTTCTGCACGAAGGTTGGCAAACTCGATGTTACCCGGCTCTAGCTTGTGAGGAAATAGGGGAAAGGGGATGTCGGTCATTCTGCTCCTTCAGGCGTAATCTTGCGGCATTCCATGTAAAAGCGTTTTTCATGGGCTTCACCCATGGAGAAGGTCTTGCGGGGAAGAGCGCCATCGAGGATGACTGTTTTGAAGAGCTCGTTTTTGGGCATTGCAGGCAGGTAGAAGCCCATATTGCCGGGTTTCGAACCTAATTCACAAACGATGTCATCGCCGTGGACGTAGTCGATTTGCCCGGCATTTCCTGCTTTCACCCACGGGTCAAGGAAAGCCTGCAGCGATCCGACCGAAAGGTTGGTGCGCGGGTGGCTGATGGTTACAACGGAGAATCCCCTTGGGGTAACGAAGCCGAAGCGGTGATCGTGCTCTTTGGGAGCGTTGATCTGGGCGATCATCTCTTCCTGATTTTTGGCGGGAGAGATCGCGATACAGTTGGGATAGAATTCGCGGAGTCCCTCGATGGGATCACGTTTGACGCCAAAGAGCACGCGGTGGATGGGCTCGAATTCGAGGCCATGGTCGTGCACATTTTCGATTTCAACGAGGGCGTAGCGGGCGGGATGGTCCATGCCGACGTTGGGTTTTAGCTTTTCCCAGATCGATTTCGCCGTGGCGAGAGAGTGATTGCCATCTCCAACGGCGAAGAGGAGAACCGCCTTTTCGCTTGTGATGTCGTATTTGCGGCGGAAGTTGGCGGGTATGGCAAGTTCTTCGAGAGCCGAGATTACGCCTTGTTCGAGACCCGGATCATCCACATGCCATCCGTTCAGATGCCCGCTGCCGAGCATCAGGTCGAAATCGTAAGCGGGTTCCATCGAAAGCTTGTGATCCTCAAGGGGGCAGAGGAGCGTATCTTCAGGGTCATCGACAAGCACAAGGATATGCGGAAGCTCGAGGCTGGCGCCTTCGCGAATTTTGATGCGTGGGGGTAAGCGGTCGAGGATGGTGCCTTCGGTGGCTCGGATGAGCGATTGGGAACCCTTGTTGAAATCGTACTGCTCGAGGTCAAGCGCGAGCATCAATCCGCGGCGTTTTTTGCCGTCGACACCGCGTTCGACATAAATGAAACCCTCGCGCTTGTTAAGGATGCCGCTCCTGAGGTATTCGCGCATCTTCTGCTGGGTGGAGTGGATTCTGCTGGATTCCTCTGGGGTGCCGAGATAAACCTCAGGCAGGACCATGTGGTAAGTCGATGGGGCATCACCGACGTGCTCTGCGACCTTTTGCCAATATTCGGGCTGCGAGGTGAACTGATCACAGGCGATGACTGCCCATTTATTGAGATCGACGTTTGAATCGGGGAGATAAATATCCGGAATCTGAATACCAACAGATGAAATGTTTCTCATTGCATCTCCTGAAGTGTATATTTGTCCGAAGTTGATTTTACCAGAGACAGGGCGGAGGAGAGTAGAGTCTGATTCAATAACTTGAGTCGTGAGCTGAGACCCGAGTACTGTAGGGGTTAAAGAGCAATCCCCGATTTTCACAAAGAAATCGGGGATCTAATTCTATCGCCTTGCTCTACAATCCTGCTCGAACGATTCTCAAATATCGGATCATGATCTTAGAAATTTAGAAAGCGGTTCACGAATCGCGGTTCTCGGATCACGGTTCTCAGATCTCGGTTCTTGCTCCATTCCAACCCAAACAATGGATCAGCGATCCCGTGATTGTTGAAATTGAAAAATCTGCTGTCAGGCTGCACCCAAGAAGCATATTTCCTCGCAGGCACGAAAATCGGGAAGCTTCTGAGTTGTGTGCTTCGTTCTTGGGAGTTACATTCCCACCATGTACGCCAATCCGAGGGCGCCGGGGCCGGTGTGGGTGCCAAGGACCGGGCTGACTTCGGCAACGACGGCGTCCGTGACGAGTTGGGACGAGAAACGCTTGAGGGCTTTGTCTAGGAGAGCCTGACCTTCTTCGGGCGCGGCTGCCTGGATGGCTGCAAGACGAATTGGCCCCGTGCTCTGATCGACCCGTTGTTCGACCAGATCGATGATGCGATCGATGGCTTTGTTGAGAGTGCGCACTCGTTCGACCGGTTCGACAAGCCCGTTCCTAACTTCGAGTACGGGCTTCAGATCGAGGACATTGCCGAGGAAAGCAGATGCGCTTCCGATGCGTCCGCCGCGGCGCAGGTACTCGAGAGTGCTGACGGTGAAGAACACCCCGGTATGGTTGCGGCCTTTCTCTGCGACGACACGGCATTCTTCAAGGGTGGCGCCTGTCTCAGCCATGCGGGCAGCTGCCATCACCTGAAAGCCAAGAGCCATGCTGGTGCTCAGCGAATCGACGATGACGATTTGAGCACCTGGCATGGTTTTGCGGGCCTGGTATGCAGAATCCAGGGTGCCCGAGAGCTTGCCCGAAATGTGGATGCTCAAAACGTCGTAGCCTTCTTCAATCAATTGCGAATAGGTCGCTCTGAATTCTTCAGGAGTGACCTGGGATGTGCTGGGGTGAATCGGATCTTTGGGTAAATGCCTATAGAACTCGGCAGGTGTCATATCCACACCGTCATGATACGTCTTGGAACCCCAGATCACCTGCAACGGCAGTGTCTTTACCGGGTTGCCATTCAAAAGCGGCAGTGGAATATTTGATGTGCTGTCTGTAACAATCATCACTTTACTCATGTGGGTTCTTCCTCCGGTTCGATGAAGCTTCCATCTATACAAGTAACCCATGATGGGGGAAAAGGTTACGCAGCACACGAGAGCCGCCTCAACCCTTTTTAAGCGTAGAGGGTAAAGTGCTCTCCGGAGGATTGGACGGATGCCTGGGGGTACAGACTTTCCGGCAAATGGGGTGGAACGGCTCGTGGGTGTCACTGATATGAACTGCATCGTCTTGTGCGAGCGGGAAACCGCGGCATAAGAATTGGAGTAATGCCGAATCCGGAGTCCTGCTCAGATTACTTATGTCGGCCCCCGATCATTTTTAAGCTTAAATGATTTCAAAACCTGTTGACAAAATAGAACACACGTGCTATTATTATAATGTGAACCGTGATGTACCTTAACATGGAAACACTTAACGAGTCATCGTCCTGCATGTGCATCCAAACCCAGCCTGGCGTCTGCCTGGACAATACTTTGCCACCTCATTGTTAATCGGCTGAATTGATTTATTGTTTTACATTTTCAATTCAATTCGCCTGTGCGCCCTTCTCCTTGTTTCTCTACAGAGGATGAGTGAAGAGCCGACTGAGGGCTGATTCGATTCTGCTCTACGCTCCGATCTTGTGCAGGCAGCAAAGCCTGTTCCGGATGAGTTCAGGAACACAACCGAAAGCCTGCAAGACAACAGCAATTCAGTCGTCCAGAGATTCTCGAATGCTCATTTTCGGGCGATTGGGATATATTGATACGCTTACATGTCAAGTCAAATGATAATGTTACTGAAGGATGATCGTTGGTTCAATTGAAAATGTTACCGTGGGGCAATGTCCGCCTCCTTGATCAGAGTCGTAAATACGTTTACCGCCTCGGAATTACCGAGAGTGGGCAATGAAGATAGGTCATCGACGCGATCATTGATCTGCTCTCTAAGGCAAAGAGGATTGGTTATCTTACGTAGACCCTCCAGTTGCTTTCGAGAAGCGTCATCCAGGCAGTTC
>JAJXZS010000026.1 GCA_021779955.1 Chloroflexota bacterium | reverse complement strand
GAGCCAAGGGGTTTGCCTGTGATGACGCCGGGGGTGAAAGCGCCTACGAGCTTGGAGTACTCGTCCATCATCCAGCCCATCATCTGGGGGGTTGTGCCGACATCTGGAGCAGGAACATCCTGGCGTGGACCAATATTCCGCCACATCTGCTGCACCCATCCGCGGCAGAGGCGCTCTTTTTCAGTCACCGAAAGGGTGGCAGGGTCGACAATAACGCCGCCCTTAGCCCCACCCAGGGGGATATCGGCAACAGCGCATTTCCAGGTCATCCAGGTGCCCAGAGCGCGTACGGTATCGATCGTCTCAGCAGGGTGAAAGCGGATACCGCCCTTCGAAGGACCTCGAGCGTCGTTGTGCTGCACGCGGAAACCCTGGAAAACACGCAGCGTGCCATCGTCCATGCGGACGGGAATGCGGAAATGGAATTCCCGCAGCGGCCAGCGTAAAAGCTCGGAGACCTGGGGGTCGAGCTTCAACTGCTCGGCGACGTGGTCGAATTGAGCCTGGGCCATTTCAAACGCGTTAATACTTTTCGCCATTCAGAACTCTCCTTACAGGTTAGGATTGTGAGTTGTTGAAACGTGGGAGGGAATCTGGCCTGTTAAATAATAACGCGGACACACCGGTCCCGTGCCCGCGATTTTGCGCATTGAAACCGCACCAACAATGCACTTGGTTCCTCCACTCGATCATTCCTCTTAAGATTAATCGAGAAATGCTCTTCCGTCAAGGTGATTAAGTGCCAAAATTGGCTGAAAAATGTAAGTTTAGCGATCTTTTATCTTATTAATCAGACGATTGACCTGATTTGATAGCGTTTGGCTCAGTCCACCCAGCCGCTTGTGGGCTGCATCTCTTCGGGGATTTCAGTGATGGCCAACCAGCGCAGCTTGTAGAACTTCGAGCTGCACTCCGGGGTTTCGCAGGTGTCAGTGGCAGGCGGTGCAAAGCTGACTCCGGCGATCCTCTTCCCACAGACCGTGCATTCGGCGTCGAGGTTGCGATCAAGGCGTAATGGTGAGATCCCCAGCGCTCCCGGAGCATTGAGCATGTTGGCGATGCGTATTTTGGCAGTATAGAGGTCAAGTAATGGGAGGACGATTTCGGCTTTTTGATTTTGGTTGACCAGGGCAGAGAATTCTGCAAAACTGGCTGAGCCTTGTGCGGTTGGGGGCTTAGGTGAGTCCGGCTGTGAAGCGGATTTTTGCCGCTCCTTCTGCTGGCTCGACATGGTCATGTAGACGTAGACGATCACGCCTATGATCACGATAGCCATCAGGACGATAAAAGCGATCGTGGTTCCTGTTTGAGGCATGCCTGTATCCCTCCAATATGAAGCGAACGGCTGATGCTATCTTCATTAAACACCACAATCTGCATATTTCAAGCAGAAATTTGTAATTTTTTGGAAATTATTCGAGGGAATGCTTGAGTTGTTTCTCCAGCTCTCTTCGCAGCACCGCCGGATTTGCCTTGCCCCCTGCTGCTTTCATTACCTGTCCGAAGAACCAGTTGGCGAGAGTCAGCTTGCCGGTCTTATAGCTGTTAAGCTCGGCGGGGTGTTCGCTCAGCACCTGGCTGACCAGGTTGGCGATGAAGGCTGTATCTGAAACCTGGACGAGCCCTCGGTCTGAGATGATCCTGGCCGCGCTCTCGCCGGTTTCGAGCATTTGCGAAAGCACGGCTTTTCCGGTGTTTTGATTAATCTTTCCGGATTGGACTTCTTCGAGCAGATCAGCAAACTGCTTCGGTGTAATCTTGATCTGATCGCATGGAGTATTCGTCTGATTCATCCAGGCGAAGATCTCACCTGTGAGCCAGACGGCCGCGGTGCGGGGCGTGACGGTCTTCAAATGCGAAACAACATCCTCGAAGTAGTTGGCGATCTCGCGTTCAGAGACGAGAATGCCGGCTTCGACAGGGGACAATCCAAAAGTATTGCGGAAGCGCAGAGCTTTTGCCCGGGGAAGCTCGGGCAGGCTGGCCCTGATCTGCTCCACCCATTCGGGTTCGACAACCAGGGGTGGGAGATCGGGCTCCGGGAAATAGCGATAGTCGTGCGCTTCTTCCTTCGAACGCTGTGAATATGTGGTCTGGTTGGGTTCGTCCCAGCCCAATGTTTCTTGTTGAACGGGTTTGCCTGATTCGAGCAGCCTGGTCTGGCGCTCGATCTCGAAGAGAATCGCCCTCTCCATGGCGCGGAAGCTGTTGAGATTCTTGATCTCGACACGGGTGCCCAATACACTCGATCCGGCAGGACGCAATGAAACGTTTGCTTCGAATCGGATCACACCCTTTTCCATATCCCCGGAATTGACGCCGAGTTCGCGCACGATGGCACGCAAGCCGGTGGAATATCCACGCACGTCTTCGATCGAATGCATGTCAGGCTCTGAAACGATCTCGAGCAGTGGAACGCCTGCGCGATTAAGATCGACCAGCGAGTAATCCTCTTTGCCGTTGTGGATATGGGTCAGCTTGCCCGTGTCTTCTTCGAGGTGCACACGGGTGACATGGATCGTGTGCTCACCTTTAGGAGTGTCGACCACTAATTTGCCATGGGTGGCCAGGGGATACTCATATTGCGAAATCTGGTAACCCTTGGGTAGATCAGGGTAGAAGTAATTTTTTCTAGCAAAAATACTGGAGTGCTGGACTTCGCAGTCAAGCGCCAGGGCAACCTTGATGCCGTATTCGACGGCCTTGCGATTGACAACCGGCAATGTGCCCGGCATGCCCGCACACACAGGACAAACCGTAGTATTTGGCGCCGCCTGAGTCGTGTCGACGAGGCGGCACGAACAAAACATCTTGGTAGCCGTCGCCAACTCTGCATGGATTTCGAGCCCGATGACAGGTTCGTATTTCATAATGCGTGATTGTAACACGATAGAGGCTCGAGAATCGAGAGTGGAGAATGGTTACCGGTATGCGAAAGAAAAAAGGCCATCTGCCGATGGCCCTTTCTGAAGTACGCATTCTTGAGCCGCTTTAGATGCGGTTGACAAAGTGCTCGATATGCTCCAGGGCCTGTTCGATCTTTTCGTAACTTGTGGCATAAGAGCAGCGGACGAAGCCCTCGCCGCCCAGTCCAAACGAATTGCCGGGCACCAGCGCCACGTGCTCCTCCTGGAGCAAGCGGTTGGCGAAGGTGTCATCGTCCAGACCTGTGACGCTTACCTTGGGAAAGGCATAGAAGGCGCCTTTCGGCTCGAAAGTGGGCAGCCCCATGGCGTTGAGGCCGTTTACGATCAGCTTGCGCCTGCGGTCATACTCAGCGACCATCTGCTGGATGTACGGTTCGCCGCTGGCAAGGCCTTCGAGAGCTGCCTTCTGCGACATGGTAGGGGCTGACATAACCATGTACTGGTGCACCCGCAGCAAACCCTTGATGATATTCACAGGTCCGCAGGCGTAACCGATGCGCCAGCCGGTCATGGCGTAGTCTTTGGAAAAGCCGCCGAGCAAGAGTGAGCGTTCGCGGTTTCCAGGCAGCGCAGGATAGCAGACGTGCTTTACGCCGTAAACCAGGCGGTCATAGATTTCGTCCGATATGACGACCAGATCGTGTTCTTCTGCGATCTTCGAGACTGCGAGCAATGCTTCGCGGCTGGCGACCGCACCAGTTGGGTTGTTGGGATAGCCGATGAGGATCGCTTTGGTGCGCGGAGTTATGGCGCGGCGTATATCTTCGGGGTCGAGCGCGAAGTTGTTTTCCATGCGGCTCGGCACCTCAACTGCGATACCGCCGGCCATGATAATGGCAGCCTGGTAGGAGACAAAGCAAGGAGTGGGGATGATCACTTCATCGCCAGGGTCGACCAGGGCAATCGCGGCAAGATTGAGCGCCTCGGAACCCCCGACCGTGATCACGATCTCGGTATCCGGATCATAATGCACGCCGTAGAGTTTTTCGATGTGCGCTGAAAGCGCCCGCCGGAGCTCGATAATGCCATAGTTCGATGTGTAGTGGGTTTCTCCTCTTTGAAGAGACTGGATGCCTGCCTGCAGGATAGGATCGGGAGTACAGAAATCGGGTTCGCCGATCCCAAGTGAGATGATGTCTTTCATTGTTGCAGCAATATCGAAGAATTTTCGAATGCCTGAAGGTTTCAGGCCTGCCACTCGCCTTGAAAGAACTTGGTCGCGCATGCTATCTCCTTGTTGAGAATGTTTTCCGCCGGTTATCCGGGGATGATGCTCCAGCGATCCGCATGCTGGTCGTACTCAAGCACGAAAACAAGCCCATTCTTAACCGTCACTCTAAAGGTTTTCCCTTTGGGTGTCCGTTTGGACTCGAGGATTTCATCGACTTCCAGGCGTTCTCCCTGCCAAATCACTGCCAGGGGTCGTTCGGGGTATTCGAATCCCGAATAGCACTCCACCCGGTTTTCTACATCTCCATCCATGAGTTGTCACCAATATTCAGCTTCTCGGGCCTGCCCTGGAGAATGACATTTCGCCCGATGAGCGAGCCTTCGATGACGATATCAGATATTTGGGTTCCGGCTTCGATAATGGAATTACGGATCACCGTATTCTTAAGCGCACATCCCTCGCCAAGGGTCACGTGGGGGCCAACCACAGAGCATTCAAGGTGGGCGCCAGGTGCAATGGAAACCGGAGGAATGATGGTCACGCCATCGATCTTTGTGGAGGGTGAATGATTGCCGCGGCCGTGATCCAGCAGATAACGATTGGTTTCAAGCAGCGCCTCGGGGATGCCAGCATCCAACCAGACCTCGGTGGTCTCGGTTCGGAAGTTAGCGCCCTTCTCGAGCATCAGATTGATCGCATCGGCCAGGAAGTATTCCTCTTTCAGGCGAATACCGCGCTGAATCTGCTCATCGATGGCTCTGAGCAAATCCTTACCTTCATGGAAGTAGTAGAACCCAACCAGGACGAGGTTCTTTGAGACGTCTTTGGGTTTCTCGATCAGCCGTTCAGCCCAGCCGTCCGAGTTCGTGTCGACTACGCCAAAGCGGCGCGGATCGGGCATCCGTTTTACCCAGGCGATCCCGTCAGCGATCTCATCGCTGAGAAAGCCCAGATCGGCCTCGATCAGCGTATCGGAAAAAGCGATCAGAGTGGGACCGTGAATATACTCTCTGGCGAGGTTGATCGCATCGGACTGTCCACGCATCTGCTCCTGCACGACATAATGTACTTTCATCTCAGGATGAGTGCCATGCATGTGCTCTTGAATCTGGTCACCCTGGTTCGGACTGACGATGAATACATATTCTGCTTTGTCGATATTAGGGAGGGTGGTGAACTGGTCGAGCGAATGATCTAAAACAGTTTTGCCGGCCAGGTAAAGCAGCGGCTTTGGCCGGCTCCAGGTATGCGGTCTCATCCGAGAACCCAACCCGGCCATCGGAATCACAATTGTAAAAGAAGAAGTCATAAACTCCTGTCACTGTTTGGAGTCGGACATATTCGCATTCAGTTGCCACTCTATTTTACTCGAAAATGGGAAAATGCATCGAGAACTGAGAGCCGGGAATGGAGAATGCCAAGAACCGAAAGTAGTAATAGCATGAGTGATTTGTGATGATCCATTCTCGCGCAAAGACAGGCAACTCACCCATGAAGTGAATTGCCTGTGAAAGAAAATGTCGATTGGAAATTCTATGTGTGCCTGAGTGTGGTTAAGGCGGGGACGCGGTCGAACATCCAGAAAGCGATGGGGAGACCCAATCCAAGGGTAACCCCGGTGAGCGCCCAGGCGAGCGCCATCCAGATCAGGCTGAACCACCATCCGATGAGAACGAAGTAGATCGCCCTGACGAAGAAATTTTCCTGCGGCACCGGGCCTGTGCGGATGACAGGTACACCATCGCGCATCTCCACAGTCGTCTGGCGGCGGGCTGGACGCAGCGTCATCACCTGCGGCAAGCTATTGATCATCGCCAGGCCAAGCGGCAAACCGATGATGGTGATATTGAAGATCCATGCGACAACGATCCAGATGGCGCCCAGCCAGAGGCCAATAAAGATGAAGTATAATCCGCGCACCAGGCATCCTGGCCCCAGATCGGTGTTCACAGAAGAATAGTTCGAGTCAGCCATTTTTTCTCCTTTTGATTGTTAATACGTAAAAAAAGGGAGCAGGATGCGAAAGAGCGTAAGAATGGGGGTAGAGAATGGGAGTTGTAAAATCGAAACCGAGACATGAGAACCACAAAAGGGGACCAATGAAAATGGAATGAACGCAATTCGCAATCGATGCTGACATCCCCAAGTGTCGAACAGGCAGAGATATTCAGAACATTCTGATTATGGCAAAAGATCGGCTGACGAAATTAAGTCTTACAGTTGGGGACGCTGTTTGTGCCAGGTTGTAGCTTGCTGGTAGGCGTGGGCGAGCTTGAAAATCGTATCTTCTTTGAAATGCGGGCCCATGAGCTGTATACCGATGGGCATGCCGCTCGAATCGAAGCCGATCGGAAAAGCCAACCCCGGAACACCTGCCAGATTGGTGGGCAACGTGAACACATCTTCGAGGTACATGGCCAGCGGGTCGCCGGCATGCTCACCGAGCCTGAAAGCAGTTGAAGGCGCGACCGGGCAGGCAATGGCATCCACGCGCTGGAATGCCTCGTCGAAATCACGCTTGATCAGGGTGCGCACCTTCTGCGCCTTGGCGTAATAGGCATCGTAGTATCCTGCAGAGAGAGCATAAGTGCCCAGCATGATGCGCCGCTTCACTTCGGGTCCAAAACCGTGTCCGCGTGTTTTTCGGAACATGTCGCCGAGGGATGCTTCATCTTCCCGGACGCCGTAACGGATGCCATCATAGCGTGCCAGATTGGCCGATGCTTCAGCCGGGGCGATCAAGTAATAGACGGGCAAAGCATATTTGGTGTGCGGCAGGCTGACTTCGGTCACCGAAGCGCCTAACGAACCCAGCAATTGAATTGCTTCGCGGACGCTCTTCTCAACTTCGGGCTGGATGCCCTTGATGAAGTATTCCGCTGGAACACCAATGCGCATACCCCTGATCTCCTGGTGTTCTGCAAGATCAATGGTTGGAACAGGTACCTTGACCGTTGTGGCATCGAGGGGATCGAAGCCGGCCATGTATGAAAAGAGAAGTGCAGCGTCTTCGGCAGTGCGAGCGAGCACACCCATCGTGTCGAGAGAGGAACCGTAAGCCACCAGGCCGTAACGGCTTACCCGTCCATATGTGGGCTTGATGCCTGTCACTCCACAGAAGGACGCCGGCTGCCTGACCGAACCGCCCGTGTCAGTGCCGATAGCCGCAGGGATCATCCGCGCAGCCACAGCCGCCGCAGATCCACCACTGGAGCCGCCGGGCACACGGCTGAGGTCCCAGGGATTGAAAGTTGGGCCGGATGCCGAGGTTTCGGTGGAAGAGCCCATGGCAAATTCGTCTGTATTGGTCTTGCCCAGGATGATCACGCCTGCATCGAGAAGATGTTGCACACCAGTAGCTGTGAAAGGTGCGATGAAATTATCGAGGATCGGAGAACCGCAGGTGCAACGTACTCCCTTTACCGTTACCAGATCCTTGACCGCAATGGGCAAACCCAGGAGAGGGGGGAGGGATTCGAGCGATCCAGACCTTCGGGCGGATACGTAAATACCATCCGCTTTGGCGGCGGCCTCGATGGCTTCTTGGGGCAAGACGGTGATGAATGCATGCACCTTCGGGTCTACAGCCTGGATGTGATCGAGGTACGCCCTGACAACCTCTACGCATGAGAATTCACCATGTTTGAGTCCGCTAAGGAGTTGAACAACGGTAAGATCGATCAATTTTGAGGTCATTCGAACACCGGGGGTACCTTGAACTGCCCGTTCTTCTTTTCGGGGGCATTTTTGAGAGCATCTTCGGTGGTCAGGCCAGGCTGGGGCACGTCATCGCGCAGGTCAGTGCTCAACGGCAGCACGCTTGACGTTGGAGGGATGTTGGTGGTTTCCACCTCCTGGAGTCGTTGCGCATAGTCGAGTATTGCGGAAAGCTGTTCGCGATATTGTTCCTTCTCGGCTTGCGTCAGATCCAGGCGGGCCAACTCGGCAATGTGCTCAACTTCCTTCAAGGTCAGACTCATGGGAATGATTATAACGCAAGGGAATGTGAACGACTCTGCCAAGTTGTATTTCATCTGTTTTTGACTATACTGATACTATAAGGAACGAATCAGAAACAACAATTCAGGAGGAATGGATTATGGCTAGTATCATCGATATTGAGGGTATCGGCCCTGTTTATGCCAAGAAATTAAAGGCAGCCGGTGTTGCGACCACAGATACTCTTCTGGAAGTTGCAGCAACGCCGAAGGGGCGAAAGGATCTGGCTGCCAAAACTGGAATCGATGAAACAATGATCCTAGAGTGGGTCAATCGCGCCGATCTATACAGGATCAAGGGAGTCGGCAGCGAATACTCCGATCTTCTCGAAGCGTCTGGGGTGGATACCGTTGTCGAGCTTTCCAAGCGAGTTCCAGCCAATCTGTTCGCAAAGATGGTCGAAGTCAATACTGCCAAGAAACTCGTGCGCAAGATGCCGATCGAACCTCAGGTGAAAGATTGGATCGAGCAAGCTAAAAAACTTCCACGCAAGCTCACTTATTAGAACCTTACGTTCGAATATGGGGCGGTCAAGCGAACCGCCCTTTTTTTGTGTGTTTTGAAAGAACAGATCGATCACAAACCAAGGAGAGAAGCTTGAAGACAATCATTGTTG
The DNA here is from genome assembly GCA_021779955.1 of Chloroflexota bacterium. Lineage (GTDB taxonomy): Bacteria > Chloroflexota > Anaerolineae > Anaerolineales > Anaerolineaceae > UBA6107. The sequence continues at coordinate 25,060 of JAJXZS010000026.1, read as the reverse complement.
CCTCCGGCAACCCGGTGAAGTGTCAAGCCGCGTTGAGGGGCTTCCAGGCGATGTTCCCTGATGAGCGATTCAAGCTTGTTAATGAGACGGTCGACCTTGGCATACCCACGCAACCCATGACGGACGAGGAGACTTTAAGTGGGGCAACCCGACGAGCCGAGGAAATGAAGAGACGTTATCCTGAAGGCGACTTTTGGATAGGCATCGAGGGCGGTGCCGCTGATTGGCCCATCGGCATGGGAACATTTGCCTGGGTGGTCATCTTATCCGGTGAATGCATGGGACGCGGCAGATCGGGCGAATTCTTTCTGCCGAAAATTGTGGCGGATTTGGTCAGGCAGGGGGTGGAACTCGGCGAAGCAGACGATCGTATATTTTCACGAAATAATTCCAAACAGGCGAACGGAGCGATCGGGTTACTCACAGGAGATGTGATCGACAGAGCCGGCCTATACGTTCCTGCGGTGGTGTTCGCCTTGATCCCTTTCAAGAACCCGGAGCTTTATTAAGATGAAGATTTATTTCGTACGACATGGAGAAAGCGAAGCCAATGTAAAACATGTCCTGTCAACCGAAATCGATGGCTATCCCTTGACGGAAAAAGGGGTCCGCCAGGCAGAAACACTTGCCCAAGATCTAAAAGGCATTCGATTCAAGAATATCTTTACCAGCCCGATTCTGAGGGCGGTTCAGACATCGCAGATCCTTGCGAATGAATTGAATATAACAGTGATTCAAAGTTCAGCGCTTCTCGAATACAATCTGGGGGTGCTCGAGGGCAGGGAGGATGAGGAAGCCTGGCAATTGCACAAGGACCTCTTCATCCATTGGGGTGACCCGCAAAAAAGAGATGAAAAAGTGGAAGGAGGCGAAAGCTTCAACGATATCAAACGGCGCTTTCTTCCTTTCATCGAGCACCTGATAGACGAGCACGGGGCGGAAGAAGTGAGTGTTCTGGCTATAAGCCACGGCGGCTTATATATGTTGATGCTGCCTGAGATCCTGGACAATGTCGACTTCGACTTCATTCTCAAACACCCATTAAGGAATACTGCAATCGTGATCGGTCAATTCTCCGCCAACGAGCGCCATTGCCTGCAATGGGGCGACCAGGTTATGGGTCAAGTTTCGTAGATTCTCAAAAGTTTATTTTTCCAGTATGCTTGCATACCAGAGCAGATAGTCTGTCACATGAGCGCTCCAGTATGCTGCTTCGTGGTAGCCGGTATTCTGGTGAAACTCATGGGCGATGCCCAATTCTGTGAGAGTTGATTCGAACTCGGTCACCTGGCGCAGATTTTCATCCTTGTTGCCTACATCCAGATACATGGCAGGTGCGTCGTAAATCGAAGGCAGGTTGGCTGTTGCCTGAGTAAGCCACGAGATTCCCCCGCTGAATAGCGGAGTGCTGTGCGCGCCGATGGCAGCAAAAAGATCCCAATGCTCGAGGCCAATCTTTACCGCCCAGTTCCCTCCGCGGGAAAGGCCGCCAATGGCGCGGCATTGCCTGGCCGAACAGGTGGAAAAATGCTCGTCCACCCAGGGGATGAGCACATCGACGATGGCATCTTCATATTTGGATTGTTCGGGGGTGAGCTGCCAGCTGTCTTCATTGGGCATGACGATAATAAGCGGATGGATATCACCCTGCGCGATGAGTTTATCCGCAGCGTCCGTCAAGCCCAGATCGATCCACTGTTGATTGGTGTCGGTCATGCCATGGAGCATGTAAAGCACAGGGTAGGTCTGGCTCCCTTTAGCTGAGTAGCAAGGTGGCATGTAAACGTTGACCTTGAGCGGGTACTTGAGCAGGTCAGTCGTAAATTCGAAACGGCGAATCTCACCCTTGGTCTGCGTACATACCACGGAAACCGGCGCTGTGGCGTCCGGCGTTGGTGTAACGGCAGGTGAGGGGAGCATGGTCAAAATCGAGGTTGGGATCACGAGAATTGGCGTCTGTGAAGGTTGGGCAACGCAGGCGGTCAGCAGAAATGCCACGATGAAGAGGGCCAGGCTCAGAGTTGGAATACGCTCGGTGTGGGGATGCATACGGGAATGGTTCTCCTTGACTGTTCACGAGTATTCCGATTATACTCTAGCCATCGGGGTGTAGCGCAGTTGGCCAGCGCACCGCGTTTGGGACGCGGGGGTCGGCGGTTCAAGTCCGCCCACCCCGACTTTTTTTAACCATCAATTGTATTGACGATTCTGCCATGATGGCGTCAACAAGCTGCAAAGTCTGCCTACCGGGCACCTTCCCAATTCCCCAAACCCGTTGGAACACACTCAGGTATAATTGCGCTTAGGATTGCGGTTTCGAAACGCAACAAATCCTCGATATTTTCTCGCGACGTGGAGCCTGCCAGGGTGATCCGAACTGAGATCGATAAGGCAATTCGTTTGCTTCGCTCGTTCTTCCAGGAACATCCGTGGGGCTTTCCGCTTGCGTTGCTGGCTCTTGCTCTTGTGACCTACGGAGTTTTCATCACCCAGTTGGGCTTCTATTGGGATGATTGGCCTCCGCTCATGTTCGTGCATATGGCAGATAAGACGGCTGTATGGCAATACTTCAGTTATGACAGGCCCTTCCAATCCTGGACTTATGCCATTTTGCTGCCGATCTGCCGCGATTCAGCCTTTGCCTGGCAGCTCTCGGTAATCCTCTTCCGCTGGACGGCGGCACTCGGGCTTTACTTCACGTTTCTGCTCATCTTCCCCAGACAAAAAACGCTCTGGCAATGGACAGCCGCTTTGTTCGTCGTCTTCCCCGGATTCTCGGATCAGTACGCATCAGTGGCTTTCGGATCGCACTTCCTGACCTACACCGTCTTCGGTCTGTCGTTATTGACCCTGGTGCTGGCAATGAAAGACCGGAAGCGGTTCTGGATCTTCTACCCCTTAAGCCTTCTGCTAACCGGCGTCAGCCTCTTTACCATGGAATACTTCGTGGGTCTCGAAGCAATCCGCCCGGTGCTCATCTTCCTTGTGCTCGCCAGGTCTGAGGAGAAAAAGGCAAGAACCCTTCTCAGAACAATAAAATTCTGGGGCGCTTATATCGTCATCTTTGGCATCTACCTTTACTGGCGCATGGTACTCTTCCCTGCAGCCATGGGGGGTGCAAGCGGTAACTATCCTTTCATATTTGAGCAAGTGATTACCACCCCATTTTCGACTTTTTTGGCGTTCGGAAATACCATCTATAGCGATCTGCGTTTTATGCTTCTCAGCGCCTGGACAGATCGCCTCTTACCCCTCGATGCAAGCGTAGTGACGATGACTCTCTGGTTGTCACTGCTGATTGGGATAGCCACAGCTTGGATCTACTACCATTTTCTTTCCCGATGGCAAAAGGCAGAAAATGCCGCCTTGAGCGGGCGAGAGACTGGATCGAATGTGCTTCTTGACTTTACACCCGATTATTGGCTCACAGGTCCACGCTACTACAACATCAATAACCTGGTTACCATCCTGACGCGCTTGTGGAGGGGAGCTTGAGGAACGATCACTTCTCTACATCGGCTTCAAATACTGTGAGCATTTACATTCCCCCGACCGGGTGTCTGTGGGTGGTGGATGAGACGATCTCTTTGCTACAGGGAACCGGCGTCGAGGGCTTTCCGTCTTATGCTGAGTTGACCAACCAGGACCGGATTATGGACGCAGATACCGGCGTTAATGGCCTGAGGAATATCTACGACTTCAATGGTAGCGATACGTGGTGCTACTACTTCGAAAAAGGTGATCTTGCACGGAGCAAAGGTCAATGGGAAAAGGCGATTTCCTATTTTGAACAGGCGAGGAATGCCAACTTGGTTCCGCTCGAAGGAATCGAATACCTGCCATTCGTTAGCGCTTATATGCATACTGGCGACATTGCGAATGCTGTCACTCTCAGCCAGGCAGCTTTGAAGAAATCTTACCTGACCAAACCACCACTTTGCCAGATCTGGCACGATCAGCTCAAATCCGATCCTAATTTGGACACGAAAAGCATCAGCGCAGTTTATAATGCCGATGTTTGCCCCGCCTTTTTCACCACCGTCCAGCCATGACACTTACCCCTTATCTTTCGATCGTCCTTCCCGCTCATAACGAGGAATCCCGGCTGCCTGCGGCGATTCAGCAGATAGAGAAATACCTGGCAAATCACACTTTCGACAGCGAGGTGGTGATCGTAGAAAACGCGAGCAACGACCGTACGCTCGAACTCGCTGAAGAATTCGCCCGTCGCAACTCCAATTGCCATGTCTTGCGAGAGTCAAGGCCGGGTAAGGGCAATGCCGTGCGCACAGGGATACTCGCAGCAAGCGGTCGGTATCGGTTCGTTTGTGATGTCGATCTCTCGATGTCAGTAGATCAGATCGATTCCTTCCTGCCGCCCCGTCGCGAAGGCTATGATATCGCGATCGGCTCGCGTGAGGCTCCCGGAGCAGAACGCCTGGGCGAGCCGATCTCGCGTCACCTGGTGGGTCGGGTGTTCAACACCATGGTGCGCTGGTTAACGCTGCCCCAGTTGCAGGATACCCAATGCGGATTCAAGTGTTTCACAGCCGAAGCTGCAGAAGCATTGTTTCCGCTGCAAACGTTGAACGGCTGGGCGTTCGATGTCGAAATCCTGGCAGTTGCCCTGCGCAAGGGCTACAAGGTGATCGAAGTGCCTATTCGCTGGCAGTACTTCACCGGCAGCAAAATTCACATGCTGCGCGACTCTCTGCACATGGCTCTCGACCTGCTGACCATCCGTCGCCAACTACGCAGGGGAGTTTATGACCAGAAGGCTTGATCGGGCCCTAATACCCGTTGCGCCCAATCTTGAATTCGAAGATGCGCTCTGGCAAGCAGGGTGCACACTGGTTGCAGGCATCGATGAAGCCGGGCGCGGTGCATGGGCTGGGCCCGTGGCTGCTGCAGCCGTGATGCTTCCTCAATCCACTCAGATCGACAAAAAACTAGCCGGCGTGCGCGATTCCAAGCAACTGACACCCCAGCAAAGGGAAGCTCTGGCTCCCCTGATCAAAGATCTGGCGATAGGCTGGGCGGTAGGCTTCGCTGAATCCGGCGAGATCGACCACTGGGGTATCATCCATGCCACACGGCTTGCCATGCAGCGTGCAATTACGGCCTTGCCGTGTCTACCCGTTCATCTTCTTATCGACGCATTGTTTCTACCAGAAATACCCATGGCACAGACCGCTCTCATCAAGGGCGACCAGCGCAGTCTCAGCATTGCAGCCGCCTCAATCCTGGCAAAAACTGCACGCGATGGATGGATGGTGGAATCCACCCGCCTCTACCCTCAATTTGCTTTTGAACGCCATAAAGGATATGGAACCGCGCTGCATCAGGAGCGCCTGGCAGAGTATGGGCCTTGCCCCATCCACAGACACAGCTTTGACCCAATCGAATTGCTAGACAAAGATCAAAACTGAAAGACGACCCGGAGACACTTCTGTTCCGGGTCGTCTTCTTGATTCAGGCCAGAGTTATTTCGCTGCTTTCCTCTTCTGGGGCGCACGCAGAATGGTTTTTGTGATCTCTGACACTACCATTGGCACAAGAACGAGCGGCAGGATCAATTCCCATTCGCGGAAACCAAGCGGAACGGTGCCAAAGACCGTGTTAACGCCTGGTATGTAAACCACTGCCAGAACGAGGATGACAGAAACGAGTACCGCGTAGTTCATCCATTTGCTGCTGAAAACACCAATCTTGAGAAGTGCGAAGCGCTCAGATCGGGCAGCGTATGCCATCGGTAGTTCTGCCAGTGCCAGGGTGACAAAGGCCATGGTCTCGGCGTAGATCATATTGTGATTGTGCCCGATCCAGAATGCTAGCAAAGTGACGCAGGTTAAAGCGATCGTTTGAGCGATTACGCCCACCCACATACTTGAATTGATGATCGGTTCCCGCGGTGGTCGGGGTTTCTGATCCATAATATCCGGATCGCCCTTTTCGGTGCCCAAAGCCAACGCCGGAGCGCCGTCGGTGACCAGGTTGAGCCAAAGCAACTGGATCGCCGTGAGAGGTGCGTACTGGTCAGGTGAAATGCTCGACGGAAAGATGAGCCTTCCGAAAGCTGTGGGTAGGAAGATGATCAGGATCTCCGCCAGGTTACACGAGATCAGGTAGTAGACGAACTTGCGAATGTTCGAGTAAATGATGCGGCCCTGTTCGACGGCGGAGACTATGCTAACGTAGTTGTCGTCGGTGAGTACCATGTCGGCGGTCTCTTTGGCTACATCTGTACCTGTGATGCCCATGGCAACGCCAATGTCGGCTCGCTTGATGGCGGGGGCATCGTTGACTCCATCACCTGTCATGGCGACGATTTCATCGTTCGCCCGCAAAGCATCCACGATACGCATCTTGTGCTCTGGAGAAACCCTGGCGAAGACGTCTGTTTGTTCAACTTCTTTGGTCAGCTGCTGATCGGAAGTGTCGTCCAACTGGGCGCCGGTAAGCACATGGTGACCAGGTCGGAGCAGCCCGATGCTTTCTGCGATGGCACGCGCAGTGTTGGGATAATCGCCCGTGATCATGATGGTTCGAATGCCCGCATTCGAAGCAACCTTGATGGCAGGTGCCACCTCAGGGCGGGCCGGGTCGATCATGCCAAGCAAGCCGACGAAAATCAGGTCCTGCTCGATATCTTCACTTTGCACTTTCTCGGCAACCTCGTTCACCACGCGGTATGCGACGCCAAGCACACGCAGGGCATCCTTGGTCATTGCATCGTTGGCGGCCAGAATCTCTGCACGCTTGACTTCGTCCATGGCAGTTGGCGCATGATCGTCCATGGGTTGGTAACGAGAGCACAACTTGAGCACGATATCTGGCGCGCCTTTGACTGCAATGGCATAAGCGTTTTTACGCGAATCATCCACAAATGGTGAGATATCCCCGGCTAACGGATTCTTGATCGCATGAATGGTGACCATGCGCTTGCGTTCAGAATCAAAGGGAATCTCCTTCTCACGGGGGTAGGCTTCATCAAGATCAGTCTCGACCGCTCCGGCTTTCAACGCAGCGACGAGGATGGACCCTTCGGTTGGGTCGCCAACCAGGCGGACATTGGGATGGCCATTATCGCTTGGCGTCTCTTCGAGCGAAGCGTCGTTATTCAAGGCGCCTACCCACAGGGCAGTACGCACCGCCGGGAATTCATCCAGATTAATCTTCTTGTCATTGACATAAAAGTCACCAACGGGTTCGTAGCCACTTCCCGTGACTTTAACGAACTCACCATCCACCCAAATGCGGGTAACCGTCATAATGTTTTGGGTGAGCGTGCCTGTTTTATCCGAGCAAATCACGGTGGCTGAGCCAAGGGTCTCGACGGAGGAAAGACGGCGGATGAGGGCATGGCGCTTGATCATCTCTTTCATGCCCAAAGCCAGGCTGATGGTGACGATGGCGGGCAAGCCTTCTGGTACTGCTGCAATCGCCAGGCTGACTGCGGTCATGAAGAGAGTGAGCGGATTGCCGCCTTCGATGAAGCCAACACCAAACACAACCGCGCAGACCGCGAGGCAGGCAATGCCAAGGGTCTTGCCGAGTTGGTCAAGGCGGCGCTGAAGAGGCGTCTCTTCGGTGCCGACCGCTTGAAGCATGTCGGCGATGAGGCCCAATTGGGTGTGCATGCCGGTGCTGGTCACCACACCCTTGCCGCGGCCATATGTAACGACAGTGCCCATAAAGGCTGTATTCTTGCGGTCGCCCAGTGAAATGTCCGCATCGAGCACGGCCATGGCATTCTTTTCCACCGCGTTCGATTCGCCCGTGAGAGATGCCTCGTCGATCTTGAGATTGACCGCTTCGAGCAACCGTACATCTGCCGGGATATAGTTACCTGCTTCGAGGAAGACAATGTCGCCGGGAACAAGCTGCGGTGCTGGTAGCGAGATTCTTCGGCTATCGCGCAGCACCTGGGCTTCAGGTGCTGCCATCTTCTTCAAGGCGGCAAGGGCTTCTTCAGCCCGGCTCTCCTGGACTACGCCAAGGATCGCGTTCAGGAGCACGATCGCCAGGATGGCGCTCGCATCGATGTATTCCCCCAAGATCAAGGAAACCAAAGCTGCGACAACGAGAAGGATGATTACGAAGCTCTTGAGTTGCGCCAGCACAAGTTGAAAGAAAGTTGGCCTGGGTTTCTCTTTCAATTGGTTGGGGCCAACCTTCTCAAGCCGAGCTTGGGCTTCGGAAGTCGAAAGCCCGGATTGGGGGGCAGACTTGAGCTTTTGAAGAACCTGATCTGCGGACAGGGAATGCCAGGTGACCTTTATTTCATTTGAATCAATCTTACTTTCTTCCACCTTTGAAAGCGCCATGTTGTTGATAATCTCCTTATTATTCAGGGACTATGCGAGTGCCTGGACGGATCGTAGTATCCTTGGGTATCACAACGATGCCGTCTCGAACCACCCACCCCACTCCATCGATATCGGTACCTCGAGGGAACGGCTTGATGAGCGTTCCCCGTCCTATACGCGCGTTCTTGTCGATGATCGCGCCTTCGATGATGCAGCCTGCACCTATCCCCAGGTTGATCATTCCACCTTCCTCTTCAAGGCATGCATTCTCATAGTAATCATTGCCCATAAGGATCGAATCGCGGATAACTACTCCGCTTTCGATCTGGCTACGCAAACCGATAATGGAATGACGGATCTCAGCATGCACGATACAGCATCCTTCAGCAAGCAGCACATTTTCAAATTCGCTGTTTTCGATGACCGAACCTGGAAGAAATCGAGGGTGACTGTAAATCGGCCGTTCGGGATCGATGAATTTGAATGGGGCATCCGGCATCGACAACGCCAGGTTAGTATCATAGAAGGAGCGAATGGTTCCAATATCTTCCCAATAACCTTCGAAGTCGAAGCCGATCACCTGGTGAGTCTTGATTGCTGATGGGATCACATGGCTGCCAAAATCGTCGTACTCGCTATGCGCGAGAAGATCGATCAGAACATCGATATTGAATAGATAAATGCCTGTGGAGCCCAGCAGAGGCAGTTCCGGATCGTCGCGGCTTACGAAGCGCTGCAGGATGGAAGGGTCGGTAGGCTTTTCTTCGAAATCGGTCAAGCGGAGCGATTTATTGCGCTTGAGTATGCCAAATCGTTTTGCATCGGCCATGGAGATCGGCCTTACGGCAACAGTCACATCAGCGCCGCGGCCGAGATGGAGTTCCATCATCTTCTCGTAATCCATACGGTAGAGGTGATCACCCGCCAGGACAAGCACATATTTGGCACGTGTGGCTTTGATTTCAAAAAGCTGCTTGCGTACAGCGTCTGCCGTACCCTGGTACCAATCCATATTGGATACGGTTTGCTCGGCTGCCCAAATTTGCACCCAACCGGTGTGGAAAGCATCAAAATTGTAAGTACGGCTGATATGACGGTGAAGAGAAACGGAGTTATACTGTGTCAGCACCGCGATCTTTAGAATGCCGGAATTAATGCAATTGCTAATGGGAATATCGATCAAGCGGTATTTTCCAGCGACCGGGACCGCAGGCTTGGAACGCATCTGGGTGAGCGGGAAAAGACGACTTCCGCGCCCTCCACCCAGAATGATTGCGAGGACATCATTCATATTTTCCATAATCCCTCCAACCAGGATCAAGATCGAAAGCTTTCAGGTCCTAATCCTCAGATGATTTAAGGATAATCTACGAATAAGACGGTGTCAAATCTCGCATTGTTGTTGTTCATACCATTGTATGATCGTTTCCAACGAATTCAAGTTTATACGGATTTAATACAGTACGAGATGTGTAGATTATCACTATCCATTGATGCTGCGATCAGGATACACTCCTCAAATTATCTGGGGATTCACAGCCTTATTGGAAAATAGCAACCGGCTATCGCACCACACCCGGTTCTTCTCAAACACTTATCATAACAACACCGCTGGAGGCATTATGGATTGGACCATTCCGGTCATTATTTTGCAGTTGATCTTCCTCGAAGGGGTGCTTTCGATCGATAATGCCGCGGTCCTGGGAACGATGGTCTCACATCTTCCAGATAAAAATCCGGTTCCGTGGCCTAAAAGCCTTCAGAAAATTGGCGATGCTCTTCATCCCTTGCTGGGTAACGAGCGTACCGCAGCCTTACGCGTGGGCTTGCTCGGAGCCTACGTCGGGCGCGGCGCCATGCTGTTCGCGGCTTCGATGGTGAGCCACAATCCATGGATCAAGGTGGTCGGTGCAGCCTACCTCATCCGCCTGGCTTTCGACAACCTGGGCGAAGCCGAGGAAAACGAAGACGATCCTCATACCCATCCGATCGTTTCGGTGAACTTTTGGTCGATCGTTGTGACCATCGAGCTGACTGATCTGATTTTCAGCCTCGACAATGTTGTGGCTGCCGTGGCACTCTCAAGCAAACTCTGGGTGGTCATCTGCGGTGTGTTCATCGGAATCCTGCTAATGCGCTTTGCGGCCGGCTGGTTCAGCTACCTGGTGGACAAAGAACCGGTGCTCAAGAAAGCAGCATACCTGCTTATCCTGAACATCGGGGCCGAGCTCTTGATTACCGAATTTGCACACATCGAGATCAATTCGTGGCTGCGTTTTGGAATCAGCATCGGTACGATCGCGCTTGCACTGCTTTATGCCCATTCAAAATTGCTTCAAAAGCTCAACCCGGTGCTTCTTTGGCTGGCGCAGGGATTTGCGAACGTCAACGAGTTGGTCGATTGGGCGCTGGTGCCATTCCTGGCGCTAGGCAAGCTAGCCTGGTCGTGGATATCACCCTTGTTTGCCAGGCGCGCAAAGCAAACTGTAATCGACTGAATACTTCGAATTTTCAACCGGCAGCCGGATTGAATTGCACCCCAAAAGTTGGACACAACCAACAGAAAGGGGTGCAATTCGCTACAGGACTGCTGGTTTTCTTTAATGCTACAATACGGAAGGAGGAAGAATTGGACCCACAGGTCGTCATTCGCAAGGCATTGGACGGGGACTACGATCAGCTTTGCGCGCTGTGCGCCGAATTGGATGAATTGCATATCGACGAGCTCCCTGACATCTTCCAAACATACACGAGCAAGTCTCGTGAACGGTCTTTTTTCTTCCCCCCGCCAACTGAGACACAGGGGGTGACCTATGTGGCGTCACGCGATTCAGTCTTGCTCGGATTTATTACACTTGCTACCAAGCTCAGCTCGCCGATCCCGCTTCTTGTGCCCCGCAAGATTATGGTGGTCGACAGCTTGTATGTGACTACTACTGCGCGCCGGCAGGGAATTGCCATTGCATTGATGGATAAGGTCATTGAATGGTCGAAAAATACCAATTGCGATGCCATCGAACTGACCGTTTATGAATTCAATTGGTCGGCGCACCAGTTTTATCAGGATGAAGGATTCGAAGATCTCAGTCAAAAGATGATCCTGCGTCTTAAATAAACCGTTTGTGCCCAAATTTCCTGAATAAACAAAGATATTTTTTTTGGCATAGGTTTACTCATACCAAGAACGCTCTACCGGATGAGGCCCTACCGTTATCTAAGGATTGAAGCGAATCCGTGGCGTTCATGCAATCGTGCTGGTCGGATCGCGTGCGCGAGGAAACCACCCCCCCGGAATCGGATGTCGATCTCGGTTTGTACTACAGGCAGGATAACCCCCTCGACGTGCAAGCGCTCGATCGTTTGGCTTCACGTATGGACGACAGGCTTCAAACCGGCCTGGTCACCCCAATCAGTGGATGGGGACCGTACATCAACGCCGGGAGTTGGCTGCAGATCGCCGGCCGCGAGGTGGGCCTGATTTATTGCGATCTCGACCTTGTGGAACAAACCGTAGGTGAATGCATGCTGGTCGTTTTATTTGCCCTCAATGAACAATACTGGATGGACGAAAAGGGGGCGCTTGGAGCAACAATCGGATTCTCCATTTGTCCAGAGCGTTTCATTGCCAGGGTTGAGACCGTCTTTGCACAGCTCTGTATGAATAAAGCGGCTCTTGTTGATGCGGTCTCGGCGATGGATGAGCTCTGTTCAGAGGTGAATGCTTTGGCTGAACTGATTTTGGGAGGAAATTGAAGGAATCGGGTGAACCCCAGGGCACATGTATCTGTATAATAAATGAGTAGTACAGATGAAAAGGAGGTAATGATGCTGCCCATTGGTGACGACACAACCGGCCGAAAGACTTTCCCCTACATGAATTACGCAATCATCGTCGCATGTTTTATCGTGTTCTTGATCGAGCTTTCACAAGGCAACGCTTTCATTCAGCAATATTCGGTGACTCCAGCCAATCTATTGGCGAACCCGGTGGGGCTCTTCTACACCGTGTTCACAGCCATGTTCATGCACGCAAGTTGGCTGCATATCCTGGGAAATATGCTTTTCCTGTGGATTTTCGGGGACAATGTAGAAGACGCTTTTGGGCATTTCCGCTACCTCCTCTTCTATCTTTTGTGCGGAATCATCGCAACCTTTGCCCAGGTATTTGCAGGCCCCACATCTACGGTTCCCAACCTTGGAGCATCCGGCGCGATTGCAGGGGTGATGGCAGCCTACCTCGTACTTTTCCCAGGGCAACGTGTACGCGTGCTGCTGATCTTCTTTGTGGTAAACCTGCGTGCCTGGCTTGTGATCGGTCTGTGGATTGCCATCCAGGTGTTCAGCGAACTCGTTGCGGGCCCCAGCGGCGGCGTAGCTTACATGGCACACATTGGTGGGTTCTCCACCGGGCTGCTCATCACTTTCCTGGTTCGCGGAAAGTTGCAGCGCCTGCGCCAACCATCAATCGCGCAATAAGAATCCAAATTTATCTATAAAACCCCTTTTCTCGTGAACAAAAAGGGGTTCTTTTGTCTATGATGTTGCAAACGGGCAGGCGGGTTCTTACTTGGCAGGGAGCAGCGGGTAAAGGCGACGCCTTTGAACACCCACATACGCAGTTCCAGATCAGCGGAAACAACCTCGAGGGCAATTGGGATCGAGGCTTAGGCACCCAGCCTTAGGGGTTCAATTGATTACACGGGCAGTACAGGCAGTATCTTCAATCGCATTTCATCGCGTAATCTTCTGAATGCCTTAAGCTTCTCATCATCCGTACCTGCCACTTTGACAGGATCGGCAAAAGCGAGATGCAGTTGCCTTCCTCCGCCCAACCACACAGGGCAATTCTCTTCGACGTCATTGCAGACAGTGATGATCAGATCAAAGCTCTGATCTTTGAAAGTGTCCAGTGATTTGGATGTACCCTTGTGATGGATGCCCACTTCCTCGAGGACTTTGAGCGCCAGGGGATGCACGTATCCGGTGGGAGACGATCCGGCGCTAAAAGCCCGCCAGTTATGGCCGGGGTCTGCATTCACCAGAGCTTCAGCAATCTGTGACCGGCAGGAATTACCCGTGCACAGGAATAAAACCCTTCTAGGTGTTGTTATCTCCATTCTTGTTTGCATATGATTGAACTTTTTCCCATCCTTGCGAATAAACAACCTGCCAGAGGCTGGCTCTGGCAGGTGCTTCTTTATTCTATCCGACTGGCATTTCTTCCGGTTTTTCTACTGCCTTCTCGACTTTCTTGCGGCGGTCGTGCTTGAGCAGGATCTCACCATCTTTGGCGTCGATCAGCACAGCATCTCCGTCGTTGAATTCGTGTGAGAGGACTGCATCCGAGAGCCGGTCTTCCACGCGATCCTGGATCACCCGGCGTAATGGACGCGCACCCATCTCGGGATGATAGCCTTCCTTCGCAATCAACTCGAGAGCGGCATCCGTAGCGCGCAGGCTCAGGTTGTGCTCGCCAAGCCGATCGGAAACCTTCTGCAGTTCCAGTCCAACGATCGTGCGGATGTCTTCCTGGTTGAGCGGGTGGAAGACTACAACACTGTCGAGACGGTTGATGAATTCAGGACGAAAAACCTTGCGTAAGCTGTCGAGCAGCTTCTTGCGCATCTCTTCGTACGTTTCTTTTTCTTCCACCTTCTCATCGCGTTTGACCGCAAAACCCAACGTGCCCGAACGGCGGATTTCTTCTGCGCCAATGTTCGACGTCATCACGATAATGCTGTTGCGGAAATCGACCTTATGGCCGCGCGCATCGGTCAACTGGCCTTCTTCCATGATCTGAAGCAGCATGTTGTGAGTTTCAGGGTGAGCCTTCTCGATCTCATCGAAGACGACGATCGAGTAAGGGCGGCGGCGAATCGCTTCGGTCAACTGGCCGGCTTCTTCGTAGCCTACATAACCCGGAGGAGCACCGACCAGGCGGCTCACGTTGTGGCGTTCCATGAACTCAGACATATCGATCTGCACCAGGGCATCCTCGCTCCCGAACAGGAAGCGTGCCAGTGACTTGGTGAGCTCGGTCTTTCCTACGCCTGTGGGGCCGAGGAACATGAAGGATCCGATTGGCCTGCGTGGATCTTTGAGTCCTGCCCGCCCGCGGCGAACAGCCTTGGCAATGCTCTCGATGGCTTCCTTCTGCCCAACGATGGACTTGCTCAACTCCTCTTCCATATGCAGCAAACGTTCGGATTCTTCCAGCGCCATTTGCATTACGGGTACACCTGTCCACATGGAGACGAGTTCGGCAATATCATTTGTGGTCACTACAGGGCTGGTCGCCCGATCCCAACCGGTGCGTAGTTTCTCGAGTTTGTCCTCGAGAACGTTCTCCTTGTTGAGCAATTCCTGGGCATCGTCATGACGCCCATCTTCAACGGCCAGGTTGCGATTCTCGCGAACATCTTTCAACTGCGACATCAGGGTCTTGAATTCTTGAGCTGCAGGGCTTTTGTACATGCGAACCCGCGAGGATGCCTCATCGATCAGGTCGATCGCCTTATCGGGCAGGAAACGGTCGCTCACATAGCGCGCCGAGAGCTTGACAGCCTGCTCGAGCGCTTCATCAGAGATCACCAACCGGTGATGCTCCTCGTAAGCCGAGCGCACGCCCTTGAGAATTTCGATCGCTTCAGGAATGCTCGGCTCTTCCACCAGAATCGGCTGGAAGCGCCGTTCAAGTGCTGCATCTGACTCGATGTGCTTGCGATATTCGTCAATCGTAGTTGCACCGATCACCTGCAACTCACCGCGCGAGAGCGCCGGTTTGAGAATGTTCGCAGCATCGACAGACGAGCCGGCCGATCCTGCGCCTACCAGCATATGCAACTCATCGATGAACAGGATTGCCTTGGAGGCTTTAAGCTCATCGATCACGCGTTTGAGGCGTTCCTCGAATTGACCACGGTACATGGTGCCAGCTACCAGCGAGCCAACGTCAAGTTGAAGCACACGCTTGCCCACCAGCGGGGCAGGGACGTCGCCGTCAACGATGCGCTGTGCCAGCCCTTCGACGATAGCGGTCTTGCCAACGCCAGGCTCACCGATCAGCGCGGGGTTGTTCTTGTTGCGGCGGGCCAGGATCTGGATCAGACGTTCGATCTCTTTCTGGCGTCCGATCACAGGATCCAACCTGCCTTCTTCGGCAAGCGTGGTTAGGTCGGTAGCCAGTTGATCAACCAGCGGGGTCTTGGCTTCCTTTTTTTCTTCATGGTGCGCTGAAGGAGCGCCGCCCGTTGTGGCCGGCAAATTCGTGCTTTCCTGCATGACACGGCGTGTCTGACGGCGAATCTGCTCCGGCGTCACACCCAGTTTTCGCAGCACTTCCGGCGCCTGGTCTTCAGTGGATTGGACAAGTCCTAATAATAAATGTTCCGTACCGATATATTGATGACCCAGCGTCCGTGCTTCTTCGATGGCAAATTCCAGCACCTGTTGAGTACCGGCGGATAATTCGATCTTTTGGGTTTCCCCACGGCCATAGCCACTGAGGCGTTCCACCATTTCACGAACGCGATCCGATTCGAGACCCAGGTCCCGCAATGCGCGCCCGGCAACTCCACCTTCCTCTTCAATCAATCCCAACAGAAGATGTTCGGTAAAGATGCTGCTTTGGTGTAAGCTTTCCGCCTCCTCATGCGCCAGTGCTAACACCCGCCTGGCTCTCTGTGTAAAATGCTCCATTCCGGCCATTTTGTTCCTCCTGCATCACTCCTTACCAATAAGAACGTGATGCTTCGATAACGGGAGACCATGCTCCTTAATATTCTGACTATATTTATCAGCTTAGCCGTATATTTTACCAGCTTTTCAAGCCTTATTCTGTTCAATTTCTTCGATTGTACACCGTGCGTATAAAATTCGTATTAGCTGATTATCAACCTTAAAAAATTCATAGTTTTCCCTTCCACCGGACTTCAGGCAAGTGAAATCAATCTCCCGCTTCTGGCGAGAGTCAGGCGATTTTCCCATTGATTAATTCAATAGATATGCCAGCACCCACTTTGTGGTTGCCGTCAGCGCTTTGGAATGGGTGCGCTCATAGTTGTGAGAAGCATCTACCCCTGGCCCAATCAAAGCCACGGCAACGTCGCCGCCTGCGCGCCAGTAGGCTTCCCCATCTGATCCGTAATAAGGATAAATATCGACTTTGAATGGGATTTCATAGTCCTGCGCCAATTTTCGCAGCCTCCGGCTGAGACCGTAGTGATACGGCCCGCCTGAATCTTTTACGCACAGGGTGGCGTGGGTTTCATCCGAATTTTGACCTTCACCGACGGCTGCCATATCGACAGCCAGCAACTCGGTCACCTCTGCCGGGATGCCGGCGGCTGCGCCATGGCCGACTTCCTCGTAGTTGCTGAAGAGGATATACGTGGTCTCAGCGGGTTTGAGGCCGGCACGGCGAAGGCTCTGGACGGCCGAAACCAGGCACGCGGCGCAGGCCTTGTCGTCAAGGTGACGCGACCTCACGAAGCCGTTGGTAATCTCCACGCGCGCGTCGAAAGCCACGAAATCACCCACTTCGATGCCCAATGCACGTGTCTGCTCGTCAGAAGACGTCTCTTCATCGATCCTGACTTCCATGGTCTCGGCATTACGCGGCGACTCGGACATTTTGGAGCCGTAAACGTGTGTGGACGCTTTGTCCAGCAAAATCGAACCGCGCACCTGCTTTCCGCTTTCGGTAAATACGGTGCAGCCTTCACCTTCGATCGAATTCCAGGCGTAGCCGCCGATTTGCGTGAGTGCCAGCCTGCCGTTGCTCTTGATGGATTTCACCATCGCACCCAGAGTGTCCAAATGGGCGGTGAGGGCGCGCGGAGCATCCTTATGCTCACCTTCGACCTTCACCAACAGTGCGCCTTTACGCGTGTGAGAGAAAGAGACGCCGCCGATCTTTTCGAAGGCGTGCTCGGTCAACTCAACGGCTTTGTCGGAGAAACCGGTCGGACTGGGGGTATCCAGCAGATCGGCCAGGAACGTCAATAATGAAGACTCATCAACTGGAGGAAGCACAGGCAGCATGATTTACTCTCCGTTCTAGTAGGTTTTATCTTCGAAGCGGCCGATCCGTTCGCGCCATTCCGGTGAAACGGGGACCGTGGCATTGATGCGATAGTCGAATGCGACCATGATCGTCTCGCCTGTGGCATACACCTTTGCGTGATCTGGGTCGAGCACAGCGTATTCAAAGGTAAGGCTCTTGGTGCCGATCTTCGTCACGCCAACCCCGATATCCACATTGACGCCAAAAGGAATCGGCTGCTTGTAAGTTAAATGTGCATCGGCGACAATGATCGGAAAGTCAAGGAAATTGCTACCCTTGAAGAGGCCCAATTTAACCAGGTAGCTGATGCGCGCCTGTTCAAGGAAAGTGAAAAAGTGCGCATTATTGACATGCCACTGGGGGTCTAAATCGCCGTAGCGAACGGGGATACTGGTGTAGAATTTATATTCAGTCATATCAAGATTATACAACCGTAAGAAGAATGCACCCTGCCTGCGACTAAGGTCACCGTAAAAGGGTTACACCTATCACTTTCGTACAAATTGGGTGTAGAATAGAATAAATACAATAAAGAGTGTTTTTACCCATTTTACCAAAAGAGGAAGAATTATATGCAGATCACTCGCCAAGCCGACTATGCGTTACGGGCAATGCTCTTTCTGACCCGCCTCGATGACAACCAGCGTGCTGCAACCAATCAGATTGCCGACACGCAGAAGATTCCCCCCTCCTTCCTGGCCAAGATCATTTCTCAGCTCTCGATTGCGGGATTGATTCACACCTCTCGAGGAGCCCGGGGCGGTGTGAGATTAGCCCGCCCTGCCAACCAGATCAACCTACTAGAGGTTGTCGAAGCCATTGATGGTCCCATCGCTTTGAATGAATGCACCCTGAAAGCTGATGTGTGCACCTTCGGTGACCATTGCCCAATCCACGACGTCTGGTGCGAAGCACAATCTGAACTTGTCAAACGACTTCGGACTACCACATTTGCATCTTTTGTTGCATAATGTATTGACTTCTTGTGTTCGTAACTTTCGCATCCACATAGTCACCCTGCACAAGAGATATAGGATCATTACATGGCAGAAGGCACCCCGGTAAACCGGCAATGGGTATTGGTTTTACAAGACGGAACGATCGCCATCGATTGGGGCGACACGGTATTTCAGGACGTTCGCTCGGGTGACTTCATCACTGTCGAAGAACGCGATATCAGCCATCACATTGTGAACGAGGATCTGGACTGGCTGATCAAAATAGGCAGGGTCAAATCCTATACCAGCCTGACCGTATATTTCAGCAACTTACCGGAACGGCCGCAGAGTACGATCGATTGAACCAATTCTTCCATTCGCGCCCCCTCCGTTTCATTTGGTGGAGGGGGCGTTTTATTAGCCGGGAAGGTTTATGACAGAAGAACCAGTGACCTTAAAGCAATTGAATGGCCGGGTTGCGCTCTTCACCTCGACCCGCCTGATGCTCACCTCAGTGGTGCGCGTGGTTTACCCGTACCTGGCGGTCTTTGCTCAAAATCTCCAGGTAGACATCAGTAAGATCTCGCTGGCCATCGGCTTTTCCTTCCTCGCCAGCGCAGCAGCCCCCTTCCTTGCCCCGATCGCCGATCGCAGGGGGCGTAAAACCGGCATGCTCCTTGGTATTGGCATTTTACTGGCGGGAACTCTGCTTGCGGGATTGCTGCCCAGCTACGCCACGCTCTTCCTGGCGATTCTTCTTGGTAATTTAGGCAATAATCTCTTTCTGCCTGCCATGCAAGCGTACGTCGGCGACCATGTGCCCTACGAGAAGCGCGGTCTTTACCTGGCGATCACCGAAACTTCTTGGGCTCTCTCGTTTGTTATTATTGTGCCTATCGCGGGTTGGATTATCGAACAGACAACCTGGTATTTCCCCTTCCTCTTATTGGGAATTGCTGCCGCAATTATGATGCTGCTCGTCTGGCGCCTTCTCCCCAAGGAAACCCGCATCGAAAACAACGCGAGCAGCGTTTTCAAAGATTTTGGAAAGATCTTCACTAACAAGGCAGCCCTGCTCGGGATGGCCTTTGGGGTGTTCGTTTGCGGCGCCAATGAGGTGATCAACGTGGTCTTTGGCGCATGGATACAATTCTCCTACGGCGTCGAGATCGCGGCACTTGGCTCGGCATCGCTGCTCATCGGCATCTCCGAGCTTGTGGGGGAGGGGCTGACCGCCTATCTCGCCGACCACCTGGGCAAACAGAAGTCTGTCGCCCTGGGGCTCATCGCAAACGGTATTGTTTCGTTATCCCTCCCTTTCTTCAACCATTCCTTGACCGGGGTATTCGCCTGGCTGTTCCTGTATTACGCCACGTTTGAAATTGCGATCATTAGTTCGCTGCCGTTGATGACCGAAGTCTTCCCCCGGGCAAGGGCAACCATGATGGCGCTATTGATCGCTGCCTTTTCCATC
The DNA here is from genome assembly GCA_021779955.1 of Chloroflexota bacterium. Classification (GTDB taxonomy): domain Bacteria; phylum Chloroflexota; class Anaerolineae; order Anaerolineales; family Anaerolineaceae; genus UBA6107. The sequence goes on along the minus strand of JAJXZS010000026.1, from coordinate 5,275 downwards.
GGCCGCGCAATGGGCGATGTGCTCGGACCTGCGCTCTGGCATTTCGGTATCTCTGCCAATGGATTTTCGGCCGCGATGTTGAACATGCTGGCCCTCCTTGCGTTGAGCCTCATCCGCCTGCCCAAAGCCGAGATAGCTGCCAACGTCGAACAGATTTAAATCACCACGTTGGGCTATAATCGAAGCGTAACGCCCAAGTAGAGAAGGCATTTCCTCATGTTGATCACGCACGCGTCCCAACTGATCACACTCTCCGGCGGTCCGCAGCGCGGAAGCGATTTGGGCCGCCTGGGCATTATGGAAGACGGAGCGGTTCTCATCCGCGGCAGCAGCATCGTTGAAACCGGCAGGACTGCAGAGCTCCTGGCCAAATTTCCGGCCGAAGAGACGCTGGAAGCGGCTGGGAGAGTCGTGATGCCCGGTTTTGTAGATCCGCACACGCATGTAGTGTGGGCAGGCAGCCGCGCGAAAGAATTCGAAATGCGTCTCGAGGGTAAAAGCTATATGGAGATCATGGCTGCCGGCGGGGGTATCAACGCCACGGTGCAAGCCACGCGCGAAGCCGCGTACGAGACGATTCTCGGACAGACTCGAAGCAGGCTGAACGCCATGTTCCGAAACGGTACGACCACAGCCGAAGTGAAAACGGGCTACGGACTGGAGACTGGCGCCGAACTGGTGCAGCTAAAGGCGATCCGCGAACTCGACCACGAAGGTCCGCTGGAGTTGGCCCCGACTTTTCTCGGTGCTCATGCGGTACCGCCTGAATACTCAGGAAACGTGGAAGGTTACGTCGATCTGCTTGTTGCCAAAATGATCCCTGCGGTCATAGCCTGGTGGCAGGAAAATTGCCCTGCCGAACCGCTGCCCTTCGTGGATGTTTTCTGCGAGAAGGGCGTATTCGATCTCGAGCAGACCCGCAGGATCCTTTCCTGCGCAAAAGACCAGGGATTCCCGCTCAAATTACACGTCGACGAGTTCGAAAATCTTGGCGGCGCCAGCCTGGCTGCCGAGATGAGCGCTGCATCGGCCGATCACCTGGTGAAGACCTCTGGGGAAGACATTCGCAACCTGGCGCAAAGCGACACCGTTGCAGTTGCTCTGCCCTGTACGCCCTTTGGACTGGGTGACCCGCACTACACGCCCGCAAAAGAGATCATCGCGGCGGGCGGACTGCTCGCCCTGGCATCTGACATCAACCCCGGAACTGCCTGGTGCGGGAACATGCAATTTGTCATTGCGCTGGCCTGCCGTGCGATGGGGCTCACGCCTTCCCAGGCGATCGCAGCAGCGACCATCAACGCAGCGGCCGCCATCCGTCGAGCGGATCGAATTGGCACGCTTGAGCCGGGTAAACAAGCCGACCTGCTCATCCTTTCGACAGACGATTATCGCGACCTGGCGTATCGTTTCGGGGGTAACCTGATCCAAACGGTGATTAAGAAAGGGGTTATTTACCCCTCTGCTTCACAGGCTTAATTTCTTATCGAGATTGGATTGAATCCATGCTGACATTGGAAAACGCAAGAACATGGTACCAGCACACCGATGCTGTCCACGACTTCAGCCATATCGAGCGGGTCTATACCATGGCAGAGCGCCTGGCAAAAGCTGAAAGAGCCGATATTGAGATCGTCCATGCGGCTGCCCTGCTTCACGATGCAGACGGAACCACACCGGGCAGCGAGGTACGTCTCGCACACCACCTGCGTTCAGCAGAGTTCGCGGGCAAAGTGCTGGCTGAGGAAGGCTGGAGCCCGGAGCGCATCGCCGCGGTACAACATTGCATTCGTGCCCACCGTTTTCGTGATGACAGGGAGCCGCCCGCGACGATCGAAGCCAAATGTCTTTTCGACGCGGACAAGCTCGACGTCCTGGGAGCCATCGGCGCAATCCGGGTAGTGGTCTATGCAGCGCTGGCAGGCACACCTTTCGTATCAGAACCCTCTAAGCAATTCCTCGAAACAGGCAAGGAAATTCCAGGGGAACAGCACAGCGCCTATCATGAATATCTTTTCAAGCTGCGCAAAATCGAGAGCCGACTGTTTACGCCAACCGCAAAGCAGTTAGCTCGTGAGCGCAGCCTTTACCTGGATGAGTTCTTTGTCCAGCTGCTGGCCGAGGTCAAAGGAGAGCGTTGAATCATGACCCAACCCACACTGGATGAGATCATTACGCTCGCAATGAACGCAGGCAAGATCGTTCACGAGGGATTTCACACTCTTCACGAAATCCGCTTCAAGGGCGAGGTGGACGTGGTCACCGAGATGGACCAGCAAAGCGAGGATTATCTCCTGGGCCAGATTCGCACCCGCTATCCTGATCACTCGATCCTCTCCGAGGAAAGCGGCGCGGTCAACGGCATGCGCGACAGCTGCTGGATCGTCGACCCGCTGGACGGCACGGTAAACTACTCGCACCGGCTCTCCATTTATTCGATCTCGATCGCCTATCAGTACCGCGGAGAGGTGCAGATGGGCGTGGTTTACGATCCATCCCTCGATGAATGCTTCAGCGCCGAACGAGGCAAAGGCGCATGGTTGAACGGGGAGCCCATCCATGTTACGGAAGTGGGCGAGCTGATTAAAACCCTGCTGGTGACAGGCTTCCCTTACGACCGCCAGGGGCAAGATTTCGACCGCAACATGCGCTACTTCTCTGAGCTTACGCGCAATAGCCAGGGGGTCAGGCGCCTGGGATCGGCCGCGCTCGACGTTTGCTACGTAGCCTGTGGCAGATTCGACGGCTACTGGGAGCTTTCGATCCACCCATGGGACATTGCCGCTGGGGCGCTCATTGTCGAGGAAGCGGGCGGCGTTGTGACCGATATTAATGGCGGCCCGGACTACCTTAAGCCGCCTTATGCCATGATCGCAGCAAACCCGTTGATTCATAAAGCCATACTCGAAAAGATACACGCGCTCCAGTAGTTACAGGTCACCCCATAAAAGCGTTTGCCCCGATTCGGTTGATCTGGGGCATCTTTTCTCATCGCCAGAATTCCTCTCTTCCTTCAGTGCCATCCGCCATTCAGCCCTTCGTGTATAATTGAATCCTGTCTGTGGTTGTTCATACCGCAGAATACTGACATTTCATCTGCACTGCACGAGCGTGCAGACATTCTTAAAAGAGGGTCTTTATGGCAACTGTGAAAAGGTACACCCAAAAACGCTGGAGCCTGACCGATATCTACTCGAACCCGGACGTGAAGATCAAGGCGGCCTTTGCCGACCTGGAAAAGATGGTGACCGAATTCGAGAGAAGGCGGGCGATCCTGAAAGAGGATATTTCTTCTTCCGATTTTATGGCCACGATCCATGCCCTTGAGGAGATATCCCGGGTTCTGCACAAACTCAACGGATACTCCGGTTTGTGGTTCACCGAGGATACGCAGAACCAGGCGGCGCTTACGCTGACAGCCCAAACCGACCAGGTGATCGCCGAAACCGAGAACCGCATCCTCTTCTTCGATCTGTGGTGGAAGGACCTTGCCGATACCGCAGCTGACCGCCTGATGAAGGAAAGTGGCGATTACCGGTACTGGCTCGAAGCCATGCGCCACTTCAAACCGCATACCGTTTCTGAACCTGAGGAGAAGGTCATCAACACCAAGAATGTGACAGGTGTGAACGCCTTCAACACGCTCTACGACTCCATCACCAACCGCTATGGTTTCAAAGTAGAGGTGGATGGCGAAGTTAAAGAACTGACCCGCGGCGAGGTGATGATGTACGTCCGGCAGAGCGACCCCGAGCTGAGAGCCCGCGCTTTCCAGGAGCTCTACCGCGTCTACGGCAACGACGGCCCCATCCTGGGTCAGATCTATCAGACCCTGGTGCGCGATTGGCGCAACGAGCAGATCAACCTCCGCCATTACTCCAGCCCGATTTCTGCACGCAACCTCGCCAACGACCTGCCAGACGAGGTGATCGACACGCTGCTCGATGTTTGCCAGAAGAACGTCGGCGTTTTTCAGCGCTTCTTCAAGCTCAAGGCGCGCCTGCTGGGCATGAAGAAACTACGCCGGTACGATATCTATGCGCCTGTAACCAAAGCAGACAAGCCATATCCCTTCAACAAGGCAGCGGAAACCGTTTTCGATTCATTCCGCGAGTTCGATCCGCGTTTCGAGAGACTGGCGCAGCGCGTGTTGGATGAGGATCACCTGGATTCCGAGGTGCGCAAGGGCAAGCAGGGCGGAGCTTTTTGCTGGACCGTCACACCCGGGCTCACGCCCTGGGTCAAGCTGAATTACCAGGGGCATGCCGACGACGTCGCCACCATGGCGCACGAGCTTGGGCATGCCATCCATTCGATGTTGGCCGAGCACCATTCGCTATTCACCCAGCATGCGAACCTGCCGCTGGCCGAGACAGCGTCCACCTTTGGCGAGATGATGCTCGTCGACCGCCTGCTGGCCACCGAAACTGACGAAGCGGTCAGGCGCGACCTGGTCTTCCGCCAGATGGACGATGCTTATGCCACCATTCAGCGCCAGGCATTCTTTGCCCTCTTCGAGAAGGAAGCCCACGCGATGGTGATCCAAGGCGCCTCGGTGGACGAGATTTCTGATGCCTATTACAAGAATCTCGAGAAGCAGTTCGGCGATGCCGTCGAGCTATCGGATGAGTTCAAGTGGGAATGGGTCTCCATCCCGCACATCTATGCCACGCCGTTCTATGTGTATGCCTACACCTTTGGCCAACTCCTTGTGCTTGCCCTGTACAAGCGCTTCAAGGAAGAGGGCGAATCGTTCAAGCCCAAGTATGTGAAGCTGCTTGCGGCAGGCGGGTCCGAAGCGCCGATGAAGATCCTGCTCGACGCAGGTGTCGACGTGCGCAAGGCTTCCTTCTGGCAGGGCGGCTTCGATGTACTGACCGGATTGATCGACAACCTGGAGAAGTCAAGCAAATAACGGCAATGGTCCAAACGTCAGCAGGCAGGGAAGCTTCCCTGCCTGTTTTGCTGCATTTGTGGACGACGCGATGCCTGCCCGCTGCTTCTCCCCTACGCGCTCGCTGCTGCCAGGTAGGGTGCACCGATTCCCTGCGGAAGCCTCTCACCCCGTAAGGGAGGGTCTGCGCGGTGAAGCGTCTCGCTCTGATGCGCTGCGAGACCCTCCCGCCTTGTACAGGGCCTTTCGACTCGGGACGAAGCGGCTGGAGTGTGCGCAGCCAAGCTGACGTCAGGATGCCTGCCCGCTGCTTCTCCCCTACGCGCTCGCTGCTGCCCGTTGGGGAGCTCCCATTCCGTACTTGAGCCGCTCACAACCTAA
>JAJXZS010000002.1 GCA_021779955.1 Chloroflexota bacterium | reverse complement strand
CGGCGAAGGCGGCGTTGAGCGGGCGGGCTCCCTTCGCGGTCGCGGTCGCGGTCGGCGAGCAGTGGGCGAGGAACTCGCGGAGCCGGAGGTTGGTCCCGAAGATCGCGCCCAGTTCCAGGCCGCCGATGAAGACCTGGCGCGAGTCGAGGCCGCGGTCCTCGAAGGCGCGGAGGATCGCGTCGGTGGTGACGTCGTAGAAGTCCTGAAGGTCGTCCCAGCTCGCGCGCCAGAACAGCGGCTTGCTTCATTAACTCACCTGTGACACTGAATGGCGAGCATGGCGCCAGGACGATCTGCACCATCGCCCCGGGTTTCGGGTCGTGATACTTCTTGATTAGACGTTCGCTGTCCTCCAGGATCTTGTCCTCAGAATCGACGACGCTGTCAGGCGGAAGGCCACCCTTGCTCTCGCCAAGGCTCATCGAACCGCGGCTTGCATGCAAGCGAATGCCCACAGGTGCCGCCGCCTCGATCTCATCATCCAGTTTCGAGCCGTTGGGGAAGAGATAGAGATGATCCGATGCGGTGGTACAACCTGAGAGCGCCAATTCAGCCAACGCGGTCTGCGTCGAGATGCGGATGTCTTCCGGGGTCATGCGCGCCCAAATCGGATAGAGCGTTTTCAACCAGTTGAAGAGATTGGCATTTTGAGCCGCAGGAACTGCGCGCGTAAGGGTCTGATAAAAGTGATGGTGAGTGTTCACCATCCCAGGCAATACCAAATGGCCTGTCATGTCGACAACTTCGTCAGCAGTCTGGGGCAGTTCAGAGGTCGCTCCCACCTGCTCGATGAACCCATCGCGTACAAAAAAACCACCATCCATTATTTCGTGGCGGTGGTCATCCATGGTTGCCAAGAGTTGGGCGTGCCGAACCAAAAGCGTGGTCATGGTCGTTTCAATCCTCTAAAAAATGCTGGTTCGAATAGAGCAGGAGGTTGTCTGACAACCTACCTGCTCTAGTTTATAACTTTTTTGTCATTAAGTCAATTGTCAGACAAAGGATAAATGTCACTTTTCTGCCAGGTTTGCTGCGCGCAGCGTATTCTTCAGAAGCATGGCAATGGTCAATGGGCCTACGCCGCCAGGTACAGGGGTAATTGCTCGAGCAACTTCGGCTACTTCGTCATAGGCGACATCACCGGTGAGCCGGTAACCCCTTGGCTTCGATGCATCTTCCACCCGGTTGATGCCCACATCAATGACCACACATCCAGGTTTCACCCAGTCGCCCTTGACCATTTCCGCCTTGCCGACAGCAGCGACTAGCAAATCTGCCCTCCTGACAATTTCCTTCAGGTCTTTCGAACGCGAATGGCAGATGGTTACGGTAGCATTTGCGCGCACCAACAGCAATGCCACAGGCATGCCGACGATATTTGACCTTCCGAGCACTACCGCTTCCAACCCTTCCAGGCTGTGCAGCTCATGCTCGAGCAGATACATCACACCTGCAGGTGTGCACGGAATGAACAACGGGTCGCGGCCCTTCTGTGCCAGGCGACCGATATTGATCGGATGAAAGCCGTCGACATCTTTTTCCACCGAGATGGTGCTCAATACCCTCTCCTCATCGAAGCCGGGAGGGAGCGGGAGCTGTACCAGGATGCCATTGACCTTTGGGTCAGCATTGAGATCTGCAACCAGTTTCTCGAGATCTGCCTGGCTCGTCGTTGCAGGAAGATTGTATCCAAATGACTCGATCCCTACCTCGGCGCAAGCTTTTTGCTTCGAACGCACGTACACCTGGGAAGCCGGATTTTCGCCCACGAGAACTGTTGCCAGGCCTGGGTGCGGCTTGCCCGCTCGTACACGCTCTTCGATTTCCGCAGCGACTTCTGCCCGGATTTGTTCGCCAATCACCTTGCCATCGATCACTTTAGCTGTCATCGCCTGTCCCTTTCAAGTTCCAATGATGTGCTTAAATTATACATCCCCAATTTTGAAACAAGTCATCAAGGCTCATGGTAAAATGCATTGGGGGATCTCTTACCCTCATTGGAGGAAATCAATGAAGAAAATATGCGTGGTCGGCACAGGCTATGTCGGCCTGGTTACTGGAACTTGCTTTGCCGACATGGGGAATCACGTTACCTGCCTTGACGTGGATCCGGTGCGGATCGACCATCTCAACCAGGGTAAAATGCCCATTTACGAGCCAGGTCTCGAACAGACTGTCAACCAGAATGTACGCGCAGGCCGTTTGTTCTTTACAACAGATTATGCCGCCGCATTGGCTGAAGCGGAGTTTGCTTTTATTGCTGTGGGCACGCCTTCGGGCAACGACGGCGAAGCGGATCTGCAATACGTCCGCGCCGCCGCGGAAGCGATCGCAGATATCGTCGACCATCCCATTATCGTCATCAACAAGTCGACAGTACCCGTAGGAACAGGCGACTGGGTGGCAGATGTGATCCAGCGAAGGCGCAATGGCAAACCACTGGAGTTCAGCGTCGTCTCGAATCCTGAGTTCCTCCGGGAAGGTTCGGCTGTCAGCGATTTCATGTCTCCAGACCGCGTTGTCCTCGGATCGCTAGAGCGCGAAGCCGCCGAAAAAGTGGCTGAATTGTATCGCCCCCTGCGCTGTACAGTGATGATCACTGATCTACGTACCGCTGAGATGATCAAATATGCTTCGAACGCTTTCCTCGCCACGCGCATATCCTTCATCAATGAGATCGCCAACATGTGCGAAGAACTGGGCGCAGACGTACGAGAGGTTGCACTCGGAATGGGCTACGACAAGCGCATTGGTCACGCTTTTCTGGATGCCGGCCTGGGTTGGGGCGGAAGCTGCTTTCCCAAGGATGTCAAAGCTCTTGAACATATGGCGGTGCTGCACGGAACACAGCCTCAACTGCTGCAGGCCGTTATGGAGATCAACCGCAACCAGCGTCGCCGCGCTGTGATGAAGTTGCGCAAAGCTCTGGGTAATCTCAATGAAACCACCATCGGTGTGCTGGGTCTCTCATTCAAGCCCAACACAGATGACATCCGCGAAGCGGCAGCCATCGAGATCATCCATCTGCTTCAGAATGAGGGTGCGCACGTCCGTGCGTACGATCCTCAAGCCATGGAGAATGCGTCAAAAGTGATGCACCAGACCGTTCTTTGCGAAAATCCATACGAAGTTGCCGAAGGCGCAGATGCGCTGATCCTGGTGACTGAGTGGAACGAGTTCAAGCAGCTCGATTTTACGCATTTGAAAGAGATCATGAAAAGACCCGTCATCCTCGATGGGCGCAATTTGTGGGATCCCGAAACTATCCGCGGTTTTGGCTTCACCTACATGGGCATCGGCCGGGGGAATGGCGGCTTGAAAGATTTCGAGTGAACTTCTCGATTAAATTAGCTAAATAGAAATGGTCGCATTTGCGACAATCCTTCTTACTGAATACAAACGGGCGTCTGAAAGCCAGACGCCCGTTTCGATTTCTATCAAAAAGTCATCGGTTCTTCGCCTGTAAAAGCTCAAGCAAATTCCCTCCATTGGTGATGCAGTTGAAGATATTCCTTCAGATATTTACCCGTATACGATTTCTCGTTGTCGCAAATCTCCCGAGGCGTTCCATACGCGATAAGTTCGCCACCGCGATCTCCGCCTTCAGGCCCCAGGTCGATGACATAATCTGCAACCTTGATGATATCCATGTTGTGCTCGATGATGATGACCGAGTTGCCGGTATCGACCAGCTTCTGCAGCACATCGATCAACATGTGCACATCAGCGGCATGCAGCCCAACAGACGGCTCGTCAAGCACGTACAGAGTGCGGCCGGTCGCTCGGCGGCTCAACTCGCGGGCCAGTTTCACCCGTTGAGCTTCGCCCCCTGAAAGCGTTGTGCCTGGCTGTCCGATCTTGATATATCCCAGCCCTACATCCTGTAATGTTTTTAATTTGTTGGCAATCTGCGGGATATTGGCAAACAGCTCGAGTCCGGTCTCGACGGTCGAGTCCAACACATCGGCTATCGACAGGCCCTTGAACTTTACCTGCAAGGTTTCACGGTTGAAACGCGTTCCGTGGCAAACATCGCACGGGACATAGACATCCGGCAGGAATTGCATTTCGATCCTCAGTTGTCCCTGTCCCTGGCAGGCTTCGCATCGTCCTCCATGCACATTAAAGGAGAACCTTCCCGGCTTGTAGCCTCGCATCTTGCTTTCGGGTAAACCTGCAAATAGTACCCGAATATCATCGAACATTCCCGTATAAGTACCTGGGTTCGATCGTGGCGTTCGTCCGATGGGTGATTGGTCAATGTTGATCACCTTATCCAGGTACTTCAACCCTTTGATCTCGTCATACTCTCCAGGTTGGGTATGCGCCCGGTTCAGTTCGCGCGCCAGCAGATTATACAAAATATCCACCATCAAAGTCGATTTGCCCGATCCGGAAACGCCTGTGATGCATACGAACTGCCCCAGTGGAATTTGAACATCCAGATTCTTGAGATTGTTCGCCCTGGCTCCGATGATCTCCAGCGCCTTTCCGTTGCGCGGATGCAGCTTCTCGGGAAGTGGAACTTCTTTCCGGCCCGATAAGTAATCGCCTGTCAACGAGTTCGGCGAATCAATGATCTTGTCCACGGTTCCTTCCGCTACAACCTCGCCACCGTGCTCGCCCGCGCCAGGTCCCAGGTCGACCACCCAATCCGCGGAACGAATTGTCTCTTCGTCATGTTCGACGACCAAAACGGTGTTACCGATATCGCGCAGGTTCTTGAGCATTTCCAGCAGCCGTTCATTATCCCTCGCGTGAAGGCCGATCGAGGGTTCATCCAATACATAGAGTACACCCATCAACCGCGAGCCGATTTGAGTGGCCAGACGAATGCGCTGAGCCTCCCCCCCTGAAAGCGAACCTGCCGAGCGGCTCAGGGTCAGGTAATCCAGTCCTACATCCACCAGGAATCCCAGCCGGGCCCGAATTTCCTTCAAGATCCTGTCCGAAATCGTGATCTGCTTCGGCGTTAAGGGAGTGTTATCCGAACAAAGGTGTTTGGCGAACTCGAGCGTCTTGTTGACCGGCCAACGCGTGACGTCCACGATATTGAAGTCGTCGATCGTCACTGCCAGAGCTTCAGGACGCAGACGGGTGCCGTGGCAGGTTGGGCAGGGCTTATCGGTCATAAACTCGCTGATCCTCGCGCGAATAAACTCCGATGAGCTTTCGCGGTAACGGCGCATCATGTTCGGGATCACTCCCTCGAATGGCGCTTGAAAGGTGGTCTTACGCTCATTTCGCCCTTCCACAGAGACCGAAACCTGCTGCCCCTGGGTTCCGTAAAGGATGAGGTTCAATTTTTCCTGCGGAATCGTATTCACAGGTGCCGAAAGGTCGGTATGATTTGCCTTCGCCACTGCTTCGATCATGTGCCAGTAATATCCGCCTTGCTCTCGCGGGCCATTCCACTCGAGCGCTACGATGGCGCCCTCGTCTAAAGGTCGTTCGGGATCTGGGATCAGCAGATCGGGGTCTATCTCCAGCTTGTTTCCAAGGCCCTGGCAATCTGGGCAGGCACCGTGGGGCGTGTTGAATGAAAAGGTACGCGGCTCGATCTCTGGGAGGCTGATTCCGTGGACCGGACAGGATAAATGCTCCGAAAAGTAAATGTCCTGGACAGGCTCTACGGAAAGGTTCACCACCGTAACATAACCTTCGCCCACCTTCAAGGCTGTCTCGACAGAATCGGTCAACCGCGAAACGAAGGTCTTCGTTTCTTCGGCATCGTCTGAGTCAGTGATCACCAATCTATCGACTACCGCTTCGATTGTGTGGATTTTGTAGCGGTCCAACTCAATCTCTTCATCCAGGTTATAAACAGTGCCATCCACACGGACGCGTACAAACCCGCCTTTACGTATTTCTTCGAATACGACCTGGTAAGTGCCCTTACGCGCTCTGACCACAGGCGCGAGGATGAGCAACTTTGAACCATCGGGCAACCCTTCGATCTTATCCACGATCTCCTGGGCAGACTGTTTTTCTACCAAACGTCCACAAATGGGACAATGCGGCACACCGACTCGCGCATACAACAAACGCAAATAGTCATAAATTTCGGTTACAGTGCCCACAGTCGAGCGCGGGTTGTGAGAAGTTGCCTTTTGATCTATCGAAACTGCCGGCGACAAACCGTCGATATAATCGACATCAGGCTTGTCCATCTGGCCCAGAAACTGGCGTGCATATGCCGAAAGCGACTCGACATAGCGCCTTTGGCCTTCTGCAAAGATCGTATCAAATGCGAGCGAGCTCTTACCGGAACCTGACAATCCTGTGATAACAACTAATTTGTCTCGTGGTATATCCACGTTGATATTTTTAAGGTTATGAGCGCGCGCGCCAACCACCCTGATTACGTTTTGCGTCATGGAACATCCTTTCAGAACACAAATTCTACTACCAATATTTTACCACAAAAGCAACCGGTAATTATACCAAAACAGTTATTTGAGATAGATTAGACAGTAATAAGCGTTTTCTATTCATTTCCCAAAATACTTGATTCACGCGCATCTTGTTTTGTTACAATCAGTTCAGGAGAACTGCAAATGATTAATCCATCTCATCCAATCCGAATTGCCATAATCGGCGCTGGGAACGTCGGCGCCACATTTGCTTATTCGTTACTGATCAGCGGACTCGCTGGCGAGATTGTTCTCATCGATGCCAATCAGACCAAAGCATCAGGCGAGGCGATGGACCTGAACCATTCAGTGCCTTTCACCCAATCGACTCGCATCTGGGCAGGTCATTACGAAGACACGGCAGGGGCAGCCATCACCGTGGTGACTGCAGGTTCAGCGCAAAAACCGGGTGAAAGCCGACTCGATCTCGTCCAACGCAACGCAAGCATCTTTAAGTCCATCATCCCCGAGATTGTGCGTCACAACCCCGATGGTCTGATCCTGATTGCCTCCAACCCGGTGGACATTCTCTCCTACAGCGCATGGAAGTTATCCGGATTGCCTGCTTCCCGTGTGATCGGCTCGGGCACCATCCTCGATACAGCCCGCTTCCGCTATCTACTAAGCCAATACGCCAGAGTCGATTCTCGAAGCGTGCACGCCTACATCATCGGCGAGCATGGCGATAGCGAAGTGCCCGTATGGTCGCTGGCCAACATAGCGGGCATGGCGCTTGAAGACTATTTCGCCATGAACTGCCGCGACTGCGAGAAGGATGTCTTCGATCACATTTTCGAAGCCACTCGAGATGCTGCTTATCAAATCATCCAGCGCAAGGGTTCGACGTACTATGCAATTGCCAGCGGGCTTCAGCGTATGGTCGAAGCCATTCTCCGCGATCAAGATACGGTCCTTTCCGTTTCGACGCTTATCGAGGATTTTCATGGCGTCAACAACGTGTTCCTGAGTCTCCCTTGCATTCTCGGCCGCAATGGCATCAAGCAGGTGCTCAAGATACCCTTGAACGAGAAGGAAACTGATGGATTCGTACGCTCCGCTCAGGTCATGACAGAGAATATCAAGGCAATCGGTCTATAAATTCAATTAGCTTCCAAGCTTTCAATAACCGGGAGCAGTTTTGAATCAAGAGACTCCGGGCGTAAAAATGCCGTGGTTATTTTATCAATTAAGCTTTCGTTCTGTCACCCCTTTTTGAAGACGCCAGGGTTAAGTTCTTATATAATGAACGAAATCCAGATTCTCAGGTGAAAACATGGAAAATGCGGGAGCAATACCGGTTGCGGAAGAAAAGACACACAAGCAGGCGATCCGTGCGTGGACGATGTATGATTGGGCAAATTCCGCCTTTGCAACCTCGATCACGGCTGCTGTCCTGCCTGTCTATTACACTTCGGTGGCAGCGGGAAATCTCGCGCCAAACATCGCCACAGCATACTGGGGGTTCACTTCATCGGCCTCAGCATTGCTGGCTGCGCTGCTCAGCCCCGTCCTCGGTGCAATCGCAGATATCCGAGGTTCGAAAAAGCGGTTTCTCACTATCTTTATGATCCTGGGAGTCACGGCTACTTCCCTGCTCTACTTCGTCCAGTCGGGCGATTGGCTTCTTGCATCCATTTTCTTTGTCTTTGCCAACGTCGGTTTCGCTGGCAGCCTGGTTTACTACGACTCGCTGTTGCCGCATGTGGCGCGGCAGGATGAAATCGATCAGGTTTCTTCTCGCGGATACGCCATGGGTTACATCGGTGGTGGAATACTCCTTGCAGTCAACCTGTTCATGATCCAATTTCTCCCGAGCCTTGTTCCGGGCCTGGATACGATCCTGATGACGCGGCTCTCGTTCGTCACCGTGGGTATCTGGTGGTTGGTCTTCACATTCCCGCTGCTTCTGCGAGTCAAAGAACCGCCGCGCCGCTTTGAAGTCGGCGAAGATACAAGCCGCCCGGTCGTAGCGAGCCTGCGCCGATTGGGAAAGACTTTCAGCGAGATCCGCCATTACCGCGATCTCTCGATGGCTCTGCTTTCCTTCTGGGTATACGCCAATGGCATCGGCACGATCATTGTAATGGCAACTGCCTACGGTCACGAGCTTGGTTTCTCGCAAAGCACGCTCATCGGAACGCTTCTGATGGTGCAGTTCCTGGCAGCTCCCTTTGCCATTCTCTTCGGGCACCTGGCCAAGAGATTGGGCACGAAGAAGTCCATCTATATCACCCTACTTGTCTACACCCTGATAGCAATCGCGGGGTATTTCCTCTATAAGGAATGGCAGTTCTGGGCTCTTGGCGCAGCAGTCGCCACGGTTCAAGGCGGCAGCCAGGCGTTGAGCCGCTCTCTGATCGGTAAAATGATGCCCAAGAGCAAGTCTGCGGAGTTTTACGGCTTCTTCAGCGTCTTTGAGAAATTCGCATCGATCCTCGGACCCTTCCTCTTCGGCGTGGTTTCGACGATTATGGGCAATTCCCGCCTGAGCATCGTCTCGCTTATCATTTTCTTCGTAGTCGGCATCGTCTTGCTTACGCGCGTGAACGTCGAACGAGGCGTGGCAGTCGCCCAAGCTGAAGAGCAGGCAATGGTCGGCTGAACAACAGGCAACAAACAACAGCGGAAGGGAAAATCCCTTCCGCTGAATTATGGATCGCGCAAGACTTTACTGCTCCGTGATCTCATAAAGCTCGACCAGCACACCGCCGGTGCTCTTGGGGTGGATGAATGCCATTTTTCTGCCCGGCAATTCATCGGGTTCATCACTGATCAAACGCACGCCTTTGGCTTTGAGATCGGCCATCATGCCAACGATATCGTCCACTTCGAAGCATAGGTGATGCATTCCCCCGCCCCGCTCGGCCAAAAACTTGCCCGCTCCCGTATCGGGCGATGCAGGTTTTACCAGTTCCACCTCGCTCTCGCCAACGGGCAGAAAAGCCACGGTCGCTTTTTGTGAAGGCACCTCCTCAATGTGGCTCAACTGAATCCCCATCGCATCCTGCCAAAACTTCAGCGCCGCATCCACGTCAGACACCACCACAGCAACATGATTGATCTTTTTGATCCTGGCCATAACGATCTCCTCTTATTCGATTATCCCCATACAGGCGGCTGATATTCGCCCCAGGCTTTGCGCAGCACACCGCAGATCTCGCCCAGTGTGAGGTCATTCTCGACGCATGTAACGAGCAGCGGTAGCAAATTCTCTGAGCTTCGGGCAGCGCTGTCCAGCGTACTCATTAGCTCGCTCGCTTTTGCAGCATCACGGCTCTCGCGCAATTCCTTCAACCTTGCACATTGGCCCTGCTCGATCGCCGGATCAACCTTCAGCCGTTCGAGATCCATTTGCTCTTCACTCTGGAAAGCATTGACCCCGACCACAACCCGATCTTTCTTCTCGATTTCCATCTGATAGCGAAAGGCTGCATCCTGAATTTCGTTCTGCATGTAACCCTTTTCGATCGAAGCCAGAGCTCCGCCCAGATCGTCAATCTTCTGAATGTATGCTTTCGCCTGCTGCTCAATTTCATTCGTTAAGTACTCGACGACGTAAGATCCGGCCATCGGGTCGATCGTGTCAGCTACGCCCGATTCGTAAGCGATGATTTGCTGGGTTCGCAGCGCGGTGCGCACAGACTTTTCAGTCGGAAGCCATAGAGCTTCATCCATCGAGTTCGTATGCAGCGACTGGGTTCCACCCATCACCGCCGCAAGCGCCTGGATTGCCACGCGGACGATGTTATTTTCAGGCTGCTGAGCGGTGAGTGTCACGCCGCCGGTTTGAGTGTGGAAGCGCAGCATCCAGCTCTTGGGATCTTTTGCACCAAAGCGCTCGCGCATGATATGCGCCCATAGCCGGCGCGCCGCTCTGAACTTGGCAATTTCTTCGAGGAAATCGTTGTGCGCGGCAAAGAAGAAGGATAATTGCGAGGCGAAATGGTCAACTTCGAGCCCCGCGCTGATGGCAGCCTTGACGTACTCGATCGCATCAGCCAGCGTGAAGGCAACTTCCTGCACAGCGGTCGAGCCGGCCTCGCGAATATGATATCCCGAGATGCTGATTGTATTCCACTGTGGCACCTTCTCTTCGCAGAATTGGAAAATGTCGGTGATCAGGCGAAGTGAGGGTTGCGGAGGAAAAATGTAGGTACCGCGAGCAACATATTCTTTAAGGATGTCGTTCTGAATCGTCCCGCGCAGCTTTGAAGAATCGACTCCCTGCCGTTTGCCCACCGCAACATACATGGCAAGCAATACCGCAGCAGGCGCGTTGATCGTCATACTTGTGGAAACCTTGTCGAGTGGAATTTGGTCGAAAAGGACCTCCATGTCGCGCAAAGATGAGATCGAAACTCCCACCTTGCCCACTTCTCCAAGCGCCATAGGGTCGTCGGCATCGTAGCCTATTTGCGTGGGCAGGTCGAACGCCACGGAAAGCCCTGTCTGTCCCTGGTCGAGCAGGTAGCGGTAGCGTTTGTTCGATTCTTGAGCGCTCGCAAAACCCGCATATTGCCGCATTGTCCAGAACCGGCTCCGGTACATGGTCGGTTGCACGCCACGCGTAAAGGGATATTCCCCCGGAAAACCCAGTTCAGACATGTAGTCGAAATCACCCGGAACGGCAGCCCTGGGCAGGGGTATACCTGAAGGGGTCCGAAAATCAGCTTTTCTTTCCTTGAATTTATTCAATACAGGATTGACAACCTGTTCTTCCCAACGCTTTTGTTCATCTTCCAGAGCCATACGAACCTCGCAAAAAATCTTCCGTGGTGCGGAAGAAGAAATGGGAATCTTTACCTTCTTGAGTATACCCTAACCTTCGAAGCGCTAATTTGCAGTATCTATTATAATTTCTAGGACGATTTACTGTCAGAGGCCTCAAATATGACTCCATTCCTCCAATTAGCCATTGAACTCGTCATCATCATCCTCTTTGCAAAAGCGGCTGGATATTTGTCTACGCGCATTGGACGGCCTGTGGTTTTCGGCGAGCTGAATCAGCCAAATACGGGTATTTTGACCGTGATCCCTGTCGCCCGCGCTTATGGCATGGACCGGGTTTTCGATTGAGATGAAACTTCTTGCGGTCGATATCGGCACAGGCACCCAGGATATTGTCCTCTTCGATACCCAATTGGATATCGAGAACAGCTTCAAGTTGATCCTGCCTTCGCCAACAATGCGCATCTTCCGCAAGATCAAGCAAGCCACGCATGATCGCGTCGATATTCTTCTTTCTGGTTACCTGATGGGTGGAGGTCCTTCCACCTGGGCAGTTAAAGACCATATTCGCGCCGGGCTCAAGGTGTACGCAACGCTCTCGGCAGGCTGCACCTTCGATGATGACCCCGAAATGGTTCGCGGAATGGGGGTAATAGTCATTAGCGAGGATGAGTTGACAAGCCTTCCTGCCCAGGTGCGCCGCATTCACATGTGCGACTTCGATTATGAGGAGATCTCCAGGGTCTTCGTCGACTTTGGCGCCGATTTGAACGACCTGGCCGCCATAGCCGTGGGTGTGTTCGATCATGGTAATGCACCTGCCGGCGTCTCGGATCGTAAATTCCGTTTCGACTATCTGGATATGCGTATCCGGGCAGAGAACCGCCTTTCCGCCTTTGCTTACCCGGCAAACCAGATCCCCGCAATCATGACCCGCCTTCAAGCCGTGGCGGCAAGCGCCCGCAACATCCCTGCGCCTCTTGTGGTCATGGATACCGCCGCAGCTGCCATACTGGGCGCCACTTACGATGCAAAAGTGCAGATGCTCACCCATAAAATCGTTGTCAATATTGGCAATTTGCATACCCTGGCTTTCAGGCTCGATGAAACGCGAATCACAGGCATGTTCGAGCACCATACGGGCATGCTGAGCCAGGAGCAGCTCGAACGCCTGCTGATCAAACTGGCTGAGGGTACACTCACGAACGCTGAAATCTTCGAGCAGCATGGACATGGCGCATTGGTCTATGCTTCTGATTCAGCAAACCTTGAATCTGATAATCTCAACCTGGTTGTTACCGGCCCGCGCAGGAACAAGCTTGCCAGCTCCCGGCTGAACCCCTACCTCGCCGTCCCCTTCGGCGATATGATGATCACCGGCTGTATCGGTCTGCTTGCGGCAACGGCAGACAAAATCCCACATCTTTCCAGCCCCATCCACGCTGGCTTGAACAACGGCTCAGAGACCAAACTCGCGCCCTGGGAAGTGAATTAGTTTTGCATTTTACGAATTTCATAGAATTGCTTGACCGATACCCATACCTCTGATAAAATTTCTTTCGTTACCCGCCTCCATCGTCTAGGGGACCAGGACGCAGCCCTTTCAAGGCTAAAACCAGAGTTCGAATCTCTGTGGAGGCACCAGACACAACACCGCTAAATGCGGTGTTTTTGCTTAAAACCCGAGTACCCGTTGAGCGTACTGCGTTCGAATCTCTGTGCCCTTTACAGGGTGCTGCGCAAGAGGCACCAGACACAACACCGCTAAATGCGGTGTTTTTGCTTAAAACCCGAGTACCCGCTGAGGGTACTGCGTTCGAATCTCTGTGCCCTTTACAGGGTGCTGCGCAAGAGGCACCAGACACAACACCGCTAAATGCGGTGTATTCGGTTAAAACTAAGTGCCCATTGAGGCTTAATCATCGCTTCTCAATAGGAATTTCAAGGGTAGAACCTCGAATATCAATCTTTATCGAAGAGGTGGCAGAGCGTCTCAATTTCTGCTGCCGACCGCTTTGTCATTGCGGCTTGATCACTCCAAGCCCGCAAAGTATTGGAGACATTCGCTCTTCGACGTAATGGTGACTCCTGGGATGGACTCCTCGATCATCCCCCACAAGGGTTCATAATTGCACAATGGCTGGTAAGCAGTGTACTTTCCTGTTTGCATGGAAGACACGCAGTATCCTATGAAAGCTTTGGGGAAATTAGGGTCTTGTAGCAGAAGCAACTCGTATTGATCCTGGCAATATGGAAGCATACCCCTGGGTTCAGTCGGCACGCATGCCGCAAGCAATATGGCAACAATGAAGACGATCAAGACGATCAATATCTTTTTCATTTTTGTTCCCCTTTCGAATGAAAACAAGGGTTGGCTGAAATTGTTTGGGATTCACCTCCTTCTTTTATTACACAGGTCCTGCGGTTAAAGCTTTGAACCCTCAAGCATCAATATCTGGCAAACAGGCCGGCTCTGCCTTTTGCCTCCCCGAATATGTCTACAAATAATCAGAGTCCAATGGAAATTGAGTAAAGGAGACCGGCAGACACCCTCTAAATCAGCGTTCCCTTGCTTTAATTATAAAGGACTTGTCTAGTCCTTTACGCGGGCTATTGCAGTTGGAATTATCGCCGCTTACAGCTGGAAGCACCCCCTTGCACATGTTCGATTCAGTTCGTCTCCCTGCTCTTACATATTCCCCACAATCATGATGAACTCTCCCTTTCGCGGGCCGACCTGCTTGCGCACCTCTGCCGCGCCGCCACGGTAGATGGTTTCGGTGGGCAGCGTCAGATCATACGCCACCGTTACGGGCACTTCCTTGCCAAACACCTTGACCACGTCATCGAGCAAAGCGCCAAGCCGATAGGGGGTATCCATCAATACCAGCGGCATGCGCATCGACCTGTAACGCGCCAGGTCACGCTTGCGCGCATCGGGGTCGCGCGGTAGAAATCCGCCAAAGACAAACTTCTCAAGGTGAAAATCAAGCACAGACAGAGCTGCCATCAGCGAGCTCGCCCCGGGGATGGGCGAGACCGTGATCCCAGAGCTGGCAGCCAGTTGAATAAGATAATGCCCAGGATCTGAAAACACAGGTGTACCCGCATCAGAGACGAGCGCCAGCGACTGGCCGTTCAGCAGCCTCACCAACAGATCGGCCGCCTGCTCAGGCTCGTTATGCTCGTTGAGCAGCACGATTTCTTTCTTCTCGATGTCAAGCTTTTTGAGCAGAGTGCTCCCCGGCTTAAACTCTTCACACACAAGCGCATCGCAGGCATTGATCGTCTCCACTGCCCTGTAAGTGATATCCCCCCAATTGCCTATGGGAATTGCAACAATGTATAATGTGCCTTTACCGGTCATCCGATTTCCTTTCGTATCTCTGTTAGAATTGTACTAGATGGGCAGCCTTTTCACGAGTCTATCTTGAGCAAACGACCAAAGTCATCAAATTCATGCAAGCATCAAGGCTGACTTGAAAACTACACGGCTCACACGGATTGCATTACTCCTTAGCTCTCTTTTCCTGGTCGACAAGCTGGCAGCGATTTTGCGCCAGGTTCTGATCGCACGTCAGTTCGGTCTCTCCCCCCAATTGGACGCCTTCAATGTGGCCAATAACGTCCCCGATCTCCTCTTTGCCCTCATTTCAGGCGGGGCGCTGGCGATCGCCTTCATCCCTGTCCTCTCCGAGGTGCTGACTCTTTCCGGACGCAGACCTGCCTGGACTTTGTTCAGCAGAATCGCCAACCTTGCCTTCCTGGTGACTGCCGGCCTTTCAGTCCTCGTGGCAATCTTTGCCACACCCATGGTCAAAGCGGAGATCGGCATTGCACCCGGCTTCACCCCCAGCCAGCAAGACCTGGTCATCTGGCTCATGCGCCTCAACCTGATCGCCACGCTGATCTTCTCCATCAGCGGTCTGGTCATGGCAGGATTGCAGGCGAATCAGCATTTCCTGCTCCCCGCCCTCGCGCCTATCTTCTACAATTTCGGCCAGATTTTTGGCGTGACGATCCTTTCCCCCGCCCAGGGCTACACCTTCGGGCCGCTTACTTTACCAGCATACAATCTGGGCGTATCCGGATTGGTCTATGGCGTCATCATTGGCGCTCTTTTACACTTGCTGATCCAGGTTCCCGGCCTGATAAAATTCCAGTTCCACTGGACGCTCAGCCTTGGCCTGAGAACACCTGAAGTTCGTAAAGTCCTTCGCCTGATGGGTCCCCGCCTGGTCACAATCTTTTTCATCCAGTTGATCTTTCTCATCCGCGATAACCTGGCATCCAGGCTCGCGGCGGGCTCGGTTACTGCGCTAACCTACGGTTGGATGGTCCAGCAAGTCCCCGAGACGTTGATTGGCACAGCCATTGGCACCGCCTTGTTGCCAACGCTATCCGAGCAATTTGCCACCGAAAGGACAGAAGAATTCAGGGTGACCATCGAGAAAGCAGCCAGGGTACTGATCGCTCTCTGTCTGCCCATTGCTGCTGCGCTCGCCGTCGGACTGAGTCCGCTGCTCGGCATGGCATTCAATTTTGGCGCTGATGGCACACGGCTGCTCACCTATGTCACGGCTGCATTCCTTGGCGGGCTGCTCGGCCATTCGCTAAAAGAAGTCAGTGCCAGGGCTTTCCTCGCTCGCCAGAATGCCGTCATCCCGCTAATCACAGCCGCACTCAATGCGTGCTTCTACGCCATTCTCGGCAGCTTGCTTTACAGACCTCTTGGCGCAACGGGTATCGCCATCACCGATTCGCTTGTATTCACGGGTGAAGCCGTCTTGCTCTTGATTTTGCTGCGCAAAAGAATGAAAATACAAATTCACCCCGATTCGACACTTTTGCGCGCACTGGCCGCTGCTGTCGTTTCCGGTTTAGTTACCTGGGGGCTTTTGACTGGTCTTGAGCCGCGAACTCCCACCATCGTTGCAGCAACACTCCCGATGATCATCGGATTTGTCGTCAGCATCCCTCTTGTGTGGAAAGAAATGAAGCTCTTGCTTCACCTTTGATCTTCTCCTCCACCGTCAAAACGAGAAACAACTACGGTATAATATGCGGATGAGCAATAAAAACGTTGATACTACCGCGCCTGTTCCGGCTGATGCCGGTCAGACCGATTCTTCGCAGCCTGAATCGGAGAATTTGCCATTAAAAGTCAAACCCAGACGTACACGCTGGATCCTTCTCGGAATTTTGGGGGTCCTGCTCCTGACAATCGCCGGGTCTGCCATAGGTTACGGTTTGGCGATCCAAAAACGGATTGCCGCCCAGGAAGAGGAACGGTATGTAGCTGCAACGACGCAGTACGAGCTTGCTCTCGTCGATCAAAAGAATGGCAAGCTTGCAACTGCCCGCAACCGGCTCGAATATGTGCTCACCATCTACCCCGAGTTCCCGGGTGCTGATCAAAAGCTGGCTGAGATCCTTACTGCGATTGCGACGAGTTCGCAACCTGTGGTTGTTACCCCTACCCCCGTACCGATCACCCCTGTGCCAATAGTGGATACTGGAGCAGTTGAAGATCTCTTCAAAAACGCACAGGCACAATACGCCAACCAGGAATGGGACAATTTGATTGTAACCGTGCACGCAATTCGCGATGTTGACCCGACCTATGAAGCAATGAAAGTCGACGACATGTTCTACGCCGCATTGCGGAATGCGGGTATCAACCAGATCAAGCAAGGTAATCTCGAAGTTGGCCTGTATGATTTTTCACAAGCTGAACAAATGGGCCCCATCGATCAGGACGCAGAATCTTATCGAACCTGGGCAACCATGTACATCACCGGCGCAAGCTGGTGGGGTCTCAACTGGGAAAAGGTCATCATCTATTTCTCACAGCTCAACAACATGGTGCCTGATATGATCGATTATTCAGGCATGTCAGTTAGAATGCGCTACGCAGATGCATTGACGAACTGGGGAGATCAACTGGTCGCCACGGGTGATTTCTGCGGCGCTGTCCAGAAGTACGAGGCGAGTAACCAGGTCACGAATTCGCAGTCAATCATCGATAAACTGAATCAAGCCCGCAGCGATTGCGAGAACAACCCCACTACCCCGACACCAAACCCTTAATCGATGGAACAGGTCCAAAAAGGACCTGTTTCCTTATATTGCCTTTGCCATCAGATCGTGCACAAGCGCGCCAGTGACCTGTACGTTCGCCAGTTCTCCGATAGCGATCTTATCTTCGACAACGACCAACCCATCGATCTCTGGAGCATCGCGATAAGATCTACCCACTGAAATCCCATCGTTCTCCCCTTCGATCAGCACCTGCAAACGTTTTCCAATCCACGCCTGATTTTTGCGCAGTGAAATGGCCTCCTGTGCCTGCATCAGGCGTTCGACACGCTCCTGCTTAACCCTATCAGGGATCGGGTCGCCCAACGGCTCACTGGCAGCTCCCGCCTCGAACGAGAAAGGAAATACCCCAAAGTGATCGAACTCGATCTCTTTGACGAAGTCGAGCAGCATCTGAAAATCAGCTTCCGATTCTCCTGGGTAGCCAACAATAAATGTCGTTCGCAGTGCAAGGTCGGGCATGGCTTTACGCATTCTGCCGATCGTCGCATAGACCCATTCCATGTTCGCAGGCCGTTTCATCGATTTGAGCAAGCGTGGAGAGGCATGCTGGAGCGGAATATCCAGGTAATGCAGCATCTGGGCATGGCTGGCCATGGTATCGATCAGGCGGTCGCTCACCAACCCGGGATACGCATAAAGGATCCGCAGCCAGGGAATTTTTGGGATTTGTGGGAGCATCTGATCCAAGAGCAGGGAGAGGCCATCCTTCACCCCCAGGTCGTAGCCGTAATCGGTGGTATCCTGGGCCAGCAGGATCAGCTCCTTGACGCCCATCTCCTGGAGTTGGACTGCCTCTTTGACTATCGTCTCCATGGGACGGCTGACAGTAGTGCCTTTGATCAGTGGAATCGAGCAAAAGGCGCAAAGATGGCGGCAACCGTCAGCGATCTTTAGATACGCGCTGGTTCCCTGCACTGCAGCCCGCAGTACGCCTTTTTCATCCCTGCCCACTGTTGTTGCTTCGGGCAGATGGTAGCGCGGACCCTGGTTGTTGCCATGCAACTCGCCCACCAGGTCAAGAATATCCATCCAGCGCCGTGTGCCGATGAATCCGTCGATGCCTTCGACCCTGGACGAAATATACTCACGATATCGCTCAGGCAGGCAGCCGGCAGCGATAAGCATCTGGCCTTTCTTCTTCGTCCCAGCTAGCTCGCGTAACACTTCGATCGACTCGTCGCGTGCTTGCTGAATGAATCCGCAGGTGTTGACAATGAGCACTTCGGCCGCTTCGGGCTTACCAACAGCGCGATAACCTCCCTGTTGCAGCAAGCTGCCCATCGATTCAGAATCCACTGTGTTCTTGGCGCAACCCAGGGATATCAGGTAAAAAGAATTCTCTCTAATTTTCATATCAAGGAGTAGGCGAAGGAGTAAACGTGACTGTCGGCGTCGCAGAAGGCTCGGGGGTGTAAGTTGGTACGGGCGTCAAAGAAGGTGTAGCCGTAAATTGCGGAGTCGGGGTGATGATCCCGTCCAGAGTGTAATCGATGGAAACGACCTGACCAGTGCTGCCCAGCACGCCCTGGTCTTCCTGATTGTAAATGACCTGAATTGCGGCAGCATCACCGGAAAGAAGCAGGATGGAGCGATTTGCCGAAAAAGTATACACATTTCCAGGTGTGATGCGCCCATCGAAAGCAACCACATTATCGGCAGTGATGCGCAGGTATGCGCGTGAACGGGCGATCACAACCACCTGCACAGGACCGCTACCCACCGAGGTAGAGGCTTGTTCGGTGTTTGGGGCAACTGTACCTGTCGGGGTGGCTGTAGCTTCTACGATACCTCCTGTAACTTCGCCAGGCGTCGTCGACTGACTCAGGATATCGGAAATCGAAGCGATGTCCTGGGTGGGTTGAACGTTGCCAGATTTGATCACCTGCATGGCGCCCCAAAAGATGATCACGAACATGCCAATGAATAACCCGCCGCTGAGGAGCATATCGGGCGTGACAAACTTGCGCCAGGCAGGTACCTTCTTGACCACCCGTGAATTGGGGCCGGCCAGCGTGGTATTCAGGTTTTCTGCGGCCATCAATTCGAGCCTTCGCTGTTGCAGGGCTTCAGCGAAGCGAAGCTGGAGCGCATCAGAATCGAGATTCATGAATTCAGCGTAATTACCGAGCATCCCGCGACCCTGAACCGTCGAAGGCAGATCCTGCAGCTTGCCCCTTTCAAGGGCATAGATATAAAACTCGCGAATCCGCGTCTGGCGTTCAACATCGGCGCGCGAAAGGCCAAGGGCTTCACGCTGCTGTTCGAGCGTCCTGCCAATATCTTCCAGGATCAACGTCGATGCGTTCGAACCCTTGCCTTCCCCGAGTCCGGCAGATGAGCCCTGTTCGACCTCAACACCTACAGGTTTTTTGAACCTGGCGGGTAGTTTTTCGGCAAGCTTCGAGGTCAGTCCTGTCAAGGCTTCGATTGCACGCACGGGCTTGACCGGATGAAACGCGCTGTCAAGCGTCGGTTCGATCGGTTCGGGAGCTCCAGTGTCTTGCGGAGCAGGTTCATGCTTCTCGACAGGCAGCACACTTTGTGGATCGAGTCCGAGATAGCCCGCATACAGGCGCACGAAACCCCGGTATTGAGCTGTTGAGGGAATCGCATCCATATGGTCTTCTTCGAGAGCACGAAGGAAGTCGACCTTGATGTTCGTGCTTTGAGCAGCCTGCAATAAAGTTAGCTGCTTTTCTTCACGAGCTGCCCGTAAGGTTTCACCTGGTGTAGGTTTCATTCTAAATTTGTGCATAAAGACCGGTCAGCCAGCCCCCAAGGCTGAATGGCCGGTCTTTGTTTAGTAGCCAATTGTTGGTTCTCAGGCGATCTCGGCAGGCGCTTCCGGTTCGGAAGGAGCTTCTTCGGCTGCAACTGGAGCTTCAGCCGCAGCTGCGGGTTTGGCAGCCTCAGCTTTGGGGGCTTCGGTTACCGGCACTTCGCCTTCGCGATAAACCTGCACTTTGACCTTGGGGGTCAGGTCAACGGTCAGTTGTATATGAGCCGGGTGTTCACCCAGGGTGCGGATCGGTTCGGCTTCCACCTGGTGACGCTCGAGCTTGGTGCCAAGTTTCTGGTTGACGGCATCGATGATCATCTGCGCAGTGATTGAACCGTAAAGCTTTCCGGTTTCACCCGCCTTGCTCGTAAAGACCAATTCGAGTCCTTCGATCTGTCCGGCAAGTCCGCCCATTTCCTGATTCAGGGCAGCGCGAGTGACTGCCGCCTTGGTTTTGATGCGGTCCACGGTCTTCAATGCGCCGGGGGTCGCCAGTACCGCCAACCCTTGCATCATGAGGTAATTGCGCCCATAACCATCGGCAACCTTCTTGACTTCACCGGCGTGGCCAAGCTTGTACACGTCTTTCAGCAACAAAACTTTCATTTTTTTTCAAGCCCTTTCGAGAATTTGATTAGGCATGCGAAGGGTACAACGCATGCAGGTTGGATTTTACCTTAGGATGGGCGGATGGTCAATCCAAAGCCGGCAGACTACGCCGGGCGCAGGACTTCAGGAGAGTCAAATTGAGCGTTATTGATCATCTTGGAGATCGGGTAAGCCTGCATGAGTTCGGAGGGATAAGGCTGGAGCTGCTTTTCAAGTTCCTCCACGGGAGCGGGCTGGAGCCAATTCCAGAGCGTGTCCTTGCCAAACATCACCGGCATGCGGTCATGGATGGGAGCAATCAGTTCATTTGGCGGGCAGGTAATGATGGTGCAGCTGACCACGTCGATGTCGTCTGAGGGATGCCAGCGGTCCCACAAGCCGGCGAACGCAAACGGTTTGCTGCTGCGGAGTTTGACGTAATAAGGCGTCGAAGCTTTGCCCTCATTCTTCTGCCATTCGAAAAAACCGTCTGCCAGGATCAGGCAGCGGCGTTTCAGAAACGACTGCTTGAAGGATGGCTTCTCGGCCAAAGTTTCGCTGCGCGCATTGATCATTCGCGCCCCGATCGCCGGATCTTTGGCCCAATACGGGATCAGTCCCCATTTCAGCCATTCCACTTTGCGCGACTCGGGATCCCGAACGACGGCCACCTGTTGCGTGGGAGCAACGTTATAGCGCTTTTCGAAATCACTCGGAAAGTCCCCCACCCCAAGCTCCAGCTCAAAATCGCCGGGGTCGAGAGTAATGGTATATCTTCCACACATGGTCTTTGCTCCTTCCTTGAGCAAAAAGAAAGGACGGGAGAAGCCCCCGTTCAAGTATAATTAGTATATCTCATCCTGATCGAGGTGTTCATGTCTGTCCCGTTGGTCGAATGTATTCCGAATTACTCCGAAGCAAGGCGGCTCGAAGTAGTCGAGCAGATCATGGCTGCTATCCAATCGGTTGGCGATGTGCATATCCTGGATCGCCATTCCGATATGGATCACAACCGGAGTGTAATCACCTATGTTGGATCGCCAGAAGGCGTTGTCGAAGCAGCCTTTCGCTCGATCAAAAAGGCTGCCGAACTGATCAACCTGGATGAGCATACGGGTGCGCATCCGCGCATTGGCGCCACGGACGTTGTCCCGTTTGTGCCGATCAGCGGAATCACCATGGCCGACTGCATCGAGCTTGCCCGAACACTTGGCAAGCGAGTGGGCTCCGAGCTCGGTATACCGGTTTACCTGTACGAAGAAGCCGCTACCACTCCAGAACGTCAGAATCTCGAGAATATTCGCAAAGGACAGTACGAACTTCTCAAAGAGGAGATCGGCGTCAAACCCGAGCGCCAGCCTGATTTCGGTCCTGCCAGGGTAACCCCCGCGGGTGCCACCGTAATCGGCGCCCGGGCGCCACTGGTCGCCTACAATATCTATCTCACGACGAATGACATAAGCGTTGCGCAAAAGATTGCCAAGGCCGTGCGCAATTCTTCAGGCGGCCTGCGCTACGTCAAAGCCATGGGCGTGATGGTCGAGGGCAGAGCCCAGGTATCCATGAACCTGACCAACTACCGGCACACACCCATCGCCCGCGTCGTTGAGTTTGTGCGCCGCGAAGCTGCCCGCTACGGCGAAGCCATCCACCATTGCGAACTGGTCGGCCTGGTGCCGCAGGAAGCCATGGTCGATGCTGCGGTCTGGTACACCCAACTTGACGAGTTCGAGCCGGCACAAATTCTCGAAAGCCGCCTGTACGAAGTCATGGGCGAAGTGGGCACAAAGGAAGAATTGCTGCCCGATTTCCTCGAGCAGCTTGCCAGCGCGAACGCCA
This sequence comes from Chloroflexota bacterium, assembly GCA_021779955.1. Lineage (GTDB taxonomy): Bacteria > Chloroflexota > Anaerolineae > Anaerolineales > Anaerolineaceae > UBA6107. The sequence goes on along the minus strand of JAJXZS010000002.1, from coordinate 11,452 downwards.
CTCCGGGTGGAGGATCTGCCGCTGCATACACCGCTGCTGAAGGCGCTGCCCTGGTGAGCATGGTTGGTCGGCTGACACTTGGCAAGAAGAAATACCTCAATGTCGAAACCGAGATCAGCGAAATGGTGATGAAGGCTGACGAATTGGGTGAAAGGCTCAAACTCGCCGTGCAGGAAGACGCCGCAGCTTTTGACCGATATATGGCAGCCGCCAGGATGCCCAAAGACACGATCGAGCAGCAGCAGGCGCGCGAGGATGCCCTCGAAAAGGCCACCGTCATAGCGATCAAAGCTCCAGCCGTGACCGCTCGACTGGCGGTGCAGGTGATGAACCTGGCGCTGACGGCTGTCAAGTATGGCAATATCAACGCCATCTCGGATGGGGCAAGCGCAGCCGAATGCGCCATTGCCGGTTTTCACTCCGCGGTGCTGAACGTCCGCATCAATCTGAAAAACCTCAAGAATCCAGAGAGCGTCGCGAACATCCTGGATGAAATTGACGCGCTAAAGGTGATCCCCGGTCAGATCAGTGAACAAATCGCCGATATCCTGGCAGAACGAGCCGGGATCGAGCTATAGCATCGGTATAGCATCAACACGCGATTACTCCTAAGAAAGGGCAGTGACATGGGCTTGAAGTCAGACAGTTGGATTCGCAGGATGGCGCAGGAACAGAAGATGATCGAGCCATTTGTCGAGAACCAGGTGCGAAACGGGTGTGTCTCGTACGGGCTGTCTTCCTACGGCTATGACATCCGCGTGGCAGACGAATTCAAGATCTTCACCAACGTGTACAGTGCCATCGTTGACCCCAAGAATTTCGACCAGCGCTCGATGGTCGATTTCAAGGGCGATGTGTGCATCATCCCGCCGAATTCCTTCGCGCTGGCGCGGACGGTGGAGTATTTTCGGATCCCCCGCGGGGTTCTTACGATCTGCGTTGGCAAAAGCACATATGCCCGCTGCGGCATCATCGTCAACGTCACCCCGTTCGAGCCAGAATGGGAAGGCTACGTTACCCTCGAGATTTCGAACACAACACCGCTGCCTGCGAAAATCTACGCCAACGAGGGCATCTCGCAGGTGCTTTTCTTCGAAGGCGACGAGGTTTGCGAGGTGTCTTACGCAGACCGGAAGGGCAAATACCAGAAGCAGCAGACCATCCTGCTGCCAAAAGTATGAGAATCGCAGCAGCATTGGTTGAGTAAACCATGAACATGATTAAGGTCTGAGTGCCGAAGCGCTCGGACCTTTTGTATCCAAGCGTGGCAAGCGCGCAAGTCGTCCGGAGCCTCCAGACTACCCGAGCAGAGGATCTTCAGCTTGCTCTCGTATGACTCATACTTGCGTAGACTGCATAGCCTGCACGAGTTAGTGAAGATTCTTTACTTCGTTCAGAATGACAAACCGTCTTTCGCTCTTCTACCCCCTCATTTTGTATTGACCGGAGATATCCGCTCGAGTAAACCCCATCGAATTCCCCGATCCATGGGAACATTCATGTCTCTATCCTCGTCAAAAAGGACCAGTTGCAGATATAATGAAGCCAATCTTTTGGGAGAAAAAGGGACCTCTATGAATCGTCACCATCACCCTATTTCAGCAGCGATCACCTCTCTCACCCTCATCCTGGCGCTGACCGGGTGTTCTGTGGCGAATGCCATTGCGCCGCTGCCAAAAGTTACCGTCACCGCCACGGCTACAGACACGCCAACCACCACTCCGATCCCAACGCCAACAACCACCCCCACGCCTACAGAGATCCCGTTCTATCTGACAGCCACGGTATGGACAGGCAATCTGCAGGCGCCGCTGCTTCTCTACCACGAGTTCGTGCCAAACGACGTCGAAAAGTCCACGGCTACCAAGACGCGCCTGGAGGATTTCGGCAACCAGATCCAAAAGTTATATGACGCCGGGTTCAGCCTGGTATCGCTGCAAAGCTGGCTGGACGGTTCTTTTGTGGTCCCCGAGGGCAGGAAACCGCTGGTCATCACACTTGACGACGGCCTGTTCGCCAATCAACTCTATATCAACGCCGATGGAACTCCAAATACCGATTCGGGCCTGGGAGTCCTTTGGTCCTTCTCGCAGTCGCATCCGGATTTTGGATTTTCAGCAGCCATCTTCATGATCATGGGCGATAAATATTACGCCGATGTTCAGGCCGGCGACCGCTTCATCCTGGGCGAAGGCAACGCCTGGATGGACAAGTTCGGCCAGACGATCGCCTGGGGGATCGATCATGGTGTGATGCCCTACAACCACACCTACCAGCATGTGGAATTGGATATCACCAAAAACGCCGATATCGTCGACCAGCTCAGGCAAAACGATTATGCGCTGCGCAATTTCCTGGAGCGGGTCGGACGTTCCGATCTCGTGCCACGGCTCGGCAACATGCTCGCCCTGCCCTTTGGCATCTGGCCTGCCACCCAGTCCGGCATCCAGATCTTGCAGAACTACAAAGATCCCGAGGGGCGCCCCATGCAAGCCATATTCGAAGCATACAATTACGCCGAAGCCACCTGGACCCCTTCGGTATTTTCCCCGGGCTACAACCGCTTCAACTTGCCGCGAGATACGGCCAGCAATGCCATGGTGGATCTGATCGTGCAGAACAAGGATAACTTCCCCGCCGCCCAGGCCTGCCAACTTGGACCTCTGCCCGAAAGCGATCAAGCTAATACTAGTGTGATCCAAACGGCGATCGAGAACGCCATCTCGACCGACGCATGCCCAGCCGGTGTCTATAACGTGGACGGAAACGTTTTTGTGGCAAGCGCCGATAAAGTGGAATTATTCAAAACAAAATCGGATCCAACAGCAGCTACTCCCACTACCACCAGTTCGCCGATCCTTCCATCGATCACTCCCACCCCTTAAGATCAGCCTGCCTGCCCCCTTGCGAACCACGCCGGCGGTATTCTTAAGTATAATTATCTGAGCAGCACGATCTTTAATACGTTGACAACATTGCCGGAGGGTTACATGGGAAAAATCACGCAGGTGATCAAACGAACAGGCGCTGTAGTCCCCTTCACGCCAGAGCGAATTACGAATGCCATTTACAGGGCAGCCGTCGAGGTTGGCGGCAGAGACCGCGAAACCTCGGAACAACTGGCGATGCAGGTGGTCACGCTGCTCGAAAAAAATCACCCCGATGGCTACATCCCTCATATTGAGGAAATTCAAGATGTGGTGGAAAAAGTGCTCATCGAAAGCGGGCATGCACGCGTTGCCAAAGCTTACATCCTCTATCGAGACGAGCGCGCGAGGCACCGCAAGGAGCATGAAGCACAGGTATCCCGTCCTTCTGAAAACATTCCATGGGCCAAAATCTGGCACGTATTGGATTGGGCGGTAGACCATGGCGTGAACACGGTTGCAGGCTTGAACGCCCGGGTGGACGCCGGAGACTATCCGCAAATCGTGACCGAATCTGAAGCAGCCTACAATGTGGATGTCGAAAAGGCGGTCGAACTGATGCTATCCGCCAAAGATCAGCCAAAGGTAGTCATCATCACAGGGCCATCCTCATCCGGCAAAACAACCACCACCATCAAAGTAGGCCAGCGATTGGAAAAAGTCGGCTTAAAGCTGGTCACCCTGAACGTGGACAATTATTTCTACGATCTTGACGTTCACCCCAAAGACGAGTTTGGGGATTATGACTTCGAGACTCCCCAAGCGCTCGACCTGGACCTTATCAGTGAAGACCTTTCGCATCTGATCCGGGGTGAAGAGGTTAAATTGCCTTTCTATGATTTCAAGACCGGCCACCGGACAGACAACGTCACACCCATGAGACTGAGCCAAAACGAGATCATCCTCATCGATTCGCTGCACGGATTGTTCCCCAAGATGACCGAGAGCGTACCGCCAGAGCTGAAATTCAAGATCTATCTTGAGCCGCTGCTGCAAATGAAAGGTGAAGATGGCGAGTATGTCCGCTGGACGGATATCCGGCTGATCAGGCGCATGCTCCGCGACGCGGCACACCGCGCCTACGATCCCCGCCAGACGCTCGAGCACTGGCATTATGTGCGCGCCAGCGAAATGCGCAACATTGTCCCAAAGGTCGGCGAGACCGACGTCATTGTCAACTCCGGTATGCCATTCGAGCTGCCGCTCTATTCTGCGAAGATGCTCTCAAGATTCGAAAAGTGGTCCAAAGAATACAAAGACGATCCGCTGCGTGAAGATGCCTTCATCCGCTCGGACAGGATATACCGTTTACTTTCCACGATCCGGCCTGTGGATGATGACAGCGTGATCCCATCAGATTCCGTCACCCGCGAATTCATTGGAGGGTCGAGCCTGAAGTACTAGAAAGGCGGGAAAATGGCTGATTCGAGTATTCCGCGCCAACAGCAGAACTGGTTGTCCAAACGCTCTCCGGTCCAACGCAGCCAGACCAGCCGGTACTTGCTGATCACCCTTGGAAGTCTTGCATTCTCAGTATCGGCAACGAGACTCTTCCTTTACCTTGCAGGTTTCCCTCAAATCGGTGGGGGCAATCTGCATATTGCCCACGTGCTGTGGGGTGGTTTACTTCTCTTCATCGCCGCGATGCTGCCTCTAATCCTGGCCAACAATTGGGCATTCACCTGGAGTGCCGTTATCTCAGGGTTGGGAATGGGCCTGTTCATTGACGAGGTGGGCAAGTTTATCACCTCGAACAACGACTATTTCTACGCGTCTGCTGCACCGATCATTTACGCCTTTTTCCTGATCACTGTCCTTGTGACGATCGAACTAAGCGCTTCTCGAAAAAACACGCCAAGGGGCGAAATGTACGCAGTTCTCGCTGATCTTGGCGAGGTGCTTGATTATGACCTGTCGGAAGATGAAAGGGATGCTCTCCTTGCCCGTCTCCAACCGATCTCTCAGTTGCGAGATGCGCCTGAGCTCAGCCGGCTGGCAAGATCGTTAAGCGAATTCCTCTCCAGCCAGGAAACTCGCCTTGTGCCCAAAGTCCCTACTCTCGGGGAGCGCCTCAAAGCAAGTTGGACAAGATTTGAACAAAAATGGCTCCCGAAATCCAACCTGAAATGGCTCATCATTGCCTTGATGATCCTGTGGGCAGGCTGGGCGCTATTCCTTGCCACGGGCTATACCCTTGCCAGTCGTTCTCCCGAAGCATTACAGGTATTCACAAAATCTTTTCTTGCTGACAGGGTCATCACCTCCGACACTGGATTCGATTGGGTGACTGCCAGGGTAGTCATGCAGGGAGTCACAGGCCTGGCAGCTCTTATCGCGGTGATCCTTCTCATTGCCAATAAGGAAAAACCTGGGATGACCGTCGCCTATATCGATATGCTGGTCGTCCTGACTCTGATTAATCTGGTCATTTTTTATTTCGATCAATTCTCGACGATCTTTTTCGCAATCCCCCAGTTCATTTTGCTGATGCTGATCATCAGCTACCGCGGCCGATATATCCGGAAGCCAAAATGGGTCATCTAAGCCATACCAACGGAGTGATAGACATTGACGCCTGTTCCCTTTCCAAATAGCTACTGGGTTTTTCCGAGGGTCTTTCTCGCAGGTGAACATCCGGCTGCAGCAGGTGAACACCTCACCCGCAAGCGGTTACAAGCCCTCCTCCAAGCGGGGGTTACTGCCTTCGTAGACCTGACCGAAATCTCTTCAGGCCGGTATGACAGGATTCTGTTCGATGAAGCGGAAGGATATGAACTCGAAGTCGCCTATAAGAACTTCCCGATCCGCGACTTTACAGCCCCCGCGGCCATCGAGGTCATCGCAATTCTGGACTACCTCGACCTGGTCATTTCACAGCACCAAATGGTTTATCTTCATTGCTGGGGTGGAATCGGACGCACCGGTACGATCGTGGGCTGCTATCTCACGCGGCACGGTCTGGACGGCAAGGCTTCTCTAGACAGGATCGCTGAATTGAGGAGAACTCTCCCGCCCCCATATGTGCGCTCACCTGAAGCAGACGACCAGGTCGAGCGCGTGCGGTACTGGCCAATCGGCCAGTGACTCAAAGGTCACCGGTCGAATTGCTTGGCTTCTTCCCAAAGGACATCCATTTCATCCAGGGTCATATCTGAGAGGTTTTTGCCCTTCTCTTTGGCTTTCTTTTCGATATAGGCAAAACGGTCGCGGAATTTGAGATTGGTTTCACGCAGCATGGATTCTGCATCCACCTTGTACCAGCGCACTAGATTGACAACGGCAAAGAGTAGGTCGCCAAGTTCCTTCGCGCGGTGTCCAGCATCAGGCGCGCTGTAGACCTCGTCCAGTTCTTCCATGACCTTGGCTTTGACCGGCGCGATGTCCGCCCAATCGAAGCCAACCCGGGCAGCCCGATCCTGAATGGATTGGGCCTGCGCGAGAGCGGGGAAAACCAGCGGAACGCCATTGAGGATGCCCTGATCCTCCTGTTTACCGTTTTCGGAGCGTTCCTTCTCTTTGAGCTTCTCCCAGTTCTGCAAGACATCCCTGTCGTCTCGGACCGTGACCTCGCCGAAAACATGAGGATGGCGGTACACAATTTTGCGGTTGATCGCTTCTAATATGTCCGAAAGGTTGAAGTCGTCCTGCTCGACGGCAATCTGAGCGTGAAGCAAGATCTGAAGCATCAGGTCGCCAAGTTCCTCTTTCAAGCCAGGCATGTCGTTTTCGTCTAACGCAGCCAGGGCTTCGTACGTCTCTTCGAGGAGGTAAGTGCGCAGGCTGGCATGGGTCTGTTTGCGGTCCCATGGACAACCGTTTGGCGCGCGCAGGTGGGCGATCACATCGGCAAAGCTCTCAAGGGATGAGTCAGGCGAGCGAGGCGGGATGAGCAGAATCGCCGGCTTGTGAGCTTCAATTTCGATGATCGTTAACTTTTCCCAGTCGTTGGCTGCAGCAGCCAGAGGTTTGGCATATACGGAATGTTCCTTGCCATAGGCCTGAAGCAGCATCTTGAGGAAGGTCGTCTCCTCGCCGGCGACAAATGGAGGATAAACGAGGGCAATTTGCGAGGGTGAAAAAGATGGATAGTAGCTGTTCTTGAGCGAAGCCCCATCCACGAGGACCAGGCTGCCTGTAAGCTCCATGCCGCCCGGGAGTTGAGGAGCAAACTCGCGCCCTGTGAGTACGTGCAAATCGAATTCCGTCCTGCGGCGTAAAGCGATATTCACAACATCGATCACAGCAGGCACGTCGGATACATAGATCAGGTTTTCGCCATGCGCAAGCTTTGAGGTGATCTGTTCGACAAGTGATTCCAAAGTGGCGCCGGCAAGCGCGGCAGTCACGTCAAGGGTCGGGCATGCAGGGATGCTCAACGCCTGAGGCAAGGGTCCGCGTGTATAGATTTGAGCGAATTGCGTACCGGAAGTCAGCAGCGCGCCAAAATTGGCGCCTGGTTCGATAATCCACAATTCCCCTTTAAGTTTCGTTACCATGGATTGCTCCATTTCATTCATTAAATAATGAAATGCATTCTACAGAACACCGGCGCAGAGAGGTAAGCATAGTTCCTCCCGCGAGTCCATCTGCTGTAGAATGCATCTCAAATTGTCAGGAATAATCCTGAATTCTAACGCTTGGTATAAGTTGGTGCTTTGCGTGCGCGCTTGAGACCTGGCTTCTTGCGTTCCTTGATGCGTGGATCGCGGGTTAAGAAACCACCTTTACGCAGTAAAGTCGTATTGTCAGCGTTCAGCTTCACCAGAGCGCGGGCGAGGCCCAACTGGACAGAATCAGTCTGCCCGGTAACGCCGCCACCGCGCACGGTTGCCGTGATATCGTATGTGGCACGATCCTGGCCGGCAGCGGCAAGCGGGCCAAGAATGGCCTCGAGATCGCCGGTACGGGGGAAAAAGTCTTCGACCGGCCGGTCATTCACGGTGAATTTACCGGAACCGCTCATCAAACGAACGCGGGCAGTACTTTCCTTGCGGCGCCCAACACCTTCATAGTATTGAACCGACATAATTCTCTTGCTCCTTTAAGCAACCGGCTTCGGGTTTTGTGCAGCATGCGGGTGTTCGCTGCCGGCATAAACTTTCAGCCGCTTGATCAATGCATGTCCCATGCGATTGTGAGGGATCATACCCCAAACTGCAGCAATGATGACACGCTCAGGGTGAACGCGCATCTGTTCTCGGATACCGACACTCTTCAAACCGCCGGGATAGTTGGAGTGCTTGTAATAGAACTTCTCTTCCAGGCGTTTGGTGTTGATCGTCAGTGCCTCTGCATTGATCACAACCACTACATCACCCATATCAACACCCGGGGTGTAGGTGGGTTTGTGCTTACCAAGCAGGTAGCTGCTGATCTGAGTTGCCAACCGGCCGATTCCCTGGCCAGTTGCATCAACCAGAAGCCATTCCGGCTCTTGTTTTCCTTTGAGGACGTAAGTCTTGTCCACTGTCTCTTCTCCACTCATCAATTTTCTTCAGGCAACGTCATCGTTCACTTGCTGCATTTTCAGCTTCACTTGCTCACCTTCGGGGTACATCACCTGCCACAGGTTCAATCCTTTAGCAGGCGCCAACCCCGGTTTCATGGCAGCTCTCTCCGTGATGCCTGCGATGAGCGATTGCATGCTCATCTTTTGGCGCGCGACCTGAACTTGAAGGTACACGCTGCGCCGCACCATGTGGTAGAGGAAAGCGTTGGCTTCGATCTGATATTCCCAGCCGGTTTCGGTGGGCTGCCAATCACTTTTCAGAACCGTACGGATCGTGCTGCTGCCTGGTTTCATGGCCCGACCGAATGCCGAGAAATCGTGCGTGCCGAGCAAGTGGAATGCTGCTTCACGCAGTATCTCGCCATTCATTTCAGGCCAAATACGCCAGGCGAAACGATCGTTCAATGGGTTCCGTTCCGGTTGATGGTAGATGGAGTATCGGTAAATCCGGCTGAGCGCATCATAACGGGGGTGGAAATCAGCGTTCGCTAGTTTTACGTCACTTACGGCCATGTCTTCCGGGAGTTTGGCGTTGAGCGCCAGCTTCAGTTTTTCGCTTGAGTGACTCCAGTCGAGGTCGAAGACCACCACCTGCCCCGCAGCATGAACACCGGTATCGGTGCGCCCTGCAAAGAGGATGGTATCTTCCTGCCACCCCAACAACCTCAGAGTATCTTCAAATACTCCTTGAACTGTCCGAGTGGCGCCCTGCCTCTGGAATCCGAAAAACTCGGTCCCATCGTAAGCAAGTTTCAGTTGGTAACGTGCCATGTTCATCCGTCCTCGATGACGGACTATTTACTCTTCTACCAGCTCGATGAGGACTACTTCAGCAGCATCACCCAAGCGGGGTCCGAGCTTCATAATCCTGGTATAGCCGCCGTCACGTTTTTCGAAACGGGGGCCGATCTCGTCAAAGAGTTTCTTCACAATTGCGGCATCGCCCAGGCGGGCGGCTGCAAGACGGCGGGCATGTACTTTTTCAGCATCAGTGCCCTTGCTGCTGCGACGCGCAAGGGTAATGAGTTTTTCAGCTTCACCGCGGATAAATAACGCCTTTGCTTGCGTCGTCTGGATGCGCTCATGCTCAAAAAGCTGCTTGACCATGGTCCGGCGCAAACCAGTGCGCTGATCTTTACTTCGACCTAATCTGGATCCTGCTACCTGATGGCGCATATCAACTCACTCCACATCTTTTTCGTCTTGCAGGAAGCCTTTTTCCAGCATCTTTTGGCGCAGCTCGTCCAGCGATTTTTCGCCAAAGTTGCGGATGGACATTACGGCTTCGTCGCCTTTTTCCAGGAGCTCGAGCACGTCACCCACAGTGGTGATCCCGGTTCGTTTGAGCGAGTTGAAAACACGCACAGACAGATCCAGGTTCTCGATGGGGGTTTCGGCGGCTTCACTGGTGAGGTGGCTACCCGTAACTTCCTTTTCGACTCCCAACATCAAAGTCTCTTCACTGATGCCAGAAATGAAGCGCAAATGATCGATAATAATCTTAGATGCCGTACCAAGTGCCTTTTCTGGCGCGATGGTTCCATCAGTCCAAATCTCGAGTACAAGCCGGTCGTAGTTTGTGCTTTGACCGACACGAGCAGAACCAACGGAATAGTTCACCCGTTTCACCGGACCGTAGATTGCATCCACAGGTAAATCACCGATGGGCAGCTTACCGCTGCGATCGGTCGATGGGCTGTAGCCGCGTCCGCGGTCGACGACGAAGTCAATATCGAGGCGAGTTTTGGGATCATCGACCGTGAACAGGTACAGGTCTGGGTTGACGATCTCAACTTCCGCCGGAGCTTGAATATCGGCAGCGGTGACGACTCCTTCTCCGCGTACATCAAGGTGCAAATGAGCAGTATCACCTTCATGCAAGATCATGCGGATCTGTTTCACCTGAAGCATTACCTGAATGACATCCTCGCGCACACCCGGGATGTTACTGAATTCATGAGTAACATCTGAAATGCGCATCGAAGATATCGCGGCACCGTCCAATGATGAGAGTAATACTCGCCGCAATGCATTGCCCAGGGTGACTCCGAAGCCTCTCTCGAGGGGGCTGATCACAAATTTTCCGTAGTTTCGCGCTTCTGCTTCGCGTTCAACTTTCGGCGTTACCATGTTATTTAGAGCACACACATTTCACCCCTTTCCGATACAAAACGTATCTAGGCGTCGGCTTAATGGACATTAGCGCGAATAATATTCAACGATCAATTGTTCATTCAGGCTGCCGTCAATTTCAGCACGTTCAGGCAGGCGTAGAACACGACCGGATAATCCCTTGAGATCGCGGTCCATCCAAACTGCACAGGGGCGCTTCTCAGCAAGATCAGGCAATTCTTTGAAGAAAGTGAGATTCTTCGAAGACTCGCTGACATTGATGACATCGCCTGGCTGCAAGATCATGGACGGGATATCAGCACGCCGCCCATTGACTTTGAAATGACCATGATTCACAAGCTGACGGGCCTGGCTGCGGTTTTCAGCCAATCCCATGCGAAAAACGACGTTATCCATCCGCAGTTCAAGGGTCTGGAGCAAGTTGGTACCCGTAACGCCGCGTTGTCTAAGCGCGACGCCGAAGTAGCGGCGGAACTGGCGTTCCATAATTCCATAAACTCGACGGGCGCGCTGCTTGGCACGCAGCTGGCGGGCGTAGTCTGACTCACGCTCAGCGCGTCCCTGGTGGCTTTTGCCATGTTGTCCAGGAGCAAAGCCACGCTTCTCAAATGCACACTTGGGTGAGAAGCAGCGGGCGCCTTTCAAATAAAGTTTTTCACCTTCTCGTCGGCACAATTTACATACCGAATCTGTATACCTAGCCATTTTCTTCCTTCTCCTTAATTCCACTGGGCGTTTCTTTGGAGGCCGGCAGCCGTTGTGAGGGACTGGGGTAATATCAGCAATCGAGCGGACTTTGAGCCCGGTGGATTGAACGGCACGAATCGCCGATTCACGGCCGGGACCTGGGCCTTTGATGATCAAGTCCACTTCCTGGACTCCC
>JAJXZS010000047.1 GCA_021779955.1 Chloroflexota bacterium | reverse complement strand
CTGGTGAAGTATGTCGAGCAGGGTATTCTGCCCAAGAATCCGTTCCAGACGATCGACCGTGCCGGTGTCGGCAAGTTGATGCAAATCGCGATCAACGACGGCCGCAAAGAACGTCCATCGCTGGAAGTCGGTATCTGCGGCGAGCATGGTGGTGACCCGGATTCCATTGAGTTTTGCCACACCATCGGCAACAACTATGTAAGCTGCAGCCCGTTCCGCGTTCCTATTGCCCGACTTGCAGCCGCCCAGGCTGCATTGAAGCACAAGGGCGAAGAAGTTACGGGCAAGTAATCCAGGCAACGCATCCGATTCATATCCCCGATCTCAATTGATCGGGGATATTTGTTTACTCGCGCTCTGCCAAAACTCAAATTGAATTCAAATAAATTCCATGTATAGTATAAATAGTTGCGTAAATTAATTATGATAGGATTCGTCCGGATTAATATTAAAATGTCACTTGCAGAGGAGGGGAAACCCGATGCAAAAGAAAGAATATTTGGAACTTTATCATCAAATGGTTTTAATCCGTAGGCTTGAGGAGAAAGCCGCCGAGCTCTATCAAGATGGCAAGGTCGGTGGTTTCTTACATCTCTATATTGGACAGGAAGCGGTTTCAACGGGCATCATTTCAGCCCGCAAGCCCATCGACCGCGTTATCACTGCCTACCGCGATCACGGCGTGGCGATCAACTCGGGCATTCCGGTAAAGCGGGTGCTCGCTGAACTTGAAGGCAAAGCAACCGGGGTTTCGGGTGGGCGCGGTGGATCGATGCATATGGCAGACATAAGCCTGAACTACTGGGGCGGGCATGCCATCGTCGGTTCACACATCCCACTTGCTGCCGGGCTTGCGCTTGGAGATCAGTATGCGGGCAACCCGGCGGTCACGATTGCCTTGTTTGGCGATGGAGCCACCAATATCGGTTATTTTCATGAAGGACTGAACCTATCCAAAGTATGGAACCTGCCTGTGCTATGGGTGTGTGAAAACAACGAATATGGCATGGGCACTTCTGTCCCACGCGCTTCGGCAGTATCGGATATTCGTCAAAAAGCGATTGGATACGGGATGCCGAACCGCGCTGTAGATGGGATGGATGTGCTCGCTGTCCGCGCTGCTGCTGAAGAGATGATCGAACAGATTCGGGCAGGCAGCGGTCCTCAATTCCTCGAAGCCAACACCTACCGCTTCAGAGGTCATTCGATGGGCGATCCTGAACGCTACCGCAAGCAGGAAGAGGTCAGGCAGTGGGAAGAGGACGATCCCATTGGCAATTATCAAAAGAAACTGATTAGCGGCCGGCATGCCACCAAAGCCGACATGGATGCAATCGAGAAGCAGGTCGATGACGAGATCGCGGAAGCGATAGAATTTGCGGAAAACAGCCCCGAACCGGCGCTGGATACCCTTTTCGACAACGTCTACGTGGAAGAATAGGAGGAAGAGATGGCTAAAATCACGATGCGCGAAGCGATCTCGCAAGCTCTTTGGGAAGAGATGGAACGCGATCCCAAAATCTTCATCATGGGCGAGGAAGTTGGGGTATGGGGTGGAAGTTATGCGGTAACGCGAGGTTTTTACGATCATTTTGGAGCTAATAGGGTCAAAGATACCCCGATATCCGAATCGGCTATTGTTGGCTCAGCCATAGGAGCAGCGCTGACAGGGTTGCGCCCGGTCGCAGAGATCATGACGATCAACTTCGCCTTTTCGGCGATGGATCATATCGTCAACGAGTCGGCCAAGCTGCACTACATGTTCAACGGTCAGATGCGGCTGCCCCTGGTCATCCGTACGGTCAGTGGGGGAGGGCGTCAGTTGGCTGCCACTCACTCGCAAACACCTGACGCGATATTTGCCCATTTCCCCGGATTAACCGTGGTTGCGCCAGGCACTCCAGCCGACGCGAAAGGGCTGCTCAAGGCTGCCATCCGCAGCGATAATCCGGTGCTCTTCATCGAAAGCGCGACATTGTATCAGCTACGGGGCGAGGTGCCTGAAGGAGATTACATTGTGCCGTTGGGCAAATCTACAGTACAGCGGCCTGGCAAGGACGTTACCATTGTGACCTACAGCAAAATGCTCGATTATTCTCTAAAAGCCGCGGATCAACTTGCTTCGGAAGGCATCGATGCCGAGGTGGTGGATCTGCGGAGTCTACGCCCACTGGATATGGTGCCCGTGATCGAGTCATTCAAGAAGACGAACCGGGCTGTCATTGCGGAAGAAGGATGGAAGTCTTACGGCGTCGGCGCTGAAGTTTCGGCAAGGATTTACGAAGAAGCTTTCGATTATGTCGATGCTCCGATCAAACGTGTGGCGCAGAAGGAAGTGCCGCTGCCCTATAATCGCAATCTCGAGCAGGCAGCACTCCCACAGATCGCCGATATCGTTGCCGCGGTGAAAGAGGTGATGTAATGGCTCAAACAATTACCATGCCCAAGCTTGGATTCGATATGGCGGAGGGGACGCTGGTGCGTTGGGTGAAGGCGGAAGGGGAAGCGATACAAAAGGGCGACATTATCGCTGAAATCGAAACAGACAAGGCAACCCTCGAGATCGATTCGGCATATAGCGGTGTTGTAGCGCACAGGCTGGTGGAGGAAGGGGCTGTTGTTCCGGTTGGCAATCCGATCGCCATTATTGCGGAACCGGGCGAAAAGGTGGAAGCGCAACCGGTAACTGAAGCAGCACCAACTGCGGCTTCAGAGGTTATAGCGCAGCCCAAGCACCAATCCAAGCCAGAAGAGGCTAAACCTCAACAATCCCCCGGTACTGAGGCTGTTCCCCCGGCGACAGCGGCAGCGCCTCAGCCTGTAACAGTAACCCCTTCGACTCCTGCTGCTGAAGGCAGGGTTTTGGCATCTCCATTAGCCAGACATATCGCAGAAGAAAAGGGAATCTCACTAGAAGGCGTCAAAGGCAGCGGACCGAACGGCAGGATCGTCAAACACGATCTCGAAACTGTGGGCAGCGCAACTCCCCAGGCAACTCCCAGCATGGTTTCGAAGCCTGCGCCGGTGCCTCAAACACAGGCTGCAGCGCCGTTCTCAGGCGAAGACGTCTCTGTGCCTTTGACCAGGTTACGAAGTGCCATCGGACGGCGCATGGCAGAGGCGAAGCAGACGATTCCGCATTTCTACGTGAGCCGCTCATTCGAAGTTGATCAGATGCTGGAGTTGCGCAAGCAGATGAATTCTCAGCTTCCCGAAGGCGAAAAGATCTCGGTAAATGATTTCGTTGTCAAGGCGGCTGCACTTGCGCTGCGCCAATTCCCGAATCTCAATGCATCACTCGGCGCGGATGCAATCATCCGGCATGCCCACGTCAACATTGGCATCGCAGTCTCAGTCGAAGGCGGGCTGCTTACAGTTGTCGTTCGCGATGCAGATATCAAGTCCTTGCGGCAGATCTCGCGCGAAAGCGCTGAGCGGGTCGCCCGCGCGCGGGATGGCAAAGTGAAGCCGGAGGATATAGAAGGATCAACATTTTCTGTCAGCAACCTGGGAATGTACCAGGTGGACGAGTTCAGCGCAATCATCAACCCGCCCGAAGTCGCCATCCTGGCAGTCAGCGCGGCCAAACCCCAACCTGTAGTCAAAGACGGCAAGATCGAAATTGAAACGCTTATGGCCATGACCCTTTCGGCAGATCACCGCGTAAGTGACGGCGTCGAGGCTACCAAATTCATGCAAGCCCTGGCCGAATTGATCGAAAACCCGTGGCGAATCGTCCTATAGTCTGCAAGAATCCCGAAATCTGTTTTTTGATTTCGGGATTCTTGCCATATATCTAGGGATGCGTATAAATGGACTTGTAGATTTCGTAGTTCTCGGTAATATAACGGACGTAGTTGCGTGTCTCTTCAATACGCACGATCTCGAGGAAGAGATCGGGGTCATTGCCCGAGAGCTCCTTCCACGTCATGGCATTGCCGATGCCTCCGTTATACGCAGCCAGAGCAGCGGTCATATCGCCATTGAAATAATCCAACCATTTTGATAGATAATGGGCGCCGAGGCGCAAGTTGATCGTCGGATCATACAGATCGCTTTCTGTGTAATTCTGCGGCCATCCATAGGTGTCAGCAATCTCCTGGCCGACAGCCGGCATAATCTGCATCAGGCCAATTGCCCCTGCGCTCGAGACGATCGATCCTTCAAACATACTTTCCTGGCGCACGATGCTAAAGAGCAGAAGCGGATCGAGACCTTCAGCGTACGCAGCCTCCACGATATCATCACGATAGAAGATGCCAAAACGGATGTGATTGAAATAGACTGGCGCGTTCAATGTATCAAGCTGGCTCATGCCTATGATGTCTAGCGTCTGGCGGCTTGCGAGAACTGCGGTGCGGTAAAGCCCTGCGCTTTCGAGATAATGGGTGAGGCGAAACGAACCGATGGCATCGCTCTGCAATTCCTGCCGCAGCGATTCGAATTCGGCGCGCGCCTCGTCCACAAACCCAAGCTTCAGGAACAGGTCTCCCCGTTTGAAAAGCGGATTATCTGAAATCCCGGAGTAGTCTGTCAGGTCAGTACCTGCCGGCAGTTGGAGCCTGCGCGCCAACCATCCAGCCGCCTCTTGCATCTCCGTATCGATCGAGATCGAGAGATCGCTGCGCGTTGCGCTGGTGAAGGGTGTTTGCCCATTGAGGATTTCCTGCGCGCGGATGCTGTAATAGCCCGTGGAATCCGCAGTTGCGGCTTGCTGGTAATATGTTTGAGAATTTGTGGTATCGCCCTGGGCGGCATAGGTCTTTGCCAACCACAATGCTGCGCTTGCCTTGTCAGTCGGATTGGTTGCCAGCAGCAGTGTCCTCTGGAAGGAAATGAGAGCTTTTTGAAAATCAGACATTCGGTAGTAGGCTATGCCTGCTTCGAACAGGCCTGTATAAGCTTCTGGTGCCGCCGGGTACTCGTCGATGATGCGCGCCCAGGTAGCCGATGCTTTGTCAAGCCGGTTTTCGCGCTCGAAGATTCGTCCCGCTTCATACAGGAACTGGGGCGCCTCTGTGCCGGCAGGCTGGAGCGCCACAAACTCAAGCAGGGTCTGACCGGCCGTATCATATTGATTCAGAAACTGCCATTGAGTCGATGCTTTCTCATCGAATGCGGTCGCGAAGTAAGCATCCGCTGGATGGCCGCCAATGATTTGATCCCATTCAGCGATCTCACTCGTATAGTCACCGAGTTTCCAGTAGCTCATGGCTTTGTAGTAGTGAGGTGTTCCATCGTGCTCGGGATTGGCGTTGATATAACTATCGAGGACCTGGATCGCAAGGCCGTACTGACCTGCATAGTAATCCACGATCCCCCGCTGCAGAGGATCCACAGGTTGACCATTTTCAACGAGTGTGACGAGTCCAAGGTAGGTGTCATTCGAAGTGGGATATTTCACAATTGAATCTTGAAAATAGGGATATGCCTGGTCTGGCAATCCCTGCTGCATGTAGATATTGCCCATCGAATAATCCATCTGTGCCTTGGTGTAATCATTCGATGAAGTGTCGTAGATCTCCTGGTAACGCGCCAAAGCTTCAACGGTGTCGCCCGTGGCTTCGTACGCCTGCGAGATCTTGATTTTCAACGCTTCTTGATTGGCCGGTACCGCAGAAGATAAGGCCTGTTGATACACGGGGATTGCTCCCGCAACGTCGCCGCTATTCTCGATTGCTTTGGCTTTGAGGGTCAGAATTTCACTGTCAAGGGGTCCGGAGGCAATATCCAGGTAGTGACTGTAATTCTCCACGGCCAGACTGTACTGCTGAAGGGCATCATAGCTTCTGGCCAGGTAGAAAACGGCAAGGTTCTGCGGTTCGCTGCTTGGGAAGTTTGCGATGATCCAGCTAAACTGGTTGATCGCATCCTGATAATTGTGTTGGAAAAAGTAGATCTTGCCGATGCCAAGTTGCCCTTTGGCGATGGTCAGCGGATCGTCAGAGGTCGTCACGACCTGCTGGAATTCGCTGAGCGCCTGATTGTAGTCGCCATTGACCAGTTCTTGCTCTGCGCTGACGACCCGGGTTTGAGGCGTTGGGGTGGCGGTGATGGTAGGCGTGGGGGATACTGGCGTCGAAACTACAGCCCCTGTAGTCTGCGCGGGGCTGGGGGTCGAGGCAGACGGTGTACAGCCGCTGAGAATGAACATGAGGATAAGCAGGATGGCGAGTTTCTTCATTTATTTCCCTGTTGGACCGGGATTCAAGCGCGGAACCCGGTTTGGTGAATCTGCAAATGTGTCTTGGACAGATGCAGCGAGAGTAGCCAGGACTAGTCTTGCGTGAATTCATTTTGCATCGGACGTGCAATGCTCAGATTGTACACCATACTCCCCAATGGGGTAAGCTTATGATGAATCGACGCAAGCCGAAAGGTCATCCCCGCAAATCATCCAGTTTCTGTTAAGCGAATTGATTTTCCCATTTTCCTGTCAAGTCATTTATAATAAGCCTTCGGATGGGAGAACTATGGCAATAATCATCACTGGATCGATCGCTTACGATTATTTGATGTCTTTCCCCGGTTACTTCAAGGACCAGATTCTACCAGACAAGCTGGACACGATTAGTCTTTCCTTCCTTGTTGACACGATGGTTAAGCAGCGAGGCGGCGTGGCCCCCAACATCGCTTATACCATGGCCCTTCTGGGCGAAAAACCGAAACTCATGGCAACAGTCGGCGATGATTTCGATGAGTACCGACGCTGGCTCGAAGATCGGGGCATCGATACGCAGAATGTCAGGAAGGTCGAGGGTAAGTTCACCGCCTCTTTCTTCGTTAACACCGATCTTTCCAACAATCAGATTGCCAGTTTCTATACCGGCGCCATGGCAGATTCAGCATCGCTTTCCATTTCAGATCTGAATGGCGAAGCAGACTATGTTGTCATCTCGCCGAACGACCCCACAGCCATGCGCAAGTACGTGCGCGAATGCTGCGATTTGAAGATCCCCTATCTTTACGACCCATCGCAACAAGTGGCGCGAAATCCGCACGAAGACCTGCGCGAAGGCGTCGAATGCGCAGCAGCGCTGTTTGCCAATGAATATGAATTCGAGCTGCTTCAGAAGCATACCGGCATTTCGGCCGAGAAGATGATTGCCGGTATTCCTCTTGTTGTGGTCACGCTTGCCGAGAAAGGCGCAGCGGTTTATAGCGACGGCAAGAAGTTTGAGATCGGGATTGTACCTACCGATCATATTGTCGACCCAACCGGAGTGGGGGATGCCTTCAGAGGCGGTTTCCTGAGGGGATATCGCCTGGGCCTCGACTCGCAGATCTGCGGCCAGATGGGGGCGCTTGCTGCCACCTACTGCCTGGAGCAGAAGGGGACCCAAAACCATTTTTATACTGCACAAGAGTTCATTCGACGTTATCGCCAGCACTTTGATGATCAGGGTGCCCTGGACATATTGATCGAGAAATAATCATTCCTGGAGGAAAGCCATGCCGAATTATGATGTCAAAGAAACGAAACTCGCAGAGGGCGGTCGATTACGCATCGAATGGGCTCAACGCGAGATGCCTGTTCTCAGCCAGATTCGCGAGCGATTCACCAAAGAGCGCCCGTTGAACGGCTTGCGCATTTCAGCCTGCCTGCACGTGACGACTGAAACTGCGAACCTGATGAAGACGCTCCAGGCCGGCGGCGCCGATGTTGTGCTCACCGCTTCCAATCCCCTTTCGACGCAAGACGATGTTGCTGCATCGCTGGTGACTTATGACGAGATTCCCGTCTATGCCATCAAGGGCGAATCCAACGCAGTCTACTACAAGCACATCGACGCAGCGCTTGACCACAAGCCCCAAATCACGATGGATGACGGCGCCGACCTGGTCAACGTGCTGCATACCAAACGCCGCGAAATGCTCGATGGCGTGATTGCCGGCACTGAAGAGACCACTACGGGTGTGATCCGTCTGCGCGCCATGGCAGCCGACAAGCAGCTTTTATACCCGATCATCGCAGTGAACGATGCCATGACCAAGCATTTCTTTGACAATCGATACGGCACAGGCCAATCCACCCTGGATGGCATTATCCGTGCTACGAACGTGCTGCTCGCAGGCAAGATCTTCGTCGTTGTCGGCTACGGCTGGTGCGGACGCGGCCTTGCTTCTCGCGCTCGCGGCATGGGTTCCGATGTCGTCGTCACCGAAATCGATCCCTTGAAGGCTCTTGAGGCAGTCATGGATGGTTTCCGCGTCATGCCCATGAAAGAAGCCGCAAAGATCGGCGATATCTTCGTCACGCTGACTGGTGATATCAATGTTGTGGACAAGCACCACTTCGAAGTCATGAAGTCAGGCGCGATCATCGCCAACTCCGGCCATTTCAACGTCGAGATCAATATCCCCGCGCTGGCAGAAATGGCAGTCTCCAAGCGCCTGGTTCGCCCATTCGTCGAAGAATATGCGCTCAAAGACGGGCGGCTGATCTACATTCTCGGCGAGGGACGCCTGATCAATCTTGCTGCCGCTGAAGGCCATCCTGCGTCTGTGATGGACATGTCATTTGCCAACCAGGCCCTTTCGCTGGAGTACCTGGTGAAGAATGCCTCCAAGCTGGAAAAACGCGTCTACAGCGTTCCTGAGGCGATCGACAAGGATATCGCGCGGCTCAAGCTTGCGGCCATGAACGTCAACATCGACGATCTGAGTGCGGAACAGACACATTACCTGAATTCCTGGCAGGAAGGCACGTAGCCTTTTTGAGTCGGACAAATTCCCGGAATTGCCAAGAGCAGATTCCGGGAATTTTGTTTAAATCTACTAAGGTCTGAAGATGGCCATGTTGCCAAGCACGCCCCAGGAGCTTTTGAACTCTGCATACGAGCGCCAGTAGGTCATGTAGCCATCCCTGAAGGTGAAGCCGTACTCATCGTAACCCATCAGGATGACGACATGCTCGTTGTAGGCAACGGTGGTCTTGCTGCCGTCTGAGCTCGTATATTCGATCGGATATCCTGCATAGACGGAGCCGATCACCCAGACGATCACCGGCTCTCCCGAAGCGATCTCGCTCTGCACGAATTCGATGCTTGCCCATCTCCTGGCTGCTGCAGATACGCCTGATTCGTTGAGCAAGTTGGCCACCGGCCCGGCATGCACCCCATAATCGCCTGGAGGGATTTGTCCACCGGCCCCGTCCGGACTTCCGACGAAGCCGCTGTCGGGGTTATCAGATTTGGGGAGGGCATTCTGGAACGAGTCCTCGCTGAGCGACTTGCCGAAGAAGGCTGCCCAATCTACTGCTGCCCGAGACTCGCAAGAGAGGTTGTGGGTTTGGCCATAACCTGTCACGCCATCGACGTGAGCGGAAGATGGGAGACCCTCTGCGACAGGCATTTTGATTCGCACGGGGGTCCTTGTGGGTGTGCGGGTGGGCGTTGCCGTCGCCGTCGGGGTTGGGGTCGGAGTGGGCGTCAGGGTCGGAGTAGGGGTGGGTGTTGGAGTATCTGTGGGCAGCGGCTGAAAAGGCGTGAGCGTAGTGGTCTCATTGGCCATGTAGAAGGGAATCAGCGAAGGCGCCGCGTTTGGATCGGTGGATGCCTGGGTGGTATTTAGCGTCAGGAATAAGAAGGTGATGGCAATGGCGAGGATGCCCAGTGCCAGGAAGAGGACGATCAGCCTGGTATATTTGAAGATGGGATGGTCTTCAGCGAGCCGGATCATGGTTCATTTACCACAATTTGGATGAAGACCTTATCTCCAAAAGGCTTGCCATCGGGGTCGAAAGCCTGCCACGAGCTTTTGTGCTCGCCAGGGGTTGTGGGGGCGATGAAATTGATCTCCACCACGGCTTCAGCCCCGGCTTTGGCCTGCACCAGGTCTTGAGACTCCTGCGCGCCCATCGCTTCACCATCCACGAGCTGGAGGGTGTAAGCTTCGGTCCAGTTGCAGGTGCCGCTGTTCTTCACCTGCCACTGTTTCTCGATCTTGCTGCCGGCTTCGAAATGCGTCCCATCTGGGATGGACAAGTCTTCCAGGTAGCTGAGCACATTGGAGCAGTCGGGGATTTGGGTGGGGGTGGTCCTGTCCACGGTGGGGGATGGGGTGAGCGTTGGGGCAAGGGTGGGCGCGATGAAGGCGGAAGACTGGGTTCCGGTTTGCACCGGCCGGCTGGGACGCAACGTGTTACAACCGGAGAGGGCTAGAGCCACCACCACCAGTATCAAGGCAATGCGAAATCGCGTTGCGCTTTCTTTCCCCATTTACCCTCGTCCGATCAGGCTTCGTCGCTTGCGGCTTCTTCTTCGGCGGCTCCAAGGTTCATCGGAATCTCGCCGCCCATGGCACGCTGCCTGACGGCAGTTTCGATTTCTTTACAGAGGGCAGGATTCTGCCTGAGATATTCTTTGGCATTTTCGCGGCCCTGTCCAAGCCGCATTTCTCCATAAGAGAAGAATGCGCCGCGTTTGGTGACGATCTCGAGCGCGGTTGCCAGGTCGATGATATCGCCTTCCTTCGAAATGCCCTCGTTGTACATGATGTCGAATTCGGCGGTGCGGAAAGGCGCAGCAACCTTGTTTTTGACCACGCGCACGCGCGTGCGATTGCCCACGATCTCGGCGCCAACTTTGATGGACTGGATACGGCGGGTATCGAGACGGACAGAGGCATAGAATTTGAGCGCAAGCCCGCCGGGAGTGGTTTCAGGATTGCCGAACATGATGCCGATCTTCTGGCGCAACTGGTTGGTGAAAATGACCGCGGTCTTGGTCTGGTTGATGGCGCCTGAGAGCTTGCGCAGCGCCTGCGACATCAGGCGAGCCTGCATGCCCATGCTGGCGTCGCCCATATCGCCCTCGATCTCCGCCCGTGGGACCAGCGCGGCCACCGAATCGATGATCACGACATCCACGGCGCCTGAGCGCACCAGCGTTTCGGCAATTTCAAGCGCCTGCTCACCCGTATCGGGCTGTGAAACGAGCAAATTCTCGATGTTGACGCCCAGCTTTGCAGCATAGCCAGGGTCGAGTGCATGCTCCATATCGATGAAGGCCACCGTGCCGCCCAGTTTTTGTGCTTCGCCGGCAATGTGAAGGCAAAGGGTGGTCTTGCCCGAGGATTCAGGACCGAAGATTTCGGTGATGCGCCCGCGCGGGATTCCGCCGATGCCCAGCGCGATATCCAGGGAAAGCGAGCCGGTTGGGATGGCTTCGACCTCGAGGGAGTGGGTCTCTCCAAGGCGAAACACCGAACCCTCGCCATAGCGTTTCACGATGTCTCCGAGCGCCTTATCGAGGACGGCCTTTTTTGCTTCATTCATCGGATCCTGTTTGCCGAGGCTATCGAATCCGCTCTGGGTGGTGGGTGTGGGTTTCTTTGCCATGGAGAATCTCCTCATGCGAAATGATGAAGTAATTATAGTATGAAATGGGGTTGGAGGTCGAGAACCGAGAATAGAGAACCGTAAGAAAAAAATGAGAATAGAGAGTGGAGAATAATTAAGGACAAGAAGCGTGAATCGTTTTAGCTTGATTCGAAAATTGAAAACGAATCATTCGATTCGGGATGGGACAAACTTGCTCCGGGGATGGAAAGAGGTGTCTGGAGTACAAGGTTGCAGCGGCGAGCGGGAGCTGAGGACGATCAAAGGATTCAGCTGTTAAGGTGCAAGGCGATTCGAGTGTTATTATAGCACAGATGTTCTAAATGTCAAGAGATTTGAGATATTTTAAGGTGGAATTGGGATATTTTAAGGTTGGAGGGGCGTGTAGGGGCGCAGCGTCGCTGCGCCCTTACGAAAGGGTGCTGGCCGGGTGCTTTGACAGTCTGCGGAGGCTGGATGGAGGCGGGCGGGTCTCGTTGACCTCTCGCCGAAAACTCATTCATCATAGACCCGCCCTTACAGGGGTGAGGAGGGCGTAGCCGTAGGGGCGCAGCGTCGCTGCGCCCTTACGAAAAGGTGCTGGCCGGGTGCTTTGACCGTATGCAGAGGCTGGATGGAGGCGGGCGGGTCTCGTCGACCTCTCGCCGAAAACTCATTCATCATAGACCCGCCCTTACAGGGGTGAGGAGGGCGTAGCCGTAGGGGCGCAGCGTCGCTGCGCCCTTACGAAAAGATCCCAATCCCAGACGGAAGCTTTGACAGTTCGCGGAGGCTGGATGGAGGCGGGCGGGTCTCGTCGACCTCAGGACCATGCCCCGTGATTAAATTCATCAGGTACCCACAAGAGGACATTAAGAGTGAGAGGGGGCACGCTATAATACCACGTAACTATTGTGGCGTTCCTTAAGCGGCTTATTTCTTTTTGGGATGTAAGATAAGTCAACCTGAACAACTTCTTTTGGAGAAGAACCATTTGATCTTTATCAGGCTACAGAAACATAACGGTTATTTGAAGCGAGTACCACGGATTCAAGGATTCAATGAGGCAATGCTGACATATTTGTCTACTGATTATGTCCCGATTTTGAGTTTCACCCGATTTACATAATAGGACATCGAGATAAACACCCGAGGGGTTTGTTCATGAATTACTCAAAACGACAATTAGCGAGCCGACTGAGCACTCTTGCTGATGCTGAGGAAAAAATGGTGGCAGATGCAAAACAAAATCGGCAAGCGTTTTCGGCACTCTATGACCACTATGTGATCCAGATTTATCACTACCTGTTGAGTCATGTGGGAAATTCATCTGAAGCACAAGACTTAACTTCACAGGTATTTCTAAGCGCCCTGGACCGTTTTTCGACATATCAGCATAAGGGTCATTTCGCTGCCTGGTTGTTCATGATTGCCAGACACAAATGGATCGACTATTTTCGGCAAGACCATAGGGAAGTTCCCTTGGATGCCGTGGTCAACCTGCCCTCAAAAGATGATCCCCACCTTGAAGCCTTTGACCTGGAAGAAATAAAGACGATTCGTAGAGCAGTTTGTCAATTGCCCGAAGAGGATCAAGAACTCATTCGACTTCGTTTTGTTGCCAAGTTGAATTTCGCTGAAATCGCTTTGATCTCAGGCTGTAAAGAGGAAACCGCCAAGAAGAGAGTGTACCGAATATTGGCTCGCCTAGAGAAAGAAATGGAGGTTCAACATGGATAATTGTCCTTCAAATGCGTTTGGTGCCAGCTTTGAAGCTGCATTTCTTCTCATAGACCCGGAGGAAGAGTTTGTCCTCGAGCTACGCCGATCACTGGTCGAACATGCAAAAACGTCGGCTGTAAAATCAAGCGGCATTGGAAAGCTTGTGAGCAACGCTTTCTTCCCGAAGAACCTCTCTAGAAAAGCTTGGGTTGTGATTGGATTGGTTTTGGCGGTTCTCATTTCAGTTTTCATATTCCGACAACCTGTTTTGGCAGCTGCGAGCCGTTTGTTCGGTTACGGATACTACCCGCCTGTTGGGTTTATCCAACTGGATTCTGCCCGCATTTTGAACAACCCCGTCAAGCAAGAACACACCGGGAACAGCCTGACCGCAGTGAGGGGGTTGGCAACTATGGATCATACAATCCTTTGGCTGGAATATGGCGATACCGCCCAGCCTGCAGACGGAGCCTGGTTGGAGACTTCAACAAGCGGACGCATCAATCTTGTGAGTTGGAGTTGGGACCCGAACCAGCCGAACACGAAAGGCATACGCCTCGAGTTTCCTTCCATTCCAGCCGGTGTTTCACAGACGACCCTGTCGCTTCCTTCAGGATGGCGCCTGCCCTTGACCTGGATTCCAGCATCGCAATCCGGTTTGCCTAAAGTCAGCATCGTTCCTTATGGGGAACCAAGTACATCATCTGCCCAAGCCTCCAAAACTCCATCTGAAATTTGTGATGTGCAGCATAACTTGAAACTCTGCCTGCTTGCTGCGACAACCACCTTCGAAAACACCTCGGTACTGGTTAAAGTGCAGTCTGCCAATCCCGAGATAACTCCGGGCGACTTCAACCAGGGTCTCGTGTGGAGCACGGCAACTGATCCTGTGACGCTCCGTGACGAGCGGGGAATTATCTACCCGATGACGGGACAACAAGGAGAGACGTTGACTTTTCCCGTTATTTCGTCCGCGGAGCAAAAAGTCACCCTGACCATCCCGGCCGTCCTTGCTACCGTGGCTATTCCTGAACAGATTATCCAGGCGGATCTGGGTGACAGCCCACAACCTGGACAAGTGATACAGATCGATGCTGATATTCAAATTCTCGATACGGTTATCCGCTTCCGTAAGGCAACGCTAGTTGGGGATGGTGTCAACAGCTTGCGCCTCACGCTTGCCGCCGAACCGGTTGAAACCAAGAATGGCATCACCCCGCTGATGCTCCAAATGAGCAAACCCGATCGGGTGGAAGACTTGTATGGTAGCGGCAATCTGGACGGGAGCAAAGCGTTGTTCGTCGAGCTGATCCGCCCACAAGGGAAAATCAGCGGCGTTCTCGAATTACCCATCGTTGAGGCGTCAGTCATCCTTGCAGGACCATTCGAATTCTCATTTTCGCTTCCGCCAATGACTTTGCAGGCTTCACCGACTCCCGCGGTTGTCAATCCTGATGCTTTTTCCCCAGCTCCTACGCCGACTGAAATGGCTCTGGAATCCTATCGCTTTAGCGGTAGGCTGCCGCAGTCCGGTGAGCTGCTATTCACAGTCGTCGAAGATCAAACGACCGGCCTGTATGCGGTCAGTCCAACAAACCCTCCCCAGCTCGAGCAAATTGCCACTCTTCCCGGGCAAGTTTATCAGGTCTATTTACATCCCGACCGCATGGGGATCGATTACCTGGCAGGTACGAGGGTAAACGAGGATGGCTTCACGTTTTACCGCGGCATCCAAGTTTATACCCTGCGTTTTGGTGATTCGCGACCAACCTTGCTGGTATCTTTTTCACGAGGCCCTGAGAATGTCAAAGGCACTGAACTGAGAGCGAATTGGTCCCATGATGGGCGCCTGGTGGTTTTCCGATTATCCAATTTTGCGCCAAAACAAGGTGAACCGAACTTCGAAATCGGTTGGATCGATCTGAATTGCCGGCTGACGGGAAAATGCGAGATACAGTATTTTGATACCCCCGATGGATTAGCGCTTAATGAACCTCAATTTTCACCCTCTGGTTACCGCGTATTGATGCAGGGCAGCTATATCAATGGAAGCGGATCCGGAGCACAAGATATCTACATCCTGGAATTCGGTCCCGAAGGCATTCCAGGCATTATCGCCAACCTTTCGAACACGGATCAGATCGACGAGCTTGTTCCCCACTGGAATCCGTTAACGGGCCAGGTGGTTGCCCTATGCCCAACAGACACGAGCGGAGCTCAAAGGGAGTTCTGTTTTTACGATCCGGTAACAAAGAGCAGGCAGGAGGGTGCAGTGATCGACCAGCACCTGGATGATTACGGAATCGAATGGAATGGAGACCAGATACTTGGGATCGATATCAATCACCAGTCTGTCGATAGAAATGGATTATTCGAATTCCGATTGTTCGATTGGAATGGAAAAAGTGGATCAGTTCTGGCCAGTACCGGGCTGGTCGAACAATTTGTAGAATCGCCCGATCAAGTTTTTTTTGCTTTCATCGCTGCAGATACTAATGAGATGCATCTTGTCAATATTTCAAACGGTGAAGAAGTTATTGCACCCTGGAGAAATGTTTCCTGGGTGGGTTGGGCGAAATAACCCGGCGGGCTCGTGTTTCCACCAGTCTACACATTTGGGTTTGAGATGTTCATGGTTGCAAGTGTTCGTTGAAGATCCTTCGCTTCGCTCAGGATGACAAACAAGGGCGGCGGGGTCGGGGCAAGTAAAACGAGGGTTGAAAGCGTTTGTTGAAGATCCTTCGCTTCGCTCAGGATGACAAACAAGGGCGGCGGGGTCGGGGCAAGTAAAACGAGGGTTGAAAGCGTTTGTTGAAGATCCTTCGCTTCACTCGGGATGACAAACAAGGGCGGCGGGGTCGGGGCAAGAAGCACGAGGGTTGAAAGATCTCGTTGAAGATCCTTCGCTTCGCTCGGGATGACAAACAATAAGCTGGCTTGGGGGAGGAAAAATATTCCCGATTTCGCAAAAACAGAAATCGGGAATTGTGGACGGGATGAAGCTTCGTGGATGATTTGTGTCTTTGAACATGCCACGCTTTTACACGATGCTTTACCCCTACGTTTCGAGACTAGTACCTTTCGGCCAACACGCGGAAATGGTAGCCGTAGATGGCGAGTGTGATGGCTTCGGGGAAGAGCCTTGGGCGGCGGAAGAGGGCCCAGAGGAACAGTTTCCAGTATTCGACACGTTCCTTGCCTTTGATGCCGAGCGCGACCATCGAGCGGAACAATGCTCGAATGTATGTCCAATCCAGGTGCATCTTGATTTGCGGAGCTTTCACCGTTTTGAGAAAAACTTTGGCGCGCTGGTAATACGCCTTGGGGGCGTAGAGGTTGCGCACCAGGGAGAAATATCCATCGCGCAAGACGCTCAGATCGAGTTTTGGAATGATGTTGGTCGTGCCATCGGCATTGTCGCCCGTCATCGTGCCTGTGAGGCGGCCTTCCTCTTTCATGCGCGCATAGAGCTTTGTTCCGAGCGGCGCCTGGAGCAGCCCGATCATGGCAGAGGTGATGCCCGATTTCATGATGAACTCTTCCTGCCTCTTGAAGATGGTCTCGGTGTCCGAATCGAAGCCAACGATGAAGCCGCCCTGCACGCCCATGCCTGCCGCCTGGATGCGGTGCACACTGGCGATCAGATCGCGGTTGCGATTTTGCGACTTGCTGCATTCCGCCAGGCCATCCTCGCTTGGCGTCTCAATTCCAACGAAGACCTCGATGAACCCCGCGGCGGCCATCAGGCGCATCAACTCGGGATCGTCCGAAAGATTGATGGATACTTCGGTGTTGAGAGCCACGCCAGACTTGCCTTTGCGCCACTCGATCATCGCAGGCAGTACTTCTTCTTTGAGAATCTTTTTGTTCCCGATGAAATTGTCATCAACGATGAAGACTGAGTCGCGCCAGCCAAGATCATAGAGCCGGTCCAACTCGGCAATCAGTTGTTTGGCCGATTTTGTGCGCGGTTTGTGACCCAACATGGCCGTGATGTTGCAGAAATCGCAATTGAAAGGGCATCCGCGCGAGAACTGCACGCTCAGCGTGGCATATTTTTTCAAGTCGGCAAGTTCCCACAAAGGAATTGGGGTCTGGCTCATGTCGGCATATTCGGTTGTGGTGTATATGTGTTCGGGTTTACCCTGGGAGTAATCAAAGAGGAAGCGGGGCAGGGTAATTTCACCTTCATCGAGCACGAAATAGTCAACGGTGGGGAATTCTTCGTATTGACCGGTGAAGAGCGGGCCGCCTGCAACAACGGTCTTTCCCGCAGCTTTGACCCGGTCGATGAGCTCGTGCGCCGATTCCTGCTGCACGACCATCCCCGAGATCATGACCAAATCCGCCCAGGCGAGATCGGCATCGGTCAATGCCTGCACATTGATATCTACAAGGCGTTTCTCCCAACCATGGGGGAGCATGGCGGCAATCGTCAGCAATCCCAGCGGCGGATTGCCGGCTTTCTTATCGATAAATTTGAGTGCATGCTTGAAACTCCAAAAAGTATCCGGGAATTCCGGGTAGAGCAGCAAAACCTTCATTCTTCAACTCCTATTATGCGACGGTAATTATGAGTGATAACCCTGGCGTCGGCAAAAAGGCGCGCTCGCGCCGGGAATAATCAACGACCGTTCGTGTTTCGGGTATTACAGTTCTCATCATAGCAGGCAGGTTGGTAAAGCGTATGGGTAAGAATACCTACAAGCGGCTAAAAATAGGTAGATTTATTGTGGAGATCCAGTGAAAGACATATGACCTGCATAGGTCTTTGACTCGAGGCACGAGATTGTTCATCTTAAAATATCGACAATCCTATTGACAAACCTTATTCCAGTCTGTATGATTACCACATTGTGAAAACCGAATAATTGGAACGAGCGGCTGAGTCTCATTCGAGATGACGAGGTGGAGGTTCTCCTTCGCGAGAGGGAGTTAACTCCGGGATGTTTCCGGAGGAAAATCGATCGATCAGCGGATGCCTCCGAAGCCCTGCCGGGGCTTCAATTCCTGTAAAACTGTGAAAACTGAAAACCAGACGGCGACGACTGGGACAAGGTTGGATCAAAGGTAGGTGAACCAATGTTCACCTGTATTTGGTTTTCAACCTCATCCACCAGTCGGGCTGCTCGAGTTGACTGGATTCATTCACTTTTTTAAGGAGCGCAAGATGGATAAGAAAGAGTTGTTCTCGCGTATCGAAGCTGATCAGGTTAAATTCATTTCCTTCCAATTCACGGATGTCACCGGCTCGGTCAAGAGCGTCGATGCGCCCATCGGCCGGCTTGCGGAAGACCTGGACAACGGCATCTGGTTCGACGGTTCATCAGTGGAAGGTTTTTCGCGCATCCAGGAAAGCGACATGTTACTGCGTCCCGATATCGACACATACGCAGTGCTTCCCTGGTCTCCGGATGATCTCAAACGCGCGCGTCTCTTTTGCGACATCTACCTGCCTGACGGCTCTCCGTTTGCAGGGGATCCGCGCGGCGCGCTGCGGAGGTCGCTCGAAGCGCTCAAGAAGAAAGGCTACACATTCAACGTCGGTTCCGAGCCCGAATTCTTCCTTTTCCGCCGCAATGGCAACGGTTCCGAGACCATCCACCCAGTGCCGCACGACGTCGGGACTTATTTCGATTTCAGCCCAAACGATGAGGCGGTGCGAGTGCGCACGGAGCTGATCCAGGCGCTCGAGACGATGGGGCTCGATGTCGAAGTCGGGCATCACGAAGTGGCGCTCGCGCAGCACGAGATCGACTTCCGCTTCGACGATGCGCTGCGCTCTGCCGATAACGTGCTGACCATGAAGTACACAGTAAAAGCCATTGCGGCTCAAAACGGGCTGCTGGCTTCTTTCATGCCCAAACCGATCTTCGGGATCAATGGTTCGGGGATGCATTGCCACCAATCTCTGGCGACTCTTGATGGCAAAAATGCATTCTATGACCCCAACGACACGTTCAACCTCTCAAAGATCGCCTACCAGTTTATCGCAGGCCAACTGGTGCACGCCAAAGCGATGTCGGCCGTCCTGGCGCCGACGGTCAATTCGTATAAAAGGCTCGTTCCGGGGTATGAGGCTCCCGTGTATATCGGATGGGCTCAAACCAACCGCTCCGCGCTCATTCGCATTCCGCGCTACAACAAGGGTATGAGCAGCGCTGCGCGCGCCGAACTGCGCTGCCCTGATCCATCCTGCAATCCTTACCTGGCTTACAATGTGATGCTTGCAGCCGCGCTGGACGGGATCAACCGGGGGCTCGTACCTCCAAAACCGCTCAACAACATCAACGTCTACGAAATGACCTCAGACGAACGGCATGCGCTCGGCGTCGATGAGCTGCCGGGCTCCCTCCGCGAAGCCCTGATCGAGTTCGAAGCCGACGCGGTGATCAAGGATGCGCTCGATGACGCGCTCTACGGAGCCTTTGTGCGCGCCAAGAAAGCCGAGTGGGAGGAGTACAGGCTTCATGTGATGGACTGGGAAGTTGGGCGTTACCTCGAAACGGCGTAAACCCCATGAAAACAAATAGAGCGGAGATAATCCGCTCTATTTTTATCCCTGCTGAAGGAAAAGTCCTTTAGCCGCCGATCATTACCGGAATGAGCCTGACGACGTCTCCGTCCTGGAGTATCTCATCGCTTTTAATCGCTATTCCGTTGCGCAGGACCACGTACAATTCGCCATCCAGATGCAACTGCTCCAGTGCGTCTTCGAGGCTGATGGGAGCAGGAATACTGGATTCGTGATCTCGCAAAACGATTTTGACTGTCAACTTGACCTCTCAGTGCGCGAGCGCGCTCTGCAGGCATTCCAGCCAGGCGAGCGCTGCGCCTTGCGCTGTGGTTTGCGTAATCGCCAGCACAGGCAACTCCAACTTTGCAGAGTCGATCCCCGTGATCCGGATCTGCCTGACCGAACCGGCCAGCGATGCCGAGGGTACGTAACCGATGGCCTGAGTTTCACCTGCGACAGTCTCGACCATGGCCGCGGGATCCGGGATGAGAAGCGCCTGCGCGCGAGCGGGGAGAACGCCT
This sequence comes from Chloroflexota bacterium, assembly GCA_021779955.1. Classification (GTDB taxonomy): domain Bacteria; phylum Chloroflexota; class Anaerolineae; order Anaerolineales; family Anaerolineaceae; genus UBA6107. The sequence goes on along the minus strand of JAJXZS010000047.1, from coordinate 14,033 downwards.
GAGGTCACGGCGCTTTCCATCAAAACCTGGATATCTTCGTCAGCAGCGTAGAAGTTGAGCGCGATTGCGCCGGACTTGATGTTTTCAGGAAGGGCGGTGCTAAAGCACTCCGGGCAAGCGGTTGCGAGATCGCCCCAGGTGGCGAACCTGGCGCTGAAGACCTGCTGCGCCATTTCGAGCGGCAGGCTTTGCAGCGTGTTCGAGGGATTGACTATGAATTCGAGAGTCTCGGTGCCCAGTGCGTAAGAAGGCAGCGCCAGGGATTCAGGAGCGCCAAACCTCATCTGGATATCGGCGTTTGTCGCGGCGAGTGAATTGGTGGGGCGTTCCTGCACAACAAGGCCGGTACCTGATAACTGGCCGGCGCAGGAGGAAAACGCTTCTGTCGATCCGTCGAGGGCGGGGGTGTAGGTCAGCCTCAGCACAACCGGCGAGTCCTTGCTTAATACAGGGGTTTCGGCGGCAGCATTCGCCTGCGCGGCCGAAGGCGCGCGAAGCAGGATCACTCCAAGCACCGCCACGGCGAGAGCGGCGCAGTAGATGGCAAAGGCCATCAGCGAACGCTTCTGCAGGAAGGATAGCAGCCAGCGAATGGAGAAGTAGCCAACGACCGCTGCCGTAACAAAGCCAATCGCCATCACTGGTAGGAATGACGAGAGTTGGGGTACATCGAGGAGATCTTTGACGCTCAAAGCGCCGGCTGCCAGCATCACAGGGATGGACATTAGGAAGGAAAAGCGCGCGGCGGTTGGCCTGTCATATTCGCGGAGCATGCCGCCAGAGATCGTAGACCCGGAGCGTGAAACGCCAGGGAAGATCGAAACTGCCTGGAAGAGGCCGACAATCAACGAATCGAGCCAGTTCATCTGGCTCAGGTTCTTTCGACGCTTGCCGAGTTTCTCGGCAATAAAAAGGAAGGCAGCGGTCAGAAAGAGGAAGAGCGCCGTTACCATCGGGCTGCTGAAGGCCGCTTCGACCTTGCTTTTCAGAAAAAGTCCCGCCACGCCGGCAGGGATGGTCGCCAGGATGAGGTACCAGCCCATACGCGATTCGAAAGCGGCAAAGGGTTTGCCTTTGACGATCCCCAGGACGAATTCCTTGATAATCTGCCACAGGTCTGGCCAGAAGTAGATGATCACGGCGGCGAGGGTTCCGAGCTGGACGAGCACGTCGAACGGAAAAACCTGGCTGGCAGGGATGTTCCACTTGAGCAGGTAGGGGATCAACACGAGATGCGCAGAACTGGAAACGGGTAGAAATTCGGTCAAGCCCTGGATGATGCCCAGGATGATGGATTGGAGAATGCTCATGACGACACCTTTTTCGAAGAGGTTTTGTACTGCGCGAGGAAATCGGACGCGAAGTTCGCGAACTGACCCTTGAGAATTGCCTGGCGCGACTGCTTCATCAGCGTCACCAGGAACTGGATGTTATGGATCGATATGAGCGTTGCCGCGAGCATTTCTTTGGCCATGATCAAATGGCGCAGATATGCGCGGGTGAAGGTGCGGCAGGTGTAGCATTCACAGCCTTCTTCGATCGGGCGCTTATCGTGCGCATAGGCAGCGTTCATCAAATTGATGCGGCCGGCATGCGTGAAAGCAGATTGATGCCTGGCGAGACGCGTCGGCAGTACACAGTCGAAAATGTCGATACCGCGCAGCACCCCGTTGATCAGGTCTTCGGGTGAGCCGACGCCCATCAGGTAGCGAGGTTTGCCTGTGGGCAAAATCTCGTTCACCAGTTCGATCATTTCGTGCATTTCGGCCTTGGATTCACCGACTGAAAGCCCTCCGATGGCGTGGCCAGGCAGGTCCATGCCCGCAACCTTGCGCGCTGACTCGCGCCGCAATTCGGGGAACACCCCGCCCTGAACAATGCCGAAGAGAGCCTGGTCGTTGCGAGTCTTGGCATTGACGCAGCGTTCGAGCCATGCGTGGGTGCGATCGACGGCGGACCGATTGTAGGTCTCGTCGTAAGGATCGGAGCATTCGTCGAAAGCCATGATGATGTCTGCGCCGAGCTTTTCCTGGATTTGAATGGAGCTTTCGGGGGTAAACCGGTGCATCGAGCCGTCGATGTGGCTCTTGAATGTGACCCCTTCCGCATCGATCTTGCGGATGGCCGAAAGAGAGAAAACCTGGAAGCCGCCGGAATCCGTGAGCATGGGTTTGGGCCACTGCATGAACTCGTGCAAACCGCCCATCTCGGCGACGAGGTCAGCCCCGGGACGCAGGTAGAGGTGATAGGTATTGGAAAGGACCAGCGTTGCGCCCGTCTCTGCGAGCTGGGCAGGGGTAACAGCCTTTACCGTGGCCTGTGTGCCCACAGGAGCGAACACGGGGGTTTCCAGGTCACCATGGGGTGTGTGGAAGACTCCGGCTCGGGCGTTGGTTTGCGTGGCAATCAAATCGAATGTAAAGGGAGCTTCATCCATTGCAGGGAATTATAGCCTACAAGAGGATTGGAGAGTAGAGAATGGTCGAGAAGCGAGATTCGAGAACCGTTGTGAATTCTCAAGGCCAGGAATGAATTTTGATGAAATTAGGCTGCAAATAGCCGGGTTTCAGAAGTGCATAATGCTGCCGATCATTGGCGCAGGCTTTTTTTTAACTTTCTTTTCCTTGCTCCGCAGGCACCGGCTCGTTTATACTAGAGCCATGGACAATATTGCAGATACGATCTGGTTGGAAATCAATCTGGGGGCGATTCGCCGGAATGTTCAAAGGTTGGCGCAAATTTCGGGCAAACCGGTGATGGCGGTGGTGAAGGCCAATGCTTATGGGCACGGCCTGATCAATGTTTCAAGGGCAGTGCTCAAAGAAGGTGTCAATCGCCTTTGCGTTGCGAGGTTTGAAGAAGCGAATGTGCTGCGCATGGCAGGCATCGATGCTCCGATCCTGGTGCTTGGCTTCACATCGCCCGAACACGCGGTCGAAGCTGCCCGATTGAATATCGGACTGACGGTCTACCGAAATCAAACAGCAGCACAATATGCCGAGGTCATGGCCGGCGAAAAGAATTCGCTCAAACTGCATGTCAAGGTGGATACGGGCATGGGCAGGTTGGGCCTTTTCCCGGAGGAAGCCCCGGCGTTTGTGATGCAGCTCAGGTTGAAGAAGAACCTGGTGGTCGAAGGCCTGTTCACCCACTTTGCGTGCGCCGATGAGATCCAAACGAAAACGACTGAGATGCAGCTCTCGAAGTTCAACAAGGTGATCAGCGAGCTGGAAAGCGGTGGATTCCGCCCGGCGATCATCCATGCGGCCAATTCGGCTGCTGCGCTCAAATACCCCGAAGCTGCTTTCGACGCGATCCGCCCGGGTATTGCGATCTATGGCCTGGATCCGTCCGACGAGGTACCCCTACCCGCGGAGTTCGAGCCGGCGCTCGCCTGGAAAACGCGACTAACTTCGTTGAAGGTGCTCCCGCCCGGTTCAGGTATCGGCTACAACTGCCGTTATGTGACCACAAAAAAGGAACGCATCGGTGCATGCGCTGTCGGGTATGCAGATGGTTTGCGCAGGCGGCTTGGTAACATCGCCATTCTGCGCGGCAAGCGCATCAGCCAGGTGGGCGGCATGTGCATGGATCAATCGATGTACCAACTGGACGGCGTGCCCGAAGCTCAAGCCGGAGATGAAGTGGTATTACTCGGTCAGCAAGGCGAAGAACGCATCAGCGCAGAAGAAATAGGACGTTCGTGGGACACCAACAATTATGAGGTAGTCTGCGGGCTGACAGCTCGGGTTCCCAGGTATTATATTGATGAATAGGCAGCCAGAATGATGAGTGAAGCCCAACAGTCCAAGAATTGGTGGGTGTATCCGGATATTCCTGAAGAGCGATCAGAAGCGCTCTCCGCATACCCCCGCTTTATGCGCCAGATTCTCTATAACCGGGGTATAGGTGATGCTGAAAGCGCCGCAATGTACCTTGAGAACCGGCCTGTAGACGAAGACCCTTTCAAGCTTATCGACATGGAAGCGGCGGTGGAGCGGCTGCTCGAAGCTGCCGACCGCGGCGAAATGGTTGCCGTCTACGGCGACTACGACGTGGACGGCGTCACCGCCACGGCGTTAATGGTGCAAGTACTTCAATACCTGGGGATTCACGCGCACCGCTATATCCCAAACCGGTTCGAAGAAGGGTATGGGCTGAACCAGGATGCCATCCAGGTCCTTGCTGATTCCAATGTGAAAGTGATTCTCACGGTCGATTGCGGCATACGCTCACCGCGTGAAGCTGACTTCGCCCGTTCGCTTGGTGTTGATATGATCATCAGCGATCACCACCATCCCAAGCACGATCTGCCTGAAGCTGTGGCGGTTATCTGCCCCAAACGAGATGGCGATCCGTACACCTGCAAAGAGCTTTCGGGCGTGGGGCTGGCATATAAGATCGCCGAAGCCGTACTGCAAAAGCACCCTGTCGCCGGGGTTCAGGCCGAAGATTGGCTCGACCTGGTGGCGCTTGGCACGGTATCAGATATCGTCCCGCTCAAGGGAGAAAACCGGTCGCTGGTGAAGCGGGGATTGGACCTGATTCACAAGGGAAAGCGCCTTGGCGTGACGAAATTGTTGGAAATCGCCAGACGCGATCCGGGGCTGGTTAATGCAAGCGATATCGGGTACATTCTTGGGCCACGTTTGAACGCTGCCGGGCGAATGGATTCGGCGCTGCTTTCTTATAGACTGCTGGTTTCACAAGACCGGGAAGAAGTTGGAGGGATTGTACAGAAGCTCGAAAATCAAAATTCGGAGCGGCAAGAGCTTACCAGGCAATTGCAGGCCTGGGTGGCGGATCGCATGGGCAGCATCGAGGGCAGGTACCTGATCAGCGATTTCTCATTGGCGGATTTCGACTATTCGTCGTTCACGACGAAATCCGGCTCGGGGATCATGGGGCTGGTCGCGTCGAAGCTGGTAGAGAATTTCTACCGTCCTGCCATCATCGGGACGGTCGAAGAGGACGTGATCAAAGCTTCGTGCCGGAGTATCCCCGAATTTCACATCACGCAGGCGCTGGATGAATGCGCCGATCTGCTGGTGAGGCACGGCGGCCACAGCGCAGCCGCCGGTTTCACGGTCAAGATCGAAAACCGGGAAGCGCTGGTGGAACGCCTGCAGCAGATTGCCGAGAGAGAGCTCTCGGGGATTGACTTGCGCCACACGCTCAAAGCCGACATGGAAGTGAACGTAGACGACCTGCCACCCGATGTATTAGCGCAATTGAAGGGTCTCGAGCCAACCGGCATGGAAAATCCGGAGGCGCGGTTCATCTCAAGGAATGTCGAGATCGTAGATGCGCGCAAGATCGGCAAGGATCAGAATCATCTGAAGTTCAAAGTGCGTTTCCATGGCGGCACTGTCGATGCCGTTGCCTGGAGGCAGGCAGCCTGGATGGACGCGATGCCTTCCCATCTCGACATTTTCTATTCCATCGAAGAGAATAATTACAATTCGAAGTCGGTGCTCCAATTGAACGTTCGCGACATGAAACCCTCCTCCATGGCACCTGGCAACGTATGAGCAAACCGCCGTCCAGGATCAAAGCCATTCTTCTCGCCTTACTGGTCACGTTCATCTGGTCGACCTCGTGGGTGCTGATCAAGATCGGATTGCGCGATATTCCCGCGCTGACTTTCGCAGGCATGCGCTACACCCTGGCGTTCATCTGCCTTGCGCCATTCCTTTTTCGCAGGGAAGAGTGGGCGCAGGTTAAGAGGTTAACCAGGCGGGATTGGTTGAAACTGGCAGCATTGGGCGTGGTCTTGATCGCCCTGGCGCAGGGGGGACAGTTCGTGGGGCTGGCGTATCTTCCGGCCATCACGGTCAGCCTGATCCTGAACCTGACATCACTGTTCGTTGCATTCTTCGGCATCCTCTTTCTCAAGGAGAAACCCACCGGCTTACAATGGTTTGGGGTGCTGCTGAATCTTACCGGCATGGTCGTGTATTTCTATCCGCATGCGTTCTCAGGCGGGGCGTTGATCGGCATTGCAGCAGCAGTGGTGGCTTTGCTTGCCAATGTTTTCGGTTCGGTGCTGGGCAGGAATATGAACATGGGAGGACGCATTCGCCCACTGCCATTGACGGCGCTGAGCATGGGAATTGGGTCCATCCTGATGCTTGGGACGGGGATCGCCACCCAGGGGTTGCCGCCAATCAGCCTGGAGAGTTGGGGGATCTTGCTCCTGCTGGCCGTGGTCAATACTGCGTTCACTTTCACTATATGGAATTACACCTTGCAGACGCTGACGGCGATGGAGTCATCGATCATCAACTCGACCATGATGGTACAAATCGCCATTCTCGCCTGGGTATTCCTGAACGAGAGCATCGATTTTAAGGGCATCATCGGTCTGCTGCTTGTTGCTTCAGGGACATTTATCGTTCAGATCCGGTTTTCGCAAAGAAGAGCAGTTGAACCGTCAATTGACTTGCAAAGCGATTAACCTTATTTTAACCCGCATGCTATAATAAATAAGTTTTATATTCATCATTTTTTATCAGGAGGAATTATAAATGAGTGTCTCTGAAGCCGAAGCCACGGCTGCATCGCAACTTGGTTCAACTCATCCCACATTCATCCCTCCACCGATCAAGAAAATAGAAGATACAGGACTCTCAGTGCTATGGCTGCAAGACCTGGTGCTGAAGATACTTTATTTTCAAGGGTATTTGACCGGGATCAAGATAGCGGAGGCCATTGCTCTTCCCTTCTCCGGAACGGTCGATCTGCTTCTAGAAGCGCTGAAGCGTGACAAGATGATCGAAGTCCGCTCTTCGCAGATGGGTCTTGGCGACGGTGCGTATCTTTACGCGATCACCAGCGCAGGCATCTCTCGCGCTCACGAGGCGCTCGACAGGTGCCAATATGCTGGCCCTGCGCCGATTCCCCTGGAGATGTACAACGAATCGGTACGGAAACAAAGCCGCGGACACGTGATGGTCACCGCAAGGAACATGCGCAAGGTGCTTGGCGACCTCGTGTTCAGCGAGCACACGTTCCATCGTCTCGGACCGGCGGTCAATTCCGGAACTTCCATCTTTATTTTCGGCCCTCCAGGAAACGGCAAGACCAGCGTCGCGCGCGCGGTCGGCAACATCGTTTTGTCGCAGACCATGTATGTCCCTTATTCGATTTTTGTGGATGGGCAGGTGATCACCATGTTCGACTCGGTGAATCACCAACTGGCGCCTGAAGACGATTCGGTGGATGGAGCAGCGCTTGGCGGCGTGCGTAAGGATTCGCGTTGGGTACGCATTCGAAGGCCGTTCATCATGGTCGGCGGCGAGCTCACGCTGGCAGGTCTCGACCTGGTGTTCAATGAAACGCTGAAGTTCTATGAAGCGCCTTTCCAGGTGAAAGCAAACGGCGGCATCCTGCTTATCGATGATTTCGGACGCCAGCAAGTTCGCCCGCGCGATCTGTTGAACCGCTGGATCGTTCCGCTCGAGAACCGCATCGATTACCTTTCGATGCATACCGGACGCAAGATCGAAGTTCCTTTCGACGTGCTGGTCATCTTCTCGACGAACCTGCCGCCAAAGGACCTGGTGGATGAAGCCTTCCTGCGCCGTTTGCGCCACAAGGTGGAGATCCCCGATCCGTCTTATGACGAATTTCGCGAGATCATGAAGCGTGTCGCCGCTCAGAAGAAAGTGACTTACAGCGATGACGGCCTGGCGTACCTGATCCAGGAATGGTACATCAAAGCCAAGCGCAAAGTGCGCGCGTCGCACCCGCGCGATCTCTGCGACCAGATTCTGGACATCGCGCATTACCTGGGCGTGGAACCGGAAATGACAAAAGATCTGATCGACCGCGCAGCTGAATCTTATTTTGTTGAGTTATAGGAATGTTTGATTCATTCGAACGACCTGTCATCTTTGCTCACCGCGGGGCATCTGCGCGTGCGCCTGAAAACACTCTTTCCGCATTCAACCTTGCTGTGGAAGAGCGCGCCGATGCAGTCGAACTCGACGCCAAACTGACCCTCGACGGGCACGTGGTGGTCATTCACGATCAGACCACCGAGCGCACCACGGGAGTCAAAGGGACAGTCAATCAGATGCTTCTGAAAGATCTCAAGAATCTGGACGCCGGCAGCTTTTTCGACTCCAGATTCCTGGGAGAGCAAATTCCGACACTGGATGAGGTTTTCGAGGCTGTCGGAAGCAAACTCCTGATCAACGTCGAGCTCACCAATTATCAATCACCTCGAGACGGTTTGATCGACCAGGTGGCCGAGATCGTGCGCAGGCACCAGATGCAAGAGAGGGTGTTGTTTTCTTCTTTCTTCGCATCGAACCTGCGCAAGGCTGCACTCCAGATACCCGAAGTATCCCGAGCGCTCTTATGCTTTAAGGGCTTCCTGGGCGCATTGGGACGGTCGAGCTACGGGCGGCGAGTTTCGCCGGAAAACATCCATCCGTATTTCACAGATGTGGACGCAAAGTACGTTGCCATGGAACATGCAACAGGCCGGCGCGTACATGCCTGGACAGTGCTCGGCGAAGACGACATGCGCAGATTGTACGCCGCAGGTGTGGACGGCATCATCGTCAACGACCCGCTCAAAGCGCGCGAGGTATTGGAGGAGCAATGATCCCGCAGGAGTGGCTCCAGGCCGCAATGGCGCGAATCCGGCCGACCGCTATTGTCACACCCATTACAGAAGACCCTCAAAGAGGGTTCTTCTTAAAATGGGAGAATCGCCAGGTGACAGGCTCGTTCAAGCTTCGCGGAGCGCTCAACAAAGTCGTCAGCCTTGAAGATTGGGAAAGGAAACGAGGACTGGTGACTTGCTCTGCCGGGAATCACGGACAGGGGGTGGCGCTGGCCGCTCGGCAGACAGGCAGCGAGGTGATCGTCTTTGCGTCCGATCATGCCATTTCGGCCAAGGTGGAAGCCATGCGTAACTTAGGCGCAGACGTCCGGCTGGTAAATGGCGGGTATGCCCTGGCGGAGAAAACGGCGCGAGATTATGCTGCGCAACATTCCATGACCTTCATCTCGCCGTACAACGATGGGCAGGTGATTGCGGGGCAGGGTACGATCGGACTTGAATTGATCGATCAGATTCACAATCTGGCAACGGTGGAATCCATCTATATTCCCGTGGGCGGCGGCGGTTTGCTCTCCGGCATCGCTTCAGCTTTCGCCGGGCTGGAGAATCGTCCCAGGGTTGTGGGAGTCCAATCTGAAGCTTCGCTTTACATGCACGCTCTCTTTTATTCGGGCACTCAGGATGGCGTCAGTGAAACCCCGAGCATTGCCGATGGCCTCGCCGGTGCAGTGGAAGAAGGGTCGATCACCATCCCGCTGGTGCAAGAGCTGGCGGACGAGATCATGCCAATATCGGAAGAGGAGATCGAGCGCGCGATCCGTTTCTGCTGGAATACTTATCATGAGATCATCGAAGGCTCCGCAGCAGCAGCCCTTGCCGGAGCATTACGTGCTGAGCATCGCACGGAAAGCAAAATTGTGGTAATCTCAGGAGGGAATATCCAACCTGAGGAATTCAACCGGATATGCGGACCTGGAAAGGAATGATGCCAGTCATGAATCGCGGGCAACGGCTGCTCTCACTTCTGCTTTTACTGGGACTTACCTGGGGCATGATAGAGCCTTTGGGTGTAGTCCATGCTGAAGATGGGGCCAGCAGCGCCGCGTCTCAAACGTCAATGCAGGTCCAATCGTACCTTGCCAGAATGAGTCCCGAAGAAAAGATCGGCCAGTTATTCCTGGTATCTTACAAGGGTACGGATATCAGCGAGGGATCTCAAATCTACAGTTTGATCGCGGATTATCACATCGGAGGGGTGCTGCTCTCTGCTGCCAATGATAATTTCACGGAAGGAGAAACGAGCTCTGCCGATACCCAGACCATGATCAACGGTCTGCAATCGGTCATGTGGAAAACGAATCCTCCGATAGAGGGGCAAACCCCTCAGCCTGGATCTTACATTCCACTGCTCGTTGCCATTTCGCAGCAAGGGGACGGCGCGCCGAATGACCAGATTCTTTCAGGCGTAACTCCGTTACCAGATGAGATGGCCATAGGCGCAACCTGGAGCACAGAAAATGCGCGTCTTGTGGGAAACGTGGTGGGGCAGGAACTCAGCGCATTGGGCTTCAATCTTCTGCTTGGGCCTTCGCTGGATGTGTTGAGCGATGTAAACAGCGACGGCGGCAAGGACCTGGGCGTGCAATCGTTCGGCGGGAATCCGTACTGGGTGGGCGAGATGGGGAAAGCCTATGTGGCCGGAGTTCACGAGGGCAGCAACGATCGAATTGCGGTGGTTTCCACTCATTTTCCGGGTGTGGGCCAGTCCGATCGTCCTCTTGGACAGGAAGTCGGCACGGTCAGGGCATCCCTTAATGACATGGTCAATATTGAACTGGCGCCCTTCTTCGCCGTCACCGGAAATGCCGGCAGCCCCCTGGAAGCGACAGATGGATTGCTGGTATCGAACGTTCGCTATGAGAGTTTCCAGGGAAATATCAGTTCCACGACAAAACCGCTTTCATTCGATAACGCGGCTTTGAACGAGATATTGGCACTACCGGACATCAAAGACTGGCGCAGCGCAGGCGGATTGCTGGTCAGCGACAACCTCGGCAGCAATGCGGTGCAAGAATTCTTCAATCCACTCGGCACAACGTTCGACGCTCGCCAGGTCATCAAAAATGCGTTTCTGGCCGGAAATGACCTCCTGAATCTGGGGGGCATCATTTCCTCTGACGATCCGGACCAATACACCACCATTCAGCGCACGATGGAATATTTCGTCCAAAAGTACCGGGAGGACGTCTCTTTCTCCCAACAGGTGGATGCCGCTGTTGGACGAATCCTTGCGCTCAAGCTAAAGCTTTATCCAACGTTTTCTCCTTCGAAAGTGATCAATTTACCTGGCCAATTGGCCATCCTTGGCAAATCGGATTCGGTATCGCTTAACGTTGCCCGCGAAAGCGTGACCCTGATCAATCCGTCCAAAACCGATATCGATTCCGTGCTCGGAAATCCGCCGCAGAATTCCGAACGAATCCTCTTTATTGCCGACCCTGTGACCGAAAAACAATGCAGCACTTGCACAGAAACGACGAGGTTTTCTGCGCAAAACCTTGGGGATGCCGTATTGAGATTGTATGGTCCTTCGGCGGGTGAGCAAATCCAGGATTTCAGGGTGTTCACGTACTCGTTTGCCAACCTGAGCGCACTGCTGGACGGCAGCGATGGAGCCGGAAATTTATCTGCCGACATGACCGTGGCAGATTGGGTGGTGTTTGGCTTCACCGATTTGAATGCCAATTCTTCTGACCTGGCCATATTCAGGAAGTTGTTTATGAGCCGGTCTGATCTGGTGCATAGCAAAAAACTGGTCGGTTTTGCATTCAATGCGCCGTATTTCCTGGATGCGACCGATATCTCCAAATTGACCGCTTATTACGGCATTTACAGCAAGAATCCGGTATTTGTGGATACGGCAGCTCGAGTGCTTTTCCAGGAAGTGAATCCAACTGGCAGCCTGCCGGTGTCTGTACCGGGCGCAGGTTACAATCTTGTCGAAGCCACCGCACCCGATCCCTCGCAAATCATCCCGCTGATGCTGGATACCCTGACACAGAGTTCGGGTGAGGGAACAAGCAGCCCGAGCCTGGAACCGACCACAACATTGACTTTCAAGGTCGGCGACACCCTGCCCATACGCACAGGAATCATTCGCGACCATAATGGCAATCCCGTACCCGATGGAACGGTGGTGAACTTCCTGATCGATACTCGCTCTGCAAGCGGCACGGTGGAGCAGGTGGCGACTCAAACCACGGATGGAATTGCCCGGACAACGTATAAGATACCCAGCACCGGATTGCTCGAGCTGAAAGTGACTTCTTTGCAGGCAACGGTGTCGCAGATATTGCGCGTAGACATTACAAACGCCGGCGGTGTAATCACCTCGATCGAGCCGACGCCCGCGCCGACCTATCTGCCTGGCGAGGAGCCTTCACCTGCCCCAACGCAAGTCGCTGCGCCGGTGGTGGAGACCCATCACCAACGCGGTTTACCCGATGTGGCAGACTGGTTCGTGGCGACAATCAGCGCGGGCGGCCTGGCTCTAGGCGCTTATTTTCTGCTTTCCAGTTGGTTTTCTCGGCGCTGGAGAGTGAGGGTGGGGGTATTGATGATCTGCTGCGGCTACCTGGTATATTTATGGCTTGCAGTAGGTTTGCCGGGAGGCAAAACCGGCATCCAAAATTTGGGAACCTGGGTGATTTTGATCGGCACGGCGATTGGGTGTGTATTGGGGGCTGCGGCAGCCATCACATGGTACATGCTCGAGAAGAAGAACAGTAAACTCGCTTCAGCCGAGAAGAGTGACCAGAAGAGTCAGCCCAGCCAGTATTAAAGCGCCCACAATCAATTGTTGATCGGTTCGCGTCAGAAATGCCCTGGCCATGCTGGTGGATTGGCTGATGGATTTGATCAGTACCTGACGATCGCCGATGAGCGCATCGCGAAATTCTTCGATGCTTTCGGGGCGCGAATCGGGATGCAGTTCCATCGCCCAAAGGACCGCTTTCTCTGTCTTTGGGCTGATATTCGGGTTGATCGATCGCGGAGGCGTCAACGCAAGCGGGTTGAGGAAGCGTTCACGCGCATCCGCGGGGGGTTTATTGGTGAGCAGATGGTAGATCGTCGAACCGAAGGCAAAAATATCGCTGCGAGCGTCGGTGTGGCCGATATCTCCGCCGTATTGCTCGAGGGGGGTATAGAGTGCTGTCCCCTGCCCCTGTAGGATGGTAATGGTCACTTCACCGGGGGCGAGCACCTTTACCAGGCCAAAATCGACCAGCTTGACCAGCCCATTCGGGGTCAATTTAAGGTTGCTGGGCTTAATGTCGCGGTGAAGAATGGGAGGGATCTGGTTGTGAAGGTAGATCAGTGCGTTGGCGAGCTGGTTCGACCAATTGAGCACGTCGGCTTCACTGAGGAAGGCATCTTTTTCGCGGGCTTCGAGCATCAATGTGCGCAGGTCTTCGCCAGGAACGTAGTCCATCACCAGATAGTCATGGAAACCGATGGAAAAGTAATCGGAAACTTTGGGGAGATTTGGATGGTCGAGGCGGGCGAGAACGGTAGCCTCGCGGAAGAACTGGTCGCGAGCTTCCTGAATCAAGTTCGGCGGGAGGGTTTTGTCGTGTTCGACCTCTTTGACGGCAGTTTGCCGGCCTTCAAGGCGCAAGTCATCGGCAAGATAGATCGAACCCATGCCGCCCTGTCCAATGATGCGGCGGATGCGATATCGACCACGAAGAGTTTCCCCTGTTTTTAAAGGTAAAGGCATGCAGATGGCTCGAGTTTCAGGTTGTTATCCAGATTGAAAGGTTGGAAGTTTACAACTTCTGATATATTATACATGAAGAGGTGTAAACTAACGGAATGGACGATACGAGAGGTACGGCCGTTAATCAAATTGAAGAGCGCAAGTCGTCGAGTGAATACCCGGTCCTCGTGGCAAAAGAAGGCCCGCTGACAGGCAGGCGCTGGCTGATCAAATCATCGATCACCATCGGGCGTGAGCCGGATTGCGATGTGATCATCCCCGACAGGCAGGTCTCGCGATTCCACGCCAGGCTGACGCTCGATCAAAAGAGCACGCTGCTCGAGGATTTGGGCAGCAAGAACGGAACTTATCTCGACGGCGTCAAGATCGGGGAGAATCGCAACCTGGAAGATGGGGATATCATCCAGATCGCACTCGTGCAGACATTCGCATTCTACGCCTCCGATGCGACGATGCCCCTTGCTGATAAATTACCGCTCCAGTCGATTCTTAACAGCCTGGTTTTGGAAGAAAAATCACACAGAGTGTTCATCCAGGGGCAGGAATTGATACCGCCGCTGAGCGTTTCCCAGTTCCGGCTCCTTGAGGTGCTTTATAAGCAGGCCGGAAAGGTGGTTCGCAGAGATGAATTGATCTCTGCCATCTGGGAGGATGAATATGCTTCGGGCGTATCTGAAC
>JAJXZS010000034.1 GCA_021779955.1 Chloroflexota bacterium | reverse complement strand
GATTTCCATCTGTACGTCCGAGATGAAGGGGGGCGTATCGTGCCGCCGGGTTTCCAATCCGCGGATCTTGTACGAGCCGTCCTGGAAGAAGCCAAAATAGCGATTGGGCACCGGTACCCGCGAATCCACCTTGGAGGGAAGGAAAGTCACCCAACGGTAGACGCCGTCCAACGCCACAGCCAGGCCCGTGCGGCTGGCGATCTCTTCAAGCAGCGGCTCGAAATCGGCGGGCTTTTTGTCGCCTGTTTTCTTCACCCACAGGCCGTCCACATACATGTGCAGGATGGTGAAGCCCATATCTTCGGCCGCCTCTTTGGCCCGCAGCAGCGCCTCGCGCCCCCAGGTGGTCACCGACTCGTGCGATTCGATGCGCCCAAAGCGTGCGTTCTTGTAGCCCAGGTAGCCAAAACAGGTCACCAGCAGCCACTTGTGCGCCGCAGATTCTGCCTTGTAACGCAGGTAGCGCGGATCCCAGCTGGGCATGGTGCCGAGTGCGTGCTTGAGTGCCACGCGCTTCTCGAGCAGCGGAGCCAGCGTCAGCGGAATGAGGCCCGGTGGCTCGTCGGAACCAAGATCGGTGGGCAGCGGCTTTTCAGGCGAGATGTTGCAGCGCACCATAATGCTCGGGTACATCGAGATGAAGTCGATCTCGCCGACATCTCCGTGCAGGCCCACTGTGGGCTGGTAGATGAGACCGCCCTGATCGTATTTGAGCAGGTCGAGCGCGGTCTTGGGGCGCTCCGCCTGCTGCTTATGCCAGGGTACCAGGATGCCGTTGCGCATGGCGGTGAGCACCTGCATCGACGAGATGCCCGTCCCCGGCGAGGTGCGCGCTGCCGTCTGAATGGGCAGCGCAGTCACCCGCGCGTTCTCGAGAATCCCCTCGAGTTCGTAATTCGACCACAGGCCGGTGTTGCGCCTGTCAATGTGACAGCGCCCAAACAGATGAAGCTGCTGACCGTTGTACACGATCAGCCCGTAGGTGAAATACGATTTCGCCTTGCGAAAGCCCAACCCTCGCCCGCTTTCGCGGTTGAGCGGCAGTGGCAAGCGCAGCCGGCGAGCCTCCTCGAGCAGGCGGGGGATCAGCCAGGTATCGCCAAACGCGGTGACCAGCATGTCCGGGTCGAAGCGCTCCAGAATGGCACGCAGATTGATCAGCATGGGGCGGGCTGGAGAGAGCGGCAGCGTGTACTCGTGCTGCTCATAGCGCACCTTCAGCGCCTTTGGCTCTTCATGCTGCGGATCGGCATCCGGTTCGAGGACAAGGGTACGCAGCGGCGCCGGCTTCGGGTCGAGCGTCCACGGAGAATCCAGCACTTCGATCTCGCGCAGCAGACCGCCGGTTTGCAGCAGTTCGCCGTTCTGCGGCGGCGGCTCATAGCTCACCCGGCAGTATGCCAGTGCAAACGTGTTGTGCACGGCTGCATAGCGCAGTGAAAGCTGGATATCGGCATCGTAGTACGCCAGGTCGGGGAAGGCCTGCGCCGTCTCCTGGAACACGCGCGGCTGATCGGCAACATTCGCCACCCGCACGGAAAGCAGGGTCACCGGATCTTTTTGAAAAAGGTCGTGCCCCTCGCTGCGCGAAAGCTTCACGTCGTAATGCTGATTTTCCAGCCAGCGCCAGGCAGAGCGCAGCCGTTCCGCCGGGCCTGCAAGGTGAAATGTCGCGGCGAAGGGTTGGTGCAGGCGCAGTCGCTCGCCGCTCTCGGCGATGAACCACAGCACAACCCCGTCGCGGTTGTCGCTGTAGATATCGAGCAGCCATCCGGTGCGTTCGATCACACCCGCCCGCTTTCCGAATTCTCGGGGTCTTCAGGTGGATCAGAATCCCCGGGATCTTCATGCGGATCAGAACCCCCGGGATCCTTAATTTCAATGGGCTTCTGCAGCCGGACCGTGCGCAGGGCAGAGCCCTCCACCAGCGTGCGCAGGCGCATCACTTCCTTATGCTCCTCGAGCAGCATGGCCAGTAAAAAAGTTTCCATGGGCAGGGCGTTGGCGGCGTAAGCTGCCGCAGCCAGGTGGTTGCGCGCAGCGGTGAAAAGATCGTCCAGTGCCAGTTGATCGCTGCGGCGCAGGGCCCGTCTGAAGCGGCTGAACGCCTCCTGCTCCTGCATGAATTCCATCGTAATCGATGGTAATGTACGTCCCATAACAACACCTCCAGTAAATACCGCTAAATCAATCCGCTGCCTGCTCCCACAGCGGCAGAGCCGCCGGGGGCAGCGGGCGCGGAGTTTCAAGCACAACCGTTCGGGATGCCGACTCGAGCAGCGCGTCCACCAGCGGCGCACGGCCGGCGCTAAGCGTGAGCAGTGGTTTGGCGCTCACCACCACCGGCGCAGAACGACTCAAGCGCGTCAGATGGTCGATGCATACCTTCAACAACCGCATGCTCTCTTCGAGAGTCACGCTTTCATCCAGGAAAGTGGACAGGATATCCAGCACCAGGGTGGGCACCGCCCGGGAAGGGGTCTGCTCGAGCAGCGCGACCACCTGGTAGCAGGTGAACGCCCGCGAGAGCGTGATGTGCGAAAGAGTTTCCTCGAGGCGCGGCGTAAGCCTGCGCACCGCCTGGGCCACCGGGTAAACATTGAAACGGTTGCCGCCGTCGAGCACGCGCACCGAGCCGTTGAGCGCCAGGCGGGCAGACATCTCAACCATCATGGGCATGGCCGCGTGCGGCGCCATCACCACCACCAGTTGATTCGAAAGAGGAAAAGAAAGCGTATTCATGGTTTCACCTCGTCATTCTTACCAATAGTGTATAATCAGAGAACTATTGTTCTAGTCCTATTATACAGAATTTATGTTCTATAGTCAAGGGACAAAAAAAGTCACTGCGCGCAAGCTCAACGCAGTGACTTTTCCATTTCCCTGCTGTGATCGGTCACGAACTCGATACAATCCCCACAGGCAGCGCTCTCCGCGTATCCGCCATGCTGCACGCTTCGCGAATCCCCTTCACCATCGCGCGAGATACCCCCGCCTGCTGCGCAATCTCGCTCTCGCTCAAACCCAAATCCAATCCTGCTAAAACGTGATCGAGCTGCTCGTAGCTCAACCCCATGGCCACTTCGTTTGGCAGTCCCGCGGCCAGGTCGCCCGAAGACGGCTGATCGAGTATCTCTTGCGGAATCTCCAACTCGCGCGCGACTTCACGAATCTGAGTTTTGTACAGATGGCGCAGCGGGGCAAGATCGCCTGCGCCGTCGCCGAGTGGGTCGTAAAACCCCACCGACCATTCAGAATGATCGGTGGTGCAAATCAGCAGGCTGTCGAGCAGCATTGCCTGTGATGAAAGCACGAGCATGCGCGTCCGCACTTTGGACATCACAAAGGCTTCGGTCTTTCCGGCATAGGCCCACAGGTTATTCCGCAAGATACCGCCCAAGACTCCGCGTCGCTCGCCGAAGGCGAACTTCTGCGACCAGGTGAATAGCGAAGGCGATCCGCTCAAACGCCGCAGCGTGCTCATGGCCCTCTCGAGCCGCGGCCTATCGTTCGCAACCTCCCTGGGTACCAGTGAATAGATGCCGAGAAGGTCGAAATACTTTGTCAGGTACTTTTCAGAGAGGTCGAGTCCCAGTTGCTTCGCTACGTTGTGCGCCTGAAGGAGCTCTTTGGGGCTGCTGTCACGTTCGGGCAGCGCAAGCACGTGGATTTGATCGGGTGGAAGCACACGCCGGCACAGGGCAGCGCAGGTCGATGAATCCAGGCCGCCGCTCAAGCCAATCATTACCCCGTGAGCACCTCTGCGCCTCACCTCGCTGCGGATGAACGCAGAAATACGTTCGATCTCCAGCTTCACGTCGATGTGAAGCGCTTCATCCAGAGTTGGTATCGTTCCTGCTGTCATAGACCCTTTCCCTCCTGGTGGCAATCGGTCCATTATGGTTCATCATAGCACGCCTCCAAAAGGGCGCGCTTGTTTCTGGTCAGCGAAAACGAACCGATTAAGGTTGTTACAATCCGACCATAATGTAATTCTAATACTCCGACCTTAATCTAAAAGTAGATTATCTTGCTTTATTCGTTGGAACAAGATGGGAGGAAGACAATGGAAGCAACCGAAATGTTGATGTCGGAACACCGCATCGTCGAAGGTTTCATTGGAACGCTGGAGCGCGCCGCCGACAAATTGGATCAAAAACAAACCATACGCCCCGGTTTTTTTACGGATGCTGCCGATTTCAGCAAGGGATTCACAGATGGCTGCCATCACCGCAAAGAAGAGGGCTACCTGTTTCCGGCGTTGGTGCGGCACGGACTTTCCGACACGAGCAGCCTTGTCGCAGTATTACTGGAAGAACACGAACAGTCGCGGCGTTTGATCAAGGCGATGCGCCTGGCAGCCCAACAATGGCAGGACGGCGACACCAAGGCGATGCCGATTGTGCTCGAAAATGCCCGCAGCTACGTTTCGTTGCTAAAGCAGCATATTCAGAAAGAAGATGGGGTGCTTTTTCCGCTTTCAGAGCGCACTCTACCCTTGGATGAACAGGCAACTCTGGCTCAGGACTTCGAGCGCGTAGAGGAAGAGGAAGTTGGCGCAGGAGTTCACGAAAAATACCTCGGCCTGGCGAATACCTTAAAAAAAGAAGTTTTCTGAACCCGACCTGACAGACTGTGCTGAGCCGCCTGAGACTCTTACTGAGGCGGCTCTTTCTTGTATTGCTGCTACAATGGTGAAATGGCTACCTGGATCGGTCATCTACGTATCGCAGAAAACCTCTTGAAGCGCATGCCCGAACTGGATGAGGCTGCATTTACCTTTGGCAGCATCGCGCCCGATTCCGGTGTGCCCAATGCGGATTGGACGCGATTCGATCCTCCAAAGGAGGTGTCGCACTTTCTCTCCGCCGCGGGCGAAGGAGAAATCGAGGTCGAAGACCTGCGGTTCTACCAGGCTTACCTTCGCGGCCGCTCGTTTGACAATAACCGGTTTCTTCACAGCTTCATGCTCGGGTATTACATCCATCTCGTGTGCGACCGCCTGGCCATGTTCAAAGTTGGGCTGGAGAGCATGCGTATCTATCCTGAACTCTTTTCTGCTCATCCCGAGACAGAGGCCTGGGACTTTATCAAGCAGGACTGGTACGGGCTCGACCAGCTTTATGTGCGCGACCATCCGGACAGCCTGTTTTGGAGGGTCTTTTTGCGCACGCCAATTCCCATCTCTCCCTTACCTTTCGTGCCGCAGGCGTCCTTTGAACATCAGGTGAACTACATCCGCAGGTTTTACAGTGAACCATCTCGCGATTGGATTTTCGACCGCCCATTCCCTTATCTGAATCAAGCTTCGATGAATCTCTTCGTCGACCAATCCACCCGGCTGGTTATGAAGGTTCTGGACATACTCGCTTCTCATCCGTCGCTCGGCGGCAACAAATCGGCTCTTGAACTTCTCCCGCCCGAAGACCTTACGCCACTGCCTTCTCCGCTGGGAGATATCATTCCGTCTGCGTAGACCAAGGAGGAAACATGCAGTCAGAAGAGTTCTATTCGCGCATTCGGCAAGCGGCCGTCCTCGAGTCGCAAGCCCGTTACGACACTTTTGCCGCATTGCACAAAAACATCCTCGCCGAATTCGAAACCGCCGTGTGTTCGATCGACGAGACGAGGGCGGAATCCGCCTCTTCAGACGGCCGCTCGATCAAGCAGGTGGTCGGTCACATCATGGAATGGGACCGTTATATGATCCAGGCAGCCGGTGAATATCTTTCCGGCGTCCAGAATGCTCAATTGATGTCCTTCAAGGGATACCATCCCCTCGAAGGGGAAACCCGGGATTTCGCATCCATCAACAGCTTCAATGCTTTTCAGGCCGCTGCCCAGGCGGACCAACCCTGGGAACAAATTCAATCCAGAGCGATCACCTTTGCGCGTATCCTTTACCGCCTCTTCACCACCCCCGGCCTGCTGGATGCCCCACTGCTCGACGCCACAGCTCCGACCAAACTCGCCTTCCCGGGCGGGGTCAGATTGAAGAGCAACGATGGCTGGCAGCTCTGGATGATCGTGATGGAGCATGAAGGCGTCGAACACATGCACGATTTAGCTCCAAGATAGCCGTATAATCTAATCATGGAACCTGATCTCGACTTTTATCTTCAGCCGGGGCTGATGACCGCGCTGCCCCCAGAGATAGCGGCAGCCGACCTTCCGCAGGACATTCCGCAATTAGTCAGGCTCACCCAAAATGCACTCATCCATATCTTTTGGCTCGATCGCTACGGACTGAAGCTATCTGAAGCCCGCAAACAGGAAGTGAACATCCGTTCGTTCAAAGCCAAATATGCGCGCATGCTCGAGCTCGATCCGATCCCATTTTCACAAGAACGATCGCTGGATCGCAGGCTCGTGGGTAATTGCCGCGATTTCTCGGTCGTGCTGGCTGCCTTGTTAAAAGCGAAAGGGATTCCGGCTCGCGCGCGCTGCGGATTCGGTACGTACTTCAGGCCAAAACATTTTGAAGATCACTGGGTGGTCGAATACTGGAACTGCAAAGAAGCGCGCTGGCAGATGGTGGATGCGCAGCTCGACGCGCTCCAGCAGCACGCCCTGAAAATCGGCTTCGACCCTTTGAACTTGCCAGCTTATAAGTTTGTTACGGGCGCAAAAGCCTGGCTGCTCTGCCGTACCGGTCAGGCGGACCCCAATCTCTTCGGCATCCATGATATGAAAGGACTGTGGTTTATCCGCGGCGATCTGGTCCGTGACTTTCTGGCATTGAATAACATCGAATTATTGCCATGGGATGCTTATGGGTTGATCGCCAAGCACGAAAGCCAGGTAACCGAAGCAGACTTTTTGCTTCTGGACCGGATCGCGAGTCTCTGCCTGAACCCGCAAGATGGCTACTCAGAGATTCGCGCCATGTACAGAGACACCAGGGACCTGCAAGTTCTACCATCGATCCTGTATTAGTCTGGCTCTACATGCTGGGCCAGGGAGGAGCAAAGAACATGAAGTTAAACGAGATCTATTCTCACATTCTTGACGCCGAAAATGCGTTGCGGCCCTACTACGATCCCACCCTTACCAAGACGGGTGAAGATTTCAATTTGGACGCTCCTGAGGCTTATCTGTTGCTTGCCCTCCCTTCCTTCGAGCCAGAGCCGATCTCTGCAGAGATACTCAATGTACGCTCGCCTTATACGAACGAAGAAGTCTACAAGCACCGCCTGGCATCGATGGCTCGCGTTGGCTTGTTGGATACCATCGATGAAGACCATTACAGATTGACCGAGCGTGGTGAACGAGCGTTCAAGGTCATTCGCTATGCCACTTTCAATTCCATGGCATCCATCTCTCCGCTGCCTGCTGCAGAGCTCGAGAAACTCGCGAATACACTGTTAAAACGTGTCGAAGCATCGCTGGCATTCCCCGAACCGCCTGGAAAATGGTGCGTCAACCATTCACACAAGCTCGATCCGGGACAAGATGCCGCTGTCATGGTGCGAGTCGACACCTACCTCAGCGATCTAATGGCTTACCGCGACGATTCTCATCTGGCAGCCTGGCGCCCCAATAATGTAAGCGGCCACACCTGGGATATCCTCACCCTGCTCTGGCTCAACGACTCGGAGAGCATCGACACGGTGCTGCAAAAGCTTTCCAGGCGCGGGCATTCCTTCGAAGAATCTGATGAGTCTCTCCGCGAATTGGTAAAGCTTGGATGGGCGAATTACTCGCTCGATATCTACTCGATCACGCCAGAAGGCCGGGCTGTACGCCAGACGGCAGAAGAAATGACCGACAAATACTTTTATGCCCCATGGGCCGACCTTACCGAGAAGGACATCGACACCCTGGCCGACCAGTTGTTGCGTTACAAGAAAGGTTTGAATTCATAAAGAGATCGATATGCCTACAACTCTTAAGTGGCTTGGACATGCTGCAATCGAAATCAAGACCGGCGGGAAGATAGTGCTGGTCGATCCATACTTTACAGGCAACTCTATGGCTGCGATCCGCCCAGAGCAAGCCCAGGCGGATTACATTCTCGTCACCCACGGTCACCATGATCATGTGGGCGATGGAGTGAGCATCGCCAAACGAACGGGTGCCACTGTGATCGCCAACCCCGAGATTGCCGGTTGGTTTGCACGCCAGGGGCTGAAGACCCAGTCCATTGAAATGGACACATCACTCGAGTTACCCTTTGGAAACCTGAAACGCACTGAAGCTGCGCATAATTCAAATCTGCCTGATGGATCCGACGGAGGGACCGCATCGGGCTTCATTCTCACCACGCAGGAAGGTAAAAAGATCTATCTCGCCGGCGACACCGGTCTCTTCGACAGTATGAAAGCGATCGGTGAAGAAGGGATCGACTTCGCGGCGCTGCCCATCGGCGGATATTACACCATCGACCCTGATGAAGCCTTGCGAGCAGTCAAGACCATCCACCCCAAGGTTGTCCTGCCGATCCACTATAATTCAAATGACAAGATCAAGCAGGATCCGCAGAAATGGGCTGCGCGCGTTCAAGCCGAAACCGCAACAAAAGTTGTCGTGCTCAAACCTGGGGAAAGCGTCGAAATCTAGGATAGTAATCAGTAACCAGTACATAGTAACCAGGAAAAGCGATTCCTGGTTACTGATCATTTAATAAAGGAGCTGCGGACCGAATCAAGACCTGTGAATTGCAGGCCGTTTTTCCTAATTACTGTTTACTGATTACGATTCCCTTCCTTATTCTGGCACCATTCCTGCAACTAATCCTCTAGTGATTCTGCTCAATGGAGGAATAGCCATGGATACTGCATTAGCTCTCGTTCTCATCGCCGCAAGGTTTTTGACCGGTTTATGGCCGCTGATGTTCATCGCGCTGCTGGTCGGGATCTTCAAAAAGAACAAGGGTTTCGGAATTCGGTTCCGTCTTTCGATCAAAGCCCTGCTCTTCGCCTGGGGATTCTTTGCTCTGCTTCATCTGATCTTCTTCTTCTTGAAGATGGAAACCTTTAAACTGATCCCGGAGCCGGAGAATTCGCAGTTCTTCCTTATTGTCGGGCTGATTCTCATTCCATTTGCCTTTGCCTTCGCGCTCGAAGAGCGGCATAATCACATGACCGCGGATTCGATCGCGGAGATGCGTGCACTCTCGCCCGCGGAATTCGAAAAACTGGTGGCTGAAACCTATCGCGCCCAGGGTCATTCGGTCGAAATCGTGGGCGGCACAGGCGATCATGGCATTGACCTGGTCGTCCATTCCAAGACGAATGAAATCTGGTTTGTCCAATGCAAGCGCTACAAGGGGCGCATTGGTGAGCCGGTGGTGCGCGACTTCTACGGCGCCTTGCGTTCTGCCAATGCCGATGCGGGCGCGGTCATCACCACAGGATCCATCTCCGAACAGGCACGCCTTTGGGCAGAAGGCAAACCCATTCGCCTGTATGACGGCGCTCAATTCCTCAAGATTGTTACCTCCACGCGCACCCGGATCACGGAAGAGGTGGGGGAAGACAAGGTCTACGCTCGCCGAAAGACAGACCAACCCACCCATGCTCTGCAGCCCGCATTCGGTGTCGCCGGAGCAGTCTCCTCAGGATTTGGCTCGATCATCAATGCTCTTACCCCGCGCTTCGAACGTGAACCGGCTCCGGAAGTAACCGGCCCGGTTATGTTAGAAGAGCGCAAACCAGAGCCGCTGCCCATTACGTTGACGGCAGCCCAGACCGTTCTCAATTCGGAGATCGACGACCCTGTGCCCGCGGCTGAAACTGAGCAGGTCGATAAAGCCCCCTTTATGAATCTCAACGAGCCGCCTGAATGCCCGGTCTGCGGAATTCCCATGGTGGAGAAAACGATCAAGCCTGTGATTGGCAATGCCCACGTCAAATACGTGTGTCAGAATTCACCTCAATGCAGGGTGACTTTACCCAAGGAATAGAAAGTCAGACGCTCCCTTTCGGGAGCGTCTTTCATTTCAGTCGATTGCTATGAACAATCTCTCCCAACCCTCTCTTTTGGAGAGGGCTGGGAGAGATTGATTTTAATTTACCGACCTCATTCATTTTTGATGTACGAGCTGGTCGATCCACTTTCCTCGAAATGTCTCGTGAAAATTTTGGCAGCCAAACCGCTCGTAACTCCAGCCGCGTTCTTCCGCGCGTTTTTTTGCCTCCTCCGGAAAGAGATATGCGGCAACTGACTCGGCAAAATCTTCCAGCTTGTTGAAATTCGCATCCACGCCACAGGGCGGAGGTGGATTTCCTACTGCATACCAGAAGCTCTTGCTCTTGGGAAACATCCTGTGAAACAGCGGATAATTGAACTGGCTCCCCGTTGCCCTGGCCATCCATGTGCTCAATTTCCATCCTTGCGACGCATCCCAGGCATGTGCAAGCTCGTGAACCACCGTCCAGCTCGTCAGGTTGGCCGGATTCAACAGCACCAGGTTCTTGCTGGTCAGCCCACCTTTCGACATGTCCTCGAGACGCACAACCAGGTTCTCAGTCCAAAACCACTTTTTGTAATTTTCCGGCGTCATGCCAAAGAACAGGAAACTGGATTCTTCCAGGATGCGTAGTTTGTCTTCATCCCAATTTCCTTCGGCGTGGATGCCGAACCGGTCAAACAACTGCCGGATGTGTATTGAAACATCTCCGGCAGTCAGTACTGAAGGTGAAACTGCATTTCTGTCCATAGCATTATTATATAGAGTTATTTAGTCTAATTCAACCAGTTTGGTAGTGATTTAGACACATTTATTACATATCTTCTTGACTTTGATATATGCGCTTTCTATAATGAATACACATAATTTGATTCAACCGGTGTTCATCATCAAATTCATCGACGGGAAATCACGCCGGAAATTTACAATGAGGAGGAAATAATGAAACGCACCACGTTCCACGCTGTAATCATTTTGGCTTTGTTGCTCATGATGGTCTCGACGGTCGCAACTGCTGCACCCGCAATTAAGAAAATTGGCATCAATGTCGTCTTGAACACTGAGGTTACCGACGCCATACTGGCAGACCTGGGCACCCACGGTAAGGTCTTCAACAAGATCGTTGAGATCGATGCCGTAACAATGATGATTCCCGCAACGGAATTGCCCATCATTCAGGCGCTGCCATATGTCAAAGCTGCCGGACCTGATCAGGAGCGTAATGGCTCGCCGATCGATACCGTTGAAGCTACCAGCTTCGCCAATGGCATCAACACCTGGGATCTCGACGCGGTCAATGTGACCAACTTGGGTTCGGGACGCGTGACCGACTATGACGGCACCGGCGTGTATGTTGCCGTGCTGGATACCGGGTTGGTCGATTCCTGGCGCCAGTACTTCCCACAGGAACGCATCGCTGAAGAGTTTGCCATCGCGTTCGGCGGCGGCGGCGGTGAAATGGGGGTTGTCTCATC
This sequence comes from Chloroflexota bacterium, assembly GCA_021779955.1. Taxonomy (GTDB): domain Bacteria; phylum Chloroflexota; class Anaerolineae; order Anaerolineales; family Anaerolineaceae; genus UBA6107. The sequence continues at coordinate 306,691 of JAJXZS010000034.1, read as the reverse complement.
ACAACCCAACAAGTGGGAACATGACCAGAATTCGCACGGCACCCATGTAACCTCTACAATCCTTGGCTACAGTATGCGCGGCACGCCGGTCAATGGCGTCGCTCCCATGGCCACGGTCATCCCGGTCAAAGTCCTGAACCAGAACGGATCCGGATGGTCTTCAGTGGTTGCTGCTGGTATCGTCTATGTGACCGACCTTAAGGTCGATGGCAAGCTTGGCAACAGCCCGGTGGTCATCAATATGAGCCTTGGCGGACCTTCGCTGGACGCCATGGAACAGGCAGCGGTGGATTATGCTGTCGAGAACGGCGTGATCATTGTGGCTTCCGCGGGGAATGAAGGCACTGCCGGCATGGGCTATCCCGGTGCTTACGCGCCCGTAATTTCCGTGGCTGCTTCCGGCTGGGTGGGTGAATGGAAATCCGGAACCTGGTGGTACGCCACTGACGTTCCAGATCCTACCAACGCCGACGATTTCTACATTACCGATTTCTCGAGCCGTGCGCTCGCCGGCCAGGATCTCGATGTGGCCGCACCAGGCTCTTGGATCGTTGGTCCGTACCAGGTCAATAGCGGCCAGATCAGCTACTATTTCCTTGGCGGCACTTCCATGTCTTCGCCTCATGTTGCTGGCATTGTGGCTCTAATGCTTCAGAAGGATCCATCCCTGACAGCCAATGATGCGGAACTTGCGCTTGAAGACAGCGCGATTCCCCTGCCTGCCGGCTGCCGGGATATCATCGATCCTAATGTCGGATTGACCGAAGTCTGCTGGGAAGCCGATGCCACCGGCGCCGGATTGGCCACGGCTGACGCAGCCTTGAACGCAATTCCCTAATCTTTATCCACACTGTTGCAAAGTCCCGGAGCCTCCCACTCCGGGATTTTCATTCCAGTCAGCAAGGTTCAATATCTGATAGCTTTTGCCAGTTCGCCACGCTTACGATTGGCTTGTATAAATCGGGAAACCGGTGGAGATGCGATGTCCGATCAATTGCCTGACCAACACAGGAAGTTTTACCAGATGACGCTTTCTGAAAGGCTCGATCAGCTCGCTGCTGAATCGGGCCTTCCCATGGATGTGCTCGATGCATTGAGCGGCAAGACCGGGCTGGAACCTGCGCAAGCCGACCATATGATCGAAAACGCGGTGGGGGTTTACTCGCTGCCCATCGGCATTGCGCGCAACTTCATCATCAATGATCATCCTGTTCTGGTGCCCATGGCGATCGAAGAACCTTCGGTTATTGCAGGAGCCTCCTTTATGGCCCAGTTGGCTGCGAAGAACGGCGGATTCCATGCCAGCAGTACCCTACCGGAAATGATTGGCCAGATTCAGATCCTCGACGTCAAAGACCTCAACGAGGCGCAATCACGCCTGCTCGAACACAAAGACGAACTTCTCGCGGCAGCTGCCACGCTCGACCCGCTTCTCAGTCGCTTTGGAGGAGGTCCCCGCGGCATAGAAGTACGCCGAATCTACAACTCGCCCATCGGACCCTTCCTGGTGCTTCACCTGATCTACGACGTCCGCGATGCAATGGGAGCAAATGCCATCAACACGGCGCTCGAGAAACTGGCTCCGCAGGTATCGCAAATCAGCGGCGGCAGGGTGCATTTACGCATCCTGACCAACCTGGCTGACCGGCGGCTTGCCCGATCAAGTGTGACCATCCGCACCGCTGACCTCGCTTTCGAAGGCTATTCCGGCGAGACAGTGCGGGACGGGATCATCGAAGCCTGGGCTTTCGCCCAGGTGGATCCATACCGGGCTGCCACCCACAACAAGGGCATCATGAACGGCGTCGATGCCGTAATTCTCGCAACGGGCAACGACTGGCGCGCGGTCGAAGCGGGCGCGCACGCATACGCTGCCCGCTCAGGCCGCTACACCAGCCTGACCACATGGGCCAAGGATCACGATGGCAACCTCACCGGCGTGCTCGAAATGCCCATGGCCGTCGGCATCGTTGGCGGCGCCACCCGGGTTCATCCTGGCGCGCAGGCGGCTCTAAAATTGATGAAAGTGGAATCGGCAAACCAGTTGGCTGAGATCATCGTCTCGGTTGGGCTGGCCCAAAATTTGGCCGCCCTGCGGGCTCTCGCCACCGAAGGCATCCAGCGCGGGCACATGGGCTTGCATGCCAGGCAGGTAGCCATTTCAGCAGGCGCTGTGGAGAATGAAATCGACCGTCTGGCGGATCAACTCGTCCGCGAAGGCGTGATCCGCACCGACCGGGCTGAACAAATCTTAAAAGAGTGGAGAAAACAATCTTCATGACAACAGAAACGACGAACGACCCATCCAAGTTGCTTTTGAAAACAGACCGCAAGATCGGGATCATCGGCTACGGGGCTTACGTCCCGCGTTACCGCATCCCTGGCGAGGATATTTCGATGGTCTGGACCGGGCACAAGACCGGTTCGCCGGTAAAAGAAAAATCGGTCGCCGGTATCGATGAGGATGTGATCACCATGTCCATCGAAGCCGCGCGCAATGCGATCGCCCGCGCAGGCATCGACCCGTGCGAATTGCGGGCCGTGTGGGTGGGCAGCGAATCGCATCCGTACGCGGTCAAACCCAGCGGCACAGTGGTGGCTGAAGCCATCGGTGCATCGGCCAGCATCCAATCGGGTGATTGGGAATTCGCATGCAAAGCGGGTACCGAAGCCATGGTGGCCGCCATCGCACTCACCGGCTCGGGCATGGGGCGCTATGCCATGGCCATCGGCATGGACACTGCCCAGGGGAAGCCGGCCGACGCGCTGGAATACACGGCAGCCTCGGGCGGAGCAGCCTTCATCATCGGACCGGCTGAAGAAGCAGTGGTGGAGATCGAAGCTTCTTATTCGTTTGTCTCAGACACGCCTGATTTCTGGCGGCGCGCCGAGATGAAGTATCCAGAACACGGGCAGCGCTTCACGGGTGAACCGGCTTACTTCAAGCATATTGAAGGGGCTGCCCGCATCATGCTCGACGGAATGAAGCGCAGCCCATCCGATTACACCTACGGCGTATTCCACCAGCCCAACCCCAAATTCCCTCAAAGAGTGGCAGCCACACTTGGGTTTACCCCTGAGCAGATCAAAGACGGGCTGCTTTCTCCCGACATCGGGAATACCTATGCCGGATCAGCAATGATTGGCCTGACCGCGATCCTGGACATCGCCAAACCCGGCGACCGCATCCTGATGGTTTCCTACGGATCCGGCGCAGGTTCAGACGCCTTCTCCCTCGTCGTCACCGACAAGATCGCAGCGCGCCGCGAACTGGCCACTTCCACCGCCGAATATATCGCCCGCCGTACCCAAATCGATTACGGCACCTACCTCCGCTACCGCGGAAATATCAGCATGGAATAGGGCGGATCTATGACAGACGTCGTGATTGCCGGGATTGGTCAAATCCCTGTTGGAGAACACTGGGATCTCAGCCTGCGCGAGATGGGCGTCAGAGCCATCCGCCAGGCGGTTGCGGATTCGGGAGGGTTGCGCCCTCAAGCCCTTTACGTTGGGAATATGCTATCATCGATCCTTTCGCATCAGGCCAACCTGGGTGCGCTGCTCGTGGATTATGCCGGACTGAACGGTATCGAGAGCTACACTGCCGAAGCGGCCGGCGCGTCTGGAGCGGCAGCCCTGCGCCTTGGATACCTGGCCGTCCTTTCGGGTTACATCGATTGCGCGGTGGTGGCGGGCGTCGAAAAGTGGACGGATGCGGTCGGCTCAGAGCTGGAGAGCGCTCTTTCGATGGGAATGGATTACGACTTCGAAGCCATCCCCGGATTGGGAGCGAACGGCCAGGCCGGGCTGATCATGCAGCGATATCTATACGAAAACAACTTGGAAGCAGACGCCCTGGCAGGTTTCCCCATCCTCGCCCATGCCAACGCTGTGAACAATCCAAACGCCATGTACCACAAGGCGATTACCAGGGAAATGTACCAGAAAGCCGACCTGATCACCGATCCGCTCAACCTGTACGACAGTGCGCCATATGCAGACGGCGCGGCTGCGGTGGTGATCTGCCGCCGCGACCTGCTGCCTGAGAAACCCGTGCATCCACTCGTGCGCATCAGCGGGTCAGCCGTTGCCATCGACACGCTGGCGGTACACGACCGCCGCGACCCGATGGGCTTCGAGGCTGCCCATCGCTCGATACAGCAGGCTTGCCGTAAAGCCGGAATGCGCCCTGAAGACGCGGACATGTTCGAGTTCTGTGATTCGTTCTCTGTGTATGCTGCTCTCAGCCTCGAGGCAGCCGGTTTTGCCGACCGCGGGGAAGGCTGGGAACTCGCAACAGATGGTACCCTCGCGCTCGATGGCAGGCTGCCATCGCTCACCATGGGCGGTCAAAAAGGGCGCGGCAACCCATTGGGCGCCAGCGGAGTGTATCAGATCGTGGAAGCGGTGCAGCAGTTGCGCGGAGAAGCCGGAGCCAACCAGGTCAAGAACGCGCACTGTGCCTTGGTCCAATCATTAGGTGGCCCCGCATCCACCGCCGTGACGCATGTGCTGGAGAGGATCAGTGATTAAGCACCAAGTAACCGGGCGCTGAGTGACTAGGTGCTTGGCAATTGGGCGCTTAGGGATCAGGCATCTCGGAATGAGTTGTTTGGTCAAATACTCATTGCCTTGCTCGAATTGAGAATAGACTGTTGTTCCTAATTACTGATTACTAATCACTAATCACCAGTCTTTTTTATTTGATAGCTTTTGATAGCAACCCTACTCTACACTTACCCTTGCAAAGATAATTATAAGGAAATGGAGCAATAAATATGGAAGTTCCACGCCATTGGAGGCTAAAACAACAAAGATACGCACTTGTGGGTGAGGTTTGCCCGCATTGCGATTCCAAGATCTTCCCGCCGCGGGATGTTTGTCCGTACTGCGGCGAAGAAGCGAAAACGCAATACACCATGAGCGGTAAAGGCAAGGTTTATTCGTACACCATCATGCGCGACGCCCCGGCCGGTTATGAAGAGAATATCCCGTACACCGTCGCAGTGGTCGCGCTCGAGGAAGGCCCCATGGTCACCGCGCAGTTGACCGACCTGGGAGACAAGCCGGTCGAGATCGGCATGCCTGTGGAGATGGTCACCCGCCGCATTCGCCAGGATGGCGACAAGCACGGTATGCTCGTCTATGGGTATAAGTTCAGGCCTGCGGTAAGAGCGTAAAACAAGATTGAGATTTCAAGCGCCTTCCATTTCTGGAAGGCGCTTTTTGATTTATGGCATAATCACATTGTGATTGTAGGATTCTGCGGCACTATGGCAAACAGTTTTCTGGCTACAAGTTTTTTTCTCCCAACCATTGTCCACGCCCACCCCAGCGCCAGTTACGCAAACCGTTGGGCCGTTTCGTCGCTGTCTTTGTTACCATAAAACCTGGATATCGATATACTCGAATAATAGTGGAGGAGGTGTTTCAATGTTTGGAGGTGCTATAGTAAAGTTGCAAGATGCTCGTACGGCAATTGAGCGCTTGCGCACTCTGGTCATTCCTCCTGTTGTATCAAACATCAGGTTTATATGAGGGCCATCGGGAGTGAGTGGCAATGAGATTGGAACTCGTGATACTGTTGCTTTTTCAGAAGCATTTAGTTCGTGCATAGCCCAGGTTAGGTCGGTGGGAGATGCTGTGTTGAAAGATAAGATGGCGATGACGCTACCTGGCTTCGAGAGCTGGAGAGATGTCCGCTGGCCGCAATCATAGCCCGCAGTGAAGAAGTTGACGCTTCGCCTTCTTGAGAACGTCCATCCGATAAGGGTTTTCGCAACAGCTATGTGCCAGGTATTCGTTTGAAAATTCAGCAGTCCATTTGGCATGCTGACCAGACTCGTTTCCTTTTTAAAAATGGAGTTCACTCATGGTTATTTCACTCAAGAAACTCGTCACCCTGTTGTTGGTGGCCACATTGACGGCTTGCACTGCTCCGTCTTCCCTAACCAGTTCGCCGCCCACAACGCCCGGCATGCTGTCATCTCCGACCGCCATGCCGTCGACTGCAACCCCCATTCCAAATCCGCTTAACGTGCAGGTCGCGGTGGACGAGAGCCTCGCAGTAAGCGCGGTCATCTCCACGGCAGGCGGGACACTGGCTGCCCAGGCTGCCGATGGCACCCGGTTTACGCTCGTTTTTCCAAAGGGCGCTCTGCAAAGCGATGAAACGATCACCCTGAAGCCTATAGCAGGCGTAGATGGCCTACCGTTCAGCGGCGGCCTGGTCGCCGGGGTGCAAATGGAACCCGAAGGGTTGCGGCTCTTCCAACCTGCTACACTCAGCATCGAATCTCCCAAAACCGTCGCATCAGAAGGATATGAGACCGTGGCCTTTGGCTATCATGAGGATGGCCAGGGAGTATATCTCAACCCATCGACCGTTGAGAACGGCATCCTGACGCTCGAGGTCTGGCATTTCAGTGGGGTTGGCGCCGCACAAGCGACACCTGATGAGATCCAAACCCAGCAGCAACAAAACGTTCCTTCCAATGCAGAAGACGCGTTCACGCAAAATGTGCAGGAATATCTGGGAATTCAGCGCCAGGCCGAATTTATCGGAAAACCGGATCCCAATTTTAAAGATAGGATCAGCGAATTTTTGCGCCAGGCATACGACAGTTTCATTGCTCCTCAACTGCCGATTGCGCTCGAGGATTGCGATAAGGCGCCTGCCATCATTTCGAAAGCCCTGGGTTGGGCACGTCAGGCCTCCCTTTTGGGGCAAACGAATGAGAATGGGAATGAATTTAAAGCTGAGATCGATAAAATTATCCAGACCTACGAGCAAGTCAAAGAAAAATGCGTGCAGAACTACGTCGGCGAAGGGAAATACCGCATATCTGGAGAACAAAGCGGTCTTGAAGTCATAAGTGGTTACGAATTCCTGATCACTTTCCGCGCGAATGCGAATGGGACGATTGTGGGAGAAGGGGTCATGCAAAAAGTCGAAGCCTCTATGGGCAGTAAGGATTTCCAGTGCACCGACCCTGAGGCTTCCGCGCTGGTATTTCCTGCGATGAGGATAACCGGCAAAGTCATCCCGGACGCCACCGGTCAACCGGCCACTTTCAAATTGACCATCGTGGGCCCGGCGTCGACCAGTACATCAGAGTATACGTGCGTGCACCCGATTGCCGGTACGTGGGCGCTTGGTGCTGCCCAGGATCAAGGTTTCTTTCTTAACGAAATCGAGATCGCCGCAAAGGACGGCGCTCAAGCACATGGAGAAGAGTCTACCGCGATGCAGGGCGTAACCGGAGTGACCACCTGGGAGCTTGAAATACATAAACAAGCAAATCCCTAAATAACATGTGCCTGACCTAACAGGTCGGGATTTTTGATTCACTCAGGCGGCGATTTCAACGAGGCGCGCCCCCCCTCGCGCCAATGGCAGCCGCCGGCGATCAGGGCCACACGCGCCGCAACCCCTGAAGGTGACCGGATGAAGGCTTACCGACTAAAATGCCGGTGGAGCCGCATTCGCCAGGATGGCGACAAGCACGGTATGCTCGTCTACGGGTATAAGTTCCGGCCGGTGTTGGCTCATTAAGTTCTTGAAGAACAAGAAAATGCAAAGCGCATTCCAGAGATGGGGGCGCATTTTGTGTTGCATAAATAAGGCGTATTTGTACAATTGAAAAGTGGGGTGGCAATTCTGGCAACAGCAATGGCTTTATTTATACTACAACCGGTTCCCGGGCTGAGTCCAAACCGACCTTCACGCAGGTAACGCAAACCTTTAGCACTATCTGAACTTATTCACACCCGAAGGGAGATTTTCTGCATTGGATATTCCACGAATCTTCAACATCACTGAGAGTGCTCACCGCATCCACAACCCGATCACACCCGAAAAGCTTGCCGTTCTCGGGGCGGCGCTGCGTCTGGAACCGGGGGCCCGAGTTCTCGATCTCGGCAGCGGATCGGGGGAGATGCTGTGCACCTGGGCGCGCGATTACGGTGTCACCGGCACCGGCATCGACATGAGCCAGTTGTTCACCGGGCAAGCGAAACTCCGTGCTGAAGAGCTTGGCGTTGCCGCTCAAGTCAAGTTCATTCATGACGATGCTGCCGGCTTTGTCTCTGACGAGAAGGTCAGTGTGGCAGCCTGTCTCGGTGCCACCTGGATCGGCGGGGGAGTAGCCGGCACGATCGAGCTTCTGGCGCGGAGCCTGCGCCCCGGAGGGATCATCCTCATCGGCGAGCCGTACTGGCGGCAATTACCGCCGACGGAAGATGTTGCCAGGGGGTGTCTTGCCAGCTCGATCTCCGAATTTCTCATGCTTCCAGAACTTATCGCGTCTTTCGACCATCTTGGCTACGACGTCGTTGAAATGGTTCTGGCTGACCAGGACGGCTGGGACAGATACGAGGCTGCCAAATGGCTCACCATGCGCCGGTGGCTTGACGCCAATCCCAACGACGAGATGGCGAATGAAGTTCGAGCCAAACTGACCTCGGAACCCGAGCGCTACGCCGCTTACACGCGAGAATACCTGGGCTGGGGTGTGTTCGCTCTGATGCAGCGGTGATGAAGGGATTACCGGGCGACTCAGAAAGTGGCGAAAATCCAATCATGCCAGACAACTCATTCAAGCCAACGCCGCTTTGCGGCGCGGCCTGATTCGGGCGTTAAATCGATACTCTACCGTCTGTTGTGCGCACCGAGTCGGATGTACAGGCATAAGTTCAGGACCGCGGTAAGAGCCTGGAATCAAGCAGATTTCCACTTTAAGCCGCCCTCCAGTTTTGGAGGGCGGTGGTGATTACGCATAGAAAGGGAATCGGCAGATGGGTAGAGTCGCCTTTCAACGGTCACTCTATCCGGGTTGCCAGCGGCTCAAGGGTGTGAATTGGATCTGCTTCGAAAGATCGTAGGCCGTCGCCACGTCGTTGTCGTTTTCCACGAGAACCCTTCCGATGACCAACACAGAGTTGTTCGGCGAGGATATCTGCTTCATTCCGCCCGGCGCCTGACCTTTCCAACCTGCTCTCGTAATGAGAAAGTCGCCCGCCTGAGTCCCCGTGGCGCGTTTGCCGACATATGCGAAATTAGTGTTTTTCAATGGATCCGTGAACTGCACGCTATAGTAGCGATCGTGCATATCGGGGACGTGCAAGACAAGCGGCCCTTGACTGAGATCCAGCCAGCCGGCCGCAAGAAGCGTGTCGTGGTTCACGCCCGTAGTCGCCAGGCTTGGGGCCGAGGCGGGGGCGTGGAGAGGATCTGCAAAAAGCGCTTGGGGCTCCGTAGCGAGCGTATTGATCGGAATGGGGCCGTCGCCGAACCCGTTAGAAAGAATCCCCCTCTTAAAGACTGAAAGCAACAGGCGCGGCCAAAAGTAGGTGACGAGTAAAAAAACCGGAATCATAACCAATGAGAATATGAGCAAATGCTGGTAATTGATCTGCATCATTTCACCTCCACGACTGGCGGCACCTGATACTTGCGGTCCAGAATGGCTTGACCGGGCATGTACACGCGCAGCCAGAGGATGAACTTACCCAAAGGCGCAGGCAGCCAATTGGACTCGTGCCCCTCCGGAGCAGTGTTCTGAATGTAAATATCGACAGAACCGTCGGGGTTTGGGGCAAGCCCGGTACGATCGCTGACGCTGAACCGGTTGATCGGGTTCGCTACAAAATGATTCCCGTCGTCACCCATCGTAATCGACCAGAATGCATTGTTCGGCGGAAGTTGCCCTGCTGGAAAGCGCATCAAGTAATCGTGAACTCCTGAGAGCGCACGGCCTGCGCCATCTGAGTTCGTCCACCAATACATCGCTTCTTGGGGAACGTTCACCGGTCCGGGAAATAACTGGGCATGGGCGGCTCGCAGGAACATGCCGTTGCCTGGCTCGCCTAGTCCGAACATGGTGATCCAGCCGTTGACCTTCGTGGTCTTGATCCTGGCGTAAATTTGGGCAGTGACAAACGCCAGCCCGAAGCCGATGAAGAAGCCTTGAATCAGGTCATTTCGCACAATCCTGGGATGGCCAAGGAAGAATGCGGAGATAAAGAAATAGACACATATCACTCCGACCACTATCGCCAGATATGAGATTCTTCTGTTCATATTGTTTCTACTCCTTTGCCGGTATATCCGTGGGCACGACTTGAGCATTCGAAAGCATTGTGAGGAAATTTACCATACGCAAATTATATGTTTATACAGGTTAATATCATATGAAGAATCTTGGTCAAGACTTGGAAGGCCGTTTCTGATTCTATGGCTGATTATTGCGGTTCAAAAGTCAGTACAATGAATAAATCAGTGGCTGGAACGGATGGAAGGAGACCTCGATGACAAACGAACAGGTTGCACACGAGACCAAAGGCGTTACGGTTGAGTTGCTCAGAAAATTCGACCTCGGCCCTGAAATCGAGGGCATGGCCGGACTTCAATTTCGCATGCGCCGGGTTACCTTCGAACCTGGGGCGGTTTTCGGCCCGCTCCACGACCATAAAGGCCGGCCGGGCATGGTCTATATCCTGGAAGGAACGATCACTGATCATCGAAATGGTGTGGCAAAGGAGTACGGGCCGGGAGCGGGCTGGCCTGAGGATATGAGCACCTACCACTGGCTCGAGAACAGAGGAACGACGCCAGCCGTGGAGATCTCGGTCGATATCGTCAGGGAACAGTAGATTGGGATTCATCAATCACCCAGTAAGCGCCTGAAGTCAGAACCGTAGGGTTGGTTGGAAAAGCAGCAACCCACCCCACCATTCATGACGTATGAATATCATTATTGAATATAATCAAACAATACTCGAATATTGACGCTCTCAATGGTATGGTGATACTTCTTCTTCACGGTTCTTACTTTCTCCCCCCAATCTCTTAAACCCAATGCCCCCTGACCTTTCCCGCAAGTTCCCCCTTCGCAAGCTCGGAAACGAGCCCTTCCTCGATCATCACCCCCTCGCAATGACACTGCTCGATTTTTGGAGTTGGAGCACGTCCGATCTGCTCAGCAATGCCACGCGGGGTGTGCTCGCGGAGTTCATCGTCGCAAACGCGGTTGGCGCAAAGCTCGATGAATGTCGAAAAGAATGGAATCCGTACGACTTGGAAACCTGCGATAACATCAAGGTCGAGGTGAAGTCGGCCGCGTATGTTCAAAGTTGGCATCAGAAGCGGTTGTCCAAGATCACATTCAATGTACCCAAAACAAGATACTGGTCGGCAGACACGGGTCAGATGGATCAGGAAGCCAAACGCCAGGCTGACGTGTATGTGTTCGCGCTGCTGGCCCACCAGGACAAAGCCACGGTCGACCCAATGGATCTCGATCAATGGCGATTTTATGTTCTCCCCACGCGGGTGCTGAATGACCGGTCACGCAGCCAGCAATCGATCACACTTCCGAGTCTTGAAAAGCTCGCCGGCCCGGGGATCAGCTATTCAGAATTGGCCGAAGCCGTTACAAAGGCTGTAGATCGGTAAGGTGAGTTTATACTCCACTCCACCTATCCATACTCGCAGGGGTGAACGATGGATCCCGCATCCAGGTATTTTCCGTTAACCATTGAATCGCTTCGAACCCTGGGGAGCTGGGCTGCGAACTGCGCTGAAAGAGCGCTGCTGGTGTTCGAGAGGCATGCGGTTTCAGACACCCGACCCAGGGCAGCGATTGAAGGCATCCGGGCGTTTGCTTCCGGTGGAAAGCGCACTGCTCAACTGCGCTCGCTTGCCATGGCAGCGATGACCGCTGCCCGCGAAGTCGGCGACCCGGCTGCAGCAGCCGCCGCGCGCGCCGCTGGCCTTGCCGCGTCGTCTGCCTACACGCATCCCCTGGCGGATGTCCAGCAAACCAAACACATTGTCGGTCCGGCAGCCTATGCCGCCCTGGCACTGGAGCTCGACCAAGCAGGCGATCCAGGCGTCGCCGACGGCGAGGTTCGTTGGGCGATCGACCATGTGCCCCAGGAAGTGCGCGAAGTCTTGCTGCAAATGCCCGCACGTCAAGCGGGAAGCAGCCGCCTCGACAGGCTCATGTATGCGCTGGATGCGGGTATCCGCGGAAGAAAGGCGTAAGTAGTGTACATTAGGAAATGACCTTTACCATTAACGAACGCGGCGCTCAAAATGTGTACAATGAAATTGCAGCATGATTGCGATATGCCTAACCAGAAGGAGGTCCTACCATGCCGTTCAATGAGAAAGCTCGGCTCGATCCATCCCAGGTACAGGACCGCCGCGGGAGCCGTGTCGGTCGGACCGCAGCTTTCGGCGGAGGCGGGCTCGGCCTGATCATCATCGTGGTCATCGCCCTGCTCCTCGGTGCGAACCCCTCCCAGCTTCTCGGCCTCGTCGGCAATGACCTTTCGTCGCCCGGTCAGAACGTGAGCCAGGTCAGCGACCTTCAAACAGCCTGCCAGACCGGCGCGGACGCCAACACCAGGGAGGACTGCCGCATCGTAGGCTATGTCAACAGCATTCAAGATTACTGGGACACCACATTCACCAATTACGGCGAGCAGTACACCTCTGCGCAGACAGTATTGTTCAGCGGATCGACCCAGGGAGCTTGCGGTTACGCTTCCGGAGCCTCGGGTCCCTTCTACTGCCCCACCGACCAGATGGTATACCTCGACCTCACCTTCTTCGATGAGCTGCAAACCCGCTTTGGCGCCCAGGGAGGCCCGTTCGCCGAAGCATACGTCCTCGCCCACGAATACGGCCATCACGTTCAGGATCTGCTCGGCGTGCTCGATTCGTCTGGCGGGTCTGACTCGGGTCCGCAGAGCATGTCGGTGTTCATCGAGCTGCAGGCGGATTGCCTTGCCGGTGTGTGGACGGCTCACGCCGCCGAAACCGGTTACCTGGTGGCCCCGACGAGCGAAGAGATCGCCCAAAGTCTCGACGCTGCCGCGTCTGTGGGTGACGACAGGATCCAGCGCGAGACGCAGGGCTATGTCTCTCCCGAATCATGGACACACGGTTCAGCCGAGCAGCGCCAGGCAGCGCTCGAAGACGGCTTGCAGTCCGGCGACATCAACTCCTGCGAAACCCCTGGTTGGACGAATTAATATTCGGGCGGGTTCAAATTCGAACCCGCCCATTCAAAGATTTATTGGCTTACTTCGATCGTCACGCTGAACAGGATTGACGGCGCTGCGCATGGCGGCGTGGATTGCCGGCACTGCGGGTCGCCGGTAGCCGTAAGCTGAACCGTGCCAGGTTGCAGCGCGTCATAAATCCCCTGCGCGCCAAGGATGACCTGCACGCCCTTCCTCAAGCCGATCACATCCTGGTTGCTCAGGCTGATCTGCCACGTGTACTCGTTCCCAAGCTTGAGCAGAAAGCTGTCGCCCACTTTCATCTGGATCGTCCCGCCGCTATCCGCCAGGGTGACCACCTGCGAATTCAAAGGGACTGATGCTGTGGGTGTTTGCGTTGTGCTGCCTATGGGTGAAATGACACACCCTGAAAGAACCAATACCATAACAACCCATAAGCCAAGAATCGAAACCGTTCTTTTCATGACCCATCTCCTGTAATTCATCAAGCAATAGACACGAGAACAAGAAGATTGGTTCCTATTTTGATGCTATTAGTTATATTATACGAAATTCGGGTAGGGTATGATAGCCTTCCAATGCACTGATCAAATGGCGGGTTCAAACTCAAACCCGGCCAACAGATTAAATTTTGTGTAGAAATTCCTCAAAGTATTTATAGAATTCTCGTTTGTTCCCCAGGTGGACATTGTGATCCGGATGTGATACTTCATAAGCGGTGCAATTCGCGATCAACGATTGCATTTTTTGAAAATCCGCATCGGGAACTGCTTCATGGCTGCTTGACCTTAAAAGCATCACCGGGCATTTGATCTCTGGTAACAAATGCCACCAATTTTCATAATACGCAATGTTAGCAGCCATTGCCTGTGCGCTGAACATCATTTGATATCCCTCCACAGTTTCCACCAGACTATTCATAAAATATTGGCAGCTCAATTCTGATTCCATTTCAGCTTTTATATACCCCTGGGCTTCGGTCAAACTCGTAAACGGCAACGGCCAGTCTTTAGTTACAGGATCAACCAGTTTCTGTTCGGTTAAGGGGGTGGCATTTCGTGTTTCTGGTCCGTTGGCAGATTTGTCGAGAATGGCTAATGCGTGCACGCGCTGAGGATACTTTGCGGCTACATAACCGGCAATAGCTCCACCCATCGAATGACCGACCAGGATCACCGCCTGCAGATGCAGGTAATCCAATAGAGAAACCATGTCATCTGCCATTTCTTCGGATGTATATTTCCCAACCGGTTTTCCGCTTAGCCCATGCCCGCGTTGATCGGGTGCAATCACCCTGTATTTTTGTCCATAATGGTGAATGAAATCAATCCACGTTTCCCCTCGCCCCCATCTCCCATGCAGACAGAGGATCGCTTGCACGTCAGTCTGCGTATCTCTGAAAAAGATGTCAATATTTTGCATCTTCGCAATTTCTCTATGAATAGATACGGTCTTCAATTTTGGTCCTCCCGCGGTCAATTGAGCTTATTGGATTTTACTACGGGCAATCTTGTCGCCCAACTATTTATGAGTCTGAAGGGTGTTTTCAAAATTGAACACGATTTACAACTTGAGCAGACAAAATGAAACATGTACTGTGCTCTTCCAAAATGGAGAACGCTTTTTTGTTGCAGAATACTGTCTGATGTGTAAAATAAGACACGTGGGGGTGATATCTACCAGCCACAATTGGCACTTTTCAATTGAATTGATGCAGGGTGGGTTGGTGTTCTTCCAACCCACCATTTCAGCTCAATTTGTCGGGTTCAAATAGACCAACCTGCATACTTCCCTTCACCATAGAAAAGAGCACAAATCTTGGGCAAATTCCTCGAAAGCGAAAAACCGAAGCAAGCATTTTTCAAAAATACATCTCCCTATTTTTCAGATTCGGCGCGAGGCGATGGTGTATATAAAAGAAAGCCGCGGCCCTTTTGTCTACCTCTAGAGTCTGCAGAGCAAAATCTATTCCCCGGCATCAGAGAAACCGCCCTCGGGCATTTCGAAAAGCATCAAATCAAATGGCACGATGGGCAGAACAGAAAACCAAGTAATCATCTGTGCGATTCGCAGGTGTGTTGCGTCAATTTTCTTTTCCCTTTTGCCAATCAACCAGAAGCTTTAGCTACAGTTCTTCGCCCGATTTTTCCGGAACTCAAGAATATGCTTCCCATTGAAAGCGGGCAGTATGTCTCTTTCGAGTGGATCGGTCAAGATAACTACCTGCACGAGAAAATTTCGAGAAATGGCCAGCGCACACGGGGCGCAAATTACACCAGCGCCGATGCAATCGTTATGTTTGAGCGTGTGGATAAAAAACGACAGGTCGCCTTGATTGAATGGAAATATACCGAATCGTATGGCGGTACTTTCCTAAAAATAGCGAATAGCGGGGCAGACCGCACGGAAATCTACCGGCATCTATTTGAAAATGCTGATTGCCCGGTCAACAAAGAGATTTTGCCATCTTTTGATGCGCTGTTCTACGAACCTTTCTATCAGTTGATGCGCCAGCAATTCTTAGCCAGCGAAATGGAAAAGGCGCATGAACTGGGCGCAGATATTGTCACCCTAATGCATATTGCGCCAGTCCATAATGCCGACTTTCGCAAAGTCACATCGCCGTCGTTAGGGAAATTGGGTTCATCGCCAACAAGTATTTGGAGCCACCTGGTAAAGCCCGAAGGAAGGTTTATCAGCGTGAGCACCGAGCAGCTTTTTGGAAATTTATCCGTCGGGAAATTGCCTGAAATGAAACCCTGGCAGGAATACATCAATTCTCGTTACGCCTGGGTCTGTGAAATCCGGTAATACGACTTGAGCCTATTGTAGTAATAGATCGCAGCTCAAGTTGATGCTTTTCCTATCCACCATTCTATTCAAAATGGCCGGTTCAATATCGAGCCTGACCTAATAATACACAGGCAGGTAAAAAGAAACAGTGAAGGATTGATATGGACGATCTGAAACAGCTTTCCATACTGATTGATGCTCGAAATCAAAATGAGCGAGAGATCACTGCGTTAATTAAACGCCCTGCCGCCATTGGGCATATTGGCGAGTACATCGCCTCTCAGGTATTTAACATCGTGCTTAATGAGTCCGCTTCTCACAAAGGTAGTGATGGATATTTTTGTGACGAGCCTTTGAAGGATCATACAGTCAATATCAAGTGGTACGCCTTTCAAGAAGGAATCCTGGACATCACGCCTGAGTTTCTTCCCGATTATTACCTTGTATTAACGGGACGAAAATCAAGCCGGATAACCTCCCACGGGCAAGTTCGTCCTTGGACGATTGAAAAGGTCTTTCTTTTCGATGCGCGATTGCTTGCGGATGATCTTAAACAAACAGGCGTAAAAATGGGGATTGCGGCCAGCGTACGGCGACAACTATGGGAAAAAGCTGAAATCTATCCTGCAGATCAAAATGAGGCGTTGCACTTATCCCAGGGCCAACGCGATGCGTTGGAGTTGTTTCGATGCAAATAAGGCAGCTAATATGGACCGTGGCGCGGATTGGGGCATTTCCTGCCCGCCAATCTTGTTCATAGTCTAGATTCCATAATCAAGACCGCCCTGCTGTATTTTTTGCTGTTATTATTCAAGGGTATGGTTACAGCTATCGAAGAGAAATCGCTGATCCGTCATCAGATCGTCAGGCGCGGGCTTTTGGCCGGCGCCATATTGTTTCTCACATGGCTTGGCTGGCAGGCGCTCTCGGGTGGCTTTCGCCAGCTTCCCCGTACTCGAACCACCGGTCAGAAGGTCGAGACTGCGGTGCAGCTCGAGTGCGGGTTCTTGAGCTTACCTGTGATACTCACCTGCTTCTGGCAGCGCCAATGGGCCCGACCGGTGCGTGTCGCCTGGAGCACCACCCTGGTGACTACCGCAGGCCTCTCCGCTCTGGTTTGGGGTCCTCCCATGCCATTCATAGCGATGCTCTTTGCCGGGATTGCGCTGATGATCTCGCGAAGCATTATGTGGGCTTTACGCGCCGCCCTAATGGAATGACCGCTGCTCAATCTGATGGGTCAAAAGCGAACCCGCTCTACAATAAAAATGGACTATTATGACACCACAGAATCTCATCATCCGGCCCGAAACCCCCGTCAAGGCCAACCACGCATTCCTCTCGCGTCGCCCAACCACCTGTAGGGGGTGAAGCATCGTGGAAGCGTCTAGTCATTTCAGAGACGCCACCCAATCACGAAGCTTCACCCCGACCCACAATCGCAACAAATTTTAAGCTTAAAAAATCTCCAAACCCCTTGACAATTAGAACATTAGTGCTATAATACCAATCAGTGGGAAATCGATCTCGTTCCCCTCTACCCTTTTTGGGATCCCGAATTTCCTTATTGCCCCACTCGATTCACCAGGTCCTGATCACTCGTTCCGATTCACTCGCCAGGGAGAAAAAGATTGAATCATTGCAGGGTCTCCATCGAATCTCTTCAGGCAGCACGAATAACCCCTCGCAGGGTTCTCTGCCTGTCCGATTTGTTCCGAATCATTCCCGCAGTTATCGAAACCATACACTTTAACTCTGATTTCTCGTCTTCATAAGTTGGTCGGCGCTTTCCCAACTCGAAATCCCTGATGGGATCAATTTACCCAAACTCAAACCCACCCCAAAGGACCCTATGCTCCTCCTCATCCGACTCGAAACCTCGAACGATATCGACGCCATCACCGACTTAACCATCGCAGCTTTCGCGAACCTGGAAATCAGCAATCACACCGAGCAGTACGTGGTCGAGGGACTGCGCGCAGCCAATGCATTGACTCTTTCGCTGGTCGCTGAACTGGACGGCCGGCTGGTGGGTCACATCGCCTTTTCGCCCATCTCCATTGCGGATGGCGCGCGCGACTGGTATGGCCTCGGCCCGGTCTCGGTGCTGCCCGATTACCAGCGCATGGGCATCGGCAAAGCGCTCATCCAGCAGGGGTTGTCCCAGCTGAAGGACCTGGGCGCTAAAGGCTGCTGCCTGGTCGGGCATCCGACGTACTACACGAAATTTGGGTTCAAGAACGTGGAGAGCCTGGTTCTCGAGCACGTTCCGCCCGAGGTTTTCTTCGCCCTATCGTTCGACGGCCGCTATCCGCAAGGGAGTGTCACTTTCCACGAGGCATTCATGGCAACCGGCCGCCCGACGTCAGCGGATGGGCCGGCAGCGAATTGACCCTGGCACGCAACACCGTTTTCATGGTGTTAGATCGATCCAACCAGGAAGCAGCGCTCTCGAATGCTCGAAAGCGATTTTTGATGGATCACACCGGTTCAGCTTTCTGTATAATGAAATTCAGACCGTTCTCTAGATAGGAGGACTGGACAATGGACAGTCAGGCTCTCGCAATTCCGCTCGCTTCTGCGTTGAACAAACCCGCATCAGGCGTTTTGACCCGGGCTTTCTACAACGATCCCTTTTTCACCTTTGTGCTTCCCCAAACTGCTGAACGTGACCTGATCATGCCCTGGCTGTTCGAGAGGCTCGTCAGGTACGGACAGCTTTACGGCAGGGTTTTTACGACGCCTGCGCTCGAAGGGGTTGCCATGTGGCTGGGTCCTCAAAAGACCGGCATGCAAATGCTTGGAGTACTTCGTTCAGGCTTATTCCAAATTCCGTTCAGAATGCCCAGGCAGGAGTTCAAACGCAGCATGGCCATGGTCGAATGTGCTGACCGCATGCACGAAAAGCTGATTCAAGGCGAGCACTGGTATCTTTATGAACTCGGCGTCGAGCCCTCTTATCAACACCGCGGAGTGGGACGCGCTCTACTCCAACCCATCCTCTCCCAGGCAGACCTCGAAGGATTGGCCTGTTACCTGGAGACCAACAACGAAGTCAACCTGCATTTCTATGAACAGAACGGCTTCAAGGTAATGGGCCAGGAACAAGCCACCCCCGAAAGCCCTTATAACTGGGCAATGATCAGGAAACCGGGTTGAAATTCGATATTCCGGGTACATAGAGCAATGTATGATACCGGTCAAAATGGACGAATCGATCCCCCAGCAAAGCCCCACCTTTTACATCGGTACCTCCGGCTGGACCTACGACCACTGGAAAGGCGGCTTCTATCCCGAAAAGCTGCCCAAAAGTCGCTGGTTCGAGTACTACTCCGCCCAATTCAACGCGGTTGAGATCAACGCCACGTTTTACCGCGCTTTCAAGGATCAAACCTACCTGAAATGGAAGGCGCAGGCTCCCCGGGGATTCGGCTATGTTCTCAAAGCGCCTAAAATGATCAGCCATCTCAAGCTGCTGAAGGATACCGAAACGGACATCCATACTTTCTGCGCCTCCGCCGACCTGCTCGAGGACAAATTCCAGATGATCCTGCTCCAGGTCTCGCCCAGCCTGCCCTATGATTTTGGACGCCTGCGCAGCGCCCTGCTATCGTTTTCCGATCCCGCCCGGGTCGCGGTTGAATTCCGCAACGACCGCTGGTTCAACCCCCAGACCGAGCACCTGCTCAACGAAGTGGGAGCCTGCTTCTGCAATGCGGATTCGCCCAGTCAGAAACTGACCGATTACCTGACTTCTGAACGGGCTTACCTGCGCTTGCACGGCCGCATCCACTGGTATTCGACAACCTACAGCAACGAAGAGCTGCGCGAGATCGCCAGCCTCACCCGCAGCCTGGTTTCCCGCGGCGCCAAACAGGTCTACATCTTTTTCAACAACGATTTCGGTGGTTTTGCCCCCGAAAATGCCCGCGACCTGAAGATGATACTGGCGGAAGCATAATCCGGGCGCGCTATGCGCCCGGTCTGGCGTCAGGCTGAATACAGGCTGCCATTTCGATTCTTGACTTCGACTCCTGCCTGAGCTAACATCGACGTGACTTGATAGAGTGAAGACGGTGTAATTCTTCGTAAATGTTAGCCCCGGGGGTGAAAGAGGAGCAAATGGCATTGAGCACGAGACTGGCTTTCACGATTCTGGCGGTAGTCGCAATCGTATCCGGCATTTTGGTCGGGCTCGTCTCTGCCGGTTTCATTCAGCTTGTCGATATGGCCATCCGTGCCATCCTGGCTTCGAGCTGGTTCAAATTTCAATATACGCCATTGATCCTTTGCAGCCTGGGAGGAATCCTTGTCGGATTATGCCAGCGATTCCTCGGCGATCATCCGAAGAATTTTGTCGCGGCTTTGAATGAGCTCGTCGATACTGGCAGGCTCGATTACACTCAACTCCCGCGTGGATTGGTGCTTGCTACCGTATCCCTTATCTTTGGCGGCAGCCTTGGACCGGAAGCTGTCATTGTGAATCTTCTGGGCGGCCTTTCCACCCGGGCTGCAGACTATATTCGCCCGCTTCGCATGCGCATGCGCATTCCTGCGCCCGTGCCGGAAGTCTCCCGTCTGCATATTCTGGCTCGAACGTGGCCTAATCTGGTTGTGGTGTTGGTCGGCCTGATCGCGTTTGGCATCGGCGTCGAAGACCTGTATGTGGGCGGCCTGCTGAACATGACCGAGCCCTTCTCATGGATCGATGTCCTGTGGGCCATCCCTCTGAGCCTGATCGGTTGGCTTTTCGGCAGTCTCTATCTCCTTCTCTTCCGCAGGAGTCAAAAGCTCACATCTCGCTTTGAATCGTTCCCGGTCTTGCGCTCCGTGATTGCAGGGGTCGTTTTGGGATTGCTGGCATCGTGGCTGCCAATGATGCTCTACTCCGGGCAATTCGATATGCAGCCCACCTACCTTCAGGCGGGTCAATTGGGCTCCACATCGCTCGTCCTGATCGCACTGCTGCGCATCGTGGTTATCGCTCTTCTGCTCGCCAGCGGCTGGAAGGGCGGCCAATTCTTCCCGCTCATGTTCGCAGCCACAGCACTCGGCATGGGCTTGAACCAGGCACTGCCATTCATCTCGGCGCCAGCGGGGATCCTGGGGATCATGACCGGGTTGATGGTCATCACTCTGCCCCAACCGGTTGTCGTCTTTGTGATGATGGCTTACCTGTTCCAGTCGAAGTACCTGCTCATCATCATCGTTTCGATCCTGACGGTCAGCGTGAGTCAAATGCTTCTCAAACGCCTGCCCAGGCGGGTATCCGGGATTCACAATCAACAGAAAGAAGCCTGAGTTACTTGCTGTCTCAGGTAAC
Organism: Chloroflexota bacterium; assembly: GCA_021779955.1. Classification (GTDB taxonomy): domain Bacteria; phylum Chloroflexota; class Anaerolineae; order Anaerolineales; family Anaerolineaceae; genus UBA6107. Next base: position 285,540 of record JAJXZS010000034.1, on the reverse strand, counting down.
GACGCTCGATCCGGTGTTTTCCTCTGCAGACCAAAAACGGTCAACGCCCACTGATTTTGCAGTCACTTTGATCAAACAAAAAGATGGTATTTCAAAAAATCTGCCCTGATGCTACACTAAAAATCGGATCGGCCCGAGTGGAAAACGGTTTTCGCGCAGGCTCAAAGTCGGCCTGCAAGAGCGGGCGAACCACTCGGATCATAAGTTTTTGGGAGCCAATCAGATGGCAAACTTACTTCGCCTGGCCCGTCCCCGATTCTTGATCGCCAGCCTTGTCCTGTTTATTCTCGCCGCCTTTTGGGCCGTTCTGCAAGGCGCTGATCTCTCCTTCCCCCGCATGGTTTTCGCCTACCTCACGGTGGCAACAGCACAGTTGGCCGTCTCTTTCAGCAATGATTACTTCGATCTAGAAGTAGACCGCCTCGGCACCCCATCGTTATTCAGCGGCGGCAGCGGTGTTTTGATAGCCCATCCGGAGTGGCGCAAACCTGCCCTGATCATCGCATTGGCGCTGACTTTCATTTCGATCGCGTTGGGCGTCACGTTCATACTTGCCTACGCGGTTCCCATCTGGTTCCTTACCCTGGTCTTGTTGAGCAACGCAGTCGGCTGGTGCTATTCAGCCCCTCCGCTCAAGTTGGCCTATCGCGGGTTCGGAGAGATCTTGACTGCATTCACTTTCGGATTCCTCGTGCCCGCAGTCGGATTCCTCTCGCTAAAGCCTTCTACGACCGGCAGCAACCTGATCCTGGCCCTGCCCCTCATGTTTTATTCGCTTGCGATCATCCTGATCGTCGAGATTCCAGACATGGAGACCGACCGCCTGGGGAACAAGCATACCTGGGTGGTCCGCCTTGGCCGGCCAACCATTTTCATTACGATTGGGCTGCTCTTTTTTCTCGCTTCAATCTCCTTGTTTTTGATCGCGTTTCTGTCTGCCCCCACGCGCTATCCGGATTTTCGTTTGTTCTCTATCCTTTCCCTGATACCCCTCAGCACGGCCGCATTCTGCATCATCGAGAAACCTGCGCAAGAGCGGCAGTCGCTCCGTTATGTTTATAGTTTGATCGCTTCGCTTGCAGTTTTGTTCATCGCAATCGATGGCATCGTCATCGCCGCAGCAGTACACTAGTCCCAAGTTGGAATGATCAGGGGTATCCCGTCAAATACGTACTTCATCGATCGATTTCATAGGGGAAAAATGAAAAATCACCTCTCGCCGCCAACCCTTGCGCTGCTAAGCCTGGCCTTCCTTCTCTCGGCTTGTCTCCCGCCGGCTTCGACTCCCACGCCTGAGCCTGCGGCATCCGCCCAACCGGCCACCGAAACGCCCAAACCGACTGAACTCCTGCCGGCAGCTTTTCCCCTTGGCGGAACCTGGAAAGGGCTAGCACAGAATGGCGCCCTTGCCATGCGTGTTGCCATCATTCTCCAGGCTGACTGTCGGGTTGGAGAAACCTGCGGCACGTACGATCTCAGCCTGCACTGTTCCGGCGAATTCAACCTGGTTGGCGAGCAAGACGGCATTTACGAATTCAAAGCCGTGAATAAATCTACCTCATGCTCTGGTGAGGGGCAGGACTTTCTTCAACTCCTTCCGGATGGCAGGCTGCTTTATACCAGCCGCGGAGAATACGGCGAGACGGTGGGCACACTCACGCTCAAAGCCGCTCCTGCGTCTCCGGCCGAGACCGCAAGCAGAATCCATGTTTTCGACGATGACGATGGCAGCCCGGATGGGACCACCGCCCTCTTGTATCTGCTTACCCAGCCCGGCATCGAGTTAGTCGGCGCCGGGATCAGCTACGGCGAAGCTCACCCGAATCAATACATCGAGTACATTGGCCGTATGCTGGATTACTTTGGCTTTCCTGGCATCCCCCTGGGCGCAGGCATTGACGGCTCGCTCTCCGACGTCGAAGGCTTTCCCGAAGGCGTTCGCAGCGCGTCGGCTGGCTTCTGGGGTTGGCCGCGTTTCAATGAAGACAAGAATTATCCGGTGCAGACCGATGCGGATTTGATCATCCAGGTGGTCGAACAATCTCCTTCACCAGTAATGCTCTACTTCAGCGGCCCGTTGACCAATCTGGCATTGGCATTACGGCGCTCGCCCGAGATCCGCGAAAACATTGCAGCGGTCTACATGATGGCCGGCGCTGTCTATGCGCCTGGCAACATCTCGGACTTTTATCCCGGCGATCCCAATGTTTCCGCTGAATGGAATGTTTATTCCGACCCACAGGCTTACAAGGAAGTCTTCGACGCCGGCCTTCCGCTCTATCTCGTTCCCCTGGATGCCACAAACCAGGTGTTAATCAGCAAAACGGATACCCAGCAATGGCGCAGCGGAGGGGAAATCGCCAATTTCATCGCCGACGCCTACGATGGCCTGATGAACTCCACGGGAACTCAGGAATTCGCCATTTGGGATCTGATGGGCTCGATGATCATGGTGGACAACGGCCTGTGCCGGTTTACCCCGGTGCACCTGGATATCATCACGGATGCCGGAACACACTTCGGGCAGACGGCCGTTATCGAGGGCGCCGAACCTAACAGTTATGCCTGCCTCGAACCGGATGTCGCTGCCATCAAGCAAAAGCTGATCGATGATCTTTCCAAGAGCCAATGACGGATGACTTAACCAGAAACGAAATCTTGAAAATCATTCCCCCAGGACCTCGATCATCTCTCGCAGCCAGGCTTTTTCCTTGCGGCTCGAAGAGATTGCCATCTGCAACATACCGCGCCTGAAGGGATCGGCTTCCTCTACAAGTTTTACCGGCTTCCCGCCCGCCTGGAAGAAGCTGCGCGCGCCTTCCAGGAACTCAAGGCGCCGCTTGAGGACTGCCCGTTGTTCAGCAGGTTGGAGATATTTCAAGAATGCCAGGAGCACGTTGAACTGGCTGCTGTTCGAAATCTCAAGCTCCGATGGGTTTCTCAACAGCCGCAACAATTCCTGCTCACCATCAGGAGTGAGTGTGAGCACCTGGCGGGGGGCTGCCGCTTCGCCACGTTCCTGGTGGCGTACGATCCAACCCCTCTGCTCCATTCTCAATATTGCCGGGTAGAGCGCACCATCGCTGACGCGATAGGCATGCCCCGTTAGCATGGCGATGCGCTGTTTGAGTTCATAGCCGTGCAGTGGCGCTTCCTTCAAGAACCCCAGGATCGCCACTTCAAGCATGGGTTGCCAGTTCTGCAAGGAAGGATTCGACCACAGCCCGCCAGCGTTCGGGCTGGTCGTTGTGCACAACGTGACCTGCCCCTTCGACGAGCGCATACCGCCCATTAGGAATCCGTGCGGCCATGGCTTTCAGGTCGCTCTCCTTTGCACTGCTCAGGCTGCCCTTGACCACCAGCGTGGGGCAAAGAACCTTGTCCAGCAAGGGCGCATAATCGTGCACCGTCCAGTCTTCAAGCGATTTGAGCATGTGGTCGAACGAAAAGAGCGGATGATAGCCGTCGCTTTCTTCGCGCATCACTTCGCTGAAGAAATCGCCGTCGCGAGGTGAATCTTCTGCGTTGAAGAACTCCCTCACCTCAGACAGGCTTTGAAATGGAACCGGCCAACTGGCGAACCAATCCCTCCAACTCTGCATTCTTGCACCGGTATACATGTTTGCGTCCTTGTCCTCGAGGACCAGCCCGCTCACCAGGCGGGGGTGCTGCGCTGCCAGCACCCATGCATTGACAGCGCCCATCGAGTGCCCGATCACAACCGCCGGCTCCAACCCAAGTTTTTGAATGGCGGATGCGGCATCCCGCACATATGCGGCGTTCGAGTAGTCATCCGGCTTATCGCTCCAGCCGTGACCGCGCTGGTCGATTGCGACAACGTGATAATACTTCGTGAGCCAGGCTGCCGTGGCTGCCCAGGTCGTGCCCCTGCCCATCAAGCCGTGAAGCAGCAACAGGCCTGGCCCGCTGCCACCAAAATCTACGGTTGCCAGACGAACATCCTCCAACTGCAAAAAACTTCGATTCATGCGCTATCTACTCCTTTATCTCTTCCGTTAGAAATGATTCTCTATACTTCCAGAGGCATTTTAGACCTAGATCATGATTTTTTCTTCCGCAAACTGTATGGCGCCTTGTAGTCAGAATATATGTCGATTCGATGTACTATTCTGTGACATATACATCGATTCGATGTATATGTCAAGACCAAGCGAGAGAATCAACGCCGACCAATGATGTGGGTAGCGTATCTACCTGTCTACACTGACAGGTCCATTCAATTGTTTTCAGCAATAGATATTTGTATAATGGCACAAATGGGGGCGCCAGATCCCAACTTTCAACACAAATACCTTCAATAAATTCAATCATAGAGCTCGAGTGCGGTTGCACTATCAGGCATACAGGAGGAATGATGACTCAGCAATCCGTATCCATGGCCCAGGACCCAAACTATATCCAGCTTCAGGTGATTTCTGCCCTCAAATCGAAGCTGAAAGGCGGAATCAACTGGTTCTATTGGATCGCCGGGCTTTCGTTACTCAATTCGATCCTCTACTTGTTGGAGGCTGATTTGTCTTTCATAGTTGGTCTCGGAGTCACGCAACTTGTCGATGTGATTTTTGACCAGGCAGCAATTGAGGCGGGGGCAGACATGAGTATGATCGGCTTTATTCTCAGCTTCGGTATCAATTGCGTCATCGCTGGCCTCTTCGTACTTGCCGGTATGCTAGGCCGCAAGCGCCACGCCTGGGCGGTGATCGTTGGCATGGTTCTTTACTCGCTGGATGGAATTTTGCTTGCAGCGATGCATATCTGGTTGGATGCCGGTTTTCACTTATTGGCGCTGTACGGGTTGTTCCGCGGTCTGCAGGCAATCTACCAGCTCAAGAAGCTTGATACCCCTGCTCCGACCTCCGCAGTTCCTGTGCTACCCTGAGCGTGACAAACCTGTGGAGTGTTTTTCTATTCTCCGCCGGAGCATTTCCCCCGACTAGAATCATATAGCCTGGACGAAGCTCGCAGCTTCGTCCAGGCTTCCTGCTTATTGGTAACCGCCTTGCGCTACTTCCAGGGCAGGGTGATCGCCTCTGCGATCGTCGTTACTTCGTATCCACAGCGAGTGGTGAAGCCTTCATTATACTGGTCACCGCTGTAGATCGCCTGCCAGAAGTAAGTGCCAATACCCACTTTGAATCCGCTTGATGAGGCAACGTTATCGACGATGGAAACCAAATCGTCGCCGCCAACCTGAGTCGTGCATATGTCGTCGGAGAACAATCTGAAGACCACCGATGCAGCCGCGCCAGGGGCTCCAGGTCGGACGCCGTTAAGGGTGAGTGCATCGAAGATCTCCCACGCCATATCGGTTGAACCGCCGGGCGCAGCTTTGTCGTCATCGTTCATGATGGTGCAGACGATGTTCTCGCCTTCATCAGCCGTCACTTTGCCGTCCAGAACATCCGGGCACTTGGCCGAGTCTCCCGCACCATCTCCGATGGATTCGAAGTGAAAACCTGCAAGGCCGGTTTCGTTGAGCTCATATTCCGTGTTGGCGAGGACCGTCAGAGCCACACCTGAATCGACCGATGTCGCACCGATGGACAACCCAAAGTCGTTCAGCCCAGCCGACCCGCCGTTATCCAGGTTGAGCACCTTGATCAGGGTGATGGTCGGCGCGATGTCGTCATTCTTGATCGTACAGACGATGTCCTCTCCGGGATCCGCCGTCACGCTACCTCCAAGAACAGACGGGCACTTGCTGGAATCGCCGGTTCCAGCACCGATTGAAACAAAGTCGTATCCCGTCAAACCGGCTTCATCGAGCTTATAAGCGGTATTGGCCATTACGGTGAGCGTTTCTCCCGATTTCACGGCCGTGCTGCCAATGGTCAGCCCGAAGTCATCCACGCCGGCATTTCCTCCATCGCCGTTATCCACTTCTTTGATCAGCGTGATCGTCGGACCAATATCGTCGTTGGTGATCGCGCACGTCGCGCTTCCTCCGGCCGGCACTTCGACACCCGTACAATTGTTGTAGGTCGTCGTATACCCATCGACTGCCGGCTCTGTCACGTCATACGTGCCGGTGTCCACAGTCAGGCTGTTCTTGCCCATCAACAGATTTGCAGGGTCCTGATCCGGATCGGTGATGAACGTGATCTGTGCACCGCCATCCACCTGGAATTCGAAATCGTCTGCTTCGAGCGCGCCTCCGTCATCATTGATCACCAGCTTTTTCACGATCAATGTGCCCGGCTGTTGTTCGTTGGTGATGGTGCACGTGGTGATGGTGCTTGGCTTGACCGCAAAGAAGCCGCCTTCGGTGATATCGACCGGGATCTCATCATCCACCTGGCACACGATCGAGGTCATGGCAAATGCCGATCCAACGTCTCCCTCGACGAGCTGGTAATCGGTATCGGCAATGAGATCTTTGTAGGTTTCCTTATCCCCATCGAAAGTTAACGTTCCGGTGATTTCATCTACCGTTCCGCCAAAGCGCAGATAGCCGCCATCTTCCTGGTCCAAAGTGAAGGGGAAGGTTCCCGTCAAGTCATCCGGGACGGTCTCCTTGATCACTTCGACTTCGCCGCAATTGGAGATGGAGATCTTTCCGGAGTAATTAGAAAGGATCGTATCCTTGTAGTCAGCCGAATCCGAGTTGCCGGTTACGGTGCCGGGGATGACGTTTCCGTAAGAAAGGCATTCGGTTGGCGTCTCGGGGAAAATGGTTGCCGATAGGTTGATGGCAGCTTCGCCATAATAGCCGTCGCTGCTGTATGCAGCCTTGGATACGCTGGCGTCAAGCGTTGTACCGGCGTCCAGATATAACGGTTCAGCCGCATTCCCGTCCCATACGCCATTGGCGGGATTTGTGTCGTTATATTCGAAGGTTCGGATAATGATATTGATCGTTTTGCCCTTTTGATCCCAAACGATAATGAGATCTCCGGGGGCTCGATTCGCCCATGGATTGCAGGCTGCAATCAATTCGGCATTCGTCAGGCTGTAGTCGCATTCAGCAGGCGGCTCGCTCTTCTGAAACTCGTACATGATCACACCGCTGCCTGTGTTCGAGTCGCGCTCCCATGCGAAGTAGAGCCACACATCATTGCCGACGATATTGGTGTCGAGCCAAACCCTGCGCAGATCCACCTGCGCATTGGGATTGGTCATCGAAAGCATAGGAGGCACTGCCGTATTGATAACCCCAAGCTTGGTCAAGTTAGAGTTCACCGGCCCTAATTCGGCAACAGCGCCAAAGGGATCATCGAAAACGGTAGCCCCATCATCGGGTACCACCCCATCGATCTCATAGCCACCGATGCTCACCGCCATGACGGAGATTACTTCGAACCCCGTCATGAGTCCCAAAATTACTAATGCAGTCATGAATTTGAATCCAAATCGGGTAAATAATTTGTCGCGAATTTGAGTGCTCATATGACCCTCCTGAATCACAAATGCTCGCCTTTCATTCGACGCAAATGAATTCCGTTCCTCGTTCTATGGGACTATCAATCACCTCCCTCCATTCAGTAGATAGTGATGAGCAACGAATGCATGGACGGTAAATCAAACCTTCCACGATGCTTGCTGTAGAAATGGTCGCGCAATTGGGCTTTGCGAAGGTTGGGGGTCCGAATTGTATGAGAGTAGTGTAGAGACTAAAATGCACACAGCCGGTGAAAACCCCTGCCGCGGTTCATATGAGCTAGAAAGTTGTATAAACAAATAGATTACTATTGTTAATTAAGTAATACTTCTATGCGAAAAAAAGTCAATAGGCCGCATCTTCCTGACTGTCAGGAAGATGCATAGTAATCTTCCAGTCGAATATTCGTAAGTATCTTAGGCCGGGTGAGTCAACTATCGCCGGCATGATCTACTAAGCCAAATGGTGAAGGTTATAGCTGGATTAGAGTACTTTTAACTGGATTTAACTTACTTGCGTAAACAAATATGTAATAATGATATGTGGAGGCTTTGAAGAGAGGAACGAGAATTCGACATATGGACAAAGATCACTGCTTCGATATTGTGGCCCATCGCGGTGTGGCAACTTATGCTCCGGAAAATACTCTCCCGGCCTTTGAACGCGCCATTGAGCTTGGCGCTGATTGCGTAGAGCTTGATGTGCGCCTGTCCTCCGATCAGGTTCCCATGGTTTACCATTATTATTACCTTGATCACAACACGTCTGGCAGCGGAGCCATTTTCAACTATACCTATGAGCAATTGAGGGGATTGCGCGTTTTTTCACACGACAATTCAACTGCAGTTGAAGGCCATATCTCAAGCCTGTCTGAAGTGCTTGGAGCGATTGGCGGCAGGGTCCAGATGGAAATAGAGATTAAGGGGCCCGAGCCGGAGTCAGCTCAGGCAATCGGAGCAGTCCTGAAAAAGCACAGGAAACTGTGGAAAGACATCGAAATCACTTCCTATTACCCGGCATTCCTGCTTGCCATGCAAAGGATCTGCCCGGGCCTCACCGCCGATCTCCTTTACCATCTCTCGTCCAGTTGGATGAAGTCGGATGTGGTGCAATACGAAGCAATCCAACTTTCGCAGCTTGCACAGGTAAGAGCGGTACACCTTCATCCTTCACAATTAAGCCGCTCTATCATCGATGAAGCTCACAAGCACGGCATCGAAGTTCACGCTTATGACGTGAACGACCTGGAGTCGCTTCAACTCAGTGCAGATTTGGGCATCCCGCGAATTTGCACAGACAATCTCGAACAAGCCCTCGCTTTTCGCGCGCAATACGGCCGGCAGTAGACCTCAGATCAATGTGCGCAAGCTTTACCCATCGCAAGGAAAATGTCATCGTCGGTATGAACTTCGACAATGACGGCAAGGATTTCAGGATCTCATCCTGTCGTGGGCGCGATTTTTTGGTCTCTGTAAAAGTCCGTGGCGTTTTCGACCCTTCCTTCGGACTGAATCCCAACGGAGTTTTTGTCAACGACGTTACGGCCGATTCGGATGGTTTGGCAAAATATTAACGGCAGAACCAGAAGCGCCGGCTGACGACCTCCGTGGTCAGGTACATTTTTGAATCCGCTGCCTGAATCGATGATATTCAGGCCTTATTGCAGCGAGTCGAGATCGTGAACAGTCCTTTTTTCAGCACCCACAATTTCATCATCGATCCGCAGGGCACCTGTCTCGTGATCGAACCCGGAAGAATAATCTCCTCCCCATGCGCAGCGATTCGCCTTTCCTTGCCATGACCAACTTCCCCCTGTCAGACTACAGCGATCTCATTCCGCGCGACCCAACCGGCAGCGGCGCGGACCGTTATACCAGGATCATAGATTCACTCTCGCGGCAAGGCGGCCGCTTTAGCGTCAACCGAGCCTTTGAGATGCTCGCGGACGCCAGACAGGATGGGCCTGATTGGACCACCAAGCTTTCGCTCGCCTCTGATGCCCAAAACCATGACTTGTTCTATTGTATGGACCGACATTTCGATTCGATCGTCAAATACGATTTCAATTCTCCTAAAACGGCGGTCAAGAATCATTGATCAGATAAGACGAGAGGAACAAACCATGAATCGCGTTCCTATTTCGGTAATCGCTGCCTTTGTCCTCATCCTCGTCATCGCTGCATTTTGGTTCGTTTTCGCCCTCATCACTGCCCTTGGATTAAATTGGTCATTTGAACAGACTGGCAATTTCAAATGGACGATGGTCGGGCTCGCTTTTGGAGCAACCGCCGTACTGGCAGCCCTTGCCGTTCTCATGGGGCGGCGTCATCGGCTGGCTTACTATCTCACCTTCGCTGCGCTCACTCTTCTGGAGGTAACAGCCTTCGCAGACCAGATGGGTTGGCTCGACCTGGTCGCTCTCCTCGTCAGCCTTTCCGCATTGGGTCTGTTGATCAAAGACCGCCGCTGGTATCTGGGAGCATGGCACCTCAAAACCAACCGGATCAGCATTAAGTCCATTGGCTTTCAACCAGGACTTGATTTCACCTCGTTGTATAATGATCTGAAGCGAGGTTCTTCTTCATGCAAATTAATGACTACGACCCGATCGCCGATCTTTACGACATCTACGTGCCTGTAACCGAGGACATCGATTTCTTTGTGAAAGAAGCTCGTAAATCGAAGGGCGAAGTACTCGAGCTGATGTCTGGCAGCGGGCGCGTCTCCATCCCGCTGGCGCAGGCAGGCGTAAAACTCACCTGTGTCGACCGTTCCGCCAGCCTGAACTTGATCCTCGAAGATAAACTCAACCAACTGGGGCTCTCAGCTCAGGTCATACAAATGGATGTGTGCAAACTCGATTTGCCTCGGCAATTCGAATTGATCATCATCCCATTCAACTCCTTCGCCCATATCACCTCGCCGATGGACCAATATGAAGCGCTCCACCGCATCCGCCGCCATCTGGCTCCCGGTGGCACATTCATCTGCACATTGGGCAATCCTTACGTCCACCAGCAGGATGTGAATGGGCATCTACGCTTGCTTCGCGAATATCCCCTCCCTCAAACGGGTGGTACCCTTCTCCTGTGGACTCTCGAACAAAGCCTTGTTGACGACCCCCAGATTGTCAAAGCTCTGCAATTCTATGAAGAATACGATGCAGAAGGTGTGCTGCAATCCAAACGCGTCATCGAGCTCAATTTCCGCCTGACCTACCTGGATGAGTTCGAGCGCCTGGCGACTGCTGCCGGGTACAAGCTGAAGGCTTTCTACGGCGACTACACCTACGGAAGTTTCACGGGTGACAGCCCGCAAATGATATGGTTGCTCCAAATCTAGCCCCTTCACTGCCCTTATAAAGGGGTTCGCAATGCCCAGCTATATCGCTCTCTTCCGTGACATCAACGTTGGCGGCAATATGCTGCCCAAGACCGAGTTAGTTTCCATTCTCGAAAGCCTCAACTGCCGGAACGTCAGAACCTATATCCAGAGCGGCAACGCTGTCTTCACCCACCCTGATACCGACCTTTCCACCCTCTCGGCTCGAATTTCCGCCGAGATCCATCGCGTCGTGGCTTTACCTCCCCGGCGCTTTTGCTGACCCTCGCCGAAATCGAAGCCGCCATGGTTGCAAATCCCTTCCCGCATGCCGTAAGCAATCCTTCCAGGCTCCACCTGGGATTTCTGGTTGCCTTCCCCCAAAACCCGGATTTACAGGCAATCGAAAAGCTCGAGATCCCTTCCGAAATCTTTCAACTGATCGGCAGGGTCTTTTATCTCTATACACCGGAAGGTTTCGGCGGTTCGAAATTGGCTGCCAGCGCAGAAAGACTGCTCGGCGCCCCCATGACCTACCGCAATTGGAATACAGTGGTCAAGATGGCAGAAATGGCAAGGGCATTGACCTGAACGCTACAGGCACGCCCTTGCCATTGATTTCACTTAACCTGGGCTGAGAAGCTTCCTAAGCGAGCACTTCTTCCGTCTGCCCCGTCCGCTTCATCAACCAGACATATCCATCTTCCAAACCCGGCTGCACTTCCTTCGCCTCGGGATATTCGGCAGCCGAAGCTCCCACCAACCGGTACTGCGTTCCTTCGGCCAGGTGCAGCATCGATACCACGCTCAGGTCGTGATTGGGCTTTTCCATTGCCGATGTCGTCAGGGTCCAAACGTGGCCTGAAGCTGCCTGCATCAGCTCGATCGGGCTGCCTCGGAAAATGACGCTGCCGTGGACCAGCACTGCCAGGTCGCGGCAGGTTTGGGCGATATCCTCGACGATATGCGTCGAGAGGATGACTGTTCGCTCTACCGCAAGTTTGACCAGCAGGTTACGAAAGCGGATGCGCTCTTCGGGATCGAGCCCCGCTGTGGGTTCGTCGACGATGAGCAGTTTGGGGTCATTCACCAGCGCTTGCGCAATCCCCACCCGCCGCTTCATGCCTCCGGAGTAGCTCTTGATCTTGCGTCCGGCCACATCCGTCAATCCCACCAATTCGATGGCTTTTTCCACCCACTCGCGCCGCTCGCCTGGTTCGTCCAGCCCCTTTAAGATCGCCATGTAGTCCACGAATTGATAAGCTGTCAGTTCAGGATACATGCCCAATTCCTGGGGGAGATATCCAAGCATCGATTTGACAGCATGCTTCCCCTGCTCGGTCGAAAGGTCGTGCCCATCTACAGTGGCTGAGCCGCCGGAGAGATTGGCGATCCCCGCCAGGATGCGCATCAAGGTTGTCTTCCCGGCGCCGTTGGGGCCAAGCAGACCGAACATGCCTGTGCTGATATCCAGATCCACACCGTTCAGCGCCTGAACCTTGCGGCCGTTGGTATGGTAAGTTTTAACAAGCGATTTGATGGTAATCATGATTTTTCCTTTAGATATAGCGTTCTTGTTTCTTGAGCAGCACCCAGGCTGCCATAAACAGGATGAGACCGAGCCATACCAATGCAAATTGGTTATTCCGCAGCGCCGGATTGTCAGGATAGAAAATGCTCATATAGACCAGGAAATACTTGCCAATGTCGCTTGCTAGGAACCATTCCCTGGCAACCAGTTCCACCAGCCATACCATTCCGGCAAAGAGTGCACCAATGGTCGATTTTGCAGCGACGATTGCGGTGAAAAAGCCGAGCGCCATCAATGAGATTGTGGGCACCATCCAGGCGATTTGCAGGTTGCCCCACAAACCATACATGGAGGCAAGATCGGCGCCGAATGCAGCAGCAAAGAGCTGATACGCCAGCGCAAAGAAAGCCTCGATCAGGAAGGACGGCAGCAGCCGCTCGAGCATCGTCTGAAGCGTGCTTACCGGTGTGGCAAAGCGCAGCTCCAGGCTGGGGTCTTCGAGCACGCTATAGGAAGCCATTATGCCGCCCAGCAGCGGAATCACAGCTCCCAGGTAAGCCCGCGTGGTATCCACGATGTAGTTTTCTCCGCGCAAGATGCCAATGATCACGAACACGCCAAAGAAGGCAAACGGAAACCAGAGCTGGTCGAGCTTTGACGTGAGCAAGTTGTAGCGTAATGAAAAGCGTTTCATCGTCAGACCTATGCCTTTTTTGCCTGAGCGCGCATGTAAATGTTGATTCCAATCAACGCCAGCGCAATCATGCCTGAAAGCACCGCAAGGTTGAGGATCGCCTGGGCAGGCGTATAGGGCGCGGTTGTATCTGGGGCTCTCAATCCGCCAAAATAAGCATAAAGCGGAAATTGGCCGACCGCATTCAATACCGTGTCGCTAATCGTGGGAAAGGCCTGCGGGCTGAGCAGGTTGCCCCAAAACCAGTAACCGGTGAATAACACCTGGTACACCCTGAGCGGGAGCACAAGCGGACAGGCCAGGGAGAAAGCGACAACGAATGCATGCGCGGGAACCGTGATGCTTAGAAAGGCGAGGAACAAGGGCCACAGGAACCCGACAGGCGCATGTCCACCTGCCACGATCATGATTCCATCCATGGCGATGATGATAAACACAGGCAGCAATACCGAGCCAAGCACACCAACGTATTTCGCCAGGATATATCGGGCGTTTGAAAGAGGCGCGCTGCGCTGCAATTCACGGACCCCGCCGCGAAAATCCCGCTGCATCCGGTCCGCTGCCAGGATGCCCGCAAGCAGTGGCAGGAACACGTTGAACGTGAATACCAGTTGCCCTGCCTGCTGCCAGATCAGCGAGGCATCGATGACGTCTACGGCAGAGCTTTTGCCTGGAGCCATGATCGTGACCAAATAAAATGCTGCAAGCAAACCGTAAACAATCCAGAAGCCGGCCCGCTTGATGCACATTTTGAATTCATAACCAGCCATACCAAGAAATTGCTGCATTCTCTTCTCCATAATGTGAAGCAAAACTGTTCGAGAGTGTTGGAAGCCATTTTGAAGACGAATCTCACGCCTGGTACTGGGCGAGCCTATGATCGGTGAAACGGGTGGAGAACAGGGTCGCCGTAAGCATCGCCGCTGCGACCGCAAGTAAAAGGGTCGGAGATTCCCAGAACCTTTGATAAGCCGTGATGAATGCATCCCAGGCGGGCAATCCGGCCGTCCCATTGAACATGATCGAAATTCGGAAGTATTGAAGCAGCCACAACCCATAAGCAAGAACGATCGCATTGTTCGTACCGATCCAGACTGAGAGCAGCAGCGCCAGGCAGGAGAGAAAAGCCATCGGAGCCAACCAGCCCAGGATGAACAGACCGAGCAGATCAGCTGGGATGATCAGCAGCATCGCTGCGCTGGCAAGCAATGAGATCCCCAGGTTGTAGGCGGAGACCACGCTCAGGCGGGCCAGCAGGATTTTCCAGGCTGAGGTCGGGGTAGACGCAGTAAGCTCATACGCCGCGTCCTGCCCCGGCCCAGACATCCCAGCCAGGCTTGCTGCAGCCACCAACGGACCTACGAAAGCGATCACCCGGTACTGCTTCGAGATCAGCGCGACGATCACGCTCAATATCATCACCCCTGCCACAGCCGGCCACATATCGTGCCTGACCATCAATGCCTGGACTCTGAGCAGGTTAATCGCGCCCATGAGTGGTTTTCGAAGGCCGGAAAACAGCGGCATTCTCCAAGACGGTAACCGCTTATCTTCCAGCTTGCGAATCTTCACCAAGGCGATTTGCGCTGCATTTGCAGGAGCGATAACACGAGAATCCTCTTCCCGAACGGTCTGCGCCATGGCTTGCCAGAGGTTCAACTCTTCACGGCAGCTCTCGCATTGTGCGATGTGATCTTCAAGCGCCTTACTCGTCTTTTCATCGAGCTCACCGGCGACATAAAGCGGCATCTCGTCCAGATAATGTTTCATTTTCCTGCCTCCGCCCGGTTCATCAGACCTTTCAGGCGCTGCCTTGCGTAGCTCAGCCGGCTTTTGATTGTGCCGACCGGGCATAGGCACACCCTGGCTGCCTCTTCCAGGCTCAAGCCCTGGTAAAAGATCAATTCGAGGGCTTCCCGGTGTTCAGGTGACAATCCTTTCAATCCCTGGTGCAGCAGATTGGCCTGCTGATTGACCTGCAAATGCTCCTCAGGTGAAAGATCTGCCGCAACCAGGCTGTTTTCCATCACATTGGATATCCTTTCAGTTCGATGCCTTAGCGACTTGAGCGCGGTATTGTGTACGATGCCCAATATCCATGCGATCGGCCGCCCTTCGCTCCTGAACCCGCCCGCCTTCTGCCAGATGACGATCAACGCCTCCTGCACCGCATCCTCAGCCCTGGCTTCATCGTTCGTCACGCGCAGGGCATAGGCAAACAACCGCTGACCGTAGATGCCATACAACTCTTTCAATGCATCTTCGTCTTTGGCTGCTATTCGGCGCAGCAACTCCTGGTCATGCAAGAGTTCTGGAGCCACGGCGTCCTCTTTGCAGCGGGAATGAGTCAAAACGATTGCCTGAGGTTGTGTGATCAATTTGTCTTCGCGTGTGTTCGGTCTTCGTCTTCACTATCATGTACCTTACCGTAGGCAAAAGGTTCAAAAATCGAATAATGGGATTCGTCTGAAATGAATACGAATGGTCTTGATCGAACGTCGCAACTCTCTATTCATTCTGTGACAACCCTCAAGCTCTTTGTATAATGGAAATGATAACTTCTTACCACGCTGCAGGCAAAGGGGAGGAAACATGTCATGGGTCGATTCGATTCTAGCACCGTTCATGAAGTTGGGAGTTCATGCTTATAATCTCACCCACCGTCCCCATTTGGATGGCAACCTTACACTGAACGGCTTGAACAGAGAGGTTGAGATCATTCGCGACCACTGGGGTGTCCCCCACATCTACGCTCATTCAATCGAAGACGTCATATTTGGCCAGGGATTCACCCATGCCCAGGAACGCCTGTGGCAAATGGATCTCTATCGCCGGGTGGTTGCTGGGCGCGTGAGCGAGGTCATGGGCAAGGCCGGCCTTGAAACCGACCTGACCATGCGCACCCTTGGCTTGCGGCAATGGGCGGAGAAAGCGGCCGGTCAGGAAGGGGGATTGGAGCGCTCTATCACAGAAGCCTACAGCCTCGGAGTGAATGAGTGCATCCGCAGCGAGCCTCTCCCGCTCGAATTCAGCCTGCTTGGCTACAAACCTGAGCCGTGGACACCCACGGACAGTCTCTCCTGGAATTACCTCATGTTCGTTTATCTCGGTTCCAGTTGGGAATCTGAGCTTCTACGCGGCCAATTGATCCATAAACTGGGATCTCAAAAGATAGCTGAACTCGAACTCGCTTCTGAAGAAGCCTGGCCGCTCATCCTGGACGCGAATCTTCCGCTGCTTGCTTCCAAACGCCAGGCATTCTCGCTTGGCTCGCCTGCCGATGGAGTGGGCAGCAACAATTGGGTCATTTCCGGTTCGAAGTCGCTTAGCGGCTCACCCCTTCTGGCAAACGATATGCACCTCCAACTGACAGCGCCGGGCATCTTTATCCAGAATCATCTTTCATGCAGCATCCTCAATGTCGTTGGCGTATCCTTCCCCGGTGTTCCCCTGGTGATCCAGGGACATAATGGACGGGTGGCTTGGGGCTTTACGGATGGCTTTGCCGATGTTCAAGACTTGTTCGAAGAGCACATCCGCACCCGCGATGGCGTCAAAGAAGCAGAATATCAGGGACAATGGTTTCCGCTGACGCTCAGGCAAGAAGAGATCAACATCAAGGGCAAACCCGCGATCACCGAAATTGTTGAAGAAACGCGCCACGGACCGGTCATCAATAAAGCGCTCATCAAGCAATCCGAGACTGAATTACCGGCCATGGCTATGTCATGGACCGCCTTCGATGCGCATTCCTTCCTTGAATCCATCTTCCGTATGAACAAGGCCGAGAGCTGCTTTGAATTCCGCGATGCATTGCGCAACTGGCGCGCCGTCAACCAGAACGTCGTCTATGCGGATACCCTGGGGAACATCGCATATAACTATGTCGGCGATATTCCTATTCGCGCCAAGGGAAACGGCGCGGTTCCTGTTGCAGGCTGGACAGGTGAATATGAATGGACCGGGTTCATCCCGTTCGAAGGTTTACCTCAACTTTTCAATCCATCCCGCGGATATATTGTCACTGCCAACAACCGGGTTGCAAGCAGCGACTATCCTTACCATCTGGGGAATGATTATGTAGTTCACGACCGAGCCCAGCGCATCACCGAATTGATCGAAGAGACGGGGCAAGCCGATGCATCCTGCCTGTGCGGCATGCAGTACGACCAGGTCTCGCCCTCCGCGCGGATTTTCGCCAGGGTTGCAGGCGGGCTCACATCTGCAATGTACGAAGACACTGCTGCAATAACATTGATGCGCGAATGGGACGGTCATCTCGCGCCGGACAGTCCGTGTGCAGCGCTTTACGAAGTCTGGATCCGCCAGACGCTCGCGCTGATGCTGGATGAGAAGATGGCCGGAATGGGCCAGCAGGTACGTGGCAGCCGCGGCTCGGGAATGTGGGGAATGCACGCCTGGGAATGGCTGACGGCACGCCTCGATGATCCGGATTCTGCCTGGTGGCAGTTGAAGAATTGCTGCGGGCGTGATGCGGTACTGCTCGAAGCATTGCACCGCTCGCTTTCGCATCTGCACGCCAATCTCGGCCCTGAACTATCCAAATGGCGTTGGGGAAACCTTCACCACTTGACCTTTTCACACATCATGGGCAGACAGCGCCCCTTGGATCGGGTGTTCAACCTTGGGCCGTATTCCATCGGAGGCGATGGCAGCACCGTCTGGGCGAGCGCGTCCAGTTTCGTAGATCTGAGCCGCAATGATGTGGTCGGTCCACCCTTCCGCTTCGTCATCGATATGGCCGATCCGGCGCATGCCAGGGTCAATTTCGTTCCCGGCCAGTCTGGGCTCCCCGGAACCAGGCATTATGCCGATGGCGTCGACGATTGGTTCAACGCCAGGTATCACACGTTGTTGTTCCTGCGTGATGAGATCACCCGGGATGCCGAATCTGTACTGATGCTCAAACCGAAATCGCCAGGATAACTCACTGATCGCACTCAGCACGAATGATCCTCGGTCCGAAGGCTGAGCTTGTTGAAGCAGTCAAACCTACCCTCGTTGGAATTGAACAAACCATTCTTTAACTGATTCTTTACTTCTGAACTAACTTTGGATTCATATAATATAGGTGAAAGATGAATCCTTGCAGGCTTCTCTGAAAAGGGGATTAAATTGCATCCGGTGATGAAATGCTGATCGGATTCCCCAAGAAAGGAGATGGGGGATGGTTCAATTGAGTCATTCAATGGCAGCTTACAGGCGAACACCATCAAATTCTCAGATTATCCGCGAGAAGATGCAGATACTGCGATCTGAGCAAAACATCCTGATCGGTATCATTGGCGGATTCCTCGGCTCCTTGATCGGCATCGGTCTGTGGGCATTGGCCGTTGCCATCTTTCATCGTCCCGTCTTCTGGATGGCAATCCCTAGCTCCGTCCTTGTGGGGTTAGGTGTACACCTGCTCGGCAGAGGGATCGACAAGGGTTTTGGCATTGCAGGGGTCTTCGTTATGATTCTCACGCTTCTCGGCGGCGGAATCCTGACTTCGCTTCTCATCCCGGTTCATCAGACCAGCCCGGGCATGTTCGATTCGATTTTCCGCCTGGGTAAAGCGGTTACGCTTAATCAATTGCTCGCGGCATTACCTCTGTTCAATATCCTGTGCTGTGCGATCGCTCTGGTCGTCAGCTATTCCACCAGTTTCCGGCAAGTCACGCGCGAACAATTATTGCGTGAGAGCAAGTTGAGATCCGCCATACAACAATGATATCTTGCATTCTTGATAGGCAAACGCCGTTGCAGCCACAAACCGCGTCGTTATAATGAGCATGTGTGGGGATGCTGCTTTTGATCCCCTTCGGATTCATATTTTGTTCGGAATTTTTCTTTTCATTATTGGATCAGCTATCATGAACCGTTATCCTTCCCTGGTTCGGATTCTCCGGATTGATGCCAAAGCCCTCCTTTCGGTCCTCATACCGTTTGTGGTCTGGCTCCTCGATCTTGCATCCATGGCAATCGTGGGTGCGGCGCCGATTGAGTACACCGTCCACAACCTCGCGATCCTGCTTATCGCCGTCATTGCCCTTGGCCTACGCATTGGCAAGGTCTATTCGATCTACAACGGCGGCATTCAAATCGAGGGAAGAATTCGTGAAACCTCTTTCGAGCAAATCCGCGGCAAGATCGAGTATACCTATTCCTATCTTAGCCGCGAATATACCGGAATCGTCGAAGTGCTCAAGTCGGGCATTACCCAAAGCCTGCGGCCCGGCGACCGGGTGACAGCGATGATCGATCTCGCTCATCCCATGCACTCGTTTCTCCGCGACCTGTACATCAAGGGGGAGGTTAAGAGGTATGGACAGAAGTCCTTCTATTTTCAAGATCATTTCGATTGACTATGAAGCCTCCCTCGGGCAGCTCTTTCCCATCTTTATTATGGGTGGAGGTTGATACCTCGAATTGTTTAGTGCCGAGAAGTTCTGGCATGCCAATCTTCCAGTCTTGCTCAAAGGCAACATCATACTACAAAGCCCCGATCCTCTCAATTAAAACGCTTATCTCTCACTTGATCTTTCGCTTCATGGACCTGGTTAAGCCATGTACAATAGAGATGGCTACCTTTTTTACTTGAAAGCGAGGGTTGCCATGGAATACGATCAAGATAAAGTTGACGAGATGGCGCTCGCTTTGCTCTACCTCACCAGTTCAACCGACCGGTTCGGCACGCGTGCCTGGAAGGGGATGGACATGGAGATCCTGAACCACCTGGTACGCAAGGGGTACATCAGCGACCCGCAATCCAAATCACCCACCCTGATCCTGACCGAAGAAGGCGCCAGGCTCTCCAAACAACTGTTTTTCGAATACTTTGGCAAAGAGTAAGCAAAAACGACTGCACAAAGATTCTTCTGGATTGCACTTCGAGTGCACTGAATGGGAGATAATAACTATGCCCACGAAAATCGATATGATCGGCCTGTTTGTGAACGATCTGCCCAACATGGTCGGCTTCTATCGCGACGTGCTCGGATTCGACATCGAATGGAGCGGCAACGGTCCATACGCCGAGTACTTTCACCAGGGTGTGCGCTTTTCCATGTACGAGCGCAAGGAACTGCCAGGCTTGCTCGGTCAAACGCCCGACTACCCTGCAAAGTTGAACGGCACCTTCGAACTTGCCATCGAACTACCCACATCTTCTGAAGTCGACCTTGAATTCGCGAAGGTTGTTCATGCGGGCGCCACCCCGGTCTACTTCCCCCGCCTCGAACCCTGGGGCATGTACTCTTCGATGATCGCCGACCCCGAGGGCAACCTCATTGAGATCGGTTCGCACACCCACGGATAGGGCTCAACAGTCTGTGCACCGAAAAACAAAACGGGGATATTCTGCTTTCGATCAAACAGACCTGGCGCAAAGATGTCAAGGCTTTCAAACGGATCGTGCTGGGTCAATGGGAAGCCAGCGAAGAAGAATTCCGCGCTCTCAAAGACAATATGCATGAAGAGACGGCAGAAATTTTTTAACATCGAAGAGCCAGGCCTCGACAAATCGAAATCGCCCCGCACAACCCAAATAATGATCGGCCTCAATTGAACGGTTACATTTGGAAAGTCGTCGCGCAGTTTTGTTGCGCCATTATGCTGCGATCCTATAATTAACTCATCTTTGTCCGCATTGCAGCAGGTGAAATGGCAACCTTTGGCATTCACTTCCTCTCACGCGCATCTCTGGGTCATTCTTCACCCCTCTATCAATCTATCTGCATCCCTTTAGCTCCCTCGCGATCAGCTCAAACTCAACCCGGCTGGTCGCTTTTTGTTTAGCTCGTCTGGAGGAATTAACCATGCAACTCATCAACCGTTCCATCTGGGGTAGAGCAGTCACGATCGCCCTGATCCTCGTGCTGCTTACCTCCAACGTTGCTTTTGCTGCCAAGCCGGTCGCCATCAAGACGCCGGTCAGCGGCGAAGTGGTCAGCGCAACCTACCTTGTCACCGGTACCGGTGACGGCAGGTCGGTTCAAGTTTCCATCGATAACATCACTTGGTGGGCAGCCACAGGCACTCGCAGCTGGTCTTACACCTGGGACACCACGCTTTATGCCGATGGCGCGCACACGGTATACGCCCGCTACGTGGGAACGACCACCACAGCCAGTGTGAACGTGACTGTGACCAACAACCCCGGTCCGAGGCAGCCGGTTGCCGGCGAGGTGCTCATCAATGAATTTGTAGCCGCCCCGGGCACAGTTCAGACAAGCGAATGGATCGAACTCTATAATGTCTCGTCAGAGACGCTCGATATCGGCCTGATGTATGTGGATGACATCGCCGCGGGCGGCTCTGCGCCTGTGCAAATCCCCGCCGATACGACCATCGATGCAGGCGCGTATTACGTCATCACCCTTCCCTCCTATTTGAACAACACGGGCGACGATGTCCGCTTGCTCGGCACTGACGCATCAACCGTATTCGACGCATATACCTACACATCAGCCACGCTCGACATGAGCTGGTGCCGACAGCCGGATGGCGGCGCTTGGAGCGCCGTGGAGTGCACCCCCACCCAGGGATCCGCAAACATCGCCACCCCACCCGCTGGTGGCACCTGGACGCCTGGCACGCTCGAAATTCATGTCTTCAACGTCGGGCAGGGTGAATCACAGCTCATTATTGGACCGACCGGCCGAACCCTTCTCATCGACGTGATGGAAGAAAGCTGGAACACCAACCAGACCGCCACCTGGGTCGCTGGCGAGATCCGGCGGATTACCGGCGGCAGCCACCTCGACTACATTCTGGCCACCCACTGGCACCTCGATCATATCGGCTACGCAGGCTACGGGGGTATCTGGTCGCTCCTCGAGCAGCAAGGCATCACTGCCGGCGCTCTGATCGACCGAGACGGAGGCACCTGGGTCGATTCCAACCACGATGGCATCTGTGATCCTAATCTCGAGATCGAATGGCACAATGTGGGCACCCTCTCGGGCACGGCGAGCAACTGGGCGTGCTGGGTCACCGATCCTTCGACGATTGCCGGACAGATCCGCCAGATTGCCCAGATCGGTTCCACAACCCAGATCGATCTCGGCATTGCCGATGGCGTGACGGTCAAGATCGTCCAGGTGGATGCCCAGGGTGTCATGCAGGCTGACGGCGTTACCCCGGTTGCCGGCGATCACTCTTTGGACGCTCTGCCCACATCCGAAAACGACTACTCCATCACCCTCTGGCTCAATTGGGGTAAATTCGATTTCGTCACAGGCGGCGATACAGACGGTGAGTATGCCACCAGTTCCTACGGCTATACCTATAACGACGAAGAGACAAATGTCGCCTCCCGCATCGGCCAGCAGGTCGAGGTGATCGCGGTCAACCATCACGGCTCGGCGCATTCTACTAATGCCGCATACGTCGCCACGCTCGATCCCGCGGTGGCCATCATCAGCGCAGGCAGCACCAACACATACGGCCATCCCGATCAATCCACGCTCGATCGCCTCTACAACAACGGTACAAAGATGTACCTGCCGCAGATCGGCGATCCCACACGCAACTATTACGACTCTGTGATCGTCAACGGCAATGTGGTCGTGTCGACTGCTGATGGGGTCAACTACACCGTCGCAGGCACGGCATACGTTGCCTCCGATCCCGTCGTCGTACCCGATGAGCCACGAATTCCACTCTTGGGTGAAGTGCTGGTGAACGAAGTCCTGCCCGCCCCATCGGTGCTCTTCACCACCGAATGGGTCGAGCTCTACAATACTACTGCCGACCGCCTGGACATCAGCGGTATGTGGCTCGATGACATCGCCGGCGGGGGCGGCGCTCCAAAGCAAATACCTTCCGCTACCATTCTCGAACCCGGCAGTTATTACGTGATGGAGATGGTAAACTACTACAACAATACGGGTGACGATGTTCGCCTCCTCGGCACCGATGGCACTACGATCTTTGACGCCTACACTTATGGCAGCGCGCCTTACGATCTATCCTTCTGCCGCCTTCCAGACGGTGGAGCCTGGTCGTCCAACTGCACCGCAACCAAGGGCACGGCCAACCAATAACATTTGAGTTAATACAGTGGGGGGAAGGCGCTGCCTTCCCCCTTTCATCCATCTGATTCCGCCTATGACATTATCTTCCCCGCTCGTTGACGCCTTCTCCAGCCTTCCTCTGGGCCTTTGCGGACAGCACGACCCTGCCAGGCTCGTGCAGAGCGTGTCTTCGGTCGAACGCCGTCTGAACCTGCTCACCCTTGGAGCCGTCGCCAGCACCAATCTTCCCGGCCCGGAACAATGGGCGGTTCTTGTAGATCATCAGGAAAATTGGCTGTTCGACCCTTCGCAGGTGGCTTACAAGGTTTCGCAAGAGGTGACTGAGGCGATCGTGTCGCTGCATATCGGCGCGCCGCAATACATCGGGCGCGTCTGGTGGCAGGTTTGCCGTGGAGTGCAGGGGCGCTTCAAAGGTTCATGGCGCGCTTTACTCGAAGCCAACGCCGATGATTGCGCAAAGTTAATCGGCTACTTCGATCGAAGTAGCGCCACTTTCCCCGTGCTTTCCGGCCCTGTCGTTTCAGTGCGCTGGCTCGATCTCATCCATCGCATCGGCGGCGTTCCACTAACAGGCTGGGAATCGCTTGCCATCCCTCTCGCATCCAGCCAGTTGAAGATGGCTGCTTCCTTTGGCATCACTGACCAGAAGGTTCATCCCCTTATCTCGGCTGCGTTGAGCACATGGTCGGCCGCCTGCAAAACGCTCCCGCCCGATTCTTGTGGCCTTCCTTCATGCCCTAAACGAGGGTAGAGCTTTCTCTTTACACGCCATACTTATATCCTCACCGGCTTGCACGAACGATTTATAAGGTGTTAATGGTTTTGTAGCCCTTTCCAGTTCAAAGGGACCTTGCCAGGCCTCAATAAGCCGGGAAGGTTAAAATGTAACTAATGACTCCGGAACTGAAGAAGCTGACAGCCTGGGCAGGCATTATCTTCCCAGCCCTGTTTGTGATCACCTTTACCCTCGAAGATTTCCTTCGGCCCGGCTACAACGCCCTGGCAGATTTTATCAGCGCCCTGTCTCTGGGTCCTCGCGGCTGGATCCAGATAACCAACTTTATTCTGACCGGCGCGCTGATGTTCGTTTTCACGCGGCGAATCGCCGCCGAATTTCCAACCGGAAAAGCTTCTCGCGGTGGTTTGATCTTCCTCACGATGATTGCGGTATTGTTTATGGTTTCGGGACCTTTTGTGATGGACCCCGCAGAAACGCCGGTCAATCAAGGGACTGTACATGGAACCATCCATGGCATCCTTGGCTCGCTTGCCTTTCTGCTCATGCCCATCAGCACTTTTGTCTACCTGCGCCGTTTCAACAGCGATCCTGCCTGGAAATCATTCTGCACATGGACGATCTCCCTTGCGCTGATCATCACCGCTAACCTCGTTCTTTTCACCGTCTCTTCCAAGATAACCCAGTTTCAAATCGCATTTGCCGGCTGGCTTGGCCTGATCCAACGCGCCCTGATCGTACCATTTATGCTCTGGATGTTCATTTTTGGCATAAAGCTCTTAAAACGGAGTTGATTTCACACCCGAATTTGCCTCGAACTCAACGCCTTGCAACTCTGCAAGGTGTTTTTTATTTGTCTGGATGTCTGCGCTCTATATAATGGGATCATCTAAGGGGGCGCATCTTTTTCACCACCACCAACCAGAGGGAAATCATGAAAGCCATCACTAAAGTCACAGTCGTTTGTTTTCTCTTTGCCGTATTGTCGGCGTGTACCGTGATCGGGCAAAAGCCCACACCAACCCCCACAACTGGACAGGGCGGCGTTTCTTCGTCCATCTTTTCCAACGTGCCCACGATCACCGCGAGGCCCATGGAAACCTCCGTCCAGTCATCGATGACGGGCTTGCCCATGCCTTCGCAAGTCCCCTATGAATACTGGCATGGCATTCGTGTCATGCCCGATGCCATTGCGGGCGATGAGATCTCGGGCGGATACTACTTCGCCATCGATGTTCCGGTGGAAGTCATCCAGGCGTTCTACAACAAAGAAATGGCAGGGCTGGACTGGCTCCTCACCGATATTGAAGAAGGCACTGTTGGCAATAAAATGTTGATCTACAAGAAGGAAGCAGAGAGCGCTACCATCTCGATCACCCCTCAAGATGATGGGAACGTCTATGTCGTGATCAACGCATAACGGGCATTTCGCTCCAGATCATTGCATACGCACCTTCGAAGCCGCGAATTCGGACATACCCGGTCGATTCCCCCGGGTGTCCGCTTCGCGGTTTCTGCAATTGTGCGTTTAACCTGAATTTATATTTCCCGTGCTACCATGTTCTCTGCTATCAGACTTCGGTAGTTAAAGGAGGCATCAAATGAATCAAGGCGTTTGGACGGTGCTTTATCCAGTCGAAGATCTCCAAAAAGCGAAATCGCTTTTTACCAAATTGCTTGGCGTTGATCCCATCGCAGACGCGCCATATTATGTGGGATACAGGGTCGCTGATCAGGACATCGGCCTTGTTCCCGATGGAGGCCAGCAGGGAATGACGGGGGTTACTCCCTACTTCTCGGTGCCAGACATCCGGCAGGCACTCCAGGGTTTGATCGATGGAGGTGCAACGTTGGTTCAAGACGTCAGAGATGTTGGATATGGCAAGCTGGTCGCATCTGTCAAAGACGCTGATGGGAACATGATCGGCATCACTCAGCTGCCTTGAATCTTGGACTGGTCAAACTGAAAACGAAATATCGAGCAGAACAGCCTGTAAGAATTGATTACCGCAATCAGGCTGCACAAACATGGGTCGAATGTATAATTCTCACAAAGAGGGGGACAGGTACTTGTCCTTCACGAGATTCCCACGCTTCAGAGCTTTACAGGATGAGGTTTCATGGAAAATTCAGAGCAAAATCCGTTTCCCGTAATCCCCTGGACACGCCGCGAAGTATGGCTTGGGATCGCCGGCCTTGGGTTGTGGATCATCCTTTCTGTCGTCGCCGTGGTCCTGACAAGTGCACTCGGCTTGCTTGTGGACCTGGGGGTGTACATTTCCCTGGGTGAATTGCTCCTCCTGGTGCCGGTCTGGCTGCTGAGTGTTCATAAATATCATGTCAGTTGGTCTTCCCTCGGCCTGCGCCGTTTCCCCGCGGCGTTTTTGGTCATCGGTTTTGGCATCATCATCGTTTTTTATGCTTTCAACGGCGCCTATAACCTCTTCCTTCAAAGCGTTTTTCACACCACTTCGCAAGCCGGCCTCCAACAGACGTTGAGCGAAGTCACCTGGACAGGTTGGCTCTGGATCGGCGGGGTGGGAATTGCTCCATTCGTCGAAGAGGTCTTCTTTCGCGGCTTCGTTTTCGGCGGGCTTCGTGATTCATTGGGTTGGGTGAAAGCTGGTCTTATCAGCGCCGCCCTCTTCTCGCTGGTTCACGCCGACCTTACAGCGATCGTGCCCATCTTTATCCTCGGCTTTGCCTTTGCTTATATATACAATCGCAGCCGCTCCATCTGGCCGACGATCATTTTGCACATGACCATCAATGCCATCGGTCTCAGCGCGCTGTCTTTCCTGACCACCCAAACAGGCTGGATTCGTTTCTAGAACCTGAATCAACTCGCCTTTCCTTCTGTATAATGGTACTAAGATCCAAGAAACCAGCGGAGAGGAGTATATGAATACTGACCAGGCATCTCCAAAAGGTTGGCGGCGGGCAGTCCTTTTCTTCATTATTCTGGCCTTCGGCATTCTCATCTTCGTCGTTTTCAGTCACATCCGTCCGCTGCTGCCTGCCATGGTCGATCCCTTCGGCAGGGTGATCCTCATCGTCGGGCTCCTCATTTGTGCGCTTTTTGCCCGTGAAAACCCCCGCCTGAAGAACTACTGGCAGCTTTTCTTCGCCGGCTTTGTCGCCGCACTCGCCATGGGTATCGACTACTACGTACCTTCCCGCGACTGGCTACTCCAGCTTCTGCGCATCCCTCTCTACTCGCCTGCAGGGCTCGCCCTCGATAAACTCGATAGCAGTATCATCATTGTTGGTGTCATCCTGCTTGCCATGCTTTTTTCCAAGACCAGCCTGGCCTCCATCTACGTCAAGAAAGGCCGCCTCGGCCTGGGATTGCTCATCGGCTTCATCGGATTTGTCCTCTTTGCGGCAAGCTCCATCTTCTCGGCCCAATTCTTGTTTGGCGCGCGTGAGCTGTACATGCGCGAGGTCGTCTCCTGGATCCCCTGGATTCTCATCTTCATCATCGGCAACGCCTTCAACGAAGAACTCCTCTTCCGCGGGCTCTTCCTTCAGCGTCTCGATCCCTTCCTGGGCAGGTTCCTATCGAATCTCGTCATTGCCATCCCATTCACGCTGCACCACACCGGCGTTTCGTATTCACCCGATATTCTGCTCTTCTTCGCTTTTCTCCTCCCGCTTGCACTCGCCTGGGGGTTCATCATGCAGAAGACGGATAGCATTTTGGGCTCCTTCCTCTTCCACGCAGGCACTGACATTCCTGTCGTCCTCGCCCTTTTCTCAGCGCTCCGTTGACTTCCGCTGCTTGAAAGCCAGCCCCGATAGTTTTATATTAATAGGAGCAGGCTTTTGGTTCGGTCACTGAACCAGGACTGGAGCGGCTTATGACAGGAAGGGGACGAGAAAAACGCCATTTTCTGCGTTGGTTTTTATTGTCACTGGCTCTGCTGGTAACCCTTTCAAGTGCCTCGTGTTCCCTTGAACGCTTTTGGGGAGTGCCTCCCGCTCGGGATGAAAGCGTGCCCTGTATCCTCGCTCCCGCCGGCCTTGTCGCATGGTGGCCTGGCGACGCCAGCCCTGAAGACATCCAGGGTGAAAACACCGGTACCCTTTCGGAAAGTGTAGCCTATGCTGAAGGCAAAGTGGGCCAGGCATTCGCCTTCAACGGGTCTGCATACGTTGCCGCAACTGCTGCCGAGTTCCCCAGCGCAGACTCCGACCGTACGATCGAACTCTGGATGAAACTCGAAGCTGCACCCGAAGGGGAGGGGTTTCTTGCAGGCTACGGGAACTTCGGATCGCTCGAGCAAACCTTTCACCTGGGAACAGCCGCAAAGAGTCTTTTCTTCTCTCAATGGGGAAGAAGGATCTTCGGGCCCGACTTGAATGTCGGCGAGTGGTATCATGTGGCCGTTTCGAACACGGGCTCTTCCTTTACCCTCTATGTAAATGGCCAGCCGGTTGCCACAGGTGATCTACCCCTGAATACCCCCGCCGAATCCACATTCTACATCGGCGGCCTTCCAAACGACACAGCCAAGGGCTTCGAGGGCATTGTGGATGAAGTAGCCATTTATGATCGGGCGCTTTCGCAGGTCGAGATAGATGCCCTCTACCAGGTCGGTGCCAGCGGCAAGTGCAAGGAATAATCTCTTCGTCGGCATGATCGACGTTTAGAGGAGGACAAAATGAAGATTTCTGTCAGGGTGCTCAACAGCCGCGGACAGCACCAGGCTTCAGTCTCCACAAATGACATCATCCATGCGCTCAAGATCGCGCCCAAAGCTTCGGGCTACGGATCGAGCATCAATACCGGCGAACTGCTCTTCCTCGCTCTTTCCACATGCTTTTGCAATGATCTCTATCGCGAAGCTGCCAAACAGGGTATTCAGATTGAGCAGGTGGAGGTCGAAGTCGAAGGTGAATTTGGGGAAGCGGGTGAGCCTGCCCAAAACGTCACCTACAATGCGCGGGTTACTGCCAATGCCGTACCCCTTCAAATTCGCCAACTCGCCGAGCTGACCGATCGCCTGGCTGAAATTCATAACACCCTGCGCACAGGTGTGCCGGTAACACTTGGCAGGCTCGAGACTGTAATGGCCTGAGGACAGGGTTCTTAGATTTTTACAGCAGCCTTCAATATTTTCCCATATAATACGTGCCGGTAACTTGACTTGAGCATTATCCCCGGATTGGAGAGTGTATGAAAAGCAACGCATCTGCTTCAGTAGACGAATACATTGCGCAATTCCCGGCAGAGATCCAAAAGACCATGCAGGAAATCCGCGCCGCGATCAGAGCTGCTGCTCCGGGCGCAAAGGAGATCATCAGCTACCAGATACCTTGCTACTACCTCAACGGCGACCTGGTGTACTTTGGAGGATTCAAGGACCACATCAGCTTCTTCCCCACTTCAAGCGGAGTCGCTGCCTTTAAGGACGAACTGGCGCCTTATGTCACATCCAAAGGCACGATCCAGTTCCCCCTCGATCGCCCCATCCCTCTTGATCTGATCACCCGCATCGTAGAATTCCGCCTGGCCGAGAATATGAAGAAGGCCGAATCCAGAGCCGGAAAGAAGAAGGCATGATTTTGCCATTTCACGAGATAAGGCTTCGAAAATCAAATGCTTGATGTTTATTTGGAAATTGAGAACTGCTTCCCGGAGATTAACTGATAGAGAATAATCGCAATGGGCAGCGCCATACCGATGATGTACTCATCAATTCGCCAGTTGCCGTAACCCCGAATGCCGGGGGCAAGCACAAGGCAAATAACCAACAGAATGCCAACCACCCAAGACCGAAGCGAACTCTTCTTAGTTGACATACCCACCCCACTTACGCTACTCATTCGAATCTCTTATTCTCAGTATACATCGCCCTGAAGACGTATAGGTCTGCGAGTTAATTACGGGAATGATCAGTTCCTCTGGCTTGCCTTCTTGTCCTCTTGAACAAAAAACATCCATGAAGGTAATTGCGGCTCTGGTAATGGAATTCTTCAGCGCCTGGCCCACTTTATCGAATATCTTCTAAAAACGAAAGGACACCTCTTAATCTTGTACTGGCCCTTACTTCGCTGTGAAGAACATCTTCGGGGTCAAGGCTGGAGATGACTGTTCAACGCATGCTTATCAAACCCCTCACACTCGTATGAGAGAGGGTTCGGCTGAGCGTCAATTGGTTATAGTTGCAGTTAGCGCACAAACGGCAATCGGCCTGCCCCTGCTATCACTAATACTGCAAGAGGGCGCCTAGATCGCCAGGGAGGTTGATTTGTCCCTTCGCTTCAGGACGGACCGGGGAAAGATCATTGACCTGCCAATTCAAGTCTCTAGCCCTTCAGCAATGCGCCTTGCGTACTAAACGCTCAAGGACGTAAGCACTACCTCCTCTACCGGAATTCGCTGCAGTTTCACTGACCTGAACTCTGTATAATGGAACTAACGTTATTTCGGATAGATTGGAGACATAATGATCGAATTCAAAGGTGATTTCGGCGCCCACGTCCTTGACCGTCTCGAACATGATAAGGTGATCTGGCTCACCACCGTGGCGCACAGCGGCACGCCTGAACCCAACCCGGTCTGGTTCTATTGGAACGGCAAGGAGATACTCATTTATAGCCAGGCCAAATCATTGAAACTGCGCAATATTCCCGTCCACCCCAAGGTTTCAATCAACTTCGAGGGTGGCGGTGACGATGTGATCGTCATCACAGGCGATGCGAAACTTGAACCACACTCGCCAATCATCGACCATGGCTATGCCAAGAAGTATGCCGATGACATCAAGGACCTCGGTATGACCACCGAGCAATTCCACGCCGACTACACTGTAGCCATCCACATCGACCCAACCAGGCTCCGTGGATTCTAGCCAAGCCCTCCCCAAACCGACTTCTCCGGCCTTGATTGCGCCTTGCGGCATCGATTGCCGTCTATGCCGCGCGTTCATCCGGCGAATAGCCGCCTGTCCTGGCTGCCGCGGAGCGGATTTCAATAAATCTCCATCATGCGTGAATTGACACATCAAGAACTGTGAAAAACTGGGAGCTACCAAATCCGCTTATTGTGTTGGCTGCGCCGACTTCCCCTGCATCCTGATCAAACGCCTGGATAAACGCTACCGCACCAAATACAACACCCAACCCATCGACAACCTCATCGCCATCGAGCGCGCCGGAATCGACAGCTTTGTCGAGATCGAAAACCGCAAATGGATGTGCCCAAGCTGTGGATCGCTCCTCTGTATGCACAATGCGCTTTGCCCATCATGCGGGTACAATTGGCGTGAGCATTCGCATCTCTGATTTTCTTTCGAACACCATGTAACAAGCCGGGGGCTCAGAATGCAACAAACCATCCTCCATATCGCTCTGGTCGTGCGGGATTACGACGAAGCCATCGCCTTCTACACCCAAAAGCTCCACTTCACTCTCGTCGAAGACACTTATCAGCCTGAACAGGACAAGCGCTGGGTTCTTGTTGCCCCGCCCGGATCGAGCGGCACGACGCTGCTTCTCGCCAGGGCATCCAAACCCGAACAGGAGCCTTTCATCGGCAACCAGGCTGGCGGTCGGGTTTTTCTCTTCCTCAATACTGACGACTTCTGGCGCGACTACAACGAGATGATTTCGAACGGCATCAGGTTCATCCGCGAACCGAAACACGCTCCTTACGGATGGGTTGCCGTCTTCGAAGACCTCTACGGCAACCTTTGGGATCTCGTGCAAATGAATTCTGCCGGTTGACGCCAGTTGCATAGACTCCAGTAGGTGGTTTCTCTCTTCATCTTCAATTTGACCTCGTCTGCTGTCAGTCCGACCTGTTCGGTCCATTGACCCGTAGCTTATAATGAAATAAACGAATATTAAAACCCGCAAAAGAATCCGTCGATGACTTTTCAATCCGGTTCGTTAACCCCAACGTAACAAACATCAAATTCCGTTCAGCAAATCAGCCGTATATCTGACGCTTGTAAGCTTGCCCAACCTATGAGTTGGCTGGAACAAGTTTTTCTGGTCTGGAGGGGATCCCTATGAACAACCTCCTTGCTGTAAAAGGCTTTCGCACATTCCTCCTCATCTGGGGAGGTCAGTTGATATCGCTCACCGGGTCCGGGCTCACCGGATTTGCCCTGGGCGTATGGGTCTTCCAACGCACCGGTTCTGTCACCCAATTTGCTCTCATCTCATTGTTCACTGCGCTGCCCGGCATCCTGTTCTCTCCCATCGCCGGTGCGCTTGTCGATCGCTGGGACCGTCGCTGGGCAATGATTCTAAGCGACGCGGGTGCAAGTTTATGCACAGTGTCCATCGTGGTTCTCCTTCTCGCGAACCGCCTGGAAGTCTGGCAAATTTATATCATCATGGCAGTCAGTTCCACGTTCAGCGCATTCCAATGGCCCGCCTATTCAGCAGCCACCACCCTCCTCGTCCCCAAGGAACATCTCGGGCGTGCTGGGGGAATGGTCCAGATTGCTGAAGCCGTTGGAATGATCGCCGCACCCCCATTGGCGGCAGTATTGCTTGGAGCGATCCAGCTCCAGGGGGTGATCCTCATCGATTTCATCACCTTTTTATTTGCGGTTTCCACTCTCCTGATGGTGCGGATTCCCAGGCCTGAGGTGACCAGGGAAGGCCGGGAGGGTCGGGGGTCATTGCTCCACGAAGCGGCATTTGGCTGGCAATACATCAATGCCCGCCGCGGATTATTGGCTTTGCTCCTCTTTTTTGCTGTGACCAACTTTACTTCGGGGGTGGTCCAGGTTTTGTTCACACCCTTGGTGCTTGGATTTACCACCGTCGCTACCCTGGGCATGCTCATGTCGATTGGGGGAATTGCGCTACTGGTGGGAAGTCTCACCATGAGCGCTTGGGGTGGTCCAAAGAGGCGGATCTTTGGCATCTACCTGTTTTCTGTGCTTTCAAGCATTGCCCTTTTAGCGGTGGGTTTCCCGGCCTCGATTGCCATTTGGGCCGTCGCAGTCTTTGTATATTTCTTTGGCCTGCCTATCATCAATAGTTGCAGCCAGGCTATCTGGCAAACCAAAACGGCTCCTGACGTTCAGGGTCGGGTTTTCTCCGTGCGCCGTATGATTGCCTGGTCCTCCCTCCCCCTGGCTTACCTGATTGCCGGACCCCTGGCCGACCATATCTTCGAGCCTCTGATGAGCGTAAATGGCCCTCTGGCAAATTCATTCGGAAGGATCATAGGCACGGGACCCGGACGCGGTATCGCCTTGCTGTTCAGCGTTTTTGGCATCGTCACAATGATAGTGACAGGGATTGCCTTTCTCTATCCGCGCCTTCGTCGACTGGAGATCGAATTGCCCGATATCACCGTTAAAACAGTCGAGACACCAGAAGAGGTCTTCTCGCAAAAACCGGAACCCGAAATCCCCATCAACGAATCTGACGTGATCTGAGAAGGGCGTCACGCCATCCGCAATTCAAGGGGTTGATCCGTTGACACCTTACAGTTTCCTTAAAATTTTTCTCTGCTTCCTGAACGGTTCATTCGGGCTACACATATTCATGTGCGCTTCTCGTAATAGCGCCAAGGATTGCATCCTCACATGACAAGAAACATCCTAAGGATCGTCAAGCTGTACGCTCTTCCATGGCCTTTCCCCGAAGGGAAGAACTGGGGATAGATCGTCTTTTTCCTTGTCTATGATACCCGCTCGATCGCTCATAAACTGACACGGCTACAAGCAGCAATACCCAGACTTCTCGTCCCGCCTTACCTTGTCAGCACATAGGCCAGCAGCAAAACAACAAGCACGATCACCACCATCAACGCATTTCGCAAGTCCCTCAGCGCAACCGTGCGTTTCTTCATCTCTTCAAGAACCGCCTGTTTACCCTGCTCCAGTTCGCCAGGCACTGTGTAATGCACCCACTTGCCTCTCTGCTTCGGATGGACGATGCACTTGCGCTCCACATCGAGCTGCACTACCTTCCGGCACTTGGGGCAGTACCCAACGGCAGCTGCCTCATTTTGAGCAAGCATCCCGGTCAGTTGAGCTGCCGCCTCCTGATGTCTGCGCTCAATCTTCCCCAACACCGAGAGCTTCCCCTTCAGCGCATCGGCGGCAATCACGTAATCGACATCCTGGCCTTTGATCTTGGGGTGGACCTTGCAGCTCTCATCAGCATTCAACTCTGCAACCAACCGGCATCTTGGACAATACCCTACCGCAACGACATTGCCCGAGCTCAATACCGCCTTCATCTGATCCTTGCGCCGTCCCATGGCATATAGGTCGGCTTCCGCCCCGGTGATCGGATAGACCAAGTTCGCATCTGCGCGCGTCGCCTTTGGCGAGGTGATTACCGCTAACCTGTCTCGAGCTGCAGCCTCTGCCATGCCAAGCTTATCGTAAATTTCCGCGCGCATCTTCAGCAGCCTGTTGTGCTCACGTTCTGGTGAAATTGCGATCGCCCGGTTCGCATCCGCAAGCGATTGCAGCGCGTTCAGGGGGATATGCCTGCTTGCCCGAGCTTCGTACTTCAAATACTCCGGTGCCCGCCTCAATGAAAGGAAGATTCCCAGCAGCAGCGAGACGAACGCTCCAAGGATCAAGGGGCTGAATATCCCATTCTCGAGAGTGGTCCCCGGGTTCAGAATGTAGAACTGGTAATACAGATACGCGAAAGCTGCGGCAAAGAGTACTCCGAACACAAAATAGACCGGTTTCCCCCGCGTATTCTCGCCAGGCAGAAGCAATTCGCCGCAATTCTGACATCGCACTGCATTGGATGTGTTTTCGACCTTGCATTTGGGGCAATGAATGCGCGCTTCCCCCGGCAGCCTGGCTTCCACGGCCGGGGCGTTTCCAGGCATCGTTGGACGCTCTTTGGTAACCGGCGTTGGCTCTACGGTTGTTGGTTGTTCGATTGTCGCAGGCATCGATACGATTCTGGCCGCCTGTTCGATGGGGATGCTGGCCTGAAGCTCAGGCGGCACGGCGCCTTCAGCTTCCGCCACAACCTGCGCCGCCTCGTCAAGCGACGCTATGTCAGCAAATGGCGTCGCCGCAGCAGGTTCGATTATTGCATCTGCTTCACCGGGGCTCACCTCCATTTCGGTCGCTAAAGGCATCGCAGCTTCAGTTGCCGCTTTTTCAACCGGCTCTTCCCTTGTGGGCAAGGGTGGCTCCTCTGCTGTTAAGCCCACGTTTCCCTGCACTTCGACTGCCTCGACTTCATTGATTGTCGGTCGGCTCGCAACAGGCTCGAAATAAGGGCAAAGCCCGGTCATTTCTGAGATCATTACCTCGGAAGGCAAAGTCGAACCGGCGGCGACAGCAGCCACCATGCATTTCTGGCCGGTCGAATCATAATTTGAGCAATTTGGGCACAAGTCTGGGTAGAAGATGGGAGTGGTAGAGGTTTGCATGGCCATTTCGACATCCTTTCGAAACGAATATGCACACCCTACTTGCGGGCCATACCGCTGTTGTAATCAATCAATTTGTCTTCGATTTGCAGCTCACTACGCCGTGAAGTTGTATGGCAAGCAGGATTGCTTCTTATGAATTATTGTAGCAAAGATGTCGGAATGCGCCAAATCAACTCCCGCAAGTGTGAATCGGTGTGCGGCTCTAAGCATCTCAACCCGGCTGAAGAATATGACGTGAATATACGCATCTCATCCGTCCCTGGCCTATAATAGACGCATGTTCAAAAGGAAACTCACAGGCATTCTGCACCTCATCCGCCCTGAACTGACGTTCGCGGCAGGCGTCTGCGTCCTGGCGGGTGAAATTCTCGCATTGGGGCATTTCCCTCAACTGAGTGTGGCAGTGTTGGCCTTCTTGAGCATCTTCTGCATCTCGGCATCTGCGATCATCCTCAACGACCTCTTCGACTACGAGGTCGACAAGATCAACACGCCTGATCGCCCCCTTCCCTCTGGGGCAGTGACTCGTTCAGAGGTGATTGCGCTCAGTGTACTGACCAGCCTGGCCGGTCTGGCCTGCGCTTTCATCCTTGGCCCCGATGTGCTTGTTCTTGGCATCTTTCTCTGGCTGATCGCGTTTCTGTATAACTGGCGCTTCAAGCAAGCGGGGCTTACGGGCAATCTCATGGTCAGCTTGTCGGTTGGGCTCTCCTTCATCTTTGGCGCGTTGACGGTACACTTGCCAGGCAACCTTGTCGTCTGGATCTTTGCCCTGATCGCCTTCTTCATCGATCTGGGCGAGGAGATCGCGGGCGATGCCATGGACATGGAAGGTGATCGCAAGCGTGGTTCGCGTTCCATCGCCCTGACCCGCGGCAGGTCGTTCGCCCTGAGGACCTCTGTCATCTTATGGTCACTCGTAATCCTTATTGGTTTCATTCCGCTGGTCTTCGGTTGGCTTGGCCTGACCTACCTGGTGATGATCCTGGCCACCGACGCGCTGATCGTCATTTTCTCCATCCGGTTGCTTCGCTCGGTTAGTTCAGAGAGTGGGCGCGCTGCCATGCGAGGTATATATCTTGGCGCCACCCTGTGTATCCTCGCCTTCATCCTCAGCCGGTTGTTCGTTTGACTGAACGAACAAAAAACCGGCCTTCGATGAATGAAAGTCGGTTTGTTTGAAGCGGATTCACAGCCCGCCTGTTGACCGCCCTAGAAGGATTGCTCCGTTGGGCGCACGAGGACTTCGTTGAGCGCCGAACGCCAGTGCCGCGTAACGATAAACTCGATGATCTCGGCGATATCTTCAGATTCGAGTTGGGTCACGCCCTCGAAGGGCCTCATCGTTGCGGCGCGGTTCTGCTCGCTCATGTGACCCGCAAGTTCCGTCCGAACAACGCCCGGTTCGACTACGGAAACACGCACATGCTTCGCGGTCACTTCCTGGCGTAGCGATTCGGTGAAAGCAACGACGCCAAACTTGGTGGCATTGTACACGCCT
This sequence comes from Chloroflexota bacterium, assembly GCA_021779955.1. GTDB lineage: Bacteria > Chloroflexota > Anaerolineae > Anaerolineales > Anaerolineaceae > UBA6107. The sequence continues at coordinate 248,932 of JAJXZS010000034.1, read as the reverse complement.
GCGCCGATACGCGCGCGGCGGCCTGCCACCGAACTGACATTGACGATATCGGCCACTTTGCGCGGCGAATCCTTGGCTGCCTTGAGCAAATAGGGAAGCGCTGCGTGAGACATATACAGCAAACCCTTCAAATTGACATCGATCATGCGGTCCCATTCGGTGGTATCCGCGTGCTCGATGTTGCTCAAAAGCATCAGGCCGGCATTATTGATCAGGATGTCCAGACGGCCGAATTCGTCTGCGGTTTGCGCAACCGTAGAGATTGACTCTGCCTGGATACCAATGTCTGCAGGGATGATCAGCGCCCGCCCGCCTTTGGCTTCGATCTCCGCGGCAAGCTTCACCAGCCGCTCCTTGCGCCTGGCAACGAGTGCTACTGCCGCTCCCCGGGCTGCCAGTGCCTTTGCTGTGGCTTCTCCGATCCCGCTGCTCGCCCCTGTAACAAGTGCTACAGCCCCGTCCAAAAAATCAGCCATAAGCCAATCTCTCCTAGATAATACGTATACTTATCGGATAACGATACTAGTTTTCGCTGATAATCAAGTCTTTCAGCGAGCGTTTGGGAACGTGGTGCACGTGCTTCTCGTCCCGCCAATACTTGATATCTCCATCCGGCGCGAGATCTTCGATGACCACTTTTTCGACCGGTTTTCCAAGCGCGATCACGTAAAGGATTTCGTATTGCCCGGGGATATTGAGCAATTCCATGGCCTCGTTTCGCTTCACCGTGGCGATGACACAGCCGCCAAGCCCCTTTTCCACCGCGGCCAACAATAAAGTCTGCGATGCGATACCCGGGTCGATGCTGTAGCTGCTACTAATCGCAGTATCCCCCAACAACACCACATAAGCTGCAGGACGCTCGCCTTCTTCAGGACCCGGCCAATCCTTTAAATATCCGGCCCATCCCAGGAGAGGATAGAGTCTTGAACAGGTGTCTTCATTGCTAACGAGCACATACTTGAGCGGTTGGGCGTTGCGAGATGATGGGGTGAGGCGAGCAAGATCTACTAGTTCACGCAAGGTTGTGGCAGTAACTCTAACCGACTGGTCAAACCTGCGATAGCTGCGATTGCGCAGTACCAAATCCTTGAGCATGGCACACTCCTGAGAAGAAATATCTTTTGTCTCGATTATTATAGACCTGCTCGAAGTTCAAAGCTTGCTGAAACAGGCTTGACATCATGACAGGAAACCGAAACAGGCGGAGAATCCTCAATGGATTGCGCACTGTGAGTTCTTCTATGCCTGCTTCGCCATCACGCCTCGCGCAAACAGGACGGTCGGGACGAAACACGCCATGCCCATGAGACAAACAATGACGATATCCCATGCGGGAATGGGCGAGGAGGTCAGGATCGGCTGCAAGAGCATGAACAAGATCAGCGAGATGAAGAGCATGCTCGCTTGAAACAAAAGACCCAGGGCTGCAATATAACCGAAAGGCTTTTTGAACCAGAGCAAGATTCCGCCAATGATCCAGGAGGGGGTAACCAAGAAATCGGCAACATTGACCGCCAATTCGCTTTGAGGCATGGGAGTTCTTGCACCGAAGCTCTGAATGATGACCACGATCACCCGGATGAAGAAGATGGCGCCGAGAGGGGCGAGAACACCGGCAGCCATGGCGTTGGGAACTGAAGCGCGTAAAAGCTGCGCAGCCTCATCGGGGCTGATGCTCGCCAAAAGCAGGATCATGCTGTAGATGCTCAGCGCGACCAGTACCATATGCAGCAGAAAAACCGCGCTCAACGGCACGGCAAAGAGATAGGCAATGTAGTTGTACACGATAAAGAAAAGCGCACCAGGCCAGCACAGCAAGCCGACCACCTGTCCACGACGCGCCAGCCACATGGCAAGAAGGAGAAGCGGGAGCCCGATGATCAGGTTGATCAGGTCGTTGGGGATGAAGGTTTTGCTCAATTCCTCCGTTGGATAGACGCTCGCCCGCAACACAAGGCTGACCACAGACGCAACAGTCATCAGGAAGGCAATGATGAGTGAGAGTACAAACGAAAGAGTGAGATCGTACCGGATCGGCAGGTTTTCTTTCAATTTACTGATCGGCTGCATGTTCTTACCTCTTGAACGAGCTTTATAAATCCAAAATGGATCAATGAATACATTTATTATATGGAAACCCGTATTACGAGTAAATCGAAGAAGCCTTCGAGTAGAAGGCTTCTTTCTCAATTTTGACGGCTGAACAGCAGGTCTTGCGGAGCCGGCGCATCATGGCATGGCAGGCTGCTTATCCAGACTGCGCTTCTGCTGCGCGCTTTTCCAGCGGCTGCCAACGAGTGCAGCGACCAGCCTGGCAGGCACAATCGAACCGAGCAACTGCAGGGTGCGGTTCACCCAACCGGGGATGACCATAGGACGCCCGGCAAGCGCGGCGTTCAGCGTTTTGTCGGCCACACGCCCGGTATCCATGGTGGTGATATGCCCCATCCACCCCTGGGCTTCGATGGCTTCGATGCAGAGAGGGGTTGTGGGCATGCCAGCAGGGCACAGCACAGTCACTGTGGCACCCATGCTACGAACTTCTTCCCTCAAGGCCAGCGAGAAATCGAGCAGAAAACGCTTCGAGGCGGCGTATGTGGCTTTGACGGGCATGGGATAGAAGGCTGCCAGGCTGGCCACATTGATGATGCGGAAGGTGGCGCATGGATCACGGAACTTGAGCATCGCGTGCGTGATATCGAGCGTGGATTCGATATTCAGGCGCAGAATCGTGCGAATTTGCTGGCTGGACTGCTCGAAGAAAGGCCCTTCGTAATCGATGCCGGCGACGTTGACCAGGCACCAGAAGCGCAGCGAGTTCACCCGGATTCGCTCGAAGAGAGCCAATCGCGCGTCCAGATCGGTCAGATCGCAGGCATGGGTGATCACATCCACGTTGTATGACCGGCGCAGACCTGCGGCAAGCGTTTCCAACGCAGGTGCATTCATATCGGTGAGGAACAGGTCCCAGCCGCGGCTGGCACACTCGACCGCGAACGCCTTTCCCAATCCTCCCGATGCGCCGCTGATCAAAACCCTGCTTCTGCATTTCGAGCGATTCTCAGGCGTTTGCATAGCATTCCTCCACGGGCAGACCGCACATCTGGCTGGAAATCTTCCAGAGACGGGCTGCGTTCAGGCAATTCTGCGCTTCATGGCTGGCTGCTTTGGGCTGGCCATGTTTCCAATACGAGCTTGGCACATCCTGGATCGACGGCTCGGTGAGCAAATAGCAGATGCCGCGCGCTGCCTCCGCAGCGGTAATCCCGCCCGAACGGCGGAGCTTCCACACCCAACTCACGATCCCGGGAGTGCCCTTCATGCCAATATCCGTCTTTACCAGGCCGGGGTCGGCGGCGAATGCGCGCACAGTAGACTCCTCTCCAAGGCGGCGGTTCATCTCCCGGGTGAAAAGGATATTGGCCAACTTGGTATTGCCGTAAGCCTGCAGGCCGTTGTAATGCCGCCTGAGTTGAAGGTCGTTCCAATCCAGGCGGGCGTTATAATGCGAACCTGAACTCACGGTGACCACGCGGGCCAGCGGGGCGGCCTGCAGCATGGGCAGCAGAGTGTTGGTCAGCAGGAAAGCTGCCAGGTGGTTGACCGCCCACTGAAGCTCGACCCCATCTGCAGTAAGAGTCAGCCAGTAGGAAAAGGTGCCGGCATTGTTCACCAGGCCATCCAGGGCTTGCCGATTCCAGGTATCCAGCAGGTCGCGCACCTGGTTGCCCAGCCCGCGCACCTCGCCCTGAACCGATAGGTCGGCAGTCAAATAAGCCACCCAGGGTTCCGGGTTGAGCCGGTGCAGACCAGCCTGAGCTGCCGCGCAGCGTTCGGCAGAGCGCCCAATACCGATGACGGATGCCCCGGAGCGAACGAGTTCTTCGGCCACAGCCAGGCCGATACCCGATGTGGCGCCTGTGACAACAACTGTCTTTTCCGAAATTCGAGTTTCCATTTTCATCTCATTTCTTCGTGTTGTAGATGTCTCGGATCATCTATAGCACCCCGCCGGATGGAGTGTCATCTGCCAAACGGTGGAAATGAGGGGTGGATTGGGGGTGGAGAATCAAAAAGCAGGTGTTCTCCACCCCCCTGCATGAAGTGACCTGCTTCTACCGGATAAAAGTGTTGGTATCAGTTGATGATCAACTTCAGGTCGTGCGCCTTGCGGATCGCCTGGGTGCGGGTTTCGACCTCCAACTTGGCGTAGATGTTGTTGATGTGCGTTTTGACGGTGCTTTGAGCAACATTCAGGCGCAGCGCAATTTGCTGGTTCGAAAGACCTTCATCCACCAGGCGCAGCACCTCAAGCTCGCGTGCGCTCAATGCTTCGATCATCTGCCCGGATGCCGGAGTAAAGGGCGCTTGAGTGTCCTTTGCATCCGCAGGCGGAGCGGCCAGGTGGAGACGGCGCAGGACGGGTTCAGGCAGGACATTCTCCAGGCGCAGCCAGAAGAGCATCAGCCCGCCCAGGATGATCATCACGGGGGCCATAATCTGGATGAACAGCCCGCCGGTGATCGCGCCAAACACGACAAAGAAGGTAATCCCCAGGAGCGCCATACCCCAGCCGATGAGTCCGACAAGAGAAGGCCAGGCCTGCTGCCGACTGGTGAGGACGAGTCCGAAGCCCAAACCGGTAACCAGGAGAAGCCATGAATACGCCCATGACCGCCCGTCCGCGGTAAGGGTACTCACCAGCAGCACGATGCCCATGGCAACCAGCAGCCCCCCGGGGATGAACAGGATCGAAGCCCAGCTCGTCTTTTGCTGCCCTGCCAGAGCGAGGATGAAGAATACACCTCCCAGCAGGATGAATACCAGAGGCAGCGCAATATTGAACTTGCCACCGAAGATGATGGTCAGAACGAGCAGGATCACGCCGATGATGATCAGGATGAGACTGGCCAGTTTGACAGGTCTGCCCGCCGCCTTATACATTCAAGCTCCTAATGAAGAATGAGGTCCTCTTCAGAACAATTATATGCTTGTTGTGCCCATATCCCCAATTCAGTCAACCATCGGCCGGGTCACCTTGTGAGAGGTTATGTTGAGGTAGGTGTTGATGACGAACAGGACTGCATAAACATACCAGAGCGGCTTGTAAATCAGGGCCAGGGGAAACCAGTAGAACATATTCGCCGCAAGATAGAGGATTAGGTATGGACCCATTACCGGCCCATTGACCGGCGGCGTTCGCCAATCGATCTTCAGAATGTACTCGACGATATAGCCGAAGATTGCCCAGGCAAGATAGATGAACCCGCCAATCCAGAACGACCGTTGCCTTCCACCCAGGATCAGGATGAAGCTGACGAGGACGAAGATGATGCTCAAAGCATAGACCACAGGACCAAGACGAATGGCGGTGTCGAAACGCCATTTGCGCAGCGAAAAGTGGACCAAAAGCACAAGCTGAAACAGGAATGCAAAGCAGGTAAACAGCAGTTCAAGCGAGTCGAATTTTGGCATTTCGATCTCCTCTTCGTTTCTAATCAGCAGCCTTCAGCACACGCAGCGCCCGAAGCGTCACCCACTTGTTGGGCTGCTTCCTGGGTCCAAAGTCCAGCCAGGTTTTGCCGGCGTAGTCGTGTTCGAGGGGCCAGCGACCCTGCTCGTCCTGTTTTGCCCGGATCATGGCCAGGGTTCGCGCCAGGCGCGGGTCGGCGCCATAACCCAGGGCGACCATGGCTTCGGCGATCTGCAGGAGATCGGTGATATAGAACACCGGGAACCCGAATTTCCACCAGTTGCCGCTCGGTTTTTCGGCGTAGCCGGCGGGATACGCCGCATCCGCAGGGTCGACGCTGAAGATGAATTCGACGCAGCGCTCGATGGCCCGATCGATCTCGGGCGTGTGGTACTTCCCGGGCAGGCGGCTGAAAGCCAGCATCACTTTTGCGGCGCCCCAGGCGCAAGATTTCTTGTCGTTCGCGCCGCAGCGGAAATCAGGCCCGCACTTACCCGCGTAGTAGCGGATTGGAGCTTCGCGTTCTTCCATGGGAGCGATGCCCTCGCCTGTGACGCTGTGAGCCATCCAGTCGAAGGCGGTTTCAAGACGGCGATCCTCAAAACCGAGCTCGAGCAGCGACCAGCACAAGTTCCCCTGCAGGCAGTCTATGGTGGTGGAAGGCGTTCCGGAGATGGTGAACTGGCCGTTGCCGGTGAGGCTGTTATCGAGCAAATACTCGCAGGCGTCAGAGATGCGCTCATCCTCGTCCACGCGAGCTCCCAACTGGGCGAGCAGGCAGAGCGACCAGACGGTGGAGCGGTATTTGGACAAGTAGCCGGGACCGGGTTCGAACCAATAGCCCCGCGGGTCCATCTCGCGCAGCACGGCAGCGATTGAGCCGTTGAGATGGGCGGACCTGCGCGCAGCCATGAGTTCGGGGTCGCCTGGCGGACGGCCTTCCAGATCGCGCAGGGCAAGGTAGCGCACGCCCGAAGCGTCGTCTTCGAGCAGCCATGAGATCGAGTCAGCCTTGAGTTGGTCTTTCCAGGACATTTTGCACCTCCTGAAAATCAGCATCCGTCCGAACCTGCGAATGACTGCGCCCTGCGGAAAGAAGCTCGAGCCAGGGCTGGAAGGGACAGGCAGGCCAGTTGTGAGTATCCCCTTTCGCGGGCCCGCAGCTCGCGGCGTAGCGAAACCTGCCCGCTTGTTGCAGCGTCTGCTGAATGGAATTTCCCAATTCGGCGTATGCATGTTTGGAAAAGCAGCGCGCTGATGAATTGATCATTGAATTGAATATGCAATTCAATTCATATAGCAAAAACTGGAGCCGCCGAAGAGCCCGGGCAGACGCGAGGCCGGGCACGTGGCGAGTGCAGAATTTGGTTGTCAAGGTACAGATGGTTCATCTTATGATTATAGCACAACTGTTCTATTTGTCAAGGGGTTTTGGGGGATTTTTTAAGCTTAAAAATCCTGGAGAATGGAGAGTGGAGAATGAGCAGGTTTCCGACTTCCCGAATCAGAATTTGGAAAGAGGGTTGGCACCAGCGGGCGGGTCTCGTTGAATTGCAGAGGAAGGCGACTTCTCGTGTAGACCCGCCCTTACAGGATTTTATATGGGTATAGAGCAAATTCCCGATATCTTGAAACAGAAATCGGGAAGAGCCGAGAATGCGCCTTTATCGTGCGGTTGAGAGAGCGTATCGAGCCGGATGCGCGGAAGGTTTTTGCGGAGCAGGAGTAGATCGGCAGGAACCTGGGAGAGGTGGAGGGTTGAGATGATTGGGAAGTAAGGGGGTGGGGGCGATTTTTAAGTTACGAAAACAAAAAGGGTCTGTATACTAATTGATATGGGGAATTAGTCATCCTCCAAGCTAGTTGACGAAGAACTAAAAAGGCGGCTCATTTCCAACATTATGAAAGCGTATATTGGCGTTACAGATCGAGATTGGTTTACTCTTCTAAGCGATACACCAAACTTGGATGAAGTGAACTTCTGGCAACCAGGAGGGAATCGGCAATTCAGAGTACTTATCCCAGGTGAATTGTTCTTATTTAAATTGCATAGTCCTTATGATTTCATCGTTGGTGGCGGCTTTTTCGCTCACGCAAGCCTACTACCCATTACCCTCGCTTGGGAATCCTTTGGCATTGCCAACGGCGCACCAACTCTTTCCGAAATGCGTGAGCGTGTTGCAAGGTATCGAAGGCAAGTCAACGACCGCTTTTCTGACTATACAATCGGTTGCATTTTACTCGAGCAACCCTTTTTTCTACCTGAGGATGCCTGGGTACCTGTTCCAAACGATTGGAAGCAAAACATTGTTCAGGGTAAAGGGTACGACCTTTCAGTTGAGCCCGGATTGTCCTTATGGAAGAATCTTCAATCATCGATGTCATCGCGACAGGTTGTACAAGAGCAACCAGCCAGATATGGAACGCCGGTACTTGTGATGCCCCGCCTGGGCCAGGGATCTTTCAGGGTGTTGGTTACAGATGCTTATGAGCGCCGCTGTGCTATTACCAACGAACGCACTCTTCCAGCGCTTGATGCTGCCCATATCAAGCCATATGCAGAAAATGGTCAGCATATTGTCAGCAATGGGATTCTACTGCGAAGAGATCTGCATGCGTTATTTGACTTGGGATACATCACGATCACTCCTTCATTCACTATTGAAGTAAGCCAAAGAATCAAAGAGGAGTATGAAAATGGCAGGGATTATTACCATTATCACGGGAACAAGATGCATGCACCTCCTAACCTAAAGAACCGCCCTTCCCCAGATTTCTTGGATTGGCATAATAGAAATAAGTATCAGGGTTAATTGCAGAAATTTGGTGATCTCTTGTTTTAGCAATCGGCATGTGGCGTATATCTAATTTCTGGTCAGCCGTTGAAGAAAATTGAAGGTCGGAGCAAATCAACATTTAAGGGCAAAAATAAGTCGTTCTTGAAAAACTGGTTCTACTTGCTCGTTGCATAAGTTAGAAAATGTATATAATTATTGTATTCGGGGGAAACTCTACCTCCGCGGTCAAAATAATCAGCTTTCTGAAGACAAATTAGTTCGTTTCGGCTTATTCATAGCTACAAGAGAATGCTTCAGAGCGTTAAGTAATTTGCCCTATGTCCTCAAGGTATGTTTGGCGAATCACCAGAAGGAGTAGAAAACCATGACGGATGACACTTTCAAGTTGCCAGGTTCTTCTTATGATGAGCTTTGTAGAATCATTCAAGGTTACGGTAAGCTGAATAAACCGTCACCTCTAGATGATATTTCGCAAATCGTAAAAATGAATCCAACGGTAATCAGCCGCAACAATGCATTCTTAATCGCGACCGGAATCATTGATGCGGGAAGGTTAAAATCCCCCACTGAACGGGGTAGAAAACTAGCAAGAGCAATAGATTATGATCATCATAATGAAATAGCGGCTGCCTGGCGTGAAATTGTAGCCTCAAATGAATTCATGTCAAAAATGTTGGCTGCAATCCGTATTAGAAGAACCATGGATACCTCAACATTTCAAAGTCACATTGCGTATTCAGCTGGACAAAATAAAAGTATAACTACGATGGCTGGAGCAAAAGCGATCCTTGAGATTCTAATAAACGCCGACCTTATTACTGAAAAGGATGGTCAGTTAATTCCGACGGCTATTTCTTTTGAACAAGAAGAGCAAATTTCTATTGAACAAGATTCACAATCTCAAAACAAGCAACCTCAGGAAATACCAGGGGGGGATATGGAGGCTCATTCCTCAAGATCGAGATCCTCAAGCACTAACGTAAGTATACAAATCAGATTGGATGTAAAACCTGACGAAATTGATGGCTTGGGTTTGAAAATCCGAAAACTTCTAGATGAAATTTCAGAAGAATTGAAGAATAAGTAAATTAGACCCAATTAGTAAGAAGCAAAAGGGTTATGGCTCCAGATATCTTTCCTACAACAGCAGAGAATATAATTGCGGCAACTGACGCAGTCCTTACCAGCGTACAAGGATGTGCTGACAATTATGTTGCCGAATTCATGGATGTGCCAATAGCAAATGCGCAAAATGCTCTTGGAATGGCAAGTGAACTTGGCCTGATACAGCAAAGTAACGGTAAATATTTTCCATTAAGACCATTTGCTGTCTATTTGGTTACAGCTAAAGACACTCAGAAAGCAGCAATATTACGCCTCGTACTCGAAGACTACCCACCCTACCAAACGTTCAAGTATCGCCTTGGTGTAACTGGACTCGCATCTATGGCAGCTGAACAGGTAAAAGTTTTATATTCTCTCAGCAAGCATAGAGATGAAATTAAGGATACACTCATAAGTTTGGGGACATTCGCTAATTCGCTGGTAACTGAAGGAGGTGGCTTATTCAAATCAGCGGACTTTAATACACAAAGTGCCGGTTTCGTTGAAATTGTTGTTGAAGTAGCTGCAGATCGAGCGTTAGCCGAATCCAAAATCAGAACTCGATTAGGCAATGACGTAGCAAATTGGATAAATTATGCAGAAGTCTTAACTCCAATAACAACGGGATTTATGCAATTAAGGGGAGACAGTCCAAGAACACCGATTGTCTATGCAGGAAATGCAATTGAGTCTCTTCTTACTCAGATAGGCAATCATTTTCAGGTGGACTTGACAAATGCAACAGGCATAAACTCTAAAGTAGATAGGTTCAATCAGAATCAGATTAAGACCAAACATAAGAATATGTTCAAATATCTAGGACATATACGGAATGCAGCAGATCACGGAGTAGATCCTGAAATCGCTGCATCTTGGACAATTAGCCGAGAAACCTCTATAGAATATGTAAATGTAGCCTTAAGCACTATAAAAGCGGCCGTATATACGATATTGAACATGGAATATATCGTCTAGGTCCACTAACTTGATTTGATTTTTTACAATGCTGTATATAACGAAGCATTCAAAATCCCCTATTGAGACTTTACATTATTTTCAGAAATGCTGTTATCATCCGCAAAATTGAAGTGCACCAATAAGGGAATTCACGCTTGTTTGACATAAAGCGCCTTCAATCTGTATCTAGGACGCACCACAATCTGTAAAGCTGTATTTCCATGCCAAATCAAAGCGATTGTCCGTGCCTATCCATTACCCAAAGACCCCAAACTGTTCGTATCGTCAATTTTCCCAAAACCATTCATGCAGGAGTAAGATGAAGTTTTAAGCGGTTTTTTGCCAAAACTGGACGTTTGGGCATTCCTGGCTATATGGTGGTAGACCGCGCGGGGGACGAGTTGTAACTAAAAGGGTGCAGTCGAATTGCGGCTGCTCCCTTTACGTTATGGAGTACAAGACCCGCTAAATGTACAAGTCGCGCCTGTTATAGACCACATATGCCATGGCGAGGCAGACGACGATGATGGCGGCTGAGAGAAGCATATAAGCGGGGTCCAATTTGCCGGTCCGGAAGAGGGTGCCGGCGTCGAAGTACTTGAAGGGGGTGAGGTATTTGAGCCAGTCGAGGCTCTTGTCCATCGCGGTGACGATGGAAAGGAAGTAGGCGGTCAGAATGATGGCCACGGCGGTGGAGCCGGAGAGCTTGTAGCGCTTCATGACGCAGCCCAGCAGCAGCCCGACGGCAAGGAAGATCAGTTCGATGAAGAACATGCCCTGCATCTCGAGCAACAGGAACTGGTAGTAGGCGGCATCCGGTTTGTAAGGCTGGACCGCCACCAGCGAGGCTCCCCAGGTGATCAGCACGAAGAGGATGCAGTTGACCAGGGCGGCGAGGGCTTTGGCAGTCACGACCCGGCTGCGGGAGACCGGCAGCACCAGAGAGAACTCAACCGTCTTGTTGCGTTCCTCTTTGGAGATGGATTCAGAGCCCCACATGGCGGCAGCGATGGCGGCCATCAAGGCGAAGTAGATGAACATCACGCCGTAGAAGCCGCTGATGGTGGTCATGTTGAAGGCGTTCAACCCAAACGCCGCGAGCAGCCCGGGGGGCATGGAATCGAGCATCTTGATCGTTGCGGGATCGCCGGCAAAGGCGGAAAACTTGGCCACCGCCAAAATGATCAGCAGGATGATGATGCCGCTCCAGATCAGGAGGGATTTAAGGTTGGCTTTCAGTTCACGAAGGAAGATGTTCATGAGTGCCTCCTATGAAACCGCCGGAACATCACGGCGGATATACAGCCAGTAGCTGGCGCCCAGAGATACCAGGCTGACCGCCAAATTGAGCAACACGAGCGGGGTGTTGTAGGCGTGATTGGCAACGATGTAGGCGGCATCCAGGTGTTTGAAGGGGGTGAGCAGCTCCAACCAGACCTGACCAAACACACCGGTGAAGGCGCTGAGCATGTAAGCACCAAAACCCAGGCCGAGACCATATGGGGTCACGCTGCGCACACGTTTAACCAGCAGAGAGATCACCAAGCCGACAGACAGGAAGAAGAGCTGGAAGATGATAAGGCTGAAGAGCACCAGGAACAGGGTGCCCCGATCGTATGCACGGCCCTGGCCAAACGCTTCGATCGCCGCGAAAGTGCTCACCCAGATCACCAGATCGGTAAGAATCAGGCTGGAGAGGGCGGCGAGCAGCTTGCTGGTGAGGATGCGGGTGCGGGTGACCGGTTTGCTCAACAGGAAGTCGGCGGTCAGTTCACTTTCTTCGATCGAAACCAGACCGAAGCCGTAATTGCTGGACTGGATGGCCACGCAAAGCTGGATGAAGAGAAAAAGGAGACTGTAGAAACCCAGCACCGTGGACAGGTCCATGTTGCTCATGCCGAAAGCCGCGCGCAATTCGGGCGGATATTTGGCCAAGAACTCATTCATCAGGGCTGCCTGGTCGGCAAATACCGGGAAGAGGGAGAAGAAGAAGAAAGTGATGGCTGCGATAGACAGCGACCAGATCAGCACCGACTTGAACCGGGAGCGAAATTCGTGTCTGAAAATGTTTGCGCTCATGGTCTCTGCCTATTCGTAGTAGTGCATGAAAATCTCTTCAAGGGTGGGCTCCTCGATGGTCACATCGGTCACCTGGACGGAGCTGATCTTTTGCAAGACCGCGTTGATATCGCCCTTGAAGAAGAAATGCACCGTACCGTTTTCCGCCTGCAAATTGGTCACGCCGGGCATGTCGAAGGAGAGCGGATTCGACCCATCGACCGTCAAACTCACCTTTTTGTAGTTGTTCTGCTGCAAGGTACGGATGTTGGAGATTTCCACAATCCTGCCCTCGCGGATGATACCGACGCGGGTGCACAACCGTTGGACCTCGCCGAGGATGTGCGATGAGAAGAACACAGTCACGCCGCGGGTATTCTCCTTGCGGATGAGGTCGAAGAATTTGCGCTGCATGAGCGGATCGAGTCCGCTGGTTGGCTCATCGAGGAAGAGCAGTTTGGGGCTGTGCAGCAACCCCTGCACGATGCCGACCTTCTTTTTGTTGCCATAGGAGAGGTCACTGATCCGGCGGTGGAGCTCGAGTTCCATCGTCTCTGAGAGTTCCTGGATGCGCTGGGTGTGATCGCCGGGGTAGAAACTGGCGGAATACTTGAGCAAATCAATAACTTTCATGCCTTCGTAATAGTAGACCTCGGAAGGCAGGTAGCCGATGTCGCGGCGGATCTCAGGACCGCGGGAAACCACGTCCATACCGAAGACTTTGGCGCTGCCGCTGGTGGGATGGATCAGCGAGAGGAGCAGGCGAATGGTGGTGGACTTGCCGGCGCCGTTCGGCCCGATGAAACCGAAAATCTCGCCCTCCTCAACGTTGAAGGTAACATCCACGATACCGCGCGATTTGCCGTAATACTTGGTCAGCTGATTCACTTCGATAACGCTCATTGGACCGCTCCCTGAACCGAACGATATGCTGACGCGCCGCAGCCGGCGGGATCAGTCAAACAGATATCAATACCAGCAAGGATGAGTGTAGGATCAATAAGCATTAATGTCAATCAAAAAAAAGAAAATCAGGCAATGCTGTCCAGACTTGCCAATTACCAAATGCTCCTATAATAAAGTCATCACAGGTTTGCGGCATCGAGACGAGGGGTATGGAAACATTGGATAGCACTTCAACCAAGGGGGTGCTTCACGCGTGGCGCACCACGGTGTTGAATATCTTTCTGCTGATCGTTGCCGTCGCAGCGCTCCCGGCGCTGGCAGCGATCATCGTCAATGAGCTAAGAGCAGGGCCGGTGAGCTGGTTCACTTATGGGCTGAGCGCAGGCGAGGTGCTACTCATCGCGCTGACCATTTTCCGCAAGATCCCCTACGGCGTACGCGTGGGCGGGCTGCTGGCAGTGGGGTACGGGGCGGCGATCGTCAACCTGCTTTCGAGCGGGTTCAGGGGAATCGGTCCGCTGTACCTTTTGTTGATTTCGCTCGCTGCGCTTTTCTTGATCGGCAGGCGGGCCAGCGTGTTCGTCACGATCGCCAGCGCGCTTCTCCTCACGGCCGACGCGATCGCAGCCGAGAGCGGGGTGCTGGTCTTGCGCAACCAGATCCCTGGCGCGACCCAACCCACCACGTGGATGGCACTGACCGCCATCCTAATGCTGCTCGGCGTCGCCGAGGTGCTGCTGGTGCGCTTCTACCGTCTGCAAGAAGGGGTGATCGCCCAGGAGCACAAGACGCAGGCGGAACTGCGCGCAGCGCAGGGTCAACTCGAGGATCAGAAGCGGGTGCTCGAGGAGGAGGCAGGGGCGCGCACGCGCGAACTGCGCGAGGCAAACGAGGTGCTCGAGCAGCGCAACGCCGAGCTTTCGGTGCTCACCAGCCTTGGGGCTGCCACATCGCGCACGCTTGACCTGTGGACGGTAACGCGGGTGGCGGGCGAGAATCTGCAGCGCATTTTCGATGCGGACGCTGTCTCGATCAGCCTGCTGCACACTGACGACAATCTCATCCACAGTTATTTCGAATACGATAAGAATGAGGGCGGGTACATCGATTACGTCGAACCGTTTCCTCTTGGCACCGGCTTGAGCTCGAAAGTGATCTCAACAGGCAGATCGCTGCTGCTGGGCACGCTGGATGAAGAGATCGCCCATGGAGCTTACTTCCCGCCCGAGGAACTGGCAAAGAGCGACGGCACGCTCACTCAATCGTGGCTGGGTGTGCCGATCATCGCCAACGACCGCGTGCTTGGCATTTCGTTCCTGGGCAGCTACAAGGCGCGCGCCTTCAACGAAAACCACGTGCGCCTGCTCGAAACGCTTTCATCGAATATCGGCGTGGCGATCGAAAATGCGCGCCTGTTCGAGCAGGAACGGCAGCGCGCGAGCGAACTGGCGGTGATCAACAGCGTGCAGGAGGGGCTTTCGCACCGGCTGGACATCCAGGGGATCTACCGCCTGGTGGGCGAGAATGTGCGCCGGATCTTCGATGCGCAGAGCGTGATGATCGGCTCATTCGACGTGCAGGCCGGAACCGAAAAAATATGGTATGCGTTCGAGAAAGGCATATATAAGGAAGATCTTCCTTCAAGACCCTACGACCTCATCCGCCAACAGCTCATCGAGTGCGGCGAGCCATTGTTCAATAATCACGTCACGGCGGAATCCATCGCAGCGTCTGGAAGCGAGATTCTCGAAGGGACAGAAGCGCCAAAATCGGTCCTGTTTGTTCCGCTGGTCATTGGACCGAACGTGACGGGCTATGTAAGCCTGCAGAATGTGGAACAATTCGATGCATTTTCCGAGAACGACATCCGATTGCTCTCTACCCTGGCGAACAGCATGAGCGTTGCCCTTGAAAACGCGCGCCTGTTCGACGAGACGCAACGTTTGCTTAAAGAGACCGAGCAGCGCGCAAACGAGCTGGCGGCGGTAAACACCGTGAGCTCGGCGCTGGTGAAAGAGTTGGATCTTGATGGATTGATCAAGCTGGCAGGCGAGCAGATCGTCTCCCTGTTCCGCCCCGATATTGCCTACGTGGCGCTGGTGGACGAGCCAGCAGGCGAAATCCACTTCCCGTTCACGTACGGCGAGCTGCTGCCGACAATCAAGACGGGGGAAGGCCTCACCAGCCGGGTGATCGAGACGTGCAGCCCGCTGCTGCTCAACCGGGACCTCGACCAGAAGGCGGTGGAGATCGGCATCAAGCGGGTGGGCATCCAGAGCCGTAGTTACCTGGGGGTGCCGATCATCGTCAGCGGGAAGGCTGTTGGGGTGATCAGCGTGCAGAGCACCAAGCTCGAGGGTCTGTATTGCGAAGATGACATGCGTCTGATGAACACCATCGCCACCAGCGTTGGCAGCGCGCTGAACAACGCGCAGCTTTATCACGAGGCAAGGCTGGCGCGCAGAGATGCAGAGAAGGCCAACCAGGCAAAGAGCGCTTTCCTGGCGAACATGAGCCACGAACTGCGCACGCCGCTGAACGCCATCATCGGGTTCACGCGGATCGTGCGGCGCAAGGGAGAGGACGTGCTCCCCGTGAAGCAAACCGAGAATCTCGACAAGGTGCTGATCAGCGCAGAGCACCTGCTGAGCCTGATCAATACCACGCTGGACATCGCCAAGATCGAGGCGGGGCGCATGGATGTGCTTGCGGCGAGCTTCCGCATTGCGCCGCTGATCGACCTGTGCGTCAACACCTCGGCGACGCTGGTCAAGCCGGGGGTGACGCTGGAGAAGCAGGTGGACGAGAGCCTCGACCGGATGGTCTCAGACCAGGACAAAATCCGCCAGATCATGCTCAACCTGCTGAGCAACGCCGCCAAGTTCACGCACGAGGGCAAAATCGTCATCAGCGCGCGTCAGGAGGGCGAAAGGTTGTGCATCGCCGTCAGCGACACGGGGATCGGGATCAGCGAAGAGGCGATGGAGCGCATCTTCAAGGAATTTCAGCAGGCAGATACAAGCACCACGCGCCAATACGGCGGGACAGGGCTTGGGCTGGCGATCAGCCGCACCCTGGCCAGGCTGCTTGGCGGGGATATTTCAGTCGTGTCAGAATTGGGGAAGGGGTCGACGTTTGCGCTGAGCCTACCGCTGCAATACCGCAGCGCTGCAGGGCAAGCGGGGGAAACAACGCCGGAGGTTCTGTCCGATAGCGAGTCGACGGTCAAGTGAGGAGGCTGGCATGAAGACCATCCTGATCGTGGAAGACACCGAATTCAACATCGATCTGCTGGTGCAGCTGCTCGAGGAAGACTACAACTTATTGATCGCAAGGGACGGGGTACAGGGCGTAACGCTGACAGAGAAACACAGGCCGGATCTGATCCTGATGGACATTGCCATGCCGCTGATGGACGGGTACGATGCCACGCGGAAGATCCGCGAGTCTTTCAAAGAGCTGCCGATCATCGGACTCTCGTCGCACGCGATGACAGGCGACCGCGAGAAGGCGATCAGCGCAGGCTGCACGGATTACATCACCAAACCGATCGACGAGGACGAACTGGCGCAGAAGCTGCAGAAATACCTGGGGGGATGAGGTGAATGAGCGTCCGAAAGTGCTGATCGTGGACGACGAACCGTTCAACGTGGATTACCTGGAACAGGAGCTCGAGGATTCGGGGTGGGACACGCTGAGCGCGGTCAACGGCGTGGATGCGCTTGAGAAAGTTTCCAGCCAATCGCCAGACCTGGTGCTCCTGGATATCATGATGCCCGTGATGGACGGCTTCGAGGTGCTCAGGCGCCTGAAAGCGGCAAGCGAAACGCGCGGGATACCGGTGATCGTCATCTCGGCGAGCAACGACCTGCAAAGCGTGGTGCGCGGCATCCAATTGGGGGCTGAAGATTACCTGCCCAAGCCGTTCGAGCCGAGCCTGCTCTTCGCGCGGATCTCCTCGAGCCTGGAGAAGAAACGCCTACGCGACATGGAGCAGGTTTATCTGAAGGGGCTGGAGCGGGAACTCGACATCGCGCGGGAGATCCAGCTTGGATTTTTGCCCGCTGAACTGCCGCAGGTCGATGGCTGGGAGTTTGCGGCGTATTTCAAGGCTGCGAGGGAGGTGGCCGGCGATTTCTACGACGCGTTCGAGCTGCCCGATGGCAACCTGGCATTCTGCGTTGGCGACGTCTGCGGCAAGGGAGTCGGGGCGGCGCTGTTCATGACGTTGGTGCGCAGCCTGGTGCGGGCCACGGCGCTGAGCGACATCACGAGCGGCGGAATGGACATGAGCCAGCTCGCGCCTTCGGAGCGCCTGCAGCACGTGGTGTCCTTCGTCAACCGCTATATCTGCCAGACGCACGGCGATGCCAACATGTTCGCAACCCTGTTCATCGGCATCATCGATGTGAGAGAGAAGAAGCTGATCTACGCCAATTGCGGCAACGAGTTTGGGCTACTGGTGAGAGGCGGCTGCCTGGCGGTCACGCTCAAACCTACGGGACCCGTCGTGGGGATTATCGATGATGCCCAATTCGCCGTGAGGCAGGTCGAAATGCAACCCGGCGACCTGCTGCTGGCGTACACCGATGGAGTGCCGGACGCTTTGAACGCGGCTGGAGCCAATTTTGGCCGAGATCAACTGGCGGCAGGCCTATCTGCAATTGAGAGTTCGGCTGATGGCGCGATCGAAAATTTGAAGAGGGACCTGTACGGATTCATAGGCGATGCCGAATCCTTCGACGACATCACCGTGGTCGCGGTCAAGATGAAGGGACGGGTGGTCTGAAAGTCGCTATTCTGGAATGCCGACTTTGTCGATCACGGCGTGAGTGGCAATTCCGGCGACCAGCACGGGTCCGAAGAACGCCGTGAGCATAAACAGGGGGATGCCTGCAAGCAGAATCAAGAGGGTGGGAATTCCTGTGAGGATGGAAAAGAGAATATTACGGCCGAGCAAGACTGCGCCGTTTCGCCAGGCAGTACGGACGCGCGGCTCCTCCTGCACCTGGAGAAACGCCAGCGCGTAAAGCTGAATCTGCGTCCAGACCAGTATCAAGGCTACATACAGCCCCTGGGTGTAGCGGATGGTCGATTGCGCCCAGGAAAGCTGGCCAGTGAGCGCGATATCACCGATGAGGGCTGCCATCACGAGCAGGTTGATGAACCCCCAGCGCCACCCAGCGCCAAACGAACGCTTGAACTTGTGCC
This sequence comes from Chloroflexota bacterium, assembly GCA_021779955.1. Taxonomy (GTDB): domain Bacteria; phylum Chloroflexota; class Anaerolineae; order Anaerolineales; family Anaerolineaceae; genus UBA6107. The sequence goes on along the minus strand of JAJXZS010000034.1, from coordinate 230,422 downwards.
AGAGATCACCGAAGTCGGTCAGCTCGCCATTAGCAGCGCGACTGCTGTAAAAGAACAGCGTCATCGTGGCGGGCGGCCCGGTGACGACGAGCACGTTGGCAATCAACCAGAGAACACTGCAAACAAGGCTCATCCACAGATCCTGCCAGAGGTCCCTGAAGGATGAGCCAAGCACTTTCAGTGCTGCGCGAAGCGGATTCATTCTTCTATTGTATAACGACTAGCCTTTTACTCCCACATAGGCCACGCCCTGAATATAGTATCTGCTGAAAATGAAGAAGAGAATCAGCACAGGTACGGCGTTGAACATGGCGCCAACAAGGGTGAGGTTCCACTCGGCTTTATATTCCTGCTGGAAGATGGACAGGGCCACATTGAGGACATACATGTTGGGTGAATTCAGGTAGAGCAGCGGCTGGAGAAACTGATTCCACATGCCCTGGAACTGGAGGATCACAACCGTCAGCAGGGCCGGGCGGGCAAGGGGCAGGATCACATGCTGGTACACCTGCATGTGCGTCGCGCCATCCATAACGGCGGCTTCCTCGAGATCTTTGGGTATGGAGCGGAAGAACTGGGTCAACATGAAGATTGCTGCCGCCTGGACTGCCATAGGTAGGATCAAGGCAAAATAGGTATTGATCAGGCGTAGTTTGGTCATCAGGACGTAAGCCGGGATCAAGGTGAGAGCACCTGGAATCATCATGGTGCCAAGCATGAAATTGAAGATAAAATCGCGGCCGTAGAAATTCATGCGCGAGAAAGCATATGCAGCCATCGAGCTGAATACCACCTCGCAACCGGCGACAGCCACCGCCAGAAAGGCGGTGTTGAAGAGCCAGCGCGGGAACGTGCCGCCACCTCCAAGGCTGGTATTCCACACGGCCACCCAGTTGTTCCAATTAAATTGTGCGGGTAAAAATGTGGGCGGATAAGCCAGGATTTCGGCGTTGGTTTTGAAGGTACCCAGGGTAGCAAGGATAAAAGGCATGAACATGACTACAGAAATAACCACGACCAGAACATAGCGCAGGATGATACCGATGATCTCGGCATTCGATTTGTTGCGTACCTTTACAACAGAGATTGACTTTGCCAAGGTTGCCATAGTACCCCTCCTAATACAGCTCGGTGCCGCGCTCGAGCATGCGGCGCTGGACAAACGTGAAAGCGAAGATGATCACGGCGAGGATAAACGCCATGGCGGATGCAAAGCCCATTTCGATCGGGCCGGTGGTGCCAAGGGCGGTCGTGTAGACCAGGAATACAGGCGTTGTGGATGTGCCTAACGGTCCTCCCGAGGTAGCCAAATATACCTGATCGAATACCTGCAGCGTCCCGATGGTACCTAATACGACCACCAGGAGGATAATGGGGCGCAGCATAGGAATGGTGATATGGATGAATCGCTGCCAGCTGTTTGCGCCGTCGATGGCTGCCGCTTCGCTTAAGGTGGGGCTGATATCCTGTAGAGCAGCCAGAAACATGATCATGAATGTCGGAGCGGTGGTGTAAATGTTCTGGAACATAATGGCCATCCAGGCAATGCTCGGACCCTTGAAATACCATTGGGTATACTGAATGGTCCCGCCAAAGGCATTCACGATCAACTCGATCAGACCTCGGGGGTCTCCAAGCCAACTGATCGGCTGCCAGGTGACACCAATCAGACCCAGAACCTGCGCAAACAAGTAATTGATATAACCGGCCTGCTGGTACATCCAGATAAATATCAAGGTGATAACAACGGATGAGGTTACACTGGGGGAATAAAAGATGGTCCGCCAGAAGTTGCGCAGGCGCATAGGTCCATTCAAGAGGACTGCGAGGAGAATCGCCAGCACCGTCTGGATCGGCACAACGATCAGGGAGTACCAAAATACGTTATAAAGAGATTGAATAAAAGCCTTTTGGGTCGGATCTACAAAACCTTTGAATGCATCAATATAATTTTGTATGCCTATCCAAATTGGAGAAGTAAAGATGTTGTATTGGGTGAAACTGATCCACAAAGAGAATAAAAGTACACCAATGGTGAATGTCAGGGTGACCAAAAGGTAAGGTGTGATGAAGGCATATGCAGTGAACAGCTCTTTGCGCTTTCGCTCATTGGGCCAGGTGCGACGGACAACTCTGGCCACAACCACGCCCAATGCAATCGAGAGAACGGCCATGATTCCGAGGAAGGGCAAAGCGGTCTTTTTTACCTCAGCCAGGTAGGTCTGTGCTGAAGCCATAACCTGGGGACCCCCTTTCGTCGGAGCATTCAACACTGCGATCACCATGATCACGGCCACGATACCGACAAAAGTTGCCAGCGCAGCGAGATTGGCGCCCCATCTGGAAGACTTGATTTGCTGCTGCATCATAACCCTCGCTTTCGCTCTGGCAGCCGATATGCTGCCAACACTCTCAGAATAACAAAGCGGCGGGGTTCGTGTCCGCCCGTTCGATTTTCTCTTGCTATCAGAGCCGACAAGTATCCATAAGGATTTGCGAAGGACCATGAGGGTACTGGCACAAACCAGGAACCCTCATGGCCAGAATAAACTCAAACGTTTACATTATTGACCAGCCAGCGCAGCATCGCCTTCGGTCACAGCCTGGGCGAAAGATTGCGCAACCGTCTGTTGATTGAGGAAAACCCGATTGAGTGCGTTCGAAACGACAGTTTCAAGCGCACCGGTATAGGGTCCCCAATATTCAGGTTTGGTGAGTGGAAGTGTGCCACCGGGCAGCATTGCCTTCGCAATCGGGTCTGTAGCTTGCGCAATGGCCTCAGGATGCGGGCTGAAAGCAAATCCGGTAGCCTGGACAGCCAGGGTATTGGCAAGGCCAGTGTAATAGAACACGAAATCGGCAGCAGCATTGGGGTACTTGGTGCTTGCGTTGACTCCGAGGGCATTCGTGAAGGTCATATCAGCCTGACCAGCCGAGCCGGAGGGCGGCAAGACTGCTTTGTAGACGACATTGGGGTAAGTCGTCTGCATATAGCTGATCATCCATGTGCCTTCCAGGGTCATGGCAGCGGCCCCTTTTCCGATGCCTTCACCGCACCAGGAGACGCTCAGATCGGTTGGGGTCTTGAGCGAACCATCGGTTTTCATCTGTGCAACCATGGTTGCTGCATCCGTCACCTGAGTGGTATCGAGCGTGGCAGTCTTGTAGTCTGGTGTGGTATAGTCACCGCCGTTGGAGGCGACCCACGGCCATAAGCGAACAGCGTCAGCAGCCATGCAGAAACCTGCATAGTTCGTCTTCGTGGCGATGGTCTTTGCGGCATTCACCAGGTCGGTATACGTCCAGCTATTGGTCGGTTCAGGGATACCTGCGGCTGTAAATGCTGCAGGCAGATAGACCAAGCCAAGCGTGCTCCAGTCCTTTGGCAAACCGTAGGTCTTTCCACCCTGCACAAACTCAGCAGTCAATGCAGGAATGAAGTCGCTCAGTTTGACTCCGGCCTGCGACATTAAGCTATCAAGAGGCAGAAGTTGGCCCGTGGGGGCAAAGTCGGTGAGGATATTCGTGTTGACATAGAAAACGTCAGCGGCTGTGCCACCTGCCATCTCAGCCTTCATCTTGGTTTCGTAGTTGGTCGGGATGGGCACGTAATTGATGGTAATCCCAGGGCAGACAGACTGGAAGCGAGTGATAGCGTCGCGGTTGACCTGATCTTCGGCTGTAGTAGAGGACCAGCCAGAATATGTCAGCGTTGCGCCAGCTTCAGGCGGTAAAGGACAGGTCGCTGCAGCCGTGGTGGGAGCAGTAGTGCCTGATGTCGTGGGAACAGCAGTGGTGGGTACAGCAGTGGTCGGAGCTTGAGTTGTCGCAGCTGGGGTGGGTGTGGCTGTTGGTGCGCAGGCTGCTACAAGTATTGCCAGTGTTACCAATATGCTAACAACAAAAGTCTTGGTTTTCATTTTTATCTCCTCCGTGCAAATAGCTCTCTAATTAGCAGTAAATTGAATCTGCGTTAACATGTACTTCGGAAAAATGACTATCGATCACCTCCTCCCGTTCGAGTTACTTGAACGCTACTTTAACTGGCGCTTGTCATTCCCAATGAACTTACAGGACGCGATGAATGCGTTCGGGATTCTTCCAACTTGTGCACCAGGTGTTGCCAATGCATACCCTCAAGACCTGTTACGACCACATGGGCCATGCCGACCCTTTCTCGAGGTCCGATACCCACTGCCAACATTTCCCCGGCAAGCGCAGCTTCGACGCCTGCCTTTGCGTCCTCGAATACAACGCACTCCCGGGGAGGAAGCTTCAACAGATTGGCTGCGAGAAGGAACAGGTCCGGCGCGGGTTTTTGACGCTTGACACTGCTGCCATCCACGAGGACCGAAATCAACGGGCGAATTTCCAGCAAATCGACAACCATCGGCGCATTCATGCTCGCCGAAGCGATCGCGGTGGGGATACCCAGGTGATGAAGTTCCGTGAGCAAATCCAGGGCTCCCGGGAGCAAATTCTTTGGGGTGATCCGCTTGATAAATTCGACATAATAGCGGTTCTTGCGATCCATCATTTCCTGCAAGCGCTCTTCGCTGACCTGGCGCCCCTTGAGCATCAAGAGCAACGATTCGCGCCTTGGAACACCGCGCAGGGCTTCATTGTCCTGCCGATTGAAGGGGATACCCTCCTCATCAGCCAGACGCTGCCATGCCTGGTAATGCATTTCCGAGGTATCGGTAAGCACGCCGTCGAGGTCGAAGATGGCTCCCCTCACCTGGGCTGCGGCATCCGCAAAATCGCCGCCTGTCTCGTTTGGCAGATCGAACTCGTACTTACTTCCGCGCACTTCCACCCGGAATTTGAGACGCTTCCAGGCAGAGGGCAACTGCGCATGGGTAGAAACCCGTCCATCTTCGATTTTCAATCCAGCCATGCCCAGAATGGCTGCCTGCCACGCTCCACCCTGGGTTGCCGAATGAAGACCATCGTGAGTGTTGCCGCGTAAATTTCCAAGGTCGACTTTTGCCGCCTGGAGGAAGTAATGGTACGCGCTGTGGATATCGTTCATTCGCGCTGCCAGCCCGGCCTGCGTCCCGGGACCGAGAGAAGAGCCAAAAGCCAAATCGGTCAGGGGAGTGTAATAATTCCAGTTCGCGCGAAGATTCTCCTCATCGAAGAGCGGGTCCGTGCCCCCAAGCAGATAGAAGAGCATCATGGCATCAGGCTGCTTGATCACCTGATATTGCTGGCAGCCGACCACACCCAGAATCGACTGCAGCGAGCGCGTGCGTGGTTCGAAAGCTTTGACCGGATCAGGCTTGAGCTTGAAGTAGCCTTCGAATTGCTCGAACAGATGCGTTCCGGCATCATACCCGAGGGTGATCTTTTTGATCACGTCCTGCCAGTGGGCCAGACGTTTTGGGGAAAGGTCTAGGCTGTCTGTCAGGCCGCGGGCTTTTTCCGGGTCTGTCTTATTCAGCCAGTCCAGCAGGTCAAGCGCAGTTTTCAGGTTCCAGCGCGCTATGCCGTTGGTATAGGCGTTATTGTTCACATGCTCGTGATTCTCGTCAGGCCCGATCACATCGTTGATGTCATAGCGCTGCCCGGCTTCGTTCCATTGGGCGCGCGACCCCCAAAAACGGGCGGTTTCGAAAACGATCTCAGCGCCAAACGCATGCATGAACTCGTCGTCGCCGCTGACATGCCAGTACTGAATAACCGCATAAGCTACATCGGCAGAAATATGCAGTTCGATATCTCCAGGCCAGATTCGGATGAGCTCGCCAGTGTCCGCAGCGCCCACCCATCGCGGCGTCACTTCGCTGCCGTCGCCCGCGCTTTCCCAGGCATACATCGCGCCTTCGAAGCCATTTTCGCGAGCTTTTTGGCGCGCGCCGGGCAAAGTGTGATAGCGGTACATCAGCAGATTACGGGCGATATTCGGCCGAGTATAAGTCAAGAAAGGCAGGGCAAAGATGTCTGTGTCCCAAAAGACGTGGCCGCGATAGCCAAATCCCGCCAGCGACTTGGCGGGAATACTGGCTTTGAGATCGTGGCGGGGTGCTGTGAAAAGAAGACCGTAGAGGGAATAACGCAGAGCCAGATCTGCCTGCTCATCGCCTTCGATTTCCACGTTGCATGCCTGCCAATCTTGCTGCCATGCTGCAGCGCTGGCTGAAAGCAGATGATCGAAACCTTCGAGTTCAGCCCGGACGATTCTCTCTTTGGCACTGGTTTGCGGATTCTCGCTTTCCCTGCCGGTGTAAACTGCGACCAGCTTCTCGATGGTTACTTCCTGCCCGGGCGCGATGGAAGTGCCGGCAACGATCACCGGCGCCATCTTGCTGTCCCAATAGTCATAGTAGGTTTTCTGGGAAGATTGAACGGTCAGGCTAAAGGCTTCCGCCAGGGGGATATGCGATCCCCGGGTGGCCAGGTGAAGGAACGCGCTGTGTTCCGCGATCGAACCCTGATCGCGCCATTCCCAGTGAAGCATTCCCTCATTTTCTGCATAACCGGGGAGCCCTGATTGGACTTCGAGATTGCCGCTGAAATCGACCGATCGAAGACGGCAGCGCAAGCCAAGCACGTGCTCGTCCGCTAGGCTGGCGAAACGTTCGAAGGTGATCTCGAACTGGCCGCCGCCCTGACGTGCCCAGCGAACAGTCCGCGTCAGCAAACCTGATCTCAGGTACAGCTTGCGCTCGTAGGAACTCACAATTCCGCGGTCCATGCGGAATCGTTCGCCCCCAAGCAGAAGCTGCATGTCGATCCAATTGGGAGTATTGGCAAGTTCGGTATGCACGACGGGAGCGTCATCGAAAAGACCACTGATCAATGTCGATGCAAGCTCACCCGGATACCCTTCCTCGAACGCCCCCCTTGTTCCAAGATATCCATTCCCAATAGAATACACTGTTTCCTGTTCGCGCAATTGCTTTGGATCGAATGCGTTCTCAGCAATTTCCCACATACGCATAAAGTACACATTATTTCTGAAAATCATGTTAAGTGAACATGAAAATTGGCTTAATACGCACCTGTATTTGCTTCAAACCGCAGGCAATGAAGAAACACCTGCAATGAGTGCCAAAAGTGAAATGTCTCCCGTTGGAACAGGGTGGATCCATCAGCATTCGCTTTTCTCTTGACAGACCATCTTAATGCTGTATAATGAGTGAGTACTCAGTCATTCATGTAGAGAAAGAGGGCATATGGTACGCAAGTCCGACCCACAGAAGCGCATGCAACTCTTGACAGCAGCATTGAGGTTGTTTGTGGAAAAAGGCGTGGAAAACACGTCAACCGCTGAAATCGCCAAAGCAGCCGGGACTGCTTCGGGGACGTTGTTCCTCTACTTCCCCACCAAACAGGATCTGGTCTCAGAATTGGTGTTGAAGATCGCCCGGGATCAATCAGAATCAATGGATGGAGTGATGGATCCATCGGTGCCTGCAAAGGAGACGTTCGAGGCGATCTGGCACAGGATCATCGGCTGGTTCCTGGAGAATATGGATGCTTATCTCTACCAGCAACAGGTGCGAGATACCGCTCTGGTGCCGCAAGAGGTGGTGGAGGAATCCGGAAGATTCTTCGGCTATTTTTATGCAGCGACCCAGAAGGGATTGGATGAAGGCGCCATCAAGCCCTACCCCCTGGAGATTTTGGGCGGGTTTCTTTACCAGGATATCGTGGCAGTGATGAATATTCTCAAGGCCCAACCGGATGCTGCAATAAGGGAAGAGACGATCCATATGGGTTTTGAAATCTTCTGGAATGGGATCAAAGCGAGGCAGACCACCGCGCAAGGAGAACCGAAGTGATTTATCGAAATGTGACAGCCACTCAATTCGGTGGGCCTGAGGTGCTGAAAGTGATGGAAAATGATCTGCGCGAGCCTGCTGCTGGTGAAGTAAGGATACGGGTACTGGCTGCATCAGTATGCCGACCGGATGTCACAGCGCGAAGGGGTGAGGGTCTGTACAGCGGAACGAAGTTGGGACAGAAGGCGCCCTTCGTGCCCGGGTACTCAGTCATCGGCGATGTCGACGCGATCGGCGCAGGGGTGTGCGAAGTTCGAGTGGGCGACCGAGTTGGCGCTCTAACCGTGATCGGCGGCTATAGCGAGTACCTGTACTGGAGTAGTGACCGATTGATCCAAGTACCTGCGAGCCTGGACCCTGCAAAAGCAGTACCGCTGATCTTGAACTACATTGTGGTCTACCAGGTAATGCACCGCGCTGCGAAGGTAAAAGCCGGTGAGAAAGTATTAATCATCGGAGCAAGCGGCGGCATCGGGACGGCGGCTTTGCAATTGGGCCGACAAGCAGGATTGAAGATGTACGGCCTGGCATCGAAAAGCAAGCAAGACATCGTGCGCGCGTATGGAGCGGTACCGATCGACTATGCGTCTCAGAATTTCGTCGATGTGATACATGAGCTGGAACCCGATGGTATAGATGTGGTTGTCGACGGGATGATGCGCCCAGAAATGATCCAGAGCGGTTTATCACTTTTGAAGCGAGGAGGAAGGTGGGTCGGCTTTGGTGAACCAGAAAGCCGCTCAAGCCTCCTACGTGTCCTGGGCATCGCGGTCAGGACCAATCTGATGCCAAATGGCAAGAGCTTCAAGCTCTATGGAACTTCGTCTTATTTCCTAGGGATGAGAAAACCCTTCCTGGAAGATTGGGCGGCTCTGTTTCGCCTGATGGGAGAGGGAAAGATCGACCCTGTGATCGAGGAAAGAGTGCCCATCCTCGAGGCAGCACGGGCAAATATGCTGCTCGAAAATGGACAGGTGACCGGAAATATCGTGCTGATTGCGCCTGAATTGCTGCGTGAGGTTTGAGATCATTGTTGTTTGAATCATCATTAAGGAGTTGAAATGAGTGTCACCCAGAGTAGAGTTGTCGTTGCAGGTTTATTGTTCGTGTTCATTTTCCTGTTTGGGTTCCTTTTGACCCGTGCGGGGAAGCCGTATCCGACGTTCCTGTTTACCATCCACAAACTGGCAGCAGTGGGAGCTGCGGTGTGGGTGGGCATTGCTATCTTCAGGATCAACCAGGTGGCGCCGCTAAGTCAAATGCAGGTGCTGGCGATAGCCGTGACAGGGAGTTTGTTCGTGCTGATGATGGCATCCGGGGGGGTGATCAGCGCGGTGAAGTCCGCGCCATCGATCGCGGTGACCTTGCATCACTACTTGCCGTATCTGACACTGATGTCGAGCGCATGGATGATCTATTCAGTCATGGTGAAGGAAGTCGCAGCAGCAACGTAAGCGAAGAACTGCTCCATTTCTCCCCTTTTTTTACGCGGGAAGGGGGAGAAGCAAAACAGTCCTGTGGAATTGCTTGCGCGGAGGCTTATGCGACAAAAGAGGGGGATTTACATATTTGCGAGCTATAATCTTCATAATCGCAATTTTTCAGGGCTGAAGTGAGCGCCCATACCGAATCCACGCCGAAGACATCATCATCGCAATAATCAGCATTTCCGATTTTCAAGCTACCGGACCAAGTAACTGAAATTCAGGAGGAAGAATGCTCGATAAGCGCGCTTACTACCGTTTGCCGTGGTCGATGAACGACAACCCCATTGCCTGGATCGAAGTAACGGACATCTGCAATATCCACTGCGAGGGCTGCTACCGCCAGTACATGACGGGGCACAAATCCCTTGAGCAGCTCAAAGAAGAAGTACTTTTCTTCATGAAGTGGCGCAATCCGGATAATTTCTCGATTGCGGGCGGTGAGCCGCTTATCCATCCCCAAATCATCGACCTGGTAGCGTTCATCGCCCAACAAGGGGTCAAACCGGTGATCCTTTCGAATGGGGTCGCCCTCAATCCAAAGCTGCTGCATGAATTGAAGCGAGCAGGTCTGGCTGGTTTCACCATGCACGTTGACAGCCATCAAAACAGGCCTGGCTGGCGTGACCAGAACGAAAAAGGGCACAACCAGCTGCGCCAACAGATCGCAGACATGGTGGCTGCCGAAGGCGGAGTGTTTCTCGTCTTCAACTCGACTGTATACCCTGATACGTATCACGAAATTCCCGATATCGTTGCCTGGGCGCAAGCCAACATCAAGAAGGTGCAGGGGTTGGTGTTCATCACCTACCGCACCGCCACAACCGATGACAACATTGCCACAGACAAGAATGACCAGGAAGTTGACTTGAAGCGGCTGAGTTACACGCGAGAGACTTTCGATGAGAAGTTCGTCACAGGACCTGAGGTATACCAGATCATCAAAGACCATTGTCCGGAATACGAAGCGGCGGGTTACCTCGGCGGCAGCATCCGGCACGATAGCTATAAGTGGCTGATGGGCGCAATGCTCGGCAGCGAGCGAAAAATGTACGGCTCTGTGGGCAAGAAAACCATGGAGTTCGCCCAGGTCGGGCATCACGCGCAAAAAGGGCGCTACCTTGCCTACTTAACTTCAAGCCGCATTGGTGCAAAGATTTTTTGGCTCTCTCCCTGGGACAAAGAGATTCGCAAAGCACGCGGACTGCGCGCCAAAGAAGTCCTGCGCGATCCGCGCCGCCTTTTCGACCCGATTTACCTGCAAAGCATCGGCATCATCCAGGCGCCCGACCTGCTGCCTGACGGCCGGGCGGACATGTGCGATTCATGCCCGGATATCACGATTTACGACGGAAAATTTGTCAACTCATGCCGGATGGACGAGTACAGGCTCTTCGGCGGGTTCGTCTCGATGATTTCGAAGGATCAGAAGGAAGAAAAGGCGTGACACGGGATAATCTTGGCCTGGTAAAAACGATTCAAAGTCTGGGAAAGATCCTGCTGGGCAGGCCAAAAATCCCTGCAACGCTCAAGGACAACCCGATGCTTCGGGTAATTCTCGAGCGGAGGAGCGTGCGCTCTTTTACTGCACAGTCCATCGGAGATGACGAGTTCAACGCCATCCTGGAAGCGGGAAGACTGGCACCCTGTACCGTCAACCTGCAATCCTGGACTTTTGCCGCTTTCGATGCAGAAAAGTGGCGAGGTACATTTGGCCAGGGGATGCCCTTCAATGCCAGCCGCGCGGTGATCATCATCAGCGATTCGTACCGCTACCGACAGGTGATCAGCGAATTCCCGTACTGCCCGCTAACGGAGTACACCATCGGGGTGATCAATGCCTCACTGGCAGCGATGAACATGAACCTGACTGCCGAGGTGCTGGGCATCTCCTCTGTGATGCTCTCGGAGACGGGGCGCAGCGGGATCCTGGACGCAAAGTTCCTGAAGGACAAGCTGGGGCTGCCTGAAGGGACGGCGCCTTTGATGACCATCGTATTCGGGTACGCGCGGGGAGCCCGTCCACCGATGCCGCCAAAACTTCCGCTGGATCAAATCTCGCTCGACGGCAAATACAAGGCCAGCGATCCTTCAGTGATGCAGAGTTGGTTGGAGCAGATGATCGCAGGATACAGCGCCAGCCATCCCGGCTCGTCGTTCAACAAACAGCTACAGCTTTATGAGAGCAAGATCGAGCAGGCCGAAAAAGACCTGAATGAAATGGTGTTTTACAGGGAAAAATAGTCTCCTGACAACCAAAAAGGCGCTCTCCAAGATTCAGAGAGCGCCTTTACCGAACAAACAAATGGTGGAGCAGAGAAGAACGGCTTGGCTAAGTAATCGAACCGGCAGGCTGCTGAAGCATTAAGCCATGTGCATTTCAGGCTGCATCAGCTTTGCGGTCAATTCCATCTTGACTGAAGAAAGAGCCCGAGAAACAGGGCATTCCTTCTCGGCTTTGCGCGCATACCGTTCAAAGGCGCGTTCATCGACGCCTGTGACATCACCCTTGGTTTCGATTTCGATGAGGTCGATTTTGGGTCCTGCATCCAGATGAACTCTCACCGTTGTATCGATGCGATTCACCGTGTAACCATCCTTCGAAAGGATATTCGCAAGGTACATAGAAAAGCAGCCGGCATGGGCCGCGCCGATCAATTCCTCCGGGTTGGTACCCGGTTCATTTTCGAAGCGTGATCCATACGAATAGCTGCCCTCGTAAGCACCGCTGGCAAGGCGCATCGTGCCGTTACCCTTGGCGAGATCCCCTTTCCACACTGCTGTAGATGATCGAACTGGCATAGTTAAATTCCTTTCTTTGCAGAATAGATTGCACTGCAATTTAACTATAACAATTCGGGCTTGAATAGTCAAATTAGGAGTTTCTTAGCTGCCAGCCGGCGGATTCTCCAATCCATAGGCATGAACTCACCAAACAGAATCTTGTAATCAATTTCCTCATTCCATATAATCATTTCAGCAGGATTGGAATTCTTAATATTCAGCAAGGATTTTGATCTGCCGGGAATAAACAATCGAAGCAAATCATGATTAAAAAAGCGGTCGATCCTATAGTTACTCACCAGTGCCAGACCGCATGCGGCCATCACAAAAACCGGCTGATTGTCGGTTCTTGCTTGACGGGACATCGAAAAATTGGCTGGCCGGTTTATGAAGCAAGTGGGAGCAATATATTTTCAGCAGAGTCGTAGACGACTGGAGGGTAGAGAGAATGACCCGCGCATTGGCTATCAATGGCAGTCCTCGAATGGAAAAAGGAAAGACAGCCTTACTATTGAATGCATTCGCTGGCGGGCTGAAGGAAGGTGGCGCGGAAGTGCAGACCTACCACGCCAGTAAACTCAAGGTGCAAGCGTGTGCTTGTGGGAGCCTGCGCTGTTGGAACGAACTGGACGGCAAATGCTGCATTCAGGACGGCATGCAGGAGATTTATCCGAAGCTGAGGATGGCAAACATACTCATTTTGGCCACACCCATGTACATCCCGCTGCCGGGCGACCTGCAAAATATCATGAACCGGCTGGTGGCTTTGATGACACCCGAACTCGTGACTCGGGATGGGCGAACGAGGGCGAGGATGCGCGATGAGGTCAATATTACTAAGATTGCGCTCATCGCTGTCAGTGGCTGGTGGGAAATGGAGAACATGGACACGCTACTGCGAATTGCCAGGGAATTGGCAGAAGACGCATCGGTGGAGTTCAGCGGCGCACTTTTACGGCCGCATGCCTCGTATATGCTGAGTGATGGAGAGATCACGTCAGCAGGCAGGGGAGTATTGGCTGCTGCCAGGCAGGCCGGTATCGAGCTTGCCACATTGGGTACAATGAATGAAGCAACCTTGAATCAAGTCAGCCAACCCCTGGTGCCGAGGTATCCATAGAATTGACAATAGTCAACTTTCCCGTTCCCCTCCCAAGAGGTACTGCCCGCCAGAGAGCAGCGGCCCGCGCGAATGCAAACGCCGGGTTGTACGAAATGTTTCTCGCCCCGCGCAAACGCGCGCTTTTTGGCGAGCTTCACGGCAACGTGCTCGAGATCGGTGCCGGCGCTGGTCCGAACCTGGCGTATTTTCCGTTTGATGTACGCTGGAGGGGCATCGAACCCAACCCGGCTGCTGTGCGCTATCTGCAGCAGGCCATCTCGATGCTCGGAAGGCCGCCGGAGAATTACATCATCGACGCCGGCGACCCGGAGGGCAGGCGTTTGACCGCGCCGGACGCGAGCCAGGATGCCGTTGTGTGCACGCTGGCGCTTTGCTCTGTGGCAGATCCCGATGCGATGCTGCGCGAGATCGTGAGGGTACTCAAGCCTGGAGGAAAATTCGCCTTCATCGAGCATGTGGCAGCAACCCGAGGCTCCGGCCTGCGTGCGTTCCAGGAGCTCATCAAGCCGCTATCGATCCTGTTCGAGGATGGCTGCCATCCCAACCGCGAGACATGGAAAACGATCTACGATGCCGGTTTTGTCAGAGTGGAAATCGAGCACTTCGAGCTTCACGAAGGCATCCTCACAGTGCCGTTTATCTCCGGATGGGCACAAAAGGGATCGCCTACGCTCCAGCGCAGCCACCGCACGACGGTCATCGCCGGAAGCATGCGTCAAAATTGGCGATCCCGGTAAAATGATCACCATATTGCACCTTTCAAGTGACTGGCCATCCATATAGAGAAAGGCTACAGAATGAAGAAGCAGCAGGTGATCGATCAAATCGAGCAGGGATTCCAGGCGTTCAAAGATGCCTCTGCCGGTTTAACCGATGCACAGATGCTGGAGCCTGGCGTATCCGGCAACTGGTCTGTGCGGGACATTTTGGCGCACGTCAACGGGTGGGAAGAAGAAGCGCTGAAGTATTTGCCTGTGATTCTGAAGGGCGGGCAGTCTCCGCGCTACTCGCAGCTTTATGGCGGTATCGACGCATTCAACGCGCAAATGACAGATCTGCGCAAAAATCTGAGCCTGGCTGAAGTTCGGGACCGGCTCGAGCGGACTCACAGGCAATTAATCGAATTCATCGAGGAAGTGGATGAGCAGCAATTCAAGGCAGAAACGCGTTTTCGCCGCCGTCTGAAGTGGGATACCTTCGCGCACTACCCCGAACACGAAAAGGCGATTCGGGAATGGTGCAAAAAGCAAGCCTAAGCCATTAATCACAATCGAGGATGACATGAAGCATTCAATGAATGGCGAAGAGATGAAACTCCTCCGCGAGTCAGAGCTATACATGAAGACACTGTGCCGGGATATTCCTGGCAGGTGTGTCGGCAGTGAGGGCAACCGCGAAGCCACGCGCTTTTTCGAGCGGGTGGTCAGGACGCACAATTGGCAGGTCGAGCTGCAGGAATTCGAAGCCATCGATTGGGAGGAGCAGGGAGCAACGCTGCAACTGGGTGAACGCTCGTTCGAGGTGCTGGTGGGGCCTTATTCCCTGGGCTGCGATGTTCGTGAAGAGCTTATACCCGTCAGCAGCATCGATGAACTCGAAAAGGCAGACATCCGCGGGAAGATCGTATTTCTGCACGGCGATATCGCCAAAGAGCAGATCATGCCCAAGAACTTCATCTTCTATAACCCGGAAGAACACAAGCGGATCATTGCCGCACTGGAAAAAGGCGCACCGCTTGCGGTAATTGGGGCGACGGGGAGGAATTCAGGAGTTGCCGGCGGAGTCTATCCCTTCCCCCTCATCGAGGACGGCGATTTTGATGTTCCATTTGCGTACATGACTGATGTAGAAGGCGAGCAACTGCTGCGCTTCGCCGGGAGAGAAGCCGCGTTAATCTCACGCTCGAGGCGCATCCCCGGAATGGGTTGGAACGTGATCGCGCGCAAAGGAACTGGTACCAAGGACCGTATCGTGGTCAGCGCGCATATAGACGCCAAGAAGGGCACGCCTGGCGCGATCGACAACGCCACGGGCGTGACCATCCTGATACTGCTTGCGGAGTTGCTGCGCAGCTACGAGGGCGAACCACCCATCGAACTGGCAGCATTCAACGGTGAAGATTATTACGCGGTACCGGGTCAAATGCTTTATATCGAGCGGATGGACGGGCGTTTCGACGAGGTTGCCCTGAACATCAACATCGACGGCGCAGGGTACAAAGAGGGCAGATCGGCTTTCTCGTTCTACGGGCTACCGGCCGAGATGGAGCACAAAGTGCGGAATGTGATGGCAGGTTACGATGGTATCGTGGAAGGAGTGCAGTGGGTGCAGGGCGATCACAGCATGTTCGTGCAGAACGGCAGCCCTGCAATCGCGGTCACATCGAACTGGTTCAGCGAAAACATGGACGACCAAAAGGTCACCCATACGCCCGCGGACAACCTGGAGATTGTCGACTATACGAAGCTTGTCGAGATCGCGAAAGCGCTGAGCGAGTTCATCCTATGAAACTGGAGAAGTAACCAATATCGCAATTCGCTCATCTATAGGTATATAAAAGAGAACACCAGCCGTTGACAGGGAGTGGAGTCGATGCTGGTGTTCGACCTTGTAAAGGAATGGTCGCATGTGATGGAAAAATATACTGTTGGAGTGATTATCGGCAGCTTATCGAAAGATTCGATCAACCGCAAGCTGGCTCGGGCGCTTCTAAGGCTTGCGCCGTCTGAACTGGAGTTCAGGGAGATCCGAATTGATGCCCTGCCGTTATACAACCACGACCTGGATGAGAATTTTCCCCGAGCCGCGAGAGAATTCAAGCAAGACATGGATGAGGTGGATGCAGTGTTGATCGTTACGCCCGAGTACAACCGTTCGATTCCGGGCGCCCTGAAGAATGCCATCGACTGGTCGAGCCGGCCAAGGGAGCACAAATCGTTCGAGCACAAGCCAACAGCGATGATCGGCGCATCCAGCGGAGCGCTTGGAACCGTTGTAGCGCAGCAACATCTGAGAGCGATGCTCTCGTTCCTCAATACGCCTGTGATGACCTTCCCTGAAGGCTACATCCAGATGAAACCGGGGTTGGTGACGGATGACGGCGATGTAACCGTCGAAACGACGCTCGAGTTCTTGCGCATGTATATGAACGAATTCTACAAGTTCATCGATCGCGAAGTGAGGTCATTTCAGCCGCAGCAGGAAGTCATGATCGAGAGCATGGAGGAGAAAGCATGAAAGTAGCATTGGTTGGCGCTGCCGGCAGAGTCGCCTCCAGGATTCGCGAAGAATTGCTGAGCCGGGGTCACGATGTGACGGGAATCGGGCCGCACCCCGAGAAGATGCAGGCGCAGGCGCACTTCACGGTGAAGCAAGGTGACATCAACGACGTGGATCAGATGGCGGAACTGCTCAAGGGGCAGGATGCGGTGGTCACTGCAGTGCCTTTCGTACTGACCAATCCCAGGGCGGTGGTCGATGCGTTGAAACAAGCAAAGCTGAAACGCTTGATCGTGGTCGGCGGGGCGGGCAGTCTCGAGGTGAGCCCTGGCGTGGCGCTGCTCGATTCAGACAGCTTTCCGCCCCAGGCGCTGCCTGAAGCCACAGCCGGGCATGAATTTCTCAATGTGTTGCGCGGAGAACGCGATCTGGATTGGACCTACATCTCCCCGTCTCAGACTTTCATCCCGGGCAGGCGCACAGGCAAGTACAGGCTGGGCAGGGATGCGCTGTTGTATGCGCCGGATGGAAAGAGCTGGATCAGTTTCGAGGATTACGCCATTGCCCTCGTGCACGAGCTTGAACATCCCGAGCATGTGCGGGAGCGGATTACCGTGGGGTATTGAGATGCCGTGATCCGATACCTGAGAACCGGGATTCGTAAGACCGATTCTCAGCTCGGCTTTTTTACGGTTCTCGCTTCACGGTTTTCGGTTCACAACCCAAGAGCAATCACGAAGAAGAAGGGGACAATGGTCAGGAAGATCATCCATTCAGATAAGGCGAGGGGCCAAAAGCGGGGTCGCGGGGGCGGCGGATTAGCGGGAGGGTCGGAGGCCTTTTCGCTCCGATAGACGATGTTGGAGTAGACCAGGAAGGTGCTGAAAGCGAGAATGGCCGGAACTCCGGCCAGGCTGAATAGGCGCGGCAGCACGGGTTCAGGCTGTAAGGCGACTGCCAGGGTGAAGAAAACGACCATGCCCAAACCAAAGCGGAAGTAGGTGACAGCTGCGCGCGAATGGGGGGTGATGTTGTTCATGGGGAAGACGCCAACGAACACGAGGGCAACAGAGGTAATGACGCCTGCGCCCATGCCGATCTTCGACCAGACGCCCGGCAGGATCAAGCCAAGAGAAACGCAGGCGAAGAGCATGAATGCACCTGAGAGGATCATCCCCCAGTTGAACGCCCAGGCGAAGCGCGAGACGCCCACCTCGCCCAGTTCGGAGATGAAGTGGTTGAGCAAAGAGTAGGGTTTGCCATCCTTGCCGCGGTAGACGGATGCCGCGAGAAGAGAGCCGGCAATGGCGCTGAGAGCCGCGATCAAGGCGAGGAGCTGGAAGATAAGGGGGGAGGTTAGAAGGGTGAGCATTTTAATTAAAGGTTCCAGAATTTAGTTAAGTATATAATAGCAGCCTTGCTGCAGAATACACGTTCTGGTTCTGAGTCTCCTGTTGATCATAGAAAATCTCGGATGTTTTGTATAATAAGATTATATTAGTCTTATTATATATAGGTTGCCATGCAGCTCAAGTTTATCAGTATGCCGGTGATAGACCAGCAAGAAGCACTTGACATTTACACGAGCCTCCTTGGATTCGAGAAGATGGATGGTGATCAGGCGATTAGGGCATGCGAGATTTCAACGATCGGGGCGCTCATCAGCATCTTTGGGGCATACAATAATAGTAGTCCCGGAGGTGAAAGATGAGAGTGGATGAGGGGATTGCTTGTGCGAAGATGCCCTGCGCGGATGTCGAGCATAGAGGGCTGGCGATTCCGAAAGTGAAGATCGACCCGGCAAAAGTGTCGATATTGCTAATCTCGGAATCCGCCGCGGCTAAGATCGAGGACAACTATTACCGGGGCAGCGATGCTTTGTTCGAGCAGACGACGCGGCAGGCATTCAAGGACGCCGGTGCGGACGTGGATTCCTTCACCGATATCCTCAAGCTAGGCGTTTATCTTACCCCGGCGGTCAAATGCCGCAAGACAGGCTACGTCATCAGCAACTCGACCATCGACGAATGCTCGCACCTGCTGGAGCAAGAGATCGCGCTCTTCCCCAACTGGAAGGTGATGCTGCTTATGGGTGACGCAGCGATTCGCGCAATCAACACGATCGCAAAGCGAAACGGCGAGAAGCGAGTGATCCCGGCGGCTGCGACCTACAAGATCCGCGGGGAGGAGTTCAGCTTCAGGGGGTGCAGGGTGCTGCCGTCCTATTTGCAGGCGGGTCCGAGCTTCTTTATCGAGAAGGTCAAGCGAAAGATGATAGCCGAGGATATCCGTACAGCGCTCGAACTGGCCGGCGTGTCTCTGTAAATTTCCCTTTGTAAACAAAGACCCTTTCCAACAGACAATTGCTCTCCAAATTGACTGGTATGAAACAGACTTAATTGCAGTAAACTAATTATGTTATTTTAATTATTTCATATATAAGGAGGTGATTTTTTTAAATCAGCTTGAGAGTAATGTGTTCGTCAAGTCGATTTTTTATTTGCGGAGGAGATAAACGTGGACAAAAAATTGCTTCGAACGCTGCTATACATTGCTCTGATTTTGATGATCGTTGGGGGACTCGTCGCCAACCTGGTTCAGCGTGATTTTGGTAATGTGACCGTAAGAGATGTGCGTTTTGCCGCCTTTAACGGTCGGAAATATTCAGCCCTTCTCTATATTCCCAAAGGAGTTACAACCGATCATCCCGCTCCCGGGATTCTAGCCATTCACGGTTATATCAATTCGCGCGAAACGGAGGATGGTTTCGCAATCGAATTCGCACGCAGGGGATACGTGGTTCTGGCGCTAGATCAGTCAGGACATGGGTATAGCGATCCTCCGGCTTTTGCTGACGGTTTTGGCGGAATCGCAGGATTGGCTTATTTGCAGACATTGCAAATCGTCGACCAGAAAAACATCTGCCTGCAAGGGCACTCGATGGGAGGCTGGGCGGTGGTAATCGCCGCTGCCACGTTCCCCAATGCCTACAAATGCATGGTGCTCGAGGGCAGCTCGACGGGGACTCTTGGCGCTCCCGCTGGCACTGCCACTTTCCCCAAGAACCTGATGGTGGTGGAAAGCACCTGGGATGAGTTCGCTTCACTGATGTGGCTCACTCCAAAAGCGACAGACGTTGGCAAGACCGATAAGATGAAAACCCTGTTCAACACAACTTCAGATGTCGTCCAGGGTCAGCTTTACGGCAATCTCGCCGATGGAACCGCGCGCATTCTCTGGCAGCCCAAGAACACGCATGCCGAAGACACTATCAGCACGGTAGCCATTGGCTACGCCATCGACTGGATGCAGCAGAACCTGGTGGGAGGTGTGCAAATCCCCTCGTCCAACCAGATCTGGTATTGGAAAGAGATCGGAACCCTCTTTGCACTGTTGGGATTCTTCATGTTCATCATTGCGTCAGGAGGGCTGCTGCTGACCACACCCTTCTTCTCGACGCTGGTTGATCCTCTCCCTGCAGCAAAAGGTCTCACCGGATGGGGCTGGTGGCTTGGCGCCATCATTACTGCTGCACTCGGCCCGCTGACTTTGTTCACCTTCATCACCTGGGAGGGAACGCTCCTGCCTAGCGCCACCTGGCTGGCACCTCAATTGATTACCAACCAGATTGTATTTTGGGCTGTGCTGAATGGGCTTATCGCGCTTGTCCTCTTCCTGATCTGGCACTTCTTGCTGGTCAAAAAGGCAGACCGCGGGACGGGTGACGAGTATGGGCTCACCTGGGGCGGCAAACTCAATTGGCCGAAGATTGGGAAGTCGTTCCTGCTTGCTGCAGCCGTCGTGGCATTGGGCTATGCAACGCTGCAACTGACCGGTTACTTCTATACGACAGATTACCGGTTCTGGATCTTTGCGGTTAAACTTCCAGACAGGCTGCAGTTCTACATCATGCTCAGGTATGTCATCCCGCTCTTCTTCTACTTCTTTGTCGCCAGCATGATCCTGTTTGGCCAGCTTCGCAAGGCTAAGTTCAACATGTGGCAGGAAATGGGAGTGAATTTCGGTATCTTCTTTATAGGATACATGGTCTTCCTGCTAGCGGAATACATCCCCATGTGGACGACCGGTTTGTTGCTCAATCCCGATCAGCCTCTGTGGACGATCATTGCATACCAGTTCGTGCCGGTATTAGGATTTGCTGCGTTCTTCTCCACATTCTTCTATCGCAAGACGGGCAGAATCTACACCAGCGCGTTCTTGAATGCATTGTTATGGACCCTTGTGATTGTGGCGGGAACAGCGACGCATTTTGCATTCGGAGGATAATCTTCATTGGTCTTTCATCACCGGCGCCTTTGATGGGCGCCGGTGTTGTTTTCCTAAAGGGCTGCTATCTTTCAACAAGGGTGCGAATCGCACCCTTGTTGAAAACCTTCGTGAAGTCCTTGGCGAAGCGTGCCCAGATATAAAGCTTGTGGGAGGTTAGAGAATCTAAAAACATGCCCTACAGCCTGGCATCGCCTCGCGGTACAATCAGCTATGAACATTACGCTCACGCAAGCATCCGTGAACGTTGAAGGAGAAAGAGATGAGAACTGAGAAATCGGATATCGAAGGGTTGACCATCCTGGGCGGCAAGGCGCAGCCGAGCAAGAACCTGGAGGCTTTCCCCAACCGCACACCCGACCGCTATTACCTGGTGTCGCTGCACACTGATGAATTCACCTGCCTGTGTCCCAAAACCGGGCAGCCTGATTTCGCCACCATCCACGTGGATTACGTTCCAGACCAGAAGGTGGTGGAATCAAAATCGTTCAAGCTCTATTTATGGTCGTACCGCAATGAAGGCGCCTTCCACGAACATGTGGTCAACCTGATCCTGGACGATCTGCAGAAGGTGCTCGATGCGCATTGGATCCGCGTTACCGGCATCTTCAACATTCGCGGCGGTATCGGCATTACCGTGGAAGCCGAGCATACGAAGACCCCTGAAGCGCGCGAGCAATGGATGAACCGCAGGCCTGAAAATGCAGCCGACCGCCAGTAGCGAGCAGCCGGCCACTCCAGCGCCGGCACGCAGGGCTTACCGGTACTTCAACCTCATCACGGCCATCTTCGTCACCGTCTTGATCATCTCAAACATTATTGCGGTGAAGCTGATCTCGGTTGTCGGCTTGATCCTGCCCGCGGCGGTGATCCTTTTTCCGATCAGCTACATCTTTGGCGACATTCTGACCGAAGTCTATGGCTATGCCAACGCGCGCAGGGTCATCTGGACAGGGTTTTTCTGCAACCTGGTGGCAGTGATTGCCATCTGGCTCGCAGGTCTGATCCCTGCCGCCCCGATCTGGACGGCAGGCGTGTTCAACAATCCGACAGCCGCCGAGCAGGCTTACGCGGCCATCCTGGGTTTTACGCCCCGCCTGCTGCTCGCCTCTTTCATCGCATATCTGACCGGAGAATTTCTCAACTCGTTCGTGCTGGCGAAACTTAAGGTACAGACGAAGGGCAGGTTCCTGTGGGTACGCACCATCGGTTCGACGATCATCGGCCAGGGAGCAGATTCAGCCATTTTCATCACTGTGGCTTTCTTCGGCATATTGCCCGGTAACGCGCTTTTGATCACGATTCTGTCGCAGTGGTTGTTCAAGGTGGCTTACGAGACGGTCGCCACGCCGTTGACCTATCTTGTAGTCAATTTCTTGAAGCGAAAAGAAAAGGAAGATTATTTCGACCGTGGGACGAATTTCAACCCTGTGGCGATGTGAGAGATTGTATGTTGCCTGACGCAGGGGAGAGGATTGTTGGCAAGACGGAAGATAGAGCAAAATCCCGAAATCCGTTTCGGATTTCGGGATTGGCTACTGCCTACGAAAAGCCGAGGGTGGGGTGAGGCTGATAGAGCGATTCGAGCTGCTGGATCTCGTCTTCCGAGAGTTTGACATCGATCGCGCCTACGGCTTCTTCAAGATGATTCATTTTGGTTGCGCCTATAATGGGTGAAGTGATCCACGGCTTGGAGAGCATCCAGGCCAGTGCGATTTGTGCGGGGCGAACGCCGCGCGCATCTGCCATCTCGGCCACCCGGTTGGAAATCATGAAATCCTCATCGCGAGCGTACATTTGCTTGCCAAAAGCGTCAGTTTGAGCGCGCAAGGTCTCTTCGCCGCCTTTCACCCGGCGGCTGGCCAGCATTCCGCGTGCCAGCGGTGACCATGGGATCACTGCGATTCCCTGATCGCGGCAGAGAGGCAGCATTTCGCGTTCTTCCTCGCGGTAGATCAGGTTGTAATGCGGCTGCATGGAGACGAAACGAGCCCAACCGTTGAGACCAGAGGTATACAGCGCCTTGGAGAATTGCCAGGCAAACATCGATGAAGCGCCGATGTAACGCGCTTTTCCGGCGCGAACCACATCGTTCAGCGCTTCGAGCGTCTCCTCGATGGGTGTGAGGTAGTCCCAGCGGTGGATCTGGTACAGGTCGACGTAATCGGTGCCGAGCCGCTTGAGGCTGGCATCGATGGAGCTCAGAATGTGCTTGCGGGAGAGGCCGTAGTCGTTCGGGCCCGGCCCCATTACCCCATTGACTTTGGTGGCGATCACCACTTCGTCGCGTTGGGCAAAATCGTGCAGGGCATGCCCGGTCACTTCTTCGCTCATTCCGGCTGAGTAGACATCGGCTGTATCAAAAAAGTTGATTCCAAGTTCAAGGGCACGCTTGAAGAATGGGCGGCTTTTATCCTCATCCAACGCCCATTGCCAGCGTTCGTTTGGACGCCCATAGCTCATGCATCCAAGGCAAATCCTGGAAACCCTGAGCCCGGTAGAACCAAAAGCTACGTATTCCATATCTATCTCCTTGGCTAATAAATGGTCTGCAATGGATGTGCAACGGACCTTTGAATTCAACTAGATACTCTCAAGACAGGCAGCAAGGAAGATCGAATCCCCCATGCGCCGGCAAATGGTTAAAAAGCAATCCCAAAGCCAACGCTCATTATAGAAGCTTTCAGAACCTCAAACAAGGTATGAAAATGAAAAGATGTGAAGAGTTTGTGTAGGTTTACACTACATATTGGACAAAGGGAAAGAAAAGGATAGCAGGAAAAGGAAGAATCCGTTATTGTTATAGCGCTGAAACCAAACAAAACGGAGGTTCCAATTCCTGCCATGAATACCATAACACAAGAAATGAAATATAGGCAATCCATTGTGCGGTATGCCCAGGACAAAGGTGTATCGAGAGCATCACAGAAATATAACAAAGGTCGATCTTATATCTGCTTTTGGGTGGAGGATTTCTCTGCTTAACTTGAAAGACACAATCAGGTCTCGAAAAGACTCCCATGCTTCCACTTGATTTTCTTTCTTCAAGAAAGATCTTACTTAACGCTTTCTACTATGTTTGATGATCCTGCAAGGGTAAAACCATTGGCTGGACATTCGAAGTTGAATTTGAGTTCGATTTATGAGATAATATGGAGTGCTATAGTCGTATTACCGGTGGAATCGAGAATCTATGGTGTTGGCGATAAGAAAGGTGGTGGTGGTACAAAAAATCACAACATTCTTGTGGTTCGATCACCAGGCAAAGGAGGCAGCCAGATTCCACACCTCGATTTTCAAAAACTCAAAGGTCATTTCACGCCAGTATACAACCGGCGCCGGACCTGGGACAGCCAGGTCGCTGCAAGGGAATGGATTCGAGCATTTTTGAAATTTCCCGCTCCGCGCCCGGCCGCAAGCGGCTTATTGTACAAATCAGAGAATCACCATCTGTTTTAAGGTACTGTTCCTATAATGAGGATGGACAAGATACTTAGAAGGAAAAGGAGAAAACATGTTTATCGATTTTCTAACCCTGGTTTTGATCAACCTCGTCGCCGGTTTGTTTATCGTAGCCGCCTATCTTTTCAAGGGTTTGGACCAGGAAGACCAGCACGCCTGGGCCGCCCCGTTTTTTGGCGTTGGCTTGATCTCGCTCTTGACAGGACTTCAGATTTCGTTTACTTGGCCATTGCCAAGCGCCTATAACATTGCTTTCGGCGACACAACCACACTCTTTGGCGCTGTACTGCTCATCGCAGCGATCGCGTTGTGGAAAGGTTGGAGCCTGACTCCCGCATCCATTTTGGGCTTTTTTGCAGGCATCCCCCCGATCATCTTCGGCATTCGCATCTACAACCTTCAAATCACGCAATCACCTTTGCTGGCATCGATAGGATTCGTGCTCGCCGGACTGGCAGGCGTTCTATCGGCACCCTTCATGCTTTGGTGGCAGAAGAGCAAGGTTATCCGGGTCATCGCAATCATTCTATTGCTGGCAGCTGCTGGAGTCTGGTTTGTCACCTATGTAGGATCTGCCTGGAATCATATGACGTCCTTTGCGAGCTGGGCTCCCGTGCTTGGACAATAAGTAATTTCATAACCTCAGAAAAGGTCATCAAAAAGCGTCGCCGGGATATTTGGCGGCGCTTTTTTGCATCTACTCGTTATAATCAAATATATCAATAGATGATCCTCTCCTGCAGGGGCAGGCGAGAATCTGGAGTCAGCAGACTGGACATTCGTTCATGACGATTGGGCAGGGAAAATGAAGAGTCCACAATCTGAGGACAGCTTGAAACGCTTCATCGAGGCACAGGAGGGGATGTATCCTCGCGCCCTGGCTGAATTGAAAGCCGGTCGTAAGCAAAGCCACTGGATGTGGTTTATTTTTCCGCAAATTGCTGGTCTGGGCATAAGTGAGACCTCGAGGTTTTATGCCATTCGGGATCTTCAAGAGGCAATGCAATATCTCGATCATCCGCTGCTCGGCAAACGGCTAGAGGAATGCTGCCAGGCATTGCTGCTGCTTGAAGGGCTGAGTGTATTGCACATCTTTGGATCTCCCGATGACTTGAAATTGAAATCATCCATGACTTTGTTCAGCCAGGCGGCAGATGAACCAGAGATCTTTGAAAGGGTGCTCGACAGGTATTACTCAGGGGAAAAGGACGAACGCACGCTGGATATCCTGGCTCGATTGAATCGCCAGGTTTGAAGCAATTCAGTCCTGTATGCAGAATAGGAGGAATCATGGGCAACAAAGGCGTTATGACAAAAATATTGGCGATCATTGGGACGGTTTTGATATGGGTTCCACTCTTGATGATGCTGGTAATCGCCGGGTTGGGCTACCTGCAAAGTGGACAGTTCACACTCGACTATTTTCTACCTGAACAGATTCTTCCCCTGTCACTGGCCGCATTGCTTGTAGGAGGAATATTCCTGCTCTGGGCCGCAATTCGAGCTCGATCCAGAAGGGCCGTCATAGGGATAGGCTTGCTAATTGCTTTGATCTTGATCATATCCAGCAATGTGGTTGCGATCACTTCAGGGCTTGCAGCGGGCCAGTCTTCGACAGCAAGCCCGGCATACTACACGGCTGTTGGCGGAATCATCGGTTTCGATATTTTGCTTATCGTGATCGGGAATGCAGGGATCGGATTAATCAGAGATTTGTTTAAGAAGATCCGGGTAAGCGCTCCCCCGGAGATGGCACACGCAATTCCTGAAGACACTTCTAAGGCATCGGGCGAGGTGGCAACTGCCGAACAACCGCAGGGCGAACAGGCTGCTCCAATGGAAGAACCGGCGCCTGCTACGACCGCAAGCAACCCGCCTCAACCGCCGCCTTCTGAGTGATGTGCAAACGATCGGTTTTCGGCACGCAACATGTAGACCTCCCCGGTAATCTCATGCATGCTGCATGCACCGTGAGGGATCATGAGCGACGACATCAGCGATATTGCATCGTACTACAACGCGTGTTCCGAGGACGAACACCAAAGACTGGACAGGCATCCTCTCGAGTATGACCTGACGTGGCGATATTTCGATCGATACCTGCCCAGAGAAGGCAGCATTCTCGAAATAGGCGCCGCGACAGGACGATATACTGTAGAGCTTGCCAGGCGGGGATATTCCATCACTGCTGTGGACATGTCTGTCGCGCTGCTCAACGAGTGCAGAAAAACCATCTCGGCTGAAGCACTCGATGGGAGAGTCCAATTCGTCCTGGCGGACGCGCGTGATTTGAGCCAGGTGGTATTGGAGACCTTCGATGCCGTCCTCCTGATGGGCCCGCTCTACCACCTGGTAATGGAAGCAGATCGAAAACTGGTCCTCAGGCAGGCACACGACCGCCTGCGCGAAAGAGGGATGATCTTTAGTTCGTTCATCAGTCGTTATGGAATCCTGGGCGATCTGATGGATAGAACGCCTGAGTGGATCGAGAACCAGGCAGAGGTGCGCTCGGTCATGGATTTCGGTATGGATCCTCAGAGTCATCCGCACGAGGGATTCCGCGGATATTTCGTCAGGGCAGATGAGGCCGCAGCCATGCACGAAACGGCCGGCTTCGATACGCTCGTGCTGGCTGGGGTCGAGCCCGCCATTGCCTCGAACGATGAGTTGTACAAAAAGCTCGAGGGAAGACAGAGGAAGTTGTGGCTCAATTTGCTATACGAAGTGTCTGGTGAGCCTTCACTCCTGGCCGCTTCGAGGCACCTGCTCTACATTGGCCAGAAACGGAGTAAATGAGAGGACTCGAAGCGGAAACATGTTCCTTTGATTTACAATGAACCCAATACAGGCGGTCTTCCCGTTTTCAGGATTCCATTGTTCAACGGGGTATTTTTGCGTAAAATGTCCCTATGACAGGTAAGAATTAACCAGATAAGGAGCAATAGAAGTTCATGACGTCGCTTCCGTTTATCGCCAGAAATGAAAATATCGCCCGATATGAGAAAGGCCAGGTAGCCATCCTGGATCGACGAGTCTATCCCTTCAAGACGAGCTTTGTGCGCTGCAGGACGGTTGAAGATGTGGCGCGCGCAATCGAAAACATGGTGACTCAGAGTTACGGTCCGGCTTTGGCGGCCTCTTATGGAATGGCTCAGGCTGCACGCCAATCCGCGAAAAGTTCAGGTGAAAAGATCTTCTCCGATCTCGAGAAAGCCTGTGCCCGGTTGATCGCCACCCGTCCGACGAACAACCTGATCCGTTTGAAAGTGGAACACCTGCTGGATGCCGGTAAGCTGGCAATCAACCGGGGAGAAGACGTCGAACAGGCGCTGCTGGAGGAGATCGAACTCGATCTTGCGCACGGAGAAGAGCGATCAACAGCATTAGGCACCTACGCTGCCAGTCTGATCCAAGATGGAGACACAATTCTGACCCATTGCTGGCCGGACAGTTCGATCGTCTACACCGCAATGGTCGCACTCAATCAGGGAAAAAAGCTCAAAGCATATTGCGATGAAACCCGGCCTTATCTACAGGGGGCAAGGCTCACTGCCGACGCATTGGGCGAGATGGGAGTGGATACCACCGTCATTACCGATGGTATGCCTGCAGCATTGATGTCGCGGGGAATGATCGATTCGTTCTTTGCCGGGTCGGACCGGGTGACCATGAGCGGGCACGTTGTCAACAAGATCGGAACGCTGCAGGTGGCCATCAGCGCTCATACATTTGGCGTTCCGTTTTATGCGTTCATCTACGGGCCCGACCAGGATGCCCTGACCCCTGACGATGTGGTCATCGAAGAACGCGATCCAAATGAAGTGCTGTTCTGCCTGGGGAAACGCACGGCTACGACGAGAGCAAAAGGATATTACCCGGCCTTCGATATTACGCCACCGAAATATGTCAGCGCACTGGTGACCGATCGGGGCATCTTCTCGCCTTATTCTGCAAGCGATTATTACAGCATCTGACCGTACCAGGCAAAATGACATGAACATAAGCGGTTCTGCTAAACGCTGTCTCGAGGCGAGATTGATGAGCCTTGAAGCCTTCTTCACCATGACTGTGGGGGTAGAATAAGCGGAAGAATAAGAAATACGGAAAAAACCCATGCCGCCAGACCAAAATCAACAGCCGCCAAAAGAAAGAGCCAGAAGATCGTTTCTACCCCTGGGACGATCCAGACCTGGTTCCAAAGAAACCCCCAGGACCGCAGAAGAAGCGTCCTCTTCAGAGCTTCAAGATTATTTTGAAACAAGGCAGCAAAAGCACCTTGTCTTCCCAAGGGCTGCACTGGTGGGAGTTCTTTCTGGTGTGATTGCATTAGCATTTCGCGTTTTGCTTACCACGATGGATACTTTTCGTACCGCGATGATCGTGTGGGCACACGGCATTTCATTTGGTTGGGTCATTCCCATTCTCTTTACAATGACAGGAGCGGTCATTGCAGTTGCCATCACCCGGCGCTTTGCCCCTGAAGCCAGCGGCAGTGGGATTCCTCACCTCGAAGCTGTATTGCGAAAATTCCGGACGCTTAATTGGAAGCGAGTCCTGCCCGTCAAATTCGTGGCGGGGATCATCGGCATAGGCGGCGGCCTGGTTCTGGGGAGGGAAGGCCCAACGGTTCAAATGGGAGGAGCCGTTGGAGACGCCGTGTCAAGGTGGCTGAAGGTACCCCCACGGGAACGCCTGACCCTGATCTCCTCCGGCGCAGGTGCAGGGCTGGCGGCAGCGTTCAATGCTCCCCTTTCCGGCTTGATATTCGTTATGGAAGAGGTCAGGCGCGACTTCGAACCCATTGTGTTTGGAGCAGCTTTTATCGCTGCAGTGATCTCCGATATCATTGCCCGCATTGGATCGAACCAATTCCCGATCTTCACAGTTCCGAGCTATCCCATTCAATCACTTTTGACACTACCTGTGTTTGCCATACTCGGCCTTATCGCCGGAGTCTTTGGGGTGCTGTACAATCATGGGCTGCTGGCGACTGTGAACCTGGCCAGTCGAATCCCGGTTAAATGGATCCTTCCTACCGCTGGCATGGTTGGAGGAATCATCGGACTCGTGGGTTGGTTCTCTCCTTCAGTTATCGGGGCAGGCAACAGGATGGTTGAGACTGCGCTGCAAGGGAACCTGATTATTTCCACTGCCCTGGTCTTTTTTGGTGCGCGATTCTTGATGAACATAGCCAGTTACGGTACGGGAGCGCCGGGTGGAATATTTACACCGCTACTCGTCATGGGTTCATTAGGCGGGCTTGCGATTGGCGAGGTTGCACATCTGATCGCCCCAGCTGCCGCACCCATCCCCGCCGTTTTCGCAGCAGTAGGAATGGCCGCGTTTTTTACCGCGATCGTCCGGGCACCATTGACGGGGATCATGCTTATCCTTGAAATGACCGGGAATTATTCCCAGATGCTGCCGCTTCTGGTTAGTTGCTTCTGCGCCTATGCCGTGGCGGAAGGATTAAAAGATACGCCAATCTACGAAGCGCTTCTCGAACGCGATCTGCGCAAAGGCGGTGACGCTGCACTCTTGAGCGAACCGGTGATTATGGAATTTCTGATCCACGCCGGCGCGCCGTTTGCGGGGCAATTGATTCGCCAACTCGGGTTACCTCCCGGCTGCATCATCGTCCGCCTGGCCGATGGGCATCACGATTGGGTTCCCCATGCGAATACACGCCTCGAAGCGAACATGAGAATCACGGCCGTGATCGCGCCTGAAGCTTCCGAAGGCGCTGAACTGCTGCGCAAGGGCACATCTGCCCAATCCGCAGAATAAATCCCGGCTGAAAATTGAGTGACTGCGATGCCCAAAGACAATTACCCGCCCATTCCCCTGAGGCTTTCGAACGATCCTGCTGCCAGCCTGCACATCCTGACCTGCGGGTATGGGTTGGGTTTTCTAGTCGAAACTCGGGCAGGGTTGTACCTTATAGATTGCGGGACGCCGGGGCACGAAAAGGTGGTTTTTGAAAAAATGCGTGAGCTCGGCAGGAATGACCTGAGGCTGATCTGGATCACGCACGCGCACTACGACCACTATGGAAGCGCGGCAAGGTTACGCGAACTCACCATCGCGAAGATCGGCGCGCATCCGCTGGATGCCGATGACATGATCCACGCGCGGTCGAGGCTGGGGTCTCCGCGAAGCTATGGTGGGATTTATTTTGCCCTGCAGCCCCTGGTGGCTTTTGGCCGCAGGCTTGAGCCCACCCCGCCCGATTTCACGCTCGAAGATGGCGAAACGCTCGAACGCTTCGGGCTGGAGGCAACCATCCTGCACACACCAGGGCATACACCGGGACACACCAGCGTGGTGCTGGGTGGAGGGACTGCCTTTGCAGGCGACTTGCTTGGCGGCTTTCCGAAACCGGCTCTGCAAAGCCTGCTTGCCACAGAATGGGATGCCCTGCCCGCGAGCTTGGAGCATTTGAAGGCAGCAAAACCAGAACGGGTTTTTACAGGTCACCGCCATAAGCCTGTCAGTGGTGAGGAATTACAGGCAATCAGCTGGTGAACGCTGAAAACTGAGTGAATTGTGAAATCGGAGTGGACGCATGGAACTTGTGACTCAACGCTTGATTCTGAGGGACTTACGCGAGAGCGATTATGCGGCGATGCGGCAGATCAGACGCCTGGAGCTTGTGCAAAGGTATGAGGATGTCGAGATTCCCGATGAGGCAAAAACACGCGAGGAACATAATGAGGCACTGCGGCGGGCGAAAGAAGAACCGAGGATCAGATATTACCTGGGAGTGACGATCCCGCCTTCGGATAGCGTAGTGGGAAGGATCTCATTCAGGCTAAACACCGCCTGGATGAACGAGTGGGAGATCGGCTGGTTTATGCATCCTGATTACTGGTCGAAAGGGTATGCCACTGAAGGGGCACAGGCGGTTCTGAGGTTTGGCTTCGAAGATTTGCATGCCCACCGTGTGATTGCGTTCTGCAATGCGCTGAACAAGGCATCTTATCGGGTGATGGAGAAGTTGGGGATGACGCGCGAGGGTCTGCTGCGTGAAACGAGGTGGTGGAACAACCAGTGGACGCACGAGTACGTCTATGGAATCCTTGACAAGGACTGGGAGACTGGAACGATCCATCCCGACCTTCCCGGCACCTAAAAAGGGGCCCCATGACGAAAGGTTTCGTCGCACCCGCACTGCACCGAACGCAGTGCGGTGCATGGGGTCACGATGGAGCGCGGGGGATGGGAACAAAAGCCCTCCCTAAAGGGAGGGTTCGGTAGGTTAGAGCTTGAGGGTTGTGCCCTGCCACCACCTCATGCGTCGAAATAGATCGGGTTGGATATCAGAGCGGGCAGCGGTGGAACGCCGGGAAGAAAGACGCGGTGTACTTCGATGCGGGCGAAACCCGGCTCGGTCACAGGACGATCGATCGCAAAGCTGCCCGCAGCCGGCGCGGTGAACAGAGTTTCACTGCCGGTGCGGGTGACGAGGTTCACCTTATCGCCGACGAGTAGGCCGTCCACTGCGATGTGCATTTTCTTCACATCGGCCCAATGGACCGAGTCGCCAAGCATGGCACTGCCAGCGGTATATTCGAGCGTCGGGCCACCCGGAGCGAAGGTGATATAGGCATGCCCTGCCTTCAAAGCGACAAGAATATCTTCCCGGCTGGGCGACATGGCATAGACGCAGGTGGTTGGCCCGCCCAGGATCTGGAAGAGGTTGTCGCGATGGTAGTCGCTGCCCCCAACGATGGGGATCTTCTTCCCTGCGGCGAGCAGAGTGTGCCAAAGACCAACCGCCCGCAAATTGGATTCGCGCATCGGACCGTTCCAGATTTCAATGCAATCGAAGGGCAGAGTTCTGAAGTCAAATTTGAACGGCACATCTTCGTCGAAGGGGTGGTTGATGACGATCAGGGCGCCGTTCTCCCGAGCTGAAGCAAAGCGATCAGCGGCTTCATCGGGCGTATTTGTGGGAAAAGGCCTGGCGTATGGACGATCGACGCCAAGGAAGTTGGAGTGGCCCAAATAGTGCGTCCATTCGACGCCGGGGATGAGCGTGATCCCCGGGATCTGTGGAAAAGCAACTGCTGGAGCGAACTGGTTGTGATCGGTGATGGCGAGAAAATCCAGGCCGTGACGCATGGCATGGCGGGCAAGTTCGTCGACAGTGAGTATCCCGTCTGAACCAAGAGTGTGAGTGTGAAAGTCGCCCTTGAGCAGGCGAAGATGCTTGGGTGTGAAGTCCAGTTCGTAGGTAACGTTCACGCCTTCCGGGGCAATCTTGTACGCGCCGACCATGATCTGCCAGGTGCCTTGCGTCAGCGGCACAACCGCAAAGCCGGGAGTTGACACGGTTGGGCCAAGCGTGATCTCGGTCTTGTTTGACCCTGATGCACCGACCTGACGACCATCGGGCGAGATCAGGCCGATATCGATGATGTTGATTTCAGTTCGGGGCGTAAAGCCATTGCTGGTGTCGCCAAGATGAAATCGCTCGTAGTTATAGCGAATGGTGAACGATTCGACATCAACGGGCATGCTGAAGGGCAGGGTAAAATAGCTGCCCATTTGAGCCGGTTCGATAAAGAGTTCAAGCGTCTGAGTTTGCTGCATGCGTAATACCTTTCAAATAGTGGACGATCTCAAGCCAACGCAAACTTCAAGAATTCGGAAATCTGGCGATCCCAGAAAGGCCAATCGTGGGTGCCTTCCCCTTCGCGGTACTCAAGAGGTATGCCCAAAGACTGGCATTGAGACTGAAAATGCCTGTTCAGCATGAGCAGGTCATCTTGCCTGCCGCAAGATACATACAATTTCGGTAATGAACTGACGTTCTCAGAAGCCTGCTTCAGCCAGATGGATGGATCGTGGACGCTTCCGGTAACCTTGGACAAATCGCCAAATATCGAGGTGAACTCCGGATACCGGGGATCGTCGGGGCGAGCGGTGAGCAAGAGCATGGATATGGCCCCTGAAAAACTGCCCACCGCGCTAAAGCGTTCAGGGTAAAGAAGCCCGGCTTTCAAAGCCCCATAACCGCCCATCGAGAGGCCTGCGATCAATGTGTCTTCGCGAGCGGGGGAAATATTGAAAACATCGGAGAGGTATTGGGGAAGCTCATCCATGAGATAGGAGAAGAAGCGCTGGCCATTGGGCATGTCCGTGTAGAAACTGCGCCCAACCGACGGCATGACCACCACCAGCCCATAATCCCGCGCAACGACCTCGATCGACGAGAAACGCTGCCAGGCGCTGCCATCGTCACTCAGTCCATGAAGAAGATAGAGCACCTTTCTCTTGCTCAACGGAATACCGCCCATCCGGCCGGGGTCGGGCAAGATGACATACAGGGGCAAAATCACCTTGGTGGTTTCAGCAATATGGTCCAAACGGATGACAGCCATGGCTCACATCTCCGGAGCGACGATTTCAGGAACTGCGAGAGGCTCCTCGGTTTTGGAAAAATTGATGAACCAGGAGAAGGCAAAGGCAACCAACACCAGGACCGCGGGGAAAACCGAAAGGAGGAAGCGGGCGGCTAAATCCGGCGTTGGACCGGGATTGGCGCCGCTCTCAAACCCAAACCATTTGTTGACCAGCAGCAATGCGCCTGCCGTGAAGAGGCTGTTGAGGCGATTCATAAATCCCATGGCGTTGGAAATGATGCCCTCGCGCCGGAGATTGTACTTCCGGGTGTCCTCGTCCATGATCTTCGCGCCAATCAGGTCATTGGTTGTGATAGCACCCGCGAAGCCGAATCCGATCAGAACGCTGCCCAGTATTGCAGTGACCAACGAATTTGCGAAATAGAGTGGGATGAAGGCAATCGCCAGGCTGATCAGCGCAGCACGCCAGACAGGAATGATGGAATACTTCCGCACCAACCACGCCCAAATGGACACACAGCCAATGGCAATGAGAAGAACTGCGCCAAAGAGGATCGAGGATTGACCCTCAGGAATCTTGATGGCGTACTTTACGAAGAAGAGCATCGTAGCCATCACGAGCGACATCGCAGCACTGTAGAAAGCACCTGCAAAGCCGGCCACCCAGAATTTTTTGTTGATGAAGAGGCTCTTCAAGCTGTGCCAGAGCTCGGGTTTTTTATCGTCTTCAGTGACCTTGACCTCTTTTGCGGTCAATGCCATATACAAGATAACGGCACCGCCCAGGATGCCATAGATGAGCGCCGTGTTGTTGAAACCGATGATGCTCTTGATGATCGGGGTCAGGGCGATGCTGATGATCATGGCGACCAGTTGGAAGGCCTGGCGCAAGGCGTTGGTGCTGGCGCGCGCAGCATCGGTCTTGAAGAGTTCAGGGAAGAGCGCGCCGTAATTGGCATTAATGACGGAATCGAGCGTGCCCGTCAAGATGTACAAGAGCATGGCATACGCGACCAGGGAATTGCCCGATAGGAATGCAGGGGGGCTGTAGAAGAAGATCAGGCCAAGGGCGAGCAGCGGCGTCCCGATCACCAGCCAGGGCCGCCTGCGTCCCCAACGGGATCGGGTGCGGTCGGAGAGAAAGCCGTAGACCGGGTTGTCGATGGCATCGATGAATGCGTAGATCGAGAGAATCAACGCGAATTGCGCTGTGGTCACCCCCAGGGTATCAACGTAATAGAAGACCGCGAAGGTCTTCAAAAGGTTGATGGGGATGGATGTGCCAAACATGCCGATGGCATAATTGAACGACTTCAATCGTGATTCAGCCATAGCCGATCGTCTCCTTGTGCGGAAATTTGAGTTGAATACGGAACGCCTGGGCCAGATCACAGGGAAGGGCCGACAAGCGTGGCTTAATTATGCGCCAGTTTGGGTGTGAGTCAACATCTATATCGTTAACAACAAGTAAACATTGTTTTACGAAATGTTTAGAGGTTAGCGAGGGTGTGCAGACGCGCTTCGAGCTCTAGGGCAGTCGGGACAGCTGTCGCCCCGTAGCCGGTGGTGGCAAGTGCGCCGCAGATGTTGGCACATTGCAGGCTGGTTTCGAGGGGATACCCGCGCAGCTGACCATACAGGAAACCTGCGTTGAAACAATCGCCGGCGCCGGTTGTATCGAATACCTCGACAGGGATGGGGGCGACTTTCACCTCGTGCTTCCCCTGCCGGGCGATCGCGCCGTCACAGCTGCGCTTGACGAGCAGCAGCGGAACGAGGGAGCCAAGCCGGTCGATCGCCTCTTCGAGTGTCGAGGCATGGGTAAGCTTGAGCGCTTCTTTGGCATTTGGGGCAAAGATATCCACAGCGCGGATGGCATCGAAGATCTCAGGGTCATCCAGAGTGAAGTCGTTCGAATCGCTATCCATGTAGACAAGGGCTCCAACCTGGTGCGCGGCAGCAACGGATGCCAGATGAAGAGGCCCATGATGCAGGCCGGCTTCGATGACAAAGCGCGGACGTAACTTCAGGATCAGCTCGGCTGGTGGAGGAGCGCTGAAAGGGTGATTGTAGGTGACAAACGCCCTGTCCTGGGGAAAGGAGAGCGATGCCGTGATTCGTGGAATTGGAAAGTCGTGATGCGTAAAAAGGCTGCAGTCAATGCCTTCGCCGGCAGCGCGCTCTGCAACATAACGGCTGAACAGATCGTTGCCGAACTGGCAAGGCCATCCCGCATGCAGGTCGAGCCGCTTGAACGCAAGCGCCAGATTGAAAGCGCCGCCGGGGATGATGTTAAAACCGCTGGAAAAGATTTCGCTCCCCAGACTGGGCAAGCCGGGGACGCCGGTGAAGATCAAATCGCAATAATAACCATCTTCGAGGATGAGCACTTCAAAGGCGCTCGAAGTGGACAATGTGCTCATGCCCAATCTCCTACATAGCGGCGATGCGCCAGAAGGTATTCATCGATCAGAACATGGCCCAGTGAATAGGACATCACCAGAGGGTGAGACATCAGGGCCGCTGCCGCTGTCTCACGGCTGCGATTAAGGATGGCTTCGACGGCCAGGCGCTCGTAGCGCTTAACCGAGCGCATCAGCAATTCCTGATGCTCGGGGATTTCGCCAATGAGCAGGCTGCGAACGCCATTCTGATCCACCTCGCAACTGACTTCCACGATGTCATCGTCGCGCATGCAGGCTATGGCTCCACGGTTTGGCACATTCAGGCCGGTGTAAAGCGTGCGCCCCGATTCCATAGCCTGGATGATATCCAGAACGACACCGGCATATCCATCGCCTTCGACCGGCGTGGCGTACCTGCCTGCGGCCAGGTCGCGGTCCGCCTGCTCGAGAGACGGGGAATTTGCTTTTGAGTAATGCATGTAAGTCGCTTCGCGCCGGCGGGTCGCCGAGGCGATCAGATCGAGGGCTGCCCGGGGGTTCGTTTGCGGGTCAGACTCGTCGAGCTGCTTCCAAAGCCGCTCCGAAATCTCCCTCACCTCTTCACCCCGAGTCTTGGCCGCCTTGAGTATGGATGCAAGGGCCCGCTCGGAATAATAGTAGTAGAAGAGATACTCGTTGAGATACATCCCCAACTGATGGACAAGGGAGGGTTCGAACATGCCCATCGTAGATGCCGCAACCGCGCGGTCGTCCTGCAGGAAACGGGGCAATTCGTCCATACCATCGAATTTAACCTTGCGCGTCCAGGAGAGATGGTTCAGGCCGAACAGTTCGGCGCGCAACCTGTCGGCAGGGACGCCACAATACGCAGCAAGGGCATTTTGAGCATTATTCGCGCTGTCGCAGATGCCGATCACCCGATCGAAGCCTTGATCGTACAGCGCCTGGGTGACCAAGCCCGAGGGATTGGTAAAGTTGAACATCCAGGCATTTGGATTCTCCTGGCGGAGGATTTTGGCATACTCCAGAATGGCCGGGATGCTGCGCATGGCCATGGCAAAACCGCCCGGGCCCGTCGTTTCCTGGCCGAGCACGCGGTGCTCAAGCGCGATCCGCTCATCGAGAACACGTGCATCATCACCGCCCACGCGGATCGTGGTGATGACATAGTCCGCCCCACTGAACGCAACATGCGGATCGGTGGTGGTTGTGACACGGATGGGGCGCCAGGCGGTCTCGACAATGGCGCCGCAGAGTGTGCCCATCACCTCTAGCTTATGCGAATCGATGTCCATCAGGCAGAATTCATCGACCGCAGGAAAGTCCGCTCTGCGCAGCAATGCACTGATGAATTGGGTCGATTTGACGCTGCCGCCACCGATAAGCGTGATCTTCATCGAACTCTCCAAATGACAGAAAAAACCATGCTTTCGAATTACGTGTGAATTTGAGCTGAATGAATTGCCTGGATCAAAGTATAGCAGGGTTTGTATAATGTTTAATGCGTAACGAGAAGGGGCAGCTCGCTTAAGCAGTAGGAAAAGGGCTCCCAATCGATACGAAGGAATGCCCACTTCAATGGGATCCGAACCTGGAAAGGAAAAGGAGAATGTTGACAACGGAAGAAGAAGCAATTCTGGGGGAGACAGGCGCATTTGCGGAAGCGTGGAATCGCGGTGAAGCCAAAGCAGCGACCGAATTCTACACCGAAGATGGGGTAAGGGTGG
The DNA here is from genome assembly GCA_021779955.1 of Chloroflexota bacterium. GTDB lineage: Bacteria > Chloroflexota > Anaerolineae > Anaerolineales > Anaerolineaceae > UBA6107. Next base: position 192,776 of record JAJXZS010000034.1, on the reverse strand, counting down.
GGGCTTATGGCGACATCCAATTTGGCAAGAAGGAAATCGAAGCTGCGTATGATCGACTGTTTCACCAGTTCATGGAAGGTGCAAGCGTCGCGCAGGATGAAGGCACCGTGCGCATGCTGACACCCGAGTTCGCCATTTGGGAGGCTGGAATGGAAATCAGGCCAGCCGGAAACCAACCTGCGCTTAAAGGCTATGTGGTTCAGGTGATGAAGAAGGTCAATGGACGCTGGCTGGTGTTGGAGTCGCATCCCAAATTCTTCCCGCCGCGCATGTAAGGTGATCAAGCAAGATTCAATTTCGGAGGTGTGAATGGCCGATATTTTTGTCAAACGTGTTTATGATGCCCCGGGTCCAAACGATGGATTCAGGGTATTGGTGGACCGTATTTGGCCGCGCGGATTGACCAAGGAAAAGGTGGATGCCGTTTTGTGGCTGAAGGACGTGGCTCCAAGCAACGAGTTGCGTAAATGGTTCAACCATGAACCGGAAAAGTATGATGAATTCAAGTCGAGATACGTTGCAGAGCTCGCGGGAAAAGATGAAGATATCAAGAAGCTTCTGGAGTTGGCGTCGAAAGGGACATTGACCCTGCTCTACGGAGCAAAAGAACCCAAGATGAATCAGGCGGTCGTGCTGCGCGAGTATCTCTTGATGAAGATGGGCATGGTCTAGAATGTGAACCTTGCGACTTGCCGTGGGCATATTCGCAAGTGTCTTGTTTATTGCAGTGTGCGCCACGACTGCCATGCCGGGTCCGGCTTCCATCCCGCCCTCACCAACAAAAACCGTTCGTTCGAGGTGATGATTATCATACTAAGCCCGTAATCGTAAATCTGACCGGGATATAGAAACTCACAGCATATAAGGAATTGTATCTACTACTGCCGGCAGGTTTTGCCCTGTCATTTAGGGAATATGCGAACTTGCATAGGATGTGATGTAACAATATGTGAAGTTCGCTATAATTGAACTATCGGTGCAATTCCCATAATCATTACCTTCATGTGTGGGGAAAGATCGTAGACAGGCAGATCGGATGGAATCCATTCTCCAGATCAGAGATTTCTGCAAGGCATACGGCGATTTTGTTGCCGTAGATGGCATCAGCTTCGATGTATATCGTGGGGAAATCTTTGGGTTGCTTGGACCCAACGGTGCCGGAAAAACGAGTACTCTCGAATGTCTCGAAGGATTGCGATTGCCAAGCCGGGGTTCAATGCGTGTCGCCGGACTGGATCCCAGCAAAAAAGCTCAGAGGTTGCGAAATGTCATTGGTGTTCAGCTGCAGAGTTCAGGAATGCCAGAAGCGATCACCCCTGTAGAAGCCATGAAGTTTTTTTGTGCCTATCACAAGGTTGTTCCCAGGTTCGATCTATTAGAGCGACTCGCTCTTGATGAAAAGCGCAACGTCCAGTTCTATCAACTCTCTGCCGGTCAGCAAAGGAGGCTGCTGCTGACTCTCGCAATCGCTCACCAGCCGCAAGTGCTTTTCCTTGACGAACCCACAGCTGGCCTCGATGTCGCTTCCAGAGTCGAGCTGCACAGGTTGATGCATGAGCTTAAAGCTTCTGGAACCACGATCGTGCTTGCCACGCACGATATGGCTGAAGCGCAGGAAATGTCGGATCGAGTGGGAATCCTGCTCAAAGGAAAGCTGGTAACAACCGGGACACCAATGGAAATCACAGCTGCAGGCGCCGGGTTGACCAAAATCTCTGTAAGTACACAGAACTCATGCCTTGCAGAGGAGAATTTGCGCCTACCGGCAGTTCGGCAACAAAGCGTAAGAGATGACTATTTCATATTTTACAGCCATGACATTGGGCTTACTGTAATCGCAATACTCGAATTTATCCGTTTACGAGAAGACTCCCTCGTCGATTTACGAGTCGAGCGACCATCACTCGAGGATCGATTTTTGGAGATCACAGCCACGGGACTCACACAATGATCGCCTTTGGCAACCACTTTTCTTTCGAGTTTCGCAGCGGGATTCGAAGCAAGCAGATGCTGCTGATGAATTACCTCTTTCCATTAGGTTTCTACCTGATGATGGGATTCATAATGCCAGCAATCAATCCACCTTTTCGCCAAAACCTCATACCCGCCCTGGTCGTGTTCGGCATCCTTTCCGCCACACTATTGGGATTACCCGACCCGCTGGTCAATGCGCGTGAAACAGGTATTTTCCGCAATTTTAAGATCAATGGTGTGCCAGCAGGTTCGATCCTGGCAATCCCTGCTTTGACGACGATGCTGCATCTTGTCATAGTAGCGGCAATTATCACCGTTACTGCTCCTCTTCTCTTCGGAGCACCTTTACCTCAAAACTGGGGCACCTACATCCTGATATTCCTGGCAATGGCGTTTGCATGTGCCGGATACGGTGTTTTGATTGGAGTGATCTCGCCCAATTCCCAAACCTCGGTGTTGTGGTCGCAGGTGATTTTCGTGCCGTCCATGCTGCTGGGCGGATTGATGATCCCAAACAATTTGCTTCCCGAGGCGGCTGGCAAACTTGCCCAGCTACTGCCCGCCACGCAGGCAATGAATGCCTTCAATGGGTTGGCAATGGGAAGCCTCGCGGATTTCTCTCCATGGGGTTCAGTCGCCATCCTGGTTATCAGTGGAATTCTTGCCTTCAGCTTGGCTGCCTATCTTTTTAGCTGGGATAGTCGAAACACAACCCGTCGCGGAAATCCCATCCTGGCATTGCTGGTTTTGCTGCCCTCAATTATCGGGGTTTTTGTCTTTTGAACTGCGGATGAAAAGGGAGTCAATATGACCGCTTCGGTTTTGGTGGTATATGCGACGAGATACGGCTCAACCAAGGAAGTTGCCGAAAAGATTACTGCGACGCTTTGGGAAAACGGACTTGCCGTTGAGATTCAACCCTTCAAGGATGTAAAAACGTTGAATAATGTCTCGGCTGTAGTAATGGGGGCTCCTCTACAAATGTTCCGCTGGCACAAGGATGCAATCGGATTTTTGACCCGATTTCGCAAGGAACTGTGCGAAATTCCCGTGGCCATCTTTGCGCTTGGCCCGTTCCACGATGAAGAAAGCGAATGGCAGGAAGTACGCAAGGAACTGGACAAAGAACTGGCGAATTTCCCGTGGCTCACACCGGTCTCGGTCAGCATAGTAGGGGCAAAATACGATCCGGCTTCGCTCGGATTTCCGTTCAGTATGATCCCGGCTCTAAAGCAAATCCCGGCTCTGGATATTCGCAACTGGGATGCGGTCAAAAGCTGGGCAAAGGAACTGGTAGATAAAATCAACCCTGGAACAAATTAATGCAGCGGGCACGCAGCCAGGCTGAGGTCTGGCTGCGCGATGAGCACCGGAGCCAAATGAAGACTTTGATCAGGTATGCCAGTTCATTCGTTGCACCCATCCTCATGTGCCTGGTGCTGCCCTATTTGATTATCCGCCTGGAAGGACAAACACTGGCGCATAATCTGCAATCTGCCTCAGTCTTGCGCCTTGTGACTGGCGGACTGGTCACTTTGGCGGGGGCGCTCCTTTTTGGCCTGACCGTGCGCATGTTCATTTTGATCGGCAGGGGCACAATCATGCCATGGGATCCAACGCGTCACTTGATCATGGGCAGTTAGTACGGGTATGTGCGCAACCCCATGATCCTCAGCCTGATCGTGGTCCTGTCCGGGGAGGCGATCCTGCTTGCATCCGGATGGATAGCGGTTCTGGCATTCTTCAATTGGATCGTAAACAGCATCTATTTCAGGCTCTCTGAAGAGCCTGGACTTGAAAGGCGCTTTGGCGAGGAATACCGGGAATACAAAAGTCATGTGCCCAGGTGGATTCCGCGTCTCAAACCCTGGAAACCATCCAGCCAGCGATAGCCGGACTCTCTGATCGGCAAGAGGAAAGATTTCTTGCTTAGACTGCCGCCATGCAGAATCAGCGATGCTTTCGTGATTATTCTCGTGCGCTGATACACGGAATCTTTGATATACTTATGTTATCTTATAAAAAGACTTGCGCCGATCTTTGCCGTCATCCTCTTTCTTGAGATGGCGGTTCATTTTTCTCACAAGTCTGCAACCAGTGAAAGCAGAGGAATATCTTGGAAGTAAAGCTTTATGTCGGGAACCTGTCTTATGACACATCGGAAGAACAATTACGCAGCCTTTTCAGTGAAGCTGGCACCGTCTCTTCAATCGACCTCATCATGGATCGGGATACTCACCGCCCCAAGGGGTTTGGCTTTGTCACAATGAGTACCCAGGCTGAAGCCGAGAAAGCAATCAGTCTGCTCAATGGCAAAGAAGTAGACGGCCGCGCGCTCACCGTCAACGCTGCAAGGCCCAGGGAAGAACGCCCCATGGGCGGCGATCGTGGACGCTCGTTCGGCAACCAGAGCCGTCACAAACAAAGCAGGGGCGGCGGCGGATACAATAACCGCTACTAAAAATCAAGTTCGACGAACCCCGCCAGATGATGGCGGGGTTTCTATTAGGGCAACAAGATGATGCTTAATAATTGGATGAAAAAGGTCGTTAATTGTTGATTTTGCTTATCGAAAAGAGTATAGTAATCGTGAACGCTGGTTGGACGATACTTCACTTATAGGTAAAAGGAGTAAAAATGAAGAATTTCAACCCATATCTGACATTCGAAGGAAATTGCCGCGAGGCAATGGAATTCTACAAGAAGGTCCTTGGCGGTGAGATCGTGAGCATGCAGACGTTCGAAGAAGCCAAGCAGAGTATTCCGGCTGACTATAAAGACAAGATCATCCATTCTGAATTGAAGGCCGAAGGTGTGCATTTAATGGCCTCAGACGGTATGCCCGGATGGAAGGCCAAACCGGGCAACAATGTCACCCTGTCCATCGATCTGACAGATGGCATGGAACAGGAGAAGATCTTCAAGGCACTCTCCGAGGGAGGGATGGTATCCATGCCGTTGGGAGATACGTTCTGGGGAGGTCGTTTCGGTATGTTGACCGACCGTTACGGCATCCAATGGATGGTGAATTACCAGAAGCAGCCAATGCCTGCGTAATTCGCGGTAATATAGTGAGCGGCTCGAACCAGGAACCGCTCACCTTTCTATTTCCACTCAGAATCGTGCGGAAGAATCATTCCGATGACCGAACATGATCCGCTTCAAACGAAGGCCTATGTGCCCTTGAATCCTTTGATCGCCAGGCAAAGAATGCATCATCAGCACATCCGCGGAGAGAAATTCGAGACCCCGCATGATGTGGTCAGCGCGATGGGGTTTCTTCAGGCCCAGGATTATCTCGGTTCTCTGTGGGCAGTGGGCCTGCGAATGAAGCGCTCAAGCGAAAAGAGCATCGAGCTGGCGCTGGCCGAGCGGTCGATCGTTCGCACATGGCCTTCGCGGAGCACGTTGGGATATACCGCTGCTGAGGATGTGCGCTGGGTCCTTGATCTGCTGGCGCCCCGCGCCATCGCAGCGCGCCAGGGACGTTATCGTCAACTGGAATTGATTGAGGAAGACTTTAGGGTCAGCTCCAGGTTGATCGAAGTAGCATTGAATATGAAGCATCAGCTTACCCGGCAGGAAAGCTTCCAGGTACTTGAAAGGGGCGGCGTCTCGACCGAAGGACAGAGGGGCATTCACATCCTTTCTCATCTTGCTTTCCAAAAGCTAATCTGTTTCGGTCCGCGCAGTGGGAAACAGCAGACGTTCGTGCTCCTGGACGAATGGGTGCCAGATCTGAAGTCAAAGCCGCGGTCGGAGGGACTGAGCGAGTTGACGCTACGGTTCTTTACCAGCCATGGACCCGCAACGTTGAAGGACTTCGCATGGTGGAGCGGATTGACCTTGGCAGATGTCAAAACCGGGCTGGAGGACGTCAGGTCAAGGCTGATCGAGGAGACCATCGATGGGAAAGAGTATTGGATGGCTGCCGTAGAGCCCGAACCGGGCACGATGAATGAGGGGGCAGTGCTTCTTCCGGGTTTCGACGAGTATCTGGTGGGGTACACAGACCGGAGCGCCGTTCTCGACCCGGAACTGGCACGGCATGTGAATGCCAACGGGGGAATGTTGAACCCGATCATCGTCATCGATGGGTTGGTCAAGGGGACGTGGACGAGGAAATTGAAGAAGGATGCGGTCGAGGTGGAGGCGAAGTGTTTAAAGGATCCGGATGGAAAGGAATTGGCAGCGTTTGAATTGGCTGCAGAGAAGTATGGCGAGTTCCTGGGGCTGAAGGTGCGAAGAAGGTAAGCCGGGAAAGAAGCGGCTGCAGACCATTGTGGCCCGGCAAGAGGGGGCAATGGCTGCCAGGCGTGACAATTCATTATTATTTTGCATTTCCCCCCAAGCATCCGATGTTTATTCATCCGTGAATATCATTGGCGTTTTGTATAATGGAGCTATGCCAGAACTGCCTGAACTCGAAGTGGTGTGTGAGGTGCTGAACCGCAGGATCGCCGGTCAAACCATCCGTTCGGTAAGGGTGTTTCCGCCCGGCGGGCTGGTGGTGGTGCGCGACCTGACGCACGAGGGATTCGAGGTCTCACTGGCGGGGAAGACGTTCAAAACCATCGAACGGCGGGGTAAATTCATCATTTTCACCTTACAGGTAGAGCCGGCGCCTTTGCTGCTCGTGCTCAATCCGAAGCTGACCGGCCGATTGCAACTGGCATCACCCGCCGAGAAGAAGAAGCAGAAGACCCTGGTGATTTTCGAGCTTGAGTCTGGTGGAGAGCTGCGCTTCAGGGATCAAAAACAAATGGGACAGCTCTATCTCACCCGTGACCTGGAGACGATCCCTGATTTTTCAGGAATGGGTCCCGAGCCATTCGACATCTCTCTCGAGCAGTTCCGCGAACGGATCAAGCCCTATCACGGTGAGATCAAGGGCATTCTCACCCGGGGGAGTTTCGTGGCTGGCATCGGGAATGCCTATGCTGATGAAATCCTTTGGGCTGCCCGGATCCATCCCTACCGCAAGCGAACGTCACTGACAGCGGTGGAGATCGAAACGCTTTACCACGCCGTGCAGTCCACGCTGATGAATGCCGTCGGGATCGTGCGGGATCAAATGGGTGAAAGAATCGACCTGGAGCCGCGCGAGTTCTTTGCTGTGCATATGAAAACAGGTCAACCTTGCCCCAGAGATGGGACGCCGATCTCGGTGATCGGCGCGAATCAGAGGATCACCAATTTCTGCAGGACGTGTCAGCCGGGGGGATTGATCAAGGGCATGGGATCAGCCGTGAGAAAGGACAAGGAAAAAGCCTGAACTCCGGGCATACATCGACTGAACCCCTGCCCCTTCCCAAAAGTGAAAGCGGGTTTTTATGTTGCCAGGGAAAGCCGGTTATGCCCTTCAGATGAACTGACATGATACAATCGACCCAGCATAGCTCACTCTAGAGGGAAGATAAGTTGGTGAAACCCCAAATCAAGCTCCCATCACGAATCGGTCTGATCTTACTGGCGTTCGTTGCCTTCATTGCGCTCGGCATGCCCGATGGATTGGTCGGGGTTGCGTGGCCTTCGATCCGCGGTAGTTTTGGGCTGCCGTTGGATGCGCTTGGCATCCTGCTCTTTGCCAGCGTCAGCGGGTACCTCGCCTCTAGTTCGTCGAGCGGATTTGTGGTCTCGCGAATCGGCGTGGGCAAGGTGCTGGCGATCAGCTGCGGATTGACCGGGATCGCCCTGATCGGCTATACGCTCGTGCCTGCCTGGTGGATGATGGTGCTGCTTGGCGTGGTGGCAGGGCTTGGCGCCGGAGCGATCGATGCAGGGCTCAACACCTATGTCGCCGCAAATTTCGGCGCGGGGATCATGCAGTGGCTGCACGCCAGTTACGGCGTCGGCATCACCATTGGGCCAATGATCATGACCGTTGCCCTCACCCTGCCCAGCTCCTGGCGGGGCGGCTATGCCATCGTTGGCGGCATTCAACTTGCGCTTGCGTTGGTATTCACCGTGACGCTGCCGATGTGGAATCACAGCCGGCGCGGGATTGATGAGCAGCCGAAAAAGCTGCTGACGGATTACAAGACTCCGCTTGCCGAGACGCTACGCCAGCCTGCAGTCTGGTTGAGTTTGCTGATCTTCTTTTTCTATACCGGCTCCGAGGTGACCCTTGGCGCATGGGCCTATACGCTGCTAACCGAATCGCGGCATGTTCCGGCGCAACTGGCGGGTTTCTGGACGGGCGGTTATTGGGCGTTCTTTACCGCAGGTAGGATCCTTGCCGGGCTTTACGCGAAGCGGATTGGCGTGAACAAGCTGATCTTCGGCAGCCTGGCGGGAGCATTGACAGGCGCATTACTCTTATGGTGGAATCCCTCGGGCACGGTCAGCCTGGTGGGCGTGGCGATCATCGGGTTTGCGATCGCGCCGATCTTCCCGGGCCTGGTCTCGGGCACGGCGCAGCGGGTGGGCGACCGTTTTGGGGCGAATACCATCGGCATGCAAATGAGCGCTGCCAGCCTCGGCACGGCAGCCATCCCGGCGCTCATCGGTGTGCTTGCCAGGAGCATCAGCCTTGAAGTCATTCCGCTCTGCCTGCTCGTCCTGTTCGGCACGCAAGCGACCCTGTATTTCATCGGGATCCAACTAAGGAAGCGTGGGGAACTCAAAACCGCAGACGAGATGGAAAAAAGCGTTGTGAATTAGGAAGGCTCTATCGATTCCCGAAACATAGTTGCGCTGCCCCTGGGCAGCGCATAATGGTTGTGCAACTTAAAGTTATTCCGATTCACAAACACTGTCCACTCAACTGCTCATGCCTATAATTCAGATGGCCTGACGATCCAATATGCGATCGCTCCAAAAAGAGGGATCACAAGGATGATCAAAGCCCAGATGGCTTTAGCCGTGGCAGGTAAGGTCTGCTTGCGCAGTTGGAACAGGCCAATGATGCTCAATACCGGCCAGGCGAGAATCAAGATCAGATTGAGTAGTAGAGCAAGAAGAGGTGCAACACTTAATCCATAATTGGCCATGAGAATCCTCCGGATTTGATGATTTATCGCTGAAAGCAAAAGAACTGCTCAACGGACTTGGGAATTCCTATCGAGTTTTTAACATCGAAGAAAACGTCCACAAAATCTCCTCCTGCATCGGTTACAGTAGGATACTCAAAGCATATTACGGAATCCTGAACGACATAGTAGGCTCGCAAAATGCTTTTATGTAACAATCTTCAACAATCGTTCGAAATTTGTGCATCTGATTTGAATTCATAAGGGTTCAAGCGATGTCCGGCAATCTGGCAATCCCCTAATCCCGAATCTGAAGGTTTTTCACCAAATCAATTTTCTGATTGTTCATTTCGTATCTGACCCAGGCCATCAAGAAGTTTATGGTGGAGAGAAGGTCAAAAATACCCATTAACCAGATGGATCGTTCATTCCAGGCGGTGAACAATAGCGTCCCGGTGGTACAAAGAATGGCAAAGATCAACAATCCCCCGGCTATGACCACATTTCGATGATATGCCTTTTTGCGTGTCTCCAAGACTGCCAGATAGCCTTCAAATCGAATTGAGTTTTCCACCATCCCCTTCCTATGGTCAGCATTACCTCACGGCTTTATTTGATCATTTCTGATCTTAGCACATACGCCATGAAAACGGATGCCGGTTAACGAAATAGTAGAACGCTCCCTGGACTCAGCCGATTCAAGCCCAGAGGAGCCATTCCCATGATCATTTTGGATTAAAAAGACACTGGCAGGAGGAATCCCCCTGCCAGTGCTAAAGCGTATTCAGATTATGACCAGCCCTGACCCTTGGACAAGTTGGTGAGCACCGGGATATCGGTGTAGACGCCCTTGTTTGCGCGCAACCCGTAGATGAGGTTGATGATCCAAAGAAGAGGAGCGAAGCAGCCGATGATGGGGATGAAGCCAAGGATGATGGCAACAATACTTTCAGCAATCCCCAGCAGTAGGGTGGGAACAGTGTGGTATTTGATGAACGGCCTGTCTTTTTTCTCGGCCATGAACAGTGTGATGAGGGAGAGAAGCGGGATCAAAAATTCAAGCAGAACCCACAATCGATCATCGCTCGAAACCTCAGGTGCGGGTGTAACGGGTTGCTCTGACATACGATTCCTCCATTAGATTGAATTAAGCTTACAAATGAGTATAGCGCAAATGTAAAAAACTACAACGTAAGATAATTGTGAAAAAACTGGCATTTGAAAGTATAGACGACCATTTCGGGGTGAAAAACCTGCATCTTACCCAAGGACGCAGGTTTTTCGCTTGGAGCCGTTCGAACTTCTTAAAGAGAAGGAAAGGGCTAAGGATCAACCCTGATCAACAAGAATCCGGTGCTCCGAATTTGGCGAAGGCAGATGGAGCCTCACCTTCTGTTCTTCATCAGACCAGGCAACTTGGGCAGGCTTGCCATCCAGAGTCACAGTTTGCAGTTTTCGGGTGTAGACGATAAGCTCCAGGGGGCAATCCATGGAAGGGATCTGAATTTCGATTCTTCCAGTTGAATCATCAACCTTTACCTCGATATGCCCGATGTTGTCACCCTGGTTGCGGACCAAATCGCAGCTGCAACCAGCGCCCGGGAAAATGCGCAAAGACAGATTGCGATATTCCTCTGGGTCATTACCCACATCGCTGCCCAATTCGAACTTGTCGTCGAGATTCAATGCGACGATACTCCCTTCACGCTGGAATACGGCTATCGAATCAAGGGGCACGTTCAAGTGGATCGACTGCCCCCCCTCGTATTCCCTGTCTGTCCAGAAGTCGCGCCATTTGCCTGCCGGGAGATGGACTTCGATCTCCTCTTTGCCCTCATCCGCGACCGGAGCAACGAGCAGAGCATCACCAAAGAGATATTCATACGAATCACGAGTTGCATCCGCATCATCCGGGAACTCGATGGCGAGCGGACGCATCATGGGCAAACCCGACTGACAGGAGCGCCAGGCTGCGTAGAGAATGTAGGGCATCAGATTCATGCGCAGGTGAGCGAATTTGCGGAAAACGGGTACCACGCGTGCATCGCCCGATCGTTCCTGGATGTTCCAGGGTGTGCGGTCGCGGCTCGGTTTCAATCGCGCATTGTATTCAGAGTGGTACTGCATGATCGGGCAGAATGCCGAAACCGCTGCCGAGCGCAGGTAGAGTTCAGCACCTGGGGGTTCATTACCAAACCCGCCCATGTCCCAACCGACGAACGGCTCGCCGGCAAGCCCCATGTTCAGCATCGCGCGCATGTTCGAGCGGAACGCATCCCAATTCGAATCTTCATCGCCTGCCCAGTGACCCGGGTGATTCTGCGCCCCTGTGTAGCCCGCGCGGCTGAAGAGGAACCTGTCGCGCCCGCGGATGGATTCGAGAAACCGGTCGTATGCGCCAAGATACAAGGCCGGAAAAGAATTACAGCGTTCCCTGCCCGTGGTGCCATCGGAGAACTGAACCGTCTGCGACCAGATGTGTTCGCCGCCGTCGGTTTTGAATCCATCCACGCCCATCTCTTTGACCAGGTATTCTCGCTGGCTAACCCACCAGCCGATGGCCTTTGGATCGGTGAAATCGGGAAGAAGACTGCCATAGAACCAGCCTGAAAGGACACGATAGGGCTCGCCGTCCTCTTCCATTGCGCAAAGCCGGTGGTCGATCAGGTATTGCTCGTCTATATGATTCTGGCGCTCGTCGAGGTTTTCTTCAGGCGTGCAGCGCTTCAGAGTGGGGTTTTGCCACAAGATTAGGCGCGTGCCTTTGGCATGCAGAGCATCGACCATGCCTTTGGGGTCGGGCCAGCGGCCTTCTTTAGGGAAAGTGAAATCGGAAAGCTTGAATGCGTCGCCACCCGCCTTGAGCTTGTATTGGGCATCGTTCCAGATGTAGAAGTTCACTTCATCCGCCCAGGCTTCGATGACCAACACTGTGGCGGGAATATTGTACTTATGCGTGAGATCGAACTGCCGCAAGACCTCCGCTTGAGAGTTCCAATCGTTGCTGCTCATCCACAGTCCAAATACCCAGGCAGGGGGCATCTTGGGTCTTCCGGTAAGACGGGTGAATTCACGGATCACATCAACGGGTTTTCCCTGGGGAAGGAAGAGCAAGTCGAGATCTGAATGCTCAAGGCCGGCTTCAGCGTTGATTTTCCACGCGTTTGAATCGGTCTCTGCCATGTCAAAGAGCACGTCTCTGTCGGTTTCGAGCCAAAGTCCGTAGCCGCGGGAAGAGATGAAGAAGGGCACCGGGTAGTAGGTTCTTTTGCCCTGGCGTTTGTACTGATCGACAACACGGTTGCGCAAAGAGTTGCCGCGTTGATTCAGCGCATTGTACCGTTCGCCAAACCCCCAAAAAGATTCACCGGAGGGCGAGCGGAACGACATCTCGATGCGATCGAGCGCTCCCTCGCCGGAGAAAAGAACTCTAAGAGGTGCGCATTGATACACTTCGAACTTGCGCTGGTCATCGATCAGGCTGAGTTGGCCTGATGAGGCATCCAACCGCACCTGCAACGAATCCAGGCTGCAATGCTTCGCTTCCTTCGCCGGTGCTGACGCCGGTTCGCCAGCTTTGGAGAAGTGCAGGGCAATATCCCCGGCCTCACGAGTGGTGATGGTCAACCGGACCGGAGTAGCATCGCCGTGCGAGTGAAATTGAAGCGAGATTTCCTCATCACTTTGCTCGAGGATTGCAGCACCGGAATAGGTTGCCCAGTACCCTGTTTTGAAATCAAAGGCCGCGGTTTGGGCCTGCCTGTCGGCATTTCGAGCATGGATCGTATAGCGCACGCGTTCACGAGGCTGAAAGGCCGGCAATTCGATCCGCCACAGGTCGTGCCCGCTTCCGCGCTCCGCGCATATGCCTTCGGCGCGATGCGGTTGATTTGAAACGTCCGATATCCATTCAGCCCAGAGGGCATCGATTTTCTCAGACGCGAGCGTCTTTACGCCCAGCGTCACAGGTGAACCGGCAAGCGGTTCGCGAGGAAATCTTTCTTCAGGTTCCTGGTCAAAGGGATGGTGTTTGCCATAAGGTTTGTGAACGATCACATCATAACCTTGCGTGTTCATGTCGTTTGAGACTCCTGTAGTTCATGATAGAGGATCAGATACATCGCGTGGGACCACAATAAAGGTGAAGCGATCGGGCCCCATTTTTCCAACCACACTTCGTACTGGGTCGGCGCCAACAAATTCCGGCTGACCTGCTCGGGGAGATTTCCCTGAGCGTCTGCCTGATCCTCTATCCAGGTCATCATCTTGATGGCCAGGTCTCTTTTTCCAAGGCGCAGATTATAGATCGCTTTCCACGCCGATAACAAAATCCATTGTCCGCCGCCGTAATAGACGTCGGCGCGGTACCGGTATACACCACCATCCTCATGCACAAGATCTCGATCGATTTCTTTTACAGTTTCGACCATCAATGGGTCGAGCGGATCGAGCAGGCGGAACGGTATTGACATGCCGAGCAGACTGGAATCCACAGCACTTTCAATCAGAGGCATTGGCGGTTGATCGCCATTCGAAGGCAGGATATGCTTGACCAGGCGTCCTTCGGTGGTTCCGTAGCTCAAGACGAACTCTTTGATCTTTGCCGCCAGTTTCCTGGGTTCAAGATGCGGTAATACCAATCTGCCTTCAGCTTCGAGCAATGCGATTGCGTTCAATCCGCCGTAAAGGCTTGCCAACGAATAAGGGTGCAAATACTCGGGATGTTCTTCCCAACAATCGTAGTTTGGGAGCTGCCAGGCGAGCTCCAGGTAACGAACTGTCATCTCAATTGACTCTTTAAGCTCGTCCAACATTCCATAATGGCCGGTTTTGCGCACGTGATAGGCAAGCGCCCAAAGCCAGGTTCCATACCCATCGACCTGAAAATTCCCCCAGGTGTCATCGATCGTCCCTTCGAATCCGTCGAGAGTAAAACGGGTGTGAAGGATCGCCTCACGACCCACCGGCAATCCGTCTCTGATGCACTTCTCCAGCGCGACAATCTTATGCGAGTAACGAAGGATCACCCGATCGACCCAGCGGAAGAAATCTTCAGCGCTGGCATATTCGTTCGCCAGATCCATTGAATGGGCTATGAAGCTTCCGTCGCGTAACCAGCAATACTGATAATTGGGAAAACTTGGCGAAGCGATATAAGCCCCAGTATTTGCTTGACCGTTTTTAATGGTGTTAATACTGCAATGATACAAAGAGGACATAAAAATCAATTATCCTTTCAATCCGGTCAATTTAAAGCTCTGGACAAAATACTTCTGCACGAAGAAGAACAAAACAATAATTGGGAGAATTGTGAGTATCGAACCGGCCATCAAAAGGTTCCAATCGGTATAATACTCATTGGTAAGGTAGGACAGCCCCACCTGCAAGGTGCGGATTTCCGGACGACTTAAAACGATCAGTGGCCATTGAAAGTCATTCCATATTCCCTGAAAAGCCATTAACCCCAGAGTAAGTAATATCGGTTTTGAATTTGGTAACAAGATCCGCCAGTAAAAAGAGATCGGCGTACATCCATCCAATTTGGCAGCATCTTCCAATTCTGATGGAAAAGTCTGAAAGAATTGACGCATCAAGAATGTACTGTAAACACTGCCCACTGCAGATAGGATCAAAGCCCAATGTGTGTTGACCGCACCGATTTTGCTCATTACGATAAAGTTGGGAATTAGGAGTACAGTACCAGGGATCATCATCGTCGCCAGGTAAAAAACAAAGAGCCTGTCTCTGCCCGGAAACTTTAATTTCGCAAATGCATAGCCCGCCATTGAGGAAGTAAGTAATTGTCCAAAAGTGACGATGCAGGCTACTTTCAAAGTATTTAGAGCATATTGAAAAATAGGGACTTCTTTTAAGATTTTTGTGTAAGCAGAGAAATCTGGGGGCCATTGAATCCAAAAAGCACTATGTGCAAATATATTTTCAGTGCTTTTGATTGACGTGCTTATGCTCCACAGAAACGGAATAATCATTGAGATCGCACCGAGTGTCAGGAGGGTGACAGCCAGCATTTTAAGAATCAATCTACCATAATCAAGAGTCCGCAATGATGAATATTTGGATTCCATCGTTTACTCCTCGGTATAAACCCAGCGCTTGCGCAGAAGCCACTGGGAGATCGTCAAAACCAAAATGGCAATGAAGACAATGTAGGCTAGCGCTGAACCATACCCCATGTGCATATAATTGAATGCTTGTTGCCAGATGTAATAGCCAATCACTGTTGTAGCATGCCCTGGACCACCTTTAGTCATGTTGTAAACAAGATCAAAGCTTTGGAATGAGCCAATGATCCCGGTAATTGTCACAAAGAAAATAACAGGTGAAATAAGCGGAACTGTAATATGTATGAATTGCTGAACTCGGTTTGCGCCATCAATAGCTGCGGCTTCGACCAATTCATTCGGAACATCCTGCAGAGCCGCCAGGAAAATGATCATATTCATTCCAAGGCTTTTCCAAATCGTTACGCTAATTACCGAATTTAATGCAATTTTTGCATCCGTAAGCCATTTGACGGGTTGCAGTCCGATTATTCCAAGCAGTTGATTTGCCAGACCATTGGTTGATAATACCCACATGAACATCAGGCTTACAGCTACTGAAGCAGTGATTACTGGAAGGTAATAGGCAGTACGGTAGAAAGCAAGACCACGCATTTTCTGATTCAGCATGGCAGCCAATACCATAGTAAGTAACACATTAATCGGCACACTAATTATTGTGTAGTAGAGAGTGTTGAGAAAAGTTTCCTTGGCTACCGAATCGCCCAGCATTTGCTGATAATTGGCAAGGCCCACAAAAGTCGGATTGCTGAGAATGTTCCAATTCGTCAGGCTCATGTAGAACGAGAATATGACGGGGAATATCGTAAAAATAAGAACAACAATGAAGTTCGGGGTGATAAACAGGAATCCCCAAATTGCCTCTCGAATCTTGATCGAACTGAGTGAGCTTTCCTTCTTCGCAACGACTGTCAGGTCTTGGGTTATTTCCATGGGAAACCTTTCCAATAACAGGGGTGGGGCTTTTTTCAAGCCTCACCCCTTTTTCAAAGATCTAATTATGGTTGAGCTAAGATGGAATCGACAGCAACGCAGGCTGCGTCCAATGCGTCTTTGACAGGTTTTTGGTTACTCAGTGCAAGATTGAGTTCGCTATCAATAGCATCGCTCATCTCAGTCCAGTGGGCATGCACAGGTTGGGCAACAGCATAGCTCATCACATCCATGAACACAGACGCATGTTCAGGGTTTCCGCCGGCAAGGCCGGCCACAAAACCATCAGCAACTGATTTGACGGGCGAAATTTCGTATTTGCCATCCTGGCGGATCTTGGTGCCTTCAGGGCCGGTAGCAAACTCAATGAACTTCCAGGCAGCTTCCTTATTCTTTGAACCCGCGGCCATGGCGTATGAATTGGCGTAAACATGAGTAGCCAGTTTTTCACCTGCGGGCATATCCGCAATATCATAGGTGAAGGTTGTGATCTTTTGGTTGAAAGTGCCAACAGCCCATGGACCGGTCGGCATCATGGCGAGTTTACCTGCCATAAACATATCCCAGTCTCCTTGTTGATTTAAATCGTCAGGAGTAGGCGCGTATTGTTCAGAGCCGTAGCGTGAATCAACGATCGCCTGAAGCGCTTTGATACCCGCATCAGAGTTTAGAGTACATTTGTTGGTTGTGGGATCCCAAATCTTTGCATTGTATTGTTCCAGCACAATAGGATACCAGGGGTATTCATAGCCAAACTGATCAATCTTTCCGTCGCCGTTTGTATCTTTGGTCAAAGTCAATGCTGCTGTCTTGAGGTCTTGAGCAGTCCAATTCTTATTGGGATATTGGAGACCGGCAGCATCGAAAAGGTCTTTGTTGTAGAAGAGCACAACATCAGAGAACGTTCCCGGCATTGAGTATTGGACACCATCGACTTTGAACATATCAAGAGTGGCGGGGAAGTAGATGCTGGTATCGAGGTTCGTGGACTTGATCCAGCTATCCAATGGTTCAAGCGCACCCAAAGAGGCAAACGAGTATGCCTGATCAAAGTTCATTGACATGACATCCGGAGGAGTATTCCCTGCAATGAGGGTCTTGTATTTCAGGAAAATATCCGAGAACGCCACTGATTCGAAATCAACTTTGATATCGGGATATTTCTTTTCGAAAGCTGCTACAACAGCAGTCTCAACTTCAGGAGTATCATAAGCAAAAAAAGACATGACCTTGATAGTCGTTTTTCCACTCGATGCAGCCTGAGTATCCACTGCTACGGATCCTCCAGCAGAACCGGCCGATGAACCAGTATCGCCGGCGGGTGTGGTGGCAGCAGGTCCGCATGCGGCCAGGAGCATTCCCAGCGCAAGCAAGACCGACAAAACAACAAACAACTTACTGTTCTTCATCTTCTACTCCTTTGAATTGTATTGCCGAGATATAGCCTGACGGGCAGGGTTTTTCGAACTTTATACGCTGATCAAATTATCTTTTGGTAAAAAAATTTTGTTGCTATTTTATAGTTGCCTCCTCCTTTTGAATTGGCGAATTGAATAACTCGCCAATCACTACACTGGCAGCGCCGCGGGCCCAAACATCATCTTCCCAGGCCGCAATGCGAATTTCACTGTCTTTTGCCAAACCCGGCATGACGTTTTGTTCTACTGCCACGCGCAAAGCAGAGAAGAACGCCTCGCCCATTCTGACTCCCTCTCCGCTGATGACGATCAGCTTGGGGTCGAGAATGTTGATCAGGTTGGCAATCTGGCGGCCAAGCAGTGTGCCGGCACGGGTCAGCACGCGATGTGCGGCCGGGTTGCCTGCAGATGCGCGCCCGATCAGATCGTCGATATCGAGAACATCCTGGCCTATCTCTTTGCGGGCGGTGGCGAGCAGGGCCTTGTCGCTGAGAAACGCTTCAAGGCAGCCACGTTTGCCGCATTCGCAAGGCGGGCCGTCGGGGTCGACGACGATATGGCCGAACTCGCCTGCCCCGCCGCTCTTGCCCCGCACAATTTGTCCATTGATGACCATACCCATGCCAATGCCGCGTCCAACCGTGATCACCACGAAATTGTCCTCGGGCAGACCTGCGCCAAGCCACTTTTCTCCCAGCGTGAGCGTGTTAACGTCGTTGTCGATGTGGATGGGAACGTGAAGCCTGGCATGCAGGAGATCACGAAGCGGGGTATCTTTCCAGCCAAAGAAGGGGCTCTGGCGCAGCATTCCAGATGACGAATCGACCACGCCTGCCAGGCCAATACCGACTCCCAAAAGCTGTTTCTTGTGGATGCCGCCCTGGTAGATGAGCGTGTTGACCAGTGAAACCAGGGCGCTGATGACCGAATCCAGGCTGCCATCCGGAAAGATGATGCTGTCCTTGTACAGAACGGCAGCATTCAGGTCGGTAAGGGCGCCCACCGCGTGATCTTCCATCAATTTGACGCCGATCACAAATCCGCCGCGCGGGTTGAGTGCGAGCAAGATCGGGCGTCTGCCGCCGCTGGAGTCGCCTGTTTCTTTTTCGAAAACCAGGTTTTCATCGATGAGATCGCCTGTGATCGCGGTGACCGTGGCAGGGCTCAGCCCGCTGAGATGCGCAAGAACGACCCTGGAGATGGGTCCGTTGGTTTTGATCGCATTCAGCAGGATGGCACGGTTGATTCCGCGCATGAGATCGCGGTTACCACGAGGATAATTAGGCATAATTAGTTTCTTTATTTAGTGAATGAAGTATGTTCTCATTATAGATTAAGAATTCAAAATGTCAATCCCTCATTTTGATTTAATCTGGTCGAATTGCCGATCTGCCAGGTTGGGCTCTCTTTGCCGCGTTGCGCCTGATTCGGCTTGCGGGCCGCTATCCCGGCGGTTGGTCGGCTTACTTCAAGCCGTACGGCAGGGTGGAGATAACGGCGTCGAGCGACCTTTGGGCTGACAACCTATTTGTGAATCAAGCGATTTCCATCATCTCCGCATAGCCGCCGTATGGCTCACTGCAAATCCATCGCAAGGATTAACAACATTTAATCCTATATTCATCTAATTCATTTGAATTCCTAATGTTGGCGTTGTATATTGATTTTGGTCAAGGCTTCAAACGAGCGCGCGAGGGCCTTGCGCAATAGCGCATAGGAAAATGAAGGGTGTGCGGGAGGTGCAAATGAAGTCATATGATTATTTGATTGTGGGCAGCGGCATGACCGCTGCATCGGCGGCGCTGGCGATTCGCGAGGTGGACAAGAAGGCAGTGATCGGGATGATCGGCTCGGAAAATCACGCTCCGTACAACCGGCCGCCCCTGTCGAAGAAACTTTGGCACGGAAAGCCGGAAGACACGATCTGGTTCAAGTTGCCTGAAGACAATTTCGACCTGGTGACCAACACCCGGGTGGAATCGCTCGACCCCGAACACAAGCAGATTGTGGACGAGCACGGCAACCGCTATGGATATAAAAAGCTGCTGCTGGCTACCGGCGGGACTCCGCGCGTCATCCCCAATGCTCCGAGCGAGATCATCTATTACCGCACGGTGGACGATTACCATATGCTCCGGAGTTGGCTGGGGAAGCAGGCGAAGATCGTCATTCTCGGCGGAGGATTCATCGGGTCTGAAGTCGCTGCCTCGCTGGTAGACAACGGCGAAAAGGTCGGCATGATCTATCTCGAAGGACTCATCGGGGAGCGGGTCTATCCCAAGGGCCTGGCCGAGTATGTCACCCGCTATTTCCAGGGCAAGGGCATCGAGGTCCACCCGAGCGTTGACATCCAGGGCATCGAGAAGAAGGGAAACAGCCTGGTGATGCATGCCAGGGATGGGCAAGATATAACGGCAGACCATATCATTGCCGGGCTGGGGATCATTCCCAATACTGAACTGGCAGCCGCTGCGGGTATCGCCATTGCCGGGCCTGAAGGCGGGCGGGGGATCATCGTCGATGAACACCTGCGCACCAATTTCGAAAATATCTATGCTGCGGGTGACGTGGCATCGTTCTACAATCCTGCGCTCAAACGCAGCATGCGCGTGGAGCATGAAGATAACGCTCTGACGATGGGCAAAACCGCCGGATTGAACATGGCCGGACAGGTGACACCCTATATTCACCAGCCTTATTTCTATTCCGATATCTTCGAGCTTGGATATGAAGCGGTTGGCGAGCTCGATTCACGCCTGGATATCATCGAAGATTGGGTCGATCCGTATAAGCAGGGCATCGTTTACTATCTACGGGACCAAAAAGTCCGTGGCGTTTTATTGTGGAACACCTGGGGCCAGGTGGACGCAGCCCGCAAGCTGATCGCCGAAGGCGAGACGCATACCGAGGCTGACTTGAAAGTGAGATTGCCGGAACGTTAGGTTTCATTGAATATTGTTATTCATTATTGTATGGCGCCACGAGATGATCTCGCCAGCGCCAAAACGAAATTAAAGGAGTGTGGCATATGATGGAAAATCCTCTAAAGAAGCTGGAGAGTTTTGGACAAAGCATCTGGATGGATTTTATCAGCCGCAACGTGATCACCTCCGGGCAACTCAAACGCTGGATCGAAGAGGATGGCGTTAGCGGTATGACTTCGAATCCGACCATCTTCGAAAAGGCGATCGCCGAAACCCGCGATTATAATGCCGAGATCGAAGACCTCGTGCATAAGGGCAAGTCCTCGACGGAAATCTACGACGCGCTGACCATCAGCGATATTCAGCAGGCTGCCGATCAGTTCAGGCCAGTTTTTGACCGCACGAACGGCGCAGACGGTTTCGTCAGCATCGAGGTGAACCCCTACCTGGCAACCGATACCGAATCGACGATCAAGGAAGCCCGTCGCTTGTGGCAGACGGTGGACCGGCCCAATATCTACGTCAAGATCCCCGGGACGACGCAAGGCCTGCCGGCGATTCAGCAAATGATCAGCGAGGGAGTGAATATCAACATAACCCTGCTGTTTGGAATACCCCGGTATGAGGAAGTCATCGAGGCTTACATAGCGGGCCTCGAAGAGCGCGCTACCATGCGGTTACCCCTGGCGCGCGTCTCATCGGTAGCAAGCTTCTTCCTCAGCCGAATCGATGTGCTCGTCGACCCATTGCTGGCGAACCTTTCGGCCCATCAAAACAAGGAAACCGAGGCGCTGGCCCGCTCATTGCAGGGTGAAGTGGCAATCGCAAGCGCGAAGCTGGCTTATGAGACGTTCAAGAAATCGGTCGAGAGTGAGCGTTTTCAGAAACTGGCGGCCAGGGGAGCGCAAAAACAACGCGTCTTGTGGGCAAGCACGAGCACCAAGAATCCCGCCTATTCGGATGTGAAGTACGTAGAGCCGTTGATCGGCCCTGACACCATCAACACCGTTCCGATAGAGACGGTGGACGCTTACCGCGATCACGGCAACCCGGCCGCCCGCATCGAAGACGATTTGGAGCATGCGCACAAGGTGCTCGACAGCCTGGAGTACCTGAAGATCAATATCGATGGGGTAACGCAGGAACTGGAAGATGAAGGAGTTGAAAAGTTCAGCTTTTCGTATCAAAAGCTGATGGACAGGCTTGAGGAAAAGATCCGCAGACAGATGCAATCGCCCGTGAGGGGTTAGCTGCGGCAAGCAACCAAATGCAAAAACACCTCCCCCGCCATCAGTACGAATTCGGGGGAGGTGTTTTGTTTGTCTACGGATTTTTGATGGCGCAATCATCCGTAAGGATTTCCCGCGTCAGGAATTACCGTCAGTCAAAGAACGACCGATTGCGGAATTGAATTGCCGCCTCTTTGCCCCGGAGATGAACCTGTCGACTAGTTGGCATGCCCAGCCTGAACATCAAAGCTCATTTCGGGGATAAGACCCGAGATCGTTACTGCAAAACTCACCGCAGTAACCGACCCGCTCACGTTGAACATGTCAATGGATGGTTCTGATAAAAGCACAGCCAAATTTGTGTAATCGATGGAACCCTTATCACCGATTGCGTCGACAGAGATTGATCCTTGATCGCTCAGCGAGCCATCACCCATTAAGAATTCGGTGTCGTGAACGGATAACAAGTTGGCGCCATTATTCGAGCCAAAGTATGCCTGCGCATCTTGCAAGGTAACTGCACCAGCCGGCATTGAAGATACCGTGTAGCTTGCGGAAAAAAGCATCGAAGAAACAAGCAGCAGGGCAATGATGAAGATAACAGTTTTCCGATCACCCATCTTACCCCTCCCTTCTTGCAACTGCCGGACGCCCCCGTCTCAATCGCTTCCCTGAAAGTTTCTGTTGCTGTCGCCCAGAATAGATGGACCGTGCGAGGCCACCTGCTTTCTAATCCTATCTTAACAAATCTCAATGCCTTTCAAAACAGTATTTTCGTGGGATTTCACGGATTCAATATACTGATTTCTTTCTATACAAAAAGGAGCATCGCCCTACGTAGTAATTACGGTACATCAGAAAAGCAGCGTTGTCGGAAGAGTTGAACCCTATGATCCGATCGATAGAAAAATCGGGCTATCGAATCTCGTGTTAAAACACTGCCCCCCCTAAATCCGCAGTTGATATTAGGGGGAGCAAAGAAGTTTAGCTACTGATAAACCAATAATGAACGATCTGGTTACAGAATACGACAAACCAGATCGTTCCAAAACAGTACTTTGATGGGATTTAAAGGGAAGCGAACACGGAGACTACATTGCGGGATGCTGGCAGTTCTTCAGTAGAAAGTACGGATAAATGTTTAGACAAGCATTAATCTTTGCTGGTATTCGTATTCAAAAGGCCGAACTTGTTGGCGTACCTCACAAGTTCCACCCGGCTGTGAAGATCAAGCTTTTCCATCAAGTTCGAGCGGTGCGATTCAACTGTTCGAACGGAGATGTTCAGCGTCTGGGCAATCTGACGGTTGGTATGACCTTCAGCGATATAACGAAGGATCTCTGTCTCTCGCAAGGTCAGAGATTCGGATTTATCTTCGGATTGGAATTCCATTCTGGGTTTGGGATTGATGATCGCGTGCATGAGCGAGGGATGAATATAGATAATGCCATGGTTGACAGCGACGATAGCATCGATCAACTCCGTTTCGGCCGCGCGCTTGATGATATAGCCTGAAGCGCCTGCCCGCAGGTATTCTTGCATGAGCGCCGTATCTTCGTGCATGGTCAACATCATGACTTTGGTCGTATTTGATACTTCTGCCAGCTCTTTGGTGGTGGCTAAAGCATCGGTATCCGGCATGACGATATCCAGCAAAACGATGTCTGGCATGAGTTCTTGCGCAAGCTTCACGGCTTCAGCGCCATTGGTGGCTTCGCCCACCACCTCCATATCGGGGCTTGAGTTCAGCAATGAGCGCAGTCCAGCTCGCAGCAAGCTATGGTCATCTGCAATTACGATTCGGATGGGCATGGTACCTCCAGAAATACTGCGGTTCCCTCACCAGGCGAGCTCTCGATTCTAACTGATCCCCCAACAGATAAAGCACGCTCGCTCATCCCCATCGTACCCAGATGATCGGTTGCCATAACATTGGGGGTAAAACCAATGCCATTGTCTTCAACGACTATCAACAAGTCGGCGTTTCTTTTTTCGAACATAACGTCTACATGCGTGGCATGCGAATGTTTGATCACATTCGTAAGAGCTTCCTGAACGATACGGTAGATCGCTGTTTCTGTCCCACTCGGCAGTCGCCCCATTTCGCCAATCGTATCGAAGCGCATGTCGATACCATGCTGTTCACCGAGGATCTCGATCTGCTGGCGAAGTGCAGGGACGAGACCTAAATGATCGAGAGCTGCAGGACGCAAATCCATCGAAAGACGGTGCAGATTTTCCAGAACCTCTTTGGTAACATCATTCAACTCATGGCAGCGTTTGACGACGGCTTCAGAGTCTGCACTCTCGCGTTCGAGCAGCATCAGACCCACCCTGATCGAAGCCAATGCCTGACCTGTCTCATCATGCAGTTCCTGGGCCACGTAGCGGCGTTCCTTTTCCTGAACTTCCACCAGCCGCCTGGCAAGTGCCTGTAGGCGCTCGCGGCTTTCGCTGACCTGCTCGAAAAGCAGGTGATTTTGAATGGAAATGGCCGATTGGTTCACGATCGTATAGGTCCATTCCTCAAATTCAGGGGAGAAATAGCATTTTTGCCTGTGACCAAAGACGCAGACTCCGAT
The DNA here is from genome assembly GCA_021779955.1 of Chloroflexota bacterium. Classification (GTDB taxonomy): domain Bacteria; phylum Chloroflexota; class Anaerolineae; order Anaerolineales; family Anaerolineaceae; genus UBA6107. The sequence goes on along the minus strand of JAJXZS010000034.1, from coordinate 168,662 downwards.
CATCTCCGTGCCCACAATCAAAGGAAATGCGATCCAGCTTCCCAGGGGAAATGAAGGAAACAAGACATTGGCCGAAGGATACTTGCCGGCATCATCGACATGAATGATCTTGTGTCTTTCGAACAGCGGCGCAAGTATGGTCGATAACTCTTCAGGAGCTATGGACTTGCCAAGCAATCTTTCGTTTTCGGGCAACAGCTCTTCACCTCGAACATGATTGATATTGAGCATATTGTCTTCATCGAAAAGGAATATATGCGCAAGTTCGTAAGGGCGCTTCTGGTGCACATAATTTAGAAGATTCTCGAAAATGCTGTCAATATCCGGTGAATTTGCCAGGGCAAGTACTGCATTCCGCAATAAGTCTGCGCTTCTCCGTGCTTCCTTTTCAGTGTTATACAATTGCTCGAGCTTCAGTTCGTTCTCTCTTAACGCTTCTTCACTGTTCACAATCCGTGTGATATCCAGCGCTTCGAAGAGGAATAATTCGGCCTTGCCTTCTGCGTTGACAATGGCTTTTGCCGCTGCTTCCAATGTGCAGGGTTCCCCATTCGAATAACGAACTTTCAACGGCCTGCGCACCACTTTGCCGCCAATCGCTTCATTAAGTGACTCTCTGAGTGGCTTCTCGGTATCCGGTAAAAGATTTGGCAGTTCCCAAATGTGCTTTCCAAACAATTCTTCCGGAGGACGCTGCAAGAAGTCCAATCCGGACCGGTTGATCATCATAACCACCCCTTCGGCATCCGTTAGGAAGTTGAAGTGGTAGGTCTGGTCGAACACTGCCCGAAATTGTCGATCTTTCTCGGCGATCGCCAGAAGGTTGTTGTGCCTCTCGGTAACATTGGTGAGGATCATCAATAATTCGATGACCAGACCTTTGGGATTCTTGATTGGGAAAAGGTTCCAATCCCAATAGCTGAGGCCGCGCTCAGGGGCATCTGCATATGCAAAGGGTTTATCAATGATGGTAAAGGGTTTTCCGCTGTCAACTACAGCCTGGAATATTTGTAGATTATCATCACTGGGGTAAAGCTCGAAATGATTCTTGCCGATAAAGTCTTCGGCTTTGCGGTCATCGGCATCTGCATAAGCCTGGTTCACCCGTATGAAGTTGAACTTGTTGTCCATGTAGGCGATCAGGATGTCTGAAACCGAAAAGAAGTGCTCGAAAATCTCCTGCGATTTCAGCAGCGCAGAATTCGTCGTTGTTCTTTCCTCGAATTGCCTCACCAACGGACGAATCATGAAAAGGTAGTTCAAGGGGTACAGGATCACTACCAGGAAGATGCCGTCCAGAAAGATAATCCAGCCATCCGGCAAATTTGTGAAAGTATTCAGAGTGAAGATAAGGAGAACTTCAGACACAAAAACGATCGCAGCAGATACCAGCAGAAATATCCAGGTGAGGTTCTTCCTTCGCCTGGTGAAGTCAGGATTGTCAATAGAATAATCCGGAAGATTATTAAAACTAGGCCTTTTCATTTTTTTGTTTGAGTAGCGTTGTCAGGATTCAGCACGTCAATGCATATACGAAGGTACTGATGATTAATCATTATATAGTCAAATTCTTGAAAGAGATAGCATCTATGTCTGTACAACCGAAATAATTAAGCAATTGAATGCCCTGGAACCTCGATCCCTCATGAATTAAAATTGTATAGCAGTTAGCGCCCCTACGCGACAGGTTTTTACCAGGCATTTTCAAAAAGTCGACATTCTGAGGATCACCTTCAATATAACGATCTGCTTCGCTGCCGGGCAGATTGACTCATTGACGATCAGCAGGGTTGGCTGACCCGAAATATCCTATTGTGATCGTGAGCATGTTTCAATTTTTTACTTATTCCCGTCCACAGGTTGCCTGAAATTACCTCTTCATCCGGATTTAACCTGGTTTCTATAAGATGAAGGAAGCTTCTCACTTCTCCGGTAGTAGAAAGGAGTAGCATGCAAAAGAGAGTTTTATGGGCAGCCGGGCTCGTCACCACCTTGATACTTGCAGCATGCACCGCCCCCGCACCGAATACACCCACCGGCTTGCCTTCGAGCCAGGCTACTTCCACTGAGATCGGCACGCCGACCGTAAAGGTCGAACCCCCAACGGTTACCCCTGCAGCTTCGCCCACTTCTGTCACAGCTTTTCCCAACCCTTCCAGCTATCAATTCAGCGAAGTCGCCAGCGGGTTGAGCTTTCCCATCGATCTGGGCAATGCAGCGGATGGATCGGGCCGCCTCTTCATCCTCGAAAAGCGGGGAGATGTGCGTGTCTATGGCAACGGACAGCTTCAATCCACACCCTTCCTGGATATTCGCGACCGGGTGCTCAGCACGGGAAGCGAACAGGGGCTGCTTGGAATTGCGTTTTCGCCAAGTTTCAAGCAGAACGGTTATTTCTACGTCAACTATATCGATCTGAACGGAAACACCGTGATCTCGCGCTTCTCGGCAGACCCCACTGCGCCAGCCGCAAGCCAGGTCGCCGATCCAACGAGCGAAAAAATGATCCTCTCCATCCAGCAGCCGTATGCCAATCACAACGGCGGGCACATGGTCTTTGGCCCGGATGGCTATCTTTACATCGGCAGCGGCGATGGCGGCAGTGAGGGCGACCCGCAAGGCAATGGGCAGAATTTGAACACGCTGCTAGGCAAAATGCTGCGCATCGACGTGAACAATGGAGATCCTTATTCCATTCCGGCGACCAACCCGTTTGCCTCGGGCAGCGGAGGACTGCCGGAGATCTGGGCTTACGGACTGCGCAATCCCTGGCAATTTTCATTCGATTCGTCGACCGGAGCGCTCTATATCGGCGATGTTGGACAAGACTTGTGGGAAGAGATCGACTATTTGCCCGAGAACTTCTCGGCATTACCCGCAAACTTCGGTTGGAACTTGATGGAAGGCGATCACCCCTACAAGCCTGTTGCCAACATGCCCACAAACCTGATCAACCCCGTCTATGAATACAGCCATTCTCTCGGGTGCGCGGTGATCGGCGGGGATGTCTACCGTGGCAAGAATTTGCCTGCCTTCACCGGCATCTATCTCTACAGCGATTATTGTTCGGGCACCGTCTGGGGGTTAATCCAACAATCCGATGGCAACTGGCAAAACCAGACAATGTTCAAGACCGGCGTCAATGTCACCGGCTTTGGCACTGATGAAAACGGCGAGATCTATTTTGTCTCAAAGCAAGGCGGATTGTACGAGTTGACGGCCAAATGAGATGCCAAAAAACAGACTCCCAAATTCTTTAAGAATTCGGGAGTCTGGGTAGGCTGGTTACTCATATCTGAAGCGTAGAACGCCAATGACGAAGAAGAGCGCCGCAAATCCCAGCAGCACGGCGGCGTCAGGCAAAATGGCTGCCACTCCCTGGCCGCGCACGATGACATCGAGCATCCCTTCCATGGCCCAACGGGTGGGAAGAACGCGGGTCGCAGTTTGGACAGCCTGGGGGAAAAGTTCGATGGGATACCAGCAGCCGCCTAACAGCGCCATCACCATGCCCATCATGATCGAAAGCCCGGAACCTTGCGATTCCGTTTTGACAAAGGTGCCGAGCGCAGTGCCGATGGCTGCCGCAGCCAATATCGAAGTGACCAGCATGAGGCTGATCGCCAAAGGATCCCTGAACCAGTCCACACCCATCACGAAGGCGCCAAACAGCATCAGGAGAAACATCTGAATCAGCGCAAAAACCAGGTTGCTGAAAATCACCCCAAAGAGGATGATGGCCTTAGAAGAAGGCGTCACAACCAGGCGTTTGAGCGTTCCTGAAAGCCGTTCTCCTGCGAAAACGGAAGATAGCGTAAACAGCGGAATGAAGACCCAGGTGATCATTTGACCCGCGGATGAATTCGCCTGCTGGTCGTATTGAACCTGACTGACGGTGGATCCGGTCACTTCGTTCAAACGGACAGGCGCATCTGACATGGCAGTATCTGCCTGGACAAGCGTATTTTCGATGAAGATCACTTTGCCTTGCACAGAGGCGAAGGGCTTGATCGATTCGGCAATATTCGCCGCATTCCCGGCAATGGCGACGTCTCCATTGATACGCCCGATCACAGCCGTGACCGCCTGCGAAGCGGCCAGCGCATTCAGGTTGTTGGGAAGTTCGAAAAGCTGCACTTTGGCTGTACCTTCAAGCGCGTGTGCCAGGTCGAAATCGGCGGGAATGATCAATTGCGCCGACGCTGACTGGCGTTTGAGCATACGCTGCCCTGTCTCCAGGCTGACGTTTTCCGGAATCACCGTGGCAGAATTGGACAGTTGTTGAACCAGGCTGGCAGAAAGCGGGGTGTTCGCCTGGTCGGTCACCAGCAGGCGGATACGCGTCTCCGAGGGGCTGCCTGTGCTCGCAGAGATGACGAAAGCGAATACGACCGGCAGAATGATGAAGTAGAGCCATTCAGCGGGGACGGTAAACCTGTTCAGGAGTTCTTTGCGAAAGATTGCGATCAGTTTGTTCATCGTCTGCCTGCCCTATTCCTGGAACAAACCGCGGCGTCGAATTACGACAACCGAAATGATAAACAGCACTCCGCCCATCGCAAGCAGGGCGAAGACAGCAGGAAGGATATCGAGCAGGGTTCCGCCTGCTGCAAGTGTGCTGAAGGAAGATATACCCCAGGCGTTTGGGGTAATCCGGCTCAAGATGGTATACCAACCCGGCATGCTTTCGACGCTGAAAAAACTGCCTCCAAGGATACCAAAAGTAAGCATCATCGCAGAGCCGATGTTTGCTACCTGGGAAGGTGTTTTGGCAAACGCCACGATCAGGCTGCCCCAGCCAACAGCTGCAAAGACCGCGGAAAGCACGACGAGCAGAATGCTCAGCGGATTTCCCCAGTTCAAATCAAATAATACTGCCGAAGCGCCGATAAGGATCAGCATCTGGATGACACCGGTGAGATAGACACCAAGTATCTTTCCGCCGAGGATCTGAGACGTGGTCAGCGGCGCGACCATCAACCGCGGAAGGGTGCCATGCTGCTTCTCGTAAAGAATCGAACGACCGCCGTAGCTGACCGTGTACATGAGGAACATCAGCGCCATGCCAGGCGCCATATATGCCAGGGCATTGAATCCAGCTGCCGAACCCGATGTCGTACTCTGTTCGAGAGCGATTGCAGGGTTCGCCGTCAAACCCACCCCTTGTTGCATGCCGATCTGAGCGCCAAGTTGGGCAGCATCACCAGGCTGGATGAGCCCCTGATCGATAAGAGCAGCGACACTGGTTTCGGCACTGATACGCCCGACTTCCACCTGCCCGAGAAAGCCTTCAAGGATCGTCTTGACCACGCTTGCGCTGGTGGTGCGGGTGGGGTTGGCGTACAGCTCAATTTGCTCAAGCGGCCCGGTTGCCCCGGTGGAGGTGTTTGGAATAATTGAATCGGTGAAACCCACAGGGATGATCAAAGCCGCTGCGGCTTTATCGTCATCGACCATTTTCCGGGCTGAGGCTGCATCAGAAACAAGCATCGGATCCATGAGGTCTTTCAGCTCGGCGCTGGCAAATGTGTCGACAATGGCATTGCCGATCTGAGCACGATCGAGATTCACCAGCACGACGGGGATGCCGCTCACCGGACTGCTGGAACGATTGAAGCTCCCGGTGACCAATCCGAGTCCCAGGGTGAGCAGCATGGGCGCTAGCAACATCAGGATCAGACCGGCGCGATCGCGGAATGCCAGCTTGACCTCTTTCCAACCGATACCCAGTATCTTGTTCATTATGTCCTGATTCAGTCGCGCAAAGCGCGTCCGGTAAGGTGGAGAAAGACAGTCTCGAGATCGGGCGCCTGCATATCTACCGACTTGAGCTTGATGTTCAGCTCGTTCGAGAGCGCGACAACCGGCGAGAGCAATTCATCTGCTTTGGGTGTGTTGATGCTGATCTCATGGTCTGTGCGCTGGACGTGCTCAGCCCCAGGCAGGATCTTCAACCGCTCGACGAACTCCTCCGGTGCGTCCAATTCACCCACGTGGAGCACTAGAGTCTCCCTCTCGCCCACTTGCATGGTCAGTTCAGATTGGGTGCCCAGAGCGATCAGGTCGCCGTGGTCGATAATGCCCACCCGGTCCGAGAGTTCCTGAGCTTCTTCCATATAATGGGTGGTATAGAGCACGGTCATCCCCTGGGCATTCAAGCTCTTGACCGAGTCCAGGATGGCGCGCCTGGATTGAGCGTCGATGCCCACGGTGGGTTCGTCCATGAAAATGAGCCTGGGGCGGTGCAGCAAGCCAACCCCGATGTTGACCCGCCGCTTCATGCCCCCGGAATAGCTTTTGATCTTCTGATTCGCCTTGTCGGTGAGGCCAATTTGCTCCAGGATTTCATCGACCCGGGTTTTGAGCTGCTTACCGCGCAAATCATACATGCTCCCCCAAAAGTACAGGTTCTCGCGCGCAGAGAGATCGTCGTAAAGGGCAAGCTCCTGGGGAATGACCCCGATCATCCTGCGGATCGCAAGCTGGTCCTTGCGAATGGAGAAACCGCCAATCATGGCATCGCCGGCGGTTGGCGCGAGCAGGGTGGAAAGCACCGAGATTGTCGTCGTCTTTCCTGCACCGTTCGGGCCTAGCAGGCTGAAAATCTCGCCTTCCTTAATATCGAAAGAGATGCCGTTCACAGCGACGGTAGCGCCGTATTTCTTTACCAGTTCGTGCACTTCAAGAATAGAATTCATATCGCCCTCGGATGAGGTTATGGAATGGCAAGGAACGGAATGGAGGAATTTCGGAAGAAGAACTCTTCCTCATTATAATACGTCGACCTGAACTCCAAGTTGCAGTAAGTCTTTCCGGCGTCTGGATTAAAAAGTCCTCCCAAGGCTGGGATACCTCGGGAGGATGTAAGGGGGGAGAATTATCGAATTATGGGTGTGTTTCTAATCCTTTAGTCTGTGCGTACCATCGCAAAGCGGTTTATTTTCCGACCGCCCGCAGCGGCACAATGTCACCCGGTTGCGTGTTTCGAGCAGCGCGCCGTTTTCGCAAATCACAGGGATATTGCCGGTAACCCAGAGCGGACCTTCAACCGGACCATCGGAGAGGATTTCAGTGGTGACGGCAATTTCCACCGGCAGGTCGGCTTCGATGTCGGGCCCGTGTTCGTCGAGGGCATAGGTGAACGAGCCGGATGGACAGCGGTCGATCATGGCCATGATCTCTGCCCTCACACTGGGTTCATCCGTATGCGACATCATGCCAAAGATATCGATGCGCCGGTTGCCGCAAAAGCCCGATTCGGTACACAGGTACTCGTCCTTGCGCACGACGATGCCCACACCCTCGGGGTAATCGATGCGGCGTTCGACACTTGGCCGGTTATCCACCTGGTCGGTGCCATCGAAGTCCGTAGCCAGGTGCGTGCTGTCACAAAAGGGTTTGTTCTTCGAAAAACCGCAGCGACACAAAAGCACCTGCCCTTCGCACTCGATGTCTCCATCTTTGCGCCAATTGAGGGGTTCGCCGTATTCCGAAACGACCTGGCTCTTTTTGACAAGCGGAATCTCGCCCTCCACTTTGAAAGGGCCGTCTGTCTGAGTCGTGATCCTGGCTTGTCTTGTAGATTTGTTCATCACTACCCCGCTGAGATTCATCCATTATATAGTCAAACGTAAAATAAAAGAAAGAGCCAGAAACCTGACTCTTTCGTAATATTTAGAGCTCGGGCATTTCCAATTTGCCGATCACTTCTTCGATGCGGACCATCACTTCGGGGGTCAGCTTTGGCAGCGCATCCATGGCGCGCATGTTTTCGCGCACCTGCTCGACCCGGCTTGCGCCGGTGATCACGGTGCTCACGTTCGGATTTTTCAAACACCATGCAATGGCCATCTGCGCCATCGTAACACCAAGGCCACCTGCAATTACCTGCAATTTCCTGATCTTGTCGATGGCATCCCGATCGGTAAGCTGGCTGCGAAGCCATTCGAATCCCTTGAGCGAGCCGCGCGATCCTGCAGGAATGCCCTCGTTGTACTTTCCGGTGAGCAGGCCCGAGGCCAGCGGGCTCCAGATGGTTGCACCGTACCCATAGTCCTTGAACAGGCGGGCATATTCGATTTCGAATCGATTCCGATTGAACATGTTGTACTGGGGTTGTTCCATCACCGGTTTGTGCAGGTGGTGACGCTCGGCAATCTCGATCGCAGCCGTGATCTCCTGCGCCGACCATTCCGATGTGCCCCAATAGATCGCCTTGCCCCGTTCGATGATGTTGTGCATTGCCCAGACCGTCTCTTCGATGGGGGTTGATTGATCTGCCCTATGACAGAAAATAAGATCAAGATAATCGAGGCCAAAGCGTTTGAGCGATCCATCGACTGCTTCGAGGAGATATTTGCGATTGAGCGTGTTTCTCTCGTTGACGCCGTCGTTCAACCCCCAGAAATACTTCGAAGAAACCAGGAAACTCGAGCGGCGCCAACCCAATTTCTTGATCGCCTCGCCCATAACTTCTTCAGATTTTCCCCGCGCATACGATTCTGCGTTATCAAAATAATTGACGCCCGCATCGTAAGCGGCTGCCATGGCGTTAATTGCTGCATCCACATCCACCTGATTATAGAAGGTCACCCATGAACCAAGGCTAAGCGCGCTGACGCGTATTCCCGACCGACCCAAATGTCGATATTCCATCAATAACTCTCCTGAACAATAATCTACGCCATGCTCGAATTCAAGCTGGCGGTTCGTAACCCGGCAGATGCCGGTTCTGTTCTCATTTTACCAATTTTTGATTTGGTAAACCACCTTCGTAAAGCAACCTCTGCAACCGGTATGAGCATCAATGGGTATGCAATAGCAGGGGTAAGCAAAAGGGCAAAAAATTGCGCCCCGACAATCGGGGCGCAGTTCGTATCCATGTTTGTGACTTGCTAATCTGCCGCATCAGCTTCGATCGATTCGAGCTTGAAGCGGGTCTGTTTTCCCAACCGTAAGTGAAGCACATAGAACCCAAATGCAGACATGAGACAGAGCCCGCCTCCGATATACCAGAGCAAATTGGGATTGAGGTTGTCGAGAATCAAGCCGGCAGCCCCAGGACCGATCGTCGCCGGGATGCCCCAGGCAATGCCATAGACCGCCATGTATCTGCCGCGCATATCTGCCGGAGCAAAGTTGGCAACCAACCCGCTCGAAATGGGCACGATGATCATTTCACCAACCGTGATGATGATAATCGCCAGCGCAAACATCCAGTAAGCCGAAACCACACCAAACATGCCAAACCCGACCATGTAGAACAGCGTGCCGATGCCCAACATAAGGAACGGCGGCAGATTCTTGACAAGGCGTGTGGTGGTGAACTGGAACAGGATCACGATGATGGCGCTGGTTGTCAACAGGAAACCAAAACCGTTGGGCTGGATGCCGTGATAGCGGCTGAGAAACACTGAAAGCGAATTGTACATCTGCCCGTAAACCAGGCCCATGAGGATGCTGGCGGCTAAAAACGCCATGAAGGCTTTATCGATAAGGGCAACGTTATAACCCTTGAAAGTTTTGACCAGGCTTTCATGTTCGACGGCAGCAGAAGCCTGGGGTTTGGTTTCAGGAATGAACTTGAAGAAGAGCAGAGCCACGATGGAACTGATGACCGCGTCTATGATGAACAGGGCCAGAAATGACTTGTTCGCAACGAATCCGCCAATCGTCGGGCCGATGATCCAGGCCATATTGCCAACCACCCTGAGCACGCCGAAGCCCTCCTGACGCTTGTTCTCGGGCAGCAGATCTGCGATCATGGCATTGTGAGCTGGGCCGGCGATGTCCGAAAGCATCCCGATTACCACCGCCAGTGGGATCAGAAGAGTATATGAATTGGCGAAACCAAGCGAGAGCGTGCTCATCGCGCTGAAGACCAGGCCGAAGATGATCAGCTTGCGGCGTCCGAACTTGTCGGTCAGCGCGCCGCCGAGCATCGAACCCACGAGGCCAAATGCAGAGAAGAGCCCAAGCACAATCCCCGCCTGCGTCATGCCAACATTGAACTTCTGGGTAATGTAAAGGGAGAAGAATGGAAACAGCAAGGTTCCGCCGACGTGGTCGATAAAGCTTACCCCAACGACGGCCCAGAATTTGGGGGGAAATTCGTGATAAATCCCTTTTATGTTCTTTACCAAACCTTGGATGAACTTTCCAGCCAAGTAGAGCCAGAAAATATTGGGGATACCATTATCGAATCCATTGTCGTCGTTTTTCAAACCCAGATTCCTTTTCGACAGAATTCCCGCAGTGTATGGTTTGCCAATGAATTATAATGCCTGATAGTCATGCATACGTTGAATCTCTCAAGAGTGTTGCAATGAGATCGTCAAAGGACGCCAACCACGCGCTCGCGGCGGTGTGCTTCATCTTTTTCTCGCTTGGCCTGGTTACGGCATCGCTTGGCCCGCTGCTTGGTGAATTTGCAGCCAACACGTCGGCGACCCTTGCTGCGGTCGGGGTGATCTTTACCACCTTCTTCCTCGGCGCATTGGTCTCACAAATCATCAATGGATTCGTCAGCGAACGGATTGGTCTCACACCGCTGCTGATTGGAGGCGCGATCCTTGTAGCCTTTGGGTTTAGCGGCATTGCTTTCAGCCGCAGCCTGTTCATTTTGCTTGGAGCTGCATTGATCGCAGGTTTTGGCCACGGCGCCATCAATTTGGGCGGTAATCTCACTATCGCTGCGATATTTCACGACCGGCGTGTTACCGCGGTCAATTTCATCAACATCTTTTATGGATTGGGCGCGTTCGCCGGACCTGCTTTGGTGGGCTTTGTTGTCCCGCGCCTGAATTCCGGCACAGGGGTACTTCTTTCAGGCGCGGGGCTGATCTTTATCGCCGCCATACTGATGGTGCGGGTCAGCCCCAGGCGGGCGCCCCTGTCCACTGAAGCATCCGGTCCGCATGGGAGCAAGCTGGCGGTATATGCCAGCCCTATTTTGTGGGCATTAGCCCTGCTTTCGCTCTTCTACGGCGGATCTGAGACGGGGATGTCGGGCTGGACGACCACTTATCTGCAGCAAAGCGTCAGTTTCACGCTTGAAAAGGCGGCTTTTGCCACCTCGGCGTTTTATATGATGCTGACGCTTGGCCGCATCATCTGCAGTTGGTTGGGTTCGAAGTTAAGCGATGTGCAGGTGCTGGCTGCCACATTAATCACCACCGTCATCGGAACGATCATCCTGATCGCGGGCTATGCGAACCCGGTGCTCAGCGTGATCGGCGTGATGGCCATCGGGTTGGGATACGGCGGCACCTACCCCACGATGGTCGCCCTGACCACGATTGTTTTTCGTGAATCCACGGGTAAAGCCGCCGGCCTGGTGATCTCGATGGGCTCCATCGGCGCGATGTTCCTGCCATCCCTTCAAGGAGTCATCATCGCAGGCCAGGGGCCCCGGCCAGCAGGATTTATGATCGCCGCTGAAGCGGTATTGATGCTTGTCATGCTTCTCTTTGTGCGAAGCCGTCTGGTCCGCACCAAAGTTATCCCCCAAACTGTCGAAAATTAACGCAAAATCAACCTGATTGTTGGCGTTGTGGATTTTAATCTTTGGTGTAGAAACCAAATTTGCGAAATGTCGCCGGGGTTGCCTTCCGAAGGCGTTCGCTAGCGGGGCTCAGCAGATAAGTTCCGCCATTGCGGTGCAGGATGGGAATGCGCCGCTTGAGCCCGGCAAAATGCTCGCGCATTTCCTCGGACGCCCCGGCGTAGCTCTCGAATTCGTTGGGGATGCGGCAGAACAGATCATCGTAGGTGCGGACGAACTCTTCGCGATAGGCCTGCGTCACAGAATCGAGGTGGCTGATGACCCAACAACTCGATTCGAAAGCCCACTCATAGGCCAACCCAATAAACTTATAGTCCGAAGTTACATATGGAAAAAAGGGAAATTGCCTGCAGCTGCTGGCGCGGTATTCGCGCTGGCAAAACTGCGGCCCTTTGCAGGCCAGGAGCATCAGATGATCAGGCGTTTCTTCGTGCAGGACCTCAGGATCTGTGGGATCTTCAGGGCATTCATCCCCGCGCCAATCGTGCCAGAGATCCGTACAACTGCGCAAATATTCCCATTCCTGCGGATATGCAACGGGTATAGCGTGGCAGATATCGCAGCAAAATGGCTTGCCGCCCGGGTTATGGACGCGGCACTTTTCGCCGCAATCGAATGAGGTGACAGGCGCGTCGAAACGATCGTACAGCGCGCGTACATCCAGGGGGATCGAAAACAAGTTCATTCTGCCCATTCTACCCTATTCCGCACCGGCGTCCGTCCGCCAGTAAGCGGCACCGCCACTTTCGCGCTCCATCAGGTGGTACTCGATCAGTCCACGGCGCAGGCTCGCCGTGTCTGCGTTGAAGCGTAAAAGGATTTCATTCACCTGTTTTTCAGTGTATCGGATGCCGGATTCGAATGAGTCAAGCACGTAATGCAGCAAAACAATGAATTTCTTCTCCTGGGCAGGAAGGCTTGTGATGCGTCCTTCTTTATCGAGAAAGGCCTTGAGCACTTTTCGTTCGAATACATCTTCTTCCACATTTTTAGAAAGCTTGACGATCTCTTCATCCTGCAGCATCTGCCGGCTCATTTTCTTGAGATTCTCCAGCTGCAGCGAGTAGAAGTAGAAATGACCTTCGACCCGGGCTTCAACGAGGCCGGCGCTTGAGAGTTTTGCCAGGTGATGTGAAGTGGTCGAGATGCTCAGGCCAATTGTTTCCGCCAGGTGTTCCACAGTGTATGGTTTTTCGGCAAGCAGACCGACGATTTTCAGCCGGTTTTCATCCGAAAGGGCCTTGAAGAAGGCAAGCAAGTCAACAAATTGCTGCTCAGAGGTCATGCGACGTATTCCATCGTAATGTTATTATGCATATCGAAATGATTTTATATTGACCCTGGATTTTCGTCAAGGGAAAGAGACAGTTGCGAGTGGTGTAACCCTGTCGATGATAACCTCATCAAAACAATCAGGAAAAGGAGCGAAAAAATGAAAATAACTATTATTGGTGCCGGAAAAATGGGGAGGGCGCTTGGATATCGTTTCATTGATGGGGGCCATTCGGTTTCGATCATCGCTCACAAACCGGAAGATGGTGAAAAGCTGGCGCGAGAACTGAATTCTTTCAGCAAGAGCGACAGGGCAAGTGCGGACATAATCGACGAGGCCGAGTTGGGCGATGTGGTTGTGCTGGCGTTGCACTACCCGACCAATAAGGAAGTGGCGCGCCAACTGGGAGACCGGCTTGCAGCGAGGGTGATCGTCGACATCTCGAATCCGATTGGCTCGGGGATGGATACCGTACAGACCGAAAGCGGGAAGTCTTCGCCGGAGGAAATTGCTGAAATCGTCCCAAAGAGCGCCAGCGTCGTCAAAGCATTCAATAGTGTCACAGCAGGTTCGCTGTTGGAAGGCAAGATGGACGATATTCCACTCGAAATCTTCTTTGCGGGCGGCGATGAGAAGGCCAAGGGCATCGTATCAGACCTGATTCTCGACGGAAAGATGGTTCCCATCAACGTTGGTCCGCTTGTGAAAGCCAGAGGCCTCGAATCGATGGGGCTGATTTTTGTGACGCTGCTGGCAAAGGATCATTGGAACGCCGCGAGCACGATGCGCTACGTCAGCCCGAGCTACGAAGTCGTCAAGTGCTGAGCATCGAACTCGCTCATATCTCAAGATGTGTAATTGAAGCGAACGAAGATATTTCCTGATTGCTTGAGTATTCCACGGATGGAGCCTAGGCTCCATCCGTTTTCTTAAAGAATGTGAAAGGGTCGAACCGGCTGTGAGCGAGGATGAACTGCTCGACGTCATTCCATGGCACATCATCGTAGTTCTGAAGCGGCAGGTAACGCTTCGCAAGGCGTCCGCCCTCATCCATGAGCAGACCGTGGGGGTCCGGGATGAACGCGCCGTGGATGAACGACAGGTGTAATGCTCCACCCTCGATGAGAACCTGGCAAATACCGGCGCTGACAGGTCCTCCGCGTTTGCCGTCGTAATAGACCAATCCCTGGCGGCGGATTTCCTCGGTGGCATCCGGCGCAACCCGACCGATGATATTCCTCAACTCGAGCATCACAGAGAGGGCATCTGGGCTGAGGAAACAGAAATGGCTTGCGATCACCTGGGTGGGTAGCATGAGCATCACCCTATTTTTTCTACCAAAAAATTCACAATTTCGGGTACCCTTTTATTGTAGCATGGGCGATTGGCAAGATATCGCGGCGACTGAATCTACAAACGATTGATATAGGCTTCCGGATTATCCAGAAAATCGCGCATCAGACGGACGTGCTCAAGATCCTGATAATTGACCTTTTGCATTGGAACCGTGTCGAAATTGTAGATCACAGCCCGGGGGAAAGCCATCAGGATCGGGGAATGCGTGACGATGATGAATTGCGCGTCCTGTTCGATCATCTCGCGCAAAATTGAAATCATGGCCATCTGGCGGATGGGGGAAAGCGGAGCTTCAGGCTCATCGAGCAGGTACAAACCACCTGGAACGAAACGAGATTGAAATAGCGCCAGAAAAGCCTCTCCGTGCGAATGGGCTTCCAAACCTTCACCATAGCGCTGCTGCATGTCCGCCAGCTCCCGCCGGTAGGGCAGAGTTGCCAGTTCTGCAGCCAGGGCCGATCGGCCCCGAGATTCTCGGTCGGCGTCCATCATGTCTTGCTTGAGTTCCATGCGGAGTTGCGCCTGTTTTTTTTCGTAGCCGAAAAAATCTTCGGCGCGCAGGAAGAATCCCTTTCTCGTTCGTTTGCTCCAGGTGCAGCGCAGCTGACCGGCGAGCTTGCGGATATCTTCGAGCGTCTTATCGGTGGAAACGCTCTCGCTGCCGATCGTGATCGAGCCCACGGCGCAAGCGATCGCCTCGAGCACGGTCGATTTGCCCGAGCCGTTCTCGCCGACGAAAAATGTGACCGGGGCCGTGAACTCAAGCGAGCTGAACGCCCGGATCATAGGAAGATTGAATGGAAAGATATCGGGGCCAGATTCCTGCCACCGGTGCAGCGCAATCGACCTCAGATGCACGGTCATCGGCCTTCATTCCCTGCAGCAAGTGAAATGAGCGTGTTCATCGCCCGTTCAGCGTGCTTGAACGGCACAAAAAGATGGTCGTGATAATAGCCGGCAATGATGTTGCATGCGATTCCGTTTGCCGCAAGCGCTTTGGAAACGACAGGCGTCAAGCCCACCGCCTCGAGGTTCGAATGGATCGTTAATGTAATCCAGGCGCAGGGAAAGGAAAAGCCCAATCCGAGCTGCTCGGCCTGGATTCTGGGGAGGACAAGCGTGAGCCCTTCCGCTTCGCGAATGGCAGCCACGGGCTCGACCGTGGCAGGAACATCGGTGGAGTCGAGCGTGCAATAGACAAATTCGCCGGGATGGAGTTCCGGCGCCAACCCGTGAAGCAGAATGGAAAGATCGGAAACACTGCTCATCCCGTCAGCCTGTTAGATCATGAATTTGCCGGAGTCGTAGAACAGGGCATCATCCACGATGATCTTGCCGCCATCGCGCATGTCGTAGAGCATATCCCAATGCACCGAGCTGTGGTTCGTCGAACCGGTTTCGGGGTAGCCCATACCGATGGCAAGATGGATCGTGCCTCCGATCTTTTCATCGAAGAGCATGTTCTTGGTAAAGCGGTTGATCTCGAAATTGGTGCCGATGCCCAGTTCGCCCAGGAAACGCGCTCCCGCATCCGTTTCCAGTACGCTCAAGAGGAACGCTTCGTTCTTATCCGCCCTGGCTTTGACGACCTTTCCATGCTCGAAATTCAGCTCGACGCCTGTCACTTCGACGCCTTGCCAAATGCATGGGAACGAATAGCGCACATGCCCGTTGACCGAGTTCTCCACGGGCCCCGTGAAGATTTCGCCGTCCGGAACATTGACCAATCCGCAGCAATTGACGAATTTGCGGTCTTCAATGGACATTTCGAGGTCGATGCCTGAGCCGGTGATCTTCACCTGCTTTTTACCCGCCAACCAGCGGATCAGGCGGTCCTGCTCGACGCGTATGGCTTCGTATCGCGCGATCGGATCCGTCAGATCGGCAAAGGCGACGTGGTAGAAGAAATTGGAAAACTCCTCGAGGCTCATCTCCGCATCCTGCGCATAGGCCTGGGTGGGATATCGTGAAACCACGAAGCGCAGTTGTCCCGTCGAGGTGCGGCGGAAGAAAGTGTCGGAGGTCTCCTTGCCAGCGCGAAGCGCAAGCTTTGAAGCTTCGGGTTTGGCGTTCGTCAGTGCACGGGTATTGGTATTGCTGCCAATACGGATGTCGACATCGAACTGCTCGGCAACCATTTTAGCCACAGGATCCGGGTGCAGGAGCTGGAAATCGGCAGCTTCGGTGAGGAAAATGTACTGAATGCCCTCAAGATCGACCTCAATGTGCGGGTGACCTCCTGCCCTCAACACCTCGCGGTAAATTTCAGCAAGCAACGGGGTAGCGATCGGGTCCAGCGGATAGCCGCGTATCATCACCTGCTCGCCCTTCTTGACCTTGGTGGAATAGTGGACCAGAATCTTTGCGAGGTTTTCGATGCGGGGGTCTGCCATACCATGACTCCTGAATTGTTTGAGATAGAGACATTATATCTACTTTCGGCCAGCCGGGTTTTGACCCTGATTTTCAAATGATATAATCTGCGAAAGCAGTTCATTACAATCGAGGGGCAGAAACCCGGTTTGCGGAGAAGATGCAATGGATGAAGATCGGTTGGTTATCGAACGTCAGTACACGAAGATCGAGATTCCAATAACGAGGGTCCATACGCTTATCCTGGGGAGCGGCGCAGCAGGATTGAACGCTGCAGCCCAGCTCTTCAACAACGGCGTAACCGACCTTTTGATCCTCACCGAAGGTTTGAACATGGGTACCTCGATCAACACGGGCAGCGACAAGCAGACTTATTACAAGTTGTCGCTCTGCGGTGATGAGGCCGACAGTCCCCGGACCATGGCGGAAACCTATTTCGCCAACGGTTCGATGCACGGAGACCTGGCGCTGGTCGAATCGAGCCTGTCTGTGCGCAGCTTCATCAACCTGGTGAACCTCGGCGTGCCCTTCCCCCGCGATGAGTTCGGCCAGTTTGTAGGCTATAAGACCGATCACGATCCGCGCCAACGCGCCACATCGATCGGGCCTTACACTTCAAGAGAAATGTGCATCAGACTGATCGAACAGGTGAAGCGCCTTGGCATTCCCGTACGCGAAAACCGCAACGCCATCGAGCTGATCACGGTTGGCGATCAGACTAAAAGAATCGCCGGCTGCCTTGCCCTTGACCATGACGGCAATCTTGAGGCCTACCAGTGCGAAAACATGATCTTTGCCGTTGGCGGGCCGGGTGGACTGTACAAAACGAGCGTCTATCCGCCTGTGCAATCGGGGGCAATCGGGTTGGCGCTGATGGCCGGCGCGCGGGCCGCCAACCTGCCCGAATCGCAATACGGACTGGCATCGACGAAATTCCGCTGGAACGTATCGGGAACATACATGCAGGTGATCCCGCGGGTGATCAGCCGCGCTGCTGACGGCGTCTCGGACGAACGTGAATTCCTGCCGCCCTATTTCAAATCAGGCGCAGAGATGAACGGGATGGTCTTCCTCAAGGGCTACCAATGGCCGTTCGATGCTCGAAAAGCCATCGGCGGATCGTCGATCATCGACATCCTGGTGTATATCGAGACGGTAGTCAAAAGCAGGCGCGTCTACCTGGACTTCAGACAAAATCCAAGCGGGTTCTCGCTTGGCGAGCTTCCGACTGAAGCCAGGGAGTACCTGGAGAAGTCCAAGGCTCTTCAGGAAACACCGATCGAACGCCTGCTGTTCATGAACCCCGGGGCCGTCGAGCTTTATGCAGAGCACAAAATCGACCTGCGCAGCGAGCCGCTCGAAGTTGCCGTTTGTGCGCAACACAACAACGGCGGGCTGGCAGGCAATATCTGGTACGAATCGACCAATATCAAGCACCTGTTTCCCATTGGCGAGGTGAACGGATCACACGGCGTCACCCGTCCCGGCGGGTCAGCGTTGAATGCGGGGCAGGTGGCAGGATTCCGTGCAGCAGAATTCATTGCCAATCGCTACGCCGAGTGGACCCTGGCTGAAACAGAAAGCCTTGCAACGATTCGCGCGGCCGCCGAAAAGATGCAGGAATGGGCCGGGGCTTGCTTAAGCGCCGATACCCCTTGGTTGGAGGAAATGCGCGAAATCCAGGAGCGCATGACCCGGGTGGGAGCGCATATCCGTAATTTGGATGATCTTGAGAAAGCCGTGCCGCAGGCCTGGCTTCAGGTAGCCCGTCTCGCTGAAATGGCGTGCAAAGTGGATGACGCTCAAAGGTTGAAATACGCCTTCAGAACCCGGCAACTGGCTTATGCCCAGGCCGTTTACCTCGAGGCGATCCGCTTCGATCTCGAAAGCGGGGTTGGCAGCCGCGGATCGGCTATTGTGTTGGACAAGGCAGGCAGCCAGGTACATGAGTTGTTGGATTCTTCGTGGAAAATCCAACCCGAAGATACCGAATTCCGGCGCAAGGTGCTCGAAACGACGCCAGCAGGCAGTCGCGTACGCAGCGAATGGGTGGACTGCCGTCCGATTCCGGAAACTGATGCCTGGTTCGAGACAAGCTGGGCACGTTTCCGCAACGGAGAGATCTACCGGTAATCACACAGCATTTCAACATGCAATCCCTGCCAATGGTCCCGGCAGGGATTTTTATTTTGAAATCCTATGTATATGACATTAATCACTTGCATTAATATTCCATTAAATGCGATAATACCAAATGTCATTTGGCATTGCCGCACATTTTGACACTTCACACCTTAAAGGATACGAAAACAACCCCATATGCCGACAGCGAAACCGAAAAGCCGTCGTACGATCGCCTCTGTCCAGCGAGCTCTGGACATTCTCGACCTGTTCAACAACGGTCAGAACGAACTCGGCAACGCCGAGATCGCCAGGCTCGTTGGCCTTCCAGTAGGCACCGCTTCTGGGTTGATCTACACCCTCAAGATCAACAATTATCTCGATCAAAATCCCACCAATCGCAAATACCGGCTGGGTATGAAACTGGCCGAACGCGCGGCCATCCTGCTCGATCAATTGGACATCCGCAAAATATCCGCGCAATACCTCGAAGAACTTCGGATATGGTGCGATGAAAGCATCAATCTGGCCATGCGAGATGGGTTGGAAGTCGTCTATATCGAGAGGCTTTTTGGTAACCATGCGCTCGGTATTCGCTCGGAGCTTGGCAAGCGAGGTCCGCTGCACAGCACGGCTCTGGGCAAGGCAATCTTTTCTTTTTTACCTGAAGCCGAGTACGACTCGATCATGAGCCGGTATGAATTCTTTACAGTCACGCCATTTACCATCACAGATCGCGAACAGTTCAATCTCGAGGCACAGAAGATCCGTAAGCTTGGATATGCGGTCGATGAACAGGAAAACGAAATGGGCGGCCGGTGTGTAGGCGCTCCCATTTTCGATCATACCGGGTACCCCATCGCAGCCATCAGTATTTCGGTTCCCATTCAACGTCTCCCCATCGAATCGGTCAAAGAATTTGGCAGCAAGCTGATTGAAGCCGCCGGAAGAATATCGCAACAAATGGGACACTCCAGCGAGAGTTATCGTCCCTAACAACCTTGCTAATTTCCGATCCCCTACATTTGGAGGTGAACCTAACCCAATCAGGCTCTGTACTCGATGGAACACCGGGATAACCCCATCCAGCAACACAACCGAAAAAGGAGTAAGAAATGAAGCGAAGTTTGATTTTTGTAATGGCGATCATTATGATCGCGGCGACTGTGCTAAGCGCCTGTGCCCAACCCACCGCAGCCCCCACCCAGGCCCCCGTTGATGCAGGTAGCGGCAGCGGAGCTACCGTCGAATCTGTAGCAGAGACAACCGTGGCACCCACGGAAGCTGCTCTAGCCACACCCATCAAGATCGGTACCTCGCTGCCTTTGACAGGCGAATTCTCGATCACCGGCACCAAGCACCGTGACGGTTATCAATTGTGCGTCGATCTGATCAACGAAGCCGGCGGCCTGCTTGGACGTCCAGTCGATCTGATCGTCAGCGACAACCAATCGGATGTCGATACCACTCTTGCCCAAATGGAACGATTCATCAATGTGGACAAGGTCGACCTAATTTTTGGCACCTTCTCGAGCAAATTGGAATTCCCCGCCACGGCAATCACCGAGCAGTCCAATTACCTTCACCCCATCCCCTCCGCTGCTGCGCTGCGCATTTACGAGCGTGGATTCAAGTACCTGGTTTACTTCCAGCCGAACGCCGCTGAATACATTGGCGCATCGCCTGTGATGATGATCAAAGACCTGATCCCCGCCGATGCCCAACCCGCAACCGTTGCACTGGCATGGGCTGATGATTTCTACGCCAGCGCATTGATCACCGGCCTTTTGGGTGAAGATGTTACCTTCCAGAACAACGATGGCACCGAGAAGACCGTCAGCCTTGCACCGGGCGAACTCTCCAAGCTGAATGTCAAGATCGTCTACAAGGAAATGTGGCCCGCCGGGTTCTCTGACTGGACGACTCTTGCCTCCAAGCTCAAAGCAGCCAACGCCGACTTCCTGTTCGCCCCTGTTACCTCAACCGACGAAGCGATCAACCTGGTTCGCGCGCTTCAGCAGGTTGGCTACAATCCCAAAGGTCTCTTCATGAGCCAGGGCGCACAGAAGGAATTTGGCGAAGCGCTTGGTTCTGCCGCAAATGGCATCACCATTCAGGCATCGTGGCACCCGCTGGCGAATTTCACCGGCCTGCTGAATGGAAAAGAGTTCACCAACCAGATGTTCCTTGACGCCTTCAAATCCAAATATGGCACTGATGGCGGCGAAGATGAAGCCATCCCCTTCGCTCTCTGCCAGGGCATCGAGCAGGCTGTTCGCGCCACCGGATCCACCGATAACACGGTTCTGCGCGACTGGCTCTCCGCCCGTACAGCAGATGATCCCGTCAAAACCATCCTGGGCGATTTCTACTGGGACGAACGCGGTTTGCCGATCAACAAATCCTTCATCATGACCCAATGGCAGGATGGAAAGCTGGAATTCGTCTATCCTACCGATGCATTCCCCGGCGTCAAACCCCTCGTTTATCCAAAACCCGAATGGTAATCTAGATTTCTCTCCTTCCGTGTCTGGCTCACGCCAGACACGGAATTCCTTATCACCGACCCGCAAAGTGTTGAAATGGCAGGGTCAAATGGAGAAACCATGGCGCTACTTGAAATAAAAGGCTTAAACAAAAGCTTTGGCGGCATCCAGGCCGTGAGTGACTGCAATATTTCCGTCGAAAAGGGCAAGATCACGAGCCTGATCGGACCCAACGGCGCCGGAAAAACCACCGTGTTCAACCTGGTAACCGGCCTGCTCTCACCGGATTCAGGTGAAATCCTGTTCGAAGGCAAGAAGATCAACCACCTGCAGCCCCATCAGATCACCCGCATGGGCATCAGCCGCACGTTTCAGATCACCCGCGATCTGCAGGAAATGACTGTGCTCGAAAATATGGTCGTCCAATCTCAGGTGCACGGCTTCTGGGATATGTTTGGCAGTAGCATGCTCAAGGAAGAAGAAGAGAGGGCAATGGATTTGCTTTCCTTCGTCGGCATTACCCATCTTGCGCATGAAAAGTCGAAGAACTTGTCATACGGTCAAAAGAAACTCTTGGAATTTGCTTCAGTCCTCATGTCTGAACCGAAGCTTCTTATGCTCGATGAGCCCGCAGGTGGAGTCAACCCCACCTTGCTTGAAAGCATTATCGATAGGATCGTGGAACTCAATAAAAAAGGCGTCACGATATTGATCGTGGAGCATAATATGGAACTGGTGATGAAGATCAGTGACCCGGTGATCTGCATGGCGTATGGTACGGTGCTGGCACAGGGATCGCCCAAAGAGATCCAGGACAATCAGCAAGTACTTGAAGCCTACCTGGGAGAGTGAAAAATGGGAACTCTTGTTGTTGAAAATGTAGTCGCCGGATACGGGAGTGGTCCAAACATTCTCAAGGGGCTGTCGTTGACCGTGGAATCCGGAAAAGCCTATTGCATCATCGGTCCAAACGGTGCCGGAAAATCTACACTGATCAAGGTAATCGCCGGCTTGCTCAAGCCGCGCGAAGGAAAGATCTTTTTCAAGGGTGAGGATATTACCCCGCTTCGAGCCGACCAGGTGCTGCAACGCGGACTCTGCTATGTCCCATCTGATCGCAGCTTGTTCCCCGACATGACAGTCAAAGAGAATCTGCGCATGGGCGGATTCGTGATGCGCGACACACGCAAAGTGGATGAGCGCATCGATGAGCTTTTTGCCCAATTCCCAATTCTGAAGGAGAAGAGCTCACAAATGGCGAAAACGCTCTCGGGTGGGCAGCAGCAGTTGGCCGCCATCGCACGCGCCATGGTGCTCAAGCCTGAGATGATCATGCTCGACGAGCCATCCCTCGGTCTCTCACCCAAGGTGGTGCAGCAGATCTTTGGCACGATCACCACACTGCGCGACCAGGGTTTGACCATTCTGCTCGTCGAACAAAATGCGCGCAAAGGACTTCAAATTGCTGACATGGGAGTGGTGCTCGATTTGGGGACCAATAGTTTTGAGGCACCTGCTTGTGATGTACTGAACGACCCGCGGATTCAGGAACTCTACCTTGGCAAACGCCACCAGGCTGTGGCTGCGGAGGAATGCAAATGATACAAGTCATTCAGATTTTAATTCTCGGAATTGCGCTGGGAGGGGTTTACGCTCTCATGTCGTCCGGCATGACACTGATCTTTGGGGTGATGCGCATCGTCAACCTGGCTCATTCCGCTTTTATCGTCCTGGCTGCCTACCTGGCATTCTTTGTGTTCAAGACTTTCAACATCGATCCCATCGTCTCCATGGCATTCACCATGCCTGTGATGTTCCTCGTGGGAGTGATCTATTACCGTCTCCTCTTCGCATCCAGGGCTGATAATCCACGCTTTGCAGACATCACCGTTCTGGTCACCTTTGCCACCGCCCTGGTCATCGAAGGCATCCTGGCTTTCATCTTCACCGGAATCTATCGTTCGACGACTCCAACTTATGCGAAGACTTCCATCAATTTTGGACCTTTTTTCATTCCCCAAAGTCAGCTCTATGCACTCATCATCAGCATCGTCCTGATCGTTGGATTATGGATGTTCATGCGCTACACGCGAATAGGAAATGCGATCCGCGCAACCATGCAGAACCGCAACGCCGCCCAGGTAGTTGGCGTCAACGTGACTTGGATCTCGACCCTGTCTTTCGGAATTGGATTGGCTATGGCGGGAGCGGCCGGTTCACTGCTCAGCTTTGTATTCACCTTCTATCCGGCGAAACATATCGCGTGGATCGGGATGATCATGTGCCTGGTGGTTTTGGGCGGAATGGGTAGTCTGGTGGGCGCACTGGTGAGTTCTTTCCTGTTGGCTACCGCCGCGGCCTACGTGAATTTCTACTTTGGAGCAGCCTGGTCGCCGATCACATTTTACTTGTCCCTCTTCTTGATCCTATTGTTCAGACCGCAGGGATTATTTGGCAAAAAGGTGGAGGGCTAAATGGCAGAAGAACTGATCCAGGTAGATTTGAAAGGCAAAGAAGGCGCCATTCGGGTGCGCAGCAAAGTGAGCCTCTGGCTCAAACGGGGCATCCCTCTACTGATCCTGGCCATATTGGCCTTGTTACCTGTATTCCAAATCGTGGAAGGAACGCTGAATTACTGGATTCACATGTTGATGTATGTCTTCCTGTACGTGATCATGTCTTCGAGTTGGAATATCATCGGGGGGTTCGCGGGATATGTCTCCCTGGGACATAACGTATTCTTCGCATTAGGCGCCTACTTCGCCGGTATGTTGTTCCTGGCGACGCGAATCTCACCGTTCATCAGCGCGCCCGTTGCCGGCCTGCTGGCAATGGGGTTCGGTCTGCTCTTTGGGCTCATCGCCCTACGTACGCGCGGTTCCACTTTCATTATCTCGACCATCGCCCTTGTGCTTTTGATGGCTGAATTATTCGATAACTGGAAGTTGACAGGCGGCACCAACGGGTTGGCGCTGCCCCTGATCGACCTGCCAGGTCAATTCGCGAAGATCCCCTATTACTACTATCTGTTGGTCGTGATGGTTTTGTGTGTTGTCGCGAGTTATTTCATCAAGCATTCGAAATTCGGCCTGGCTTTACGCGCCATTTCTCAGGATGAGACGAAGGCTGAAGTCGCAGGAATTCCAACCCGCAAATACAAGATCCTGGCTTTCGGGCTTAGCGGCCTCTTCATCGGAGTCGCGGGTGCGGTTTGGGGATCCTACCTGACGTACCTGCGCCCCTCCATTTTCCTGACCGTGTCGCTCGGCACCAGCATCGTGCTTAACACGATCCTCGGCGGTAAAGGTACAATTGCAGGGCCGGTCGTCGGCACGGCGATCATGATCGCCGTAAACGAATTTGTGGTTGCCAAGCTTGGCGCCACCGAACTGAATATCGTCGTCACAGGTTTGATTTTGATCTTCGTTCTGTTGTTCTTCCCGGAAGGCATCGTGGGGAGTTTGAAGGCAAGGAACAAGCTGCCATCTTTCCTCGATTGGGATTGAAGTAGCTCAAAAATCATTTGGGCGCGGGTGGCCGCGTCCAAAACATTACTTGAGGTGAAACCATGAATAAACCAAAAAAAGTGGCTATTGTCACAGGTTCTGGACGTGGAATCGGCCGCGGAATTGCAGCTTTGCTGGCTAAATACGGCTGGTCAGTAGTGATCAACGATTTTGGCAATCCCGAACCGCCCAAAGAGACGCTGCAACTGGTCGAAGCGGAAGGCGCTGAAGGCCTGATCGTTATGGCAGATGTGACATCCGCCGGCGACCGCGAACGCCTGTTAAAAGAAACTCTGGACAAGTTTGGCCAGATCGATCTGTTGGTCAACAACGCCGGCATAGCACCGCGTGTGCGCATGGATATGCTCGAAATGGGCATCGACAGCATGCATGAGGTGCTCGAAGTCAACACCATTGGGCCATTCTTCCTGACCCAGCTGATCGCGAAGACCATGATCCAGGAAGTCGGCGGTGGCAAAATCGAACAGCCAAAGATCATTAATATCAGTTCGAACAGCGCATACACCAGCAGCACAAGCAGGGCTGAGTATTGCATCTCCAAGGCAGCGGTATCGATGTCAACCTTATTGTTTGCAGATCGGCTCGCCGAATATGGGATTAATGTCTACGAAATCCGGCCGGGTATCATCAAGACACCATTGACCGAGGTGGTTCGAGAAAAATACGACAAGCTGATTGCCGGCGGCATTACCCCCATCAAGCGCTGGGGTCTGCCTGAAGACATTGCCAAAGCAATTGTTGCCATCGCTGAAGGTTATTTCCCGTTTTCCACAGGCCAGGTATTCGACGTGGACGGTGGGTTCCATATGCACCGCCTCTAGGAGCAGTCATGAAGAACTTTGTCACCTTTGGCGAAATCATGCTTCGCCTTTCACCACCCGGTATGCTGCGCTTTGGACAGGCACGCTCTTTTGACGCGGCATACGGCGGTGGAGAATCGAATGTGGCCGTGTCACTGGCCAATTACGGGTTGCCGACTGAATTCATTTCCTGCGTTCCCGCCAACGACCTGGGCGAGGCTGCACTGCAATTCCTGCGCCAGTACAATGTTGGAACGCGTTATATTCAACATTGCGGTAAGCGCCTGGGTATCTACTTCATGGAATACGGCGCCGTGATGCGCGGCAGCCAGGTCATTTACGACCGGGCGGATTCCTCCTTTGCCAATATCAAGCCAGGCAGCATCGACTGGAAGGGCATCTTCGCCGGTGCCCAATGGTTCCACTGGACCGGGATCACCCCTGCCATCTCACAGAGTGCAGCCGCTGTCTGTCTGGAAGCAGTCAAGACCGCGCACGAGATGGGTATCACCGTCTCGAGCGATTTGAACTACCGCGCCAAGCTTTGGAAGTGGGGTAAACCCGCCAGCGAAGTGATGCGCGAGCTCATCTCTTATTGCGACGTGGCAATCGGCAATGAAGAAGATGCCGAGAAGGTATTCGGCATCAAAGCTCCCGAGTCAGATGTGATCAACGGGAAGGTCAGTGCAGAACAATATCGATTCGTCTGTGATGAATTGAGCAGGCAATTTCCATCTCTCAAGCAAATTGCCATCACCCTGCGCGGATCGCTTTCAGCTTCGCACAACACCTGGAGCGGCATCCTGTGGGACAAGGGACAGATTTACGAAGGTCCCGCTTACGATATTACGCACATCGTCGATCGGGTTGGCGGCGGCGACAGCTTTATGGCCGGTTTGATCTACGGCCTTTCGCAATTCAAAGGCCATTCGCAGAAGGCGATCGATTTTGCGGTGGCGTCTTCTGCTCTCAAGCATACCATCGTCGGCGACTTTAACCTGGTGAGCGTGAACGAAGTCGAAAAATTGCTTGCCGGGGATGCCTCCGGCAGAGTCAGCCGCTAAAGGAGAACTCATGGCTAAATATTCTCGTCTCAAAGTTCTGACTTCCGCCATCGAGACCGGTTTTATTCCCGTCTTCTACAATGCCGATGTCGACGTGGCAGAAAAAGTCGTTCGCGCCTGCCTGGATGGTGGAGCGCATTGCTTCGAGTTCACCAACCGCGGCGACCAGGCGCATGAAGTCTTCCGGGAGCTGGTCAACCGCTTCAAGGGTGATGATAGAATCATTCTCGGCGCTGGCTCTGTGCTGGATGCCGGAACTGCCTCACTTTTCCTGCAGCTCGGCGCGAATTTCATAGTTGGACCTGTGTTCAATGCTGACGTCGCCAAAGTGTGCAACCGCAGGCTGGTGGCCTACATGCCGGGCTGTGGAAGCGCAACCGAGATCTCTCAAGCGCAGGAATACGGCGTGGAAATCTGCAAGGTGTTTCCTGGCAGCTCGGTTGGCGGACCAGCTTTCGTCAAGGACTTGCTAGCTCCCATGCCCTGGTCGCGGATCATGCCCACGGGCGGCGTCGAACCGACCGAGGAAAGCATCGGCAAATGGTTCGCTGCAGGCGTTGCATGCGTGGGAATGGGCAGCAAACTATTCCCCGCCGAAATGATCAAAGCTGGACGTTTCGAAGAAATCACTGCGAATGTGCGCGATATCTGCGCTTATGTGGCAGCGGCTCGCAACGGCAAGAATCTTATTGGATGAGGCAATTAACCAATGAAAACCAATTATTCACGTGTTGCATCACTCAAGACTCAGGCTGCCTTCGAAGCAGAGCTTAAGAAAAATCAGGTTGAAATACCCTTTGATGCGGATGTGATCGCCGGCAAAGATAGCCCATTGGCGCAGCCGTTTACGCTCGCAAGCGGAAGGAAGATCGGCAACCGCTTTGCCATCCATCCCATGGAAGGTTGGGATGGAACCCATGAGGGGAATCCCACCGAATATACCATCCGGCGCTGGAAGAATTTCGGACGCAGCGGCGCCAAGCTGATCTGGGGCGGCGAAGCGACCGCAGTTCGCCCCGACGGCCGTGCCAACCCCAACCAACTGATGATCCTCGATGAGAACATGGCGGCGATGGAATCCATCCGCAAGGACCTGGTCGAAGCCCATCGCAGCCTTTACGGCAATACAGACGATCTCTTCGTCGGCTTGCAGCTCACCCATTCAGGCAGATTCGCCCGCCCGAATATTAAGACCAAACTCGAACCCAGGATCCTGTACCATCATCCGCTTCTCGAGAAAATATACAACATCTCTCCGGATACCCCGGTGATGACCGATGCTGAAATCGAGGATCTGATCGGCTACTACATTCGTGCTGCCAAACGCGCGCAAACGATTGGGTTCGACTTTGTCGATATCAAGCACTGCCACGGCTACCTGGGGCACGAGTTCTTGAGCTCGTTCAACCGCCCGGGCAAGTATGGAGGCTCATTCGAGAATCGCACCCGCTTTTTGCGTGAAATTGTCAAAGGCATCCAGGGCGAATGCCCCGGTCTGACTCTCGGCGTAAGGCTCAGCGCGATCGACTTTCCGCCCTACAGGCCTGATGAAAACAACATCGGCCGCATGCTCGAGTATCGCGACGCGATTGGGCGCTATCCCTTCGCATTTGGCGGCGATCCCGAGCATCCCGAAAACTACAAACTGGACGAGACGATTGCCTTCCTCAAGCTGCTCGAAGAGATCGGCGTCGAGCTTATCAATTTTTCATTGGCCAGCCCGTACTACAATCATCACATCACACGCCCCGCCTACTTCCCCCCATCCGACGGCTATGATGCTCCGGAGGATCCCCTGGTGGGTGTTGCTCGCCATATCGCAGTGGCGAACGAATTGCACAGTCACGTAACCAAACTGGCCTGTGTGGGGTCCGGTTACAGCTACCTGCAGGATTACATTCCGAATGTTGCCCAGGCGGTGATCCGCAAGAACATGATCGATTTCGTGGGTCTCGGGCGGTCATCCATATCGTATCCCGAGTATCCGGCCGATATCCTCAACGGGCGCGCGATCAAACGAACTGCCATATGCCGCTCCTTCAGCGACTGCACCACTGCCCCGCGCAAAGGCCTCATCTCCGGCTGCTATCCGCTGGACGAGTTCTACAAGAGTCTGCCTGAAGCCGAAGAGGTCAAACGCATCAAAGCAGAATTGAAGAAATAATCATCGGAGTAACTATCGTGAGAGTTGTATCCTTTGCTGAAGCAGTATCCTACATTAAAGATTACGACACCCTGCTGATCGGCGGTTCGGGTGGCGGACATGCCGTGCCTGAAGCGCTGATCGTGGCGCTCGGAGAACGCTACGTCCACGAAAACAGTCCCAAAAACATCACCCTGCTCCACCCTGTTGGCATCGGCGACAATGTCAGTCAGGGCGTGGGTCACCTGGCGCATCCCGGTTTGGTGAAGCGCATCGTCACAGGGGCTCTCGTCAACAGCCCTGCCTTTCAGAAGGCTGCCGAAGCCGATACCGTGGAAGCCTACACGCTGCCCCAGGGCGCCTTGTGCGAATTGATGCGCGAGATGGCAGCCGGACGCCCCGGCCTGCTCAGTCATGTTGGCTTGCACACATTTATCGACCCACGCATCGACGGCGGCCGGCAGAGTAAATGCGCCAGTGAAGATCTTGTCGAACTGGTCACACTGGCAGGCAGGGAATGGCTGTTCTACAAGCCCTATCCTGTAGACGTATGCTTCCTGCGCGGCACCACTGCCGACGAGGACGGCAACGTTACCATGGAGCGGGAAGCCGTATTCACCGAAATGCTATCGATGGCCCAGGCCACCCACCGTCAGGGCGGACTGGTGATCGTTCAGGTGGCACGGCTGGCCGAACGCGGCTCGCTGCCAGCCAAAAACGTGAAGATCCCGGGCATGCTTGTCGACCTCGTCGTGATCGACCCCGACCAGCGTCAAACCTACCAGATGGATTATTCCCCGGCATATGCAGGCGAACTGAAGATACCCCTGACCCAAATCCCGGCGATGAAGCTCGACCCGCGCAAGGTGATTGCCAGGCGCGCAACCCTGGAGTTGCGTCCGCACGCCATTTGCAACCTGGGTTCGGGCGTATCGACCGGCATCGCCACCATCGCCGCCGAAGAAGGCGTGCTCGACCAGATCGTGCTGACCAATGAACAGGGGCTGATCGGCGGGGCACCCTCTGACGACGCGGGCGCGGCAATCAACTACACTTCCATCGTCGACCAGCCCTACCAGTTCGATTTCTACGATGGCGGCGGGCTCGACCTGGCTTTCCTCTCGTTTGCAGAGGTGGATCGCCTGGGTAATGTCAACGTCAGCCGCTTCAACGGGCGGATCATTGGTGTGGGCGGATTCATCAATATCAGCCAGAATGCCAAAAAGGTCATCTTCAGCGGCACATTTACTGCGGGCGGACTCGAGATCGGGTATGCTGGCGGCGTAATGACGATCAGGCATGAGGGAAAATTCAACAAGTTCGTCACAGACGTCGAGCAAATCTCCTACAGCGGTCCCTTTGCCCTCGAACGCGGGCAGGAAGCCCTGTATGTCACCGAGCGGGCCGTCTTCCAAATCAGCGATCATGGTATCGAGCTAATCGAGATTGCCCCAGGCATAGACCTGGAGCGCGACGTGCTTGCCCACATGGATTTCAAGCCATCGATCGCGCCAGGCCTGCGCAAGATGGATTCGCGCTTATTTATGGAAGAAAAAATGAACCTTGGAGCGGACTTGCAGGCCAAGACTCCATGCAACGTTCCGGCAAGGTTGCGAAAGGAATGCTGAAATGACGCAGGAATCTATGGGACCGGCGGGCGTAAACCCGCCAGAAGAAACGGAATCGATCAAAGTCACCCGTCCTGCTGACGGTGTTGCCATCATCGCCATCCAGTCTGAGCCGTTGGGTGTATTGAGGCATGCCGTCAAGCGAGCGTTGATGACGACTTTGCGCGAACTCGAAGCGGATGCAAGCGTCCGTTGCGCGGTGCTTACCGGCAGCGGCAAAGCTTTCTCGGTCGGCTCGGATATCAACGATTTCAGCCAGGAAGTGGGATGGCTGCTCGAGAATGACTACTGGGAAGCGAATCTCAACCAGATGATCGAGGATGCGCGCTTCCCCGTCATTGCCGCATGCAACGGTCACGCGTTGGGCGGCGGCGCTGTGCTGGCTCTATCATGCGACTTCCGCATCGCGGCGGCTTCCGCCAAATTCGGTTTTCCTGAAGTCAAAGTGGGCGCGTTTGCCTCAGGCAGTGGCACGCAACGTTTGCCCAGGCTTGTCGGGCGCGGACGTGCGCTGGACCTTCTACTGACCGGCCGTATCATCGGAGCCGATGAGGCTTTGACCTTTGGACTGGTGGAATACGTTTTTCCTGACGATGTCTTCATGGAAGAAGCGCTGAAGATTGCCCAAACTATCGCCTCACACTCGGGCCTGGTCACAGCTGCGACGAAAAAGTGCGTCAATACCGGCTTGCGGGATGGGTTCGATGCAGGTCTGGCAGCGGAGAGCGACCTGCGGGTGAAAACCGGGCGCGGACCGGACGCCATCGAAGGCCGCGCTGCTTTCCTGGAGAAGCGACAGGCGCATTTCAACAAATAGCTTTCGGAGGTTTTATGTACCTCTTTACTTATGTGGTAGATCACCGGCCTGCTCCTGGCCGCCAGGTTGGAGCCTTAGGCGTCGACATCAGCCTGGCAACCCAGGCATTCTGCGAAGATCACCCTGCTGAGTGCGAAGAACTGACCGAGACGCCCGTTTCCCTGCTGGATTGGATCCGCCTGGGCAGCACCGGACTGCGCCTGATTGAAAGGGCAACGGATTGGATTCTCAATAGCTATGCGAAAAAAGATGAAAGCTCCTGGCTAAAGGGTATCGTATTCGAATTCGATTCAGTTGGTCTGCTCGCGCCTATCCCCAACCCCGGCAAGGTAATTTGCATCGCCGGGAACTATCCGGCGCAAGGAAAAATGGAAAAGCCGGAATATCCCACCGTCTTTCTCAAACCCTCGAGCGGTGTGATCGGCGACGAACAAAATGTGATCATCCCGGCTTTGGCTAAAAACGTGGCTTACGAAGTGGAACTGGCAGTGGTCATTGGCAGCCGCACGAGAAACGTTGCCCCTGAAGAAGGGCTCGGCAGCGTTGCCGGCTACACCCTTGCCAATGACATGGGCGATCGAATGCTGGAAAAAAGGACCTCCCAGTGGACCAGCGGCAAGATGTTCGATACCTTCACCCCGATGGGCCCGGTACTGGTGACGCCCGACGAACTGCGCGATGCCGGTACGCTAGAGATGACAACCCGGGTCAACGGTCAAGTGGTGCAGCAAGGCAACATCGACCAGATGTTCTTTGATATTCCCAACCTGGTCAGCATGCTATCTGAACTGACGACACTGGAGCCAGGCGATGTCATCCTCAGCGGGAGTCCAAAACTGATGGGAGAGTCTCCAAACCCCAGCGTGGCTGTAAAGCCTGGAGATGTGGTTGAAGTAAGCATCGAAAAGTTGGGCACCCTTACAAATACAGCTATCGCTGAAGAACAGGAAAGATCATGAAAACGTTCCCAATGGCGTATATTACGGCGCCGGGCAAGATCGAATTTCGCGAGACAGAATTGCGCGAGCCCGGATCGGACGAAGTGATGATCCAGGTGCAGTCCGCAGCCATTTGCGGCAGCGACCTGCACCTGTTCAAGGGCAAGCACCCATCGGTTCAGCTGCCGTCGGCGGTTGGGCATGAACTTTCGGGCAGCGTGATCAAAACGGGAACCGCCGTGACCCGGTTCAGGGAAGGCGACAGGGTCACCGTCGAACCCGTGATCGCCTGCGGACATTGTGAATTCTGCCTGCGCGGTCAATATCACCTTTGCTCGAATATCAGCTTCCAGTACCGCAAGGGTCAGGGAGCCTTTGCCCCATATTTCTACGCACCGGAAAAACGCACCTATTTGCTTCCCGATTCGCTATCGTATGAAGAGGGCGCGTTGATCGAACCGTTATCGGTGGCCCTGCACGCCGTGAAAAAGAGCGGGATCCGGCTTGGCGATTCGGTTGCAGTATTCGGCGCCGGAGCTATCGGATTGCTTGTGTGCTCGCTGGTGAAGCACGCCGGGGGATCGAACGTCTACTGCGTTGATGTGAGCGACTTCCGCCTGCAAAAATCGCTCGAGATGGGCGCCACACGCTCGATCAACAACCTTTCGGAGAATGCACTCGATGTGATCCGCGAGGATACGCGCGGTATGGGCGTGGACCTGGCGTTCGAAGCTGTTGGGCGCGAACAAACCCTGGCGCAGGCGCTTGAATCGGTGCGCAAAGGGGGAAGCGTTACATTGCTCGGCATTTTCGAAGACAGCGATATCCGCGTGCCTGTTCATCTCTTCATCCAGCGCGAGATCGGCCTGGTCGGGTCGCAGGGCTATGCCTGGGATTTCGATGATGCCATTACCCTCGCGCACAATGGGCTCGTCCCGCTGAAGAATATGGTGACCCACCGGTTCCCATTATCCGAATTGCAGAAAGGCTTCGATCTGCTTCTCACACCGGGCAATACAGCAGTAAAAGTCGAAACCCAATTCTAGATTTCCCTGCAGGAAAGAACGCATACAACTCCGAAAGCCATTCGGGGTTGTATTTGTATGCGGTCAATACTTGAATTTGACCCTAAAGTGATGCTACACTGTTTAATATAAAAAGGAGTGGATTATGGAACCTACGAATATCATTACCTGGATCATTGTCGGTGCCATCGCCGGTATACTCGCGGACTGGGTCATCAAAGGCATTCGCCTGGGCTTGATCGGAAAGATCATCATTGGAATTCTAGGCGCATTTTTGGGTGGGTGGTTGTTCGGCTTGTTGGGAATCATTCTATTTGGAGGCAACCTGCTCGGACAGATCATTGCTGCATTCGTCGGAGCGGTGATCCTTCTCTTGATCCTGCGAGCCATCCGCCACTGAACTCTGCGAACCATCATAGAAACCAGCTCCCGCCCACATTTCCGCAAAAGGAATCTGGGCGGTTTCTTTGTCATGCTGCTAAAAGGAGTCAAGTATGGCGACGACCAGAAAGATCAAGAAAGTGATGGTCAGCAAGCCCACCCTGGAGGGTGCAGGAGTGCAATTGCGGCGTGGATTTGGATTCAGCGATACGAAGTTGACCGATCCCTTCCTGCTCCTGGATGATTTCCGGGGAGACTCGCCCGAACAATACATCAAGGGTTTCCCCTGGCATCCGCACCGCGGCATCGAGACGATTACATACATGCTTGGCGGCAGAGTCGAACACGGCGACAGCCTGGGCAACAAAGGCGTGATCCGGAAGGGTGATGTTCAATGGATGAACTCGGGCAGCGGCATCATCCACCAGGAGATGCCCAAGGGCGACCCCGATGGAAAGATGGAAGGCTTCCAGCTCTGGGCAAACCTCCCCCGCGCTGAGAAGATGTCGAAACCCAACTATCAGGGCATTACCGACGCCGAGATCCCTGTGGTGAATCTGCCCAACAGCATCGAAGTACGTGTCGTCTGCGGCGAGCTGGACGGCGTCAAAGGCCCCGTGACGGATGTGCACGTCTCACCTGTGTATCTCGACGTGCACATTCCTGCCAACGAGATTTTCACTCACGCCACACCCTCAGACCACACCGCCATCGCCTATGTATATGCAGGCAGCGGAGTCTTTTGTAGCGAAGAAGATCCTTACTCGTACGAACGCGAGGGAGCCAATTATTTCGACCTCAAGCGCCCGAGTGAACTGGGGAACCATTCTGTAATCGTTTTCCAGCCGGGCGATCAGATCCAGGTCAGAGCGTGCGAAAATGGGGTGAGATTTCTATTCTTCTCAGGCAAACCGCTGCGTGAACCGGTTGCCTGGTACGGCCCAATCGTAATGAACACAGTCGACGAACTGCGGGGGGCATTCGATGAGTTGAACAAGGGAACATTTATCAAGGACTGAATCAGGGATTTGGCATTCCTTCGCAACCTGATCCGCGAGTATATCAGGTTATAAAAAATACGAGCCAATCCTATTTGATTAAGATTGGCTCGTATTTTTTTGGCGGGGCGGGCTGCCGAATACACCTAGAGCAATTTTCGAAGTATTATTTCTTCCGTTAATTGCGCTGGACTGCTAAACCGGATCGTGTCGAATCCAAGATTATGCGCCACCCGGATATTCTCATCCGAATCATCGATGAAGAGGCATTCTTCTGCCTTCAAGCCGGTCTTCGCCAGAAAAGCTTCGAAGATGCGCCTGTCGGGCTTGCCAACTTTTTCTTCACCTGAGATGACAATTCGTTCGAAGCAGTCCAGGAAATCGAACTGCGGCCGGACAAGCAAATACTTCTCCAGCGACCAGTTGCTCAATGCATACAGTGGATGGCCTTGTTGATGCAGCTTCTTTACGACCTCGACCGTCGGTTCAATGGGACCGCCAAAGGTCTCGAGCCAGCGCTCGTCATATGCGCGGAGTTGATCGGCATATTGCGGGAACTCGCGGCACAGATCGTCGATCATCTGTTTGAATGGATAGCCGATATCGAGTTTGAAATTCCAATCGCGGAATTTAATTTCTTCAAGAAACAATTCAACAGCCCGCCTGTCGTCATTGAAGAAATGGCGGTAAAGATAATAGGGGTTCCAATCGAAAATTACTCCGCCGAAGTCGAAAACAAGGGCGCGGGGATTTGTTCTGTTGGTTGGGATGTTCAAGATGTACTTTCTTTCATTTGATCCAGGATTGTGCTGTCAAACCGCAAGTTTGGATTGTATCGCAATTCTTACCAAATTCCAGGGATCAGGCGATAACGGGTTTTGCCCATGTATTCGGTGTAACCGACAAGGTTTTCCTGCAGGAGTTTTTCTTCATTCAGAATTCGCGCGGTCATAATCGGTATCGTGAGAATTGCGGGGATCACCATCCAATAGGAGCCCAATGCGATG
The DNA here is from genome assembly GCA_021779955.1 of Chloroflexota bacterium. Taxonomy (GTDB): domain Bacteria; phylum Chloroflexota; class Anaerolineae; order Anaerolineales; family Anaerolineaceae; genus UBA6107. Next base: position 133,162 of record JAJXZS010000034.1, on the reverse strand, counting down.
GGGGTGGCGATGCACATTAGAATGACGGCAACGTACATGGGGTGCCGCACTACCGAGTATGGTCCGCTGGTGATGACTTTCTGTTCAGACTGTACCTCAACGATGCGCGATAGATACGTGTTCTCGCGCATTGTCCAGAAAAAGAGCGCGAATGCAGCCAGGATGCCAATTTCTGCCAGAACAACGACTGCAGCCGGCACATGCGACCAGCCAAACCGGATGTCCAACCCGGGCAAAACAAAGGCAATGGTGATCAGGATCCCGGAAATATTGACGATCTTTTTCTGCTTGGTCTCTTTTTCCCGGTATTGCATTCGGCGGGCGAGCAGTTCGGGATCATTCCTGATCAGGTACACCAGGATGGCGAGCACTGCGACAACCAGGATGGCGATAAACACCCACGCCTGCCAGTAATTCCACCTGCCCGAGGTCAGATGGCAAATCGCTGCCATCACCACAATAAACGCGAGCACTTCGACTAACGCAATGACTGTCAGTTTGGTCTTCGTGAATTTGCTAGCAGGCATGCCGTCGCTCCGCTTTCCGGAAAGCCCCCTGCCCACCTCCCCCATTTTCCACAACCGGAAATGGGGGAGGCATGAATCATGAAAGGTCGAGCATCAATAGGAGGAGTTGGAGTGCGAAATCTCCAGGTTGTTGACGCGCATGAACCTGGGCACGATGATGGAGGTTGGATTGCGGGCGCCGTAGCTGCGTGAAACGTTATACGGCTCAGACACGCTCGAAAGCCACTCGATACCCTCGCCAAAGAGAGTCAAGAGACTCTCAGTCACACGTACATTGTAAGGGATCGCAACGGTGCCATCCTTCTTGAGCAGCAATGCCCCAAACCTCGAGCTTCCCGTGAGGATGCCTTCTGTGGGATTGACCAGGCCGATGTAGTGGATGTACGGAATGTAAAGGATATCCTTGTCTCGCGGCATGGCGAGCAACTCGTCCAGGCTGTTGACAGGCTTCTGCCCTGTCTTTACCTCGAGGCTCAGGTGCATTACAGTATGACCGGTCGGGTTGGCCGCAAACTCATCCGCATCATCCTGACCCCACACGAAGGATTTGAACACGCCGTTCTCGACGATCGGGAAAAGCTTGCGCTCGATCCCGGTGAAATCACGCCTGAATGGGAAGGTTTCCAGCCGGGTGGGGTTATCCAGCAGCGTAAACCGGCTGGAGAACTTCTTTTGCCCCAGGTCCTTCTCGAGCAGGAAAGTGTTTCCGCGTTTCATCTCACCGCCGTCCAGACCGATGTAGACGATATACTCGAGCCAGGCGCCGATCGCTGCCGAGCCGAAGACGATGTCGTAATTCCCCAATGGAAGCTGTTCGGGCTTGCCCTTTTGATAAAGATCCACCAACTTTTCGAGTCGGTCGTGCATGGCTGACGGCTTCAGTTCCGACTTCTTTTGCGCAGATTGTTCGGCCGAGACTTCCCATTTCAAGGTTGAGTGCGCGAGCACTGAAGTCACCTGGCAATCCGTGAACAGGAAGTACTGCCAGTGCTCCGAACGGGTGTTGATCATTGCCAGGGTATTCGTGCCGTTCGAGATGATGCCTGAAAGCTTGAGCTCATTAGTCTCCAGCCCTTTTGAAACCTGGTTGAAGAAATCGAGCCGTTCGGCATTGGCCAGGTTGGCCAGGGCAGCATCATACCCGCTTTCGTCCAGGAAATCTGTGGTATAGACCGGGATGCTGGGCTCGTAGGTCAAAGGTTGGGCAAGATGGGCCATTTCTACGGCGTGATCGACTCCTTGCTTCAGCTTGGCCATGTCTTCCAGGTCGGTGATCATCTCGTAGCCGGCGCGCCTGCGGCCTTCGAATGCCGTGATCTCCAGGCGGATGAGCATCTCGTTGGTATTGAGCGAAATGGCCGAGTTGGCAAAGCGCATCAGGTGGCTGTCTTCGGCATGTATCGAGATGGAAACCTCCGCTTTGCGCTGTAAGGCATAGGCCCGCAGTTCTTTCAACGTATTTAGAATCTTGTCATTCACGGTTATTCTCCTATTCTCACATTGTCAAAGCGGCAGACGGGGATGCCATGTCCGAGCTGCATCACCTGGTTGGGCTGCCCCTTGCCACAATTGCTGACATAAACCACTTCCCATGTCGATTCATCACCGACCGCTGTAAGCGAATTCCAGAACTTCAACGTATCACCCTGATACGTTGAATTCTTGACCACATCCGTAATCTTGCCGTCTTTCACCAGCCAACCCATTTCGGTGCCGAAGTGGAATTGTTCCCGGTTCGACCCGATGGACCAACTCCGGTCGCCATCGAGCACGATGCCGTTTTCTGTGTTTCGAACGATGTCGTCCAACGTACCATCATGCCCTGCATCGATATCGATGTTGGTCATACGTTCGATGGGCACACGGTAGAATGCCGTGGCCCTGTTTGCCCCACTGCTGCCCTGGAAGATGGGCCTTCGAGCTTTGGCATTGGCTTCCTCGACCATTTGACGCCCGTTGATCGCTCCCACCAGGATGCCCTTATCGATGAGCAGATTGTTTTGGGCAGGAATTCCATCATCATCGAAACCGAAGCTTCCGGGGGAATTGGGTACCGTGGCGTCAGCACGGACGGTGAGCTTTTCCGATCCATAGCGCAGCTTGCCAAAGTCGTCCAAAGTGACAAACGATCCGCCGGCAAAAGCCAGTTCGTATCCCAGGATGCGATCCAGTTCAAGTGCATGCCCGATCGTCTCGTGCGTTTGCAGGTACATTTGACCCGGCTTGAGGATCACGGAGCCGATTTCCTTGGGGCAGTCCCCAGCCACGAGAAGTTGGTTCAATTCGCTGACGATCCGTTCGCATTGCTGAGTAAAGAAGACCGGGTCGATCGATTCCCACCCGCGGGTGAGACCTGTACGATTCAATCGGAAGGTGCGGCTCTGCATCACGCCGGCTTTGTCCAGTGCGGAAACCTGCAGAAAAGCGAAAACCTCGGTAATATTCTTTTCTATCTGGCTGCCCTCGGAATCGACGAAAATAGTCTTCTTCTTGTCGAAATTGAGAATGCCATAGCGCTGAATCACACCCGGTTGATCGAGCTTATGATCCATATCGCTGAGAAAAGCCACCTTTTCAGATAAAGGCACCTTCGTTGGATCTTCTTTTGATGGACTGGTAAATGTCGCCTGCAGCGCTTCCTTCTCTGCCAATCGCACCGGAAACGTCACCCGTTCAGCGGCGATTTTAGCGTTATCAAATGCGCTGTCGAAAATCGCAGGCAGATTATTGACGTCTGAGGCTGCCGAAAAGCCCCAGGCTCCTTTGTACAATACCCTGATCCCGATGCCGCTCTGATTGGAAGATTCATTGGCCTTCAAGTTGCCATTAACCATGACCAGTTGTTCTGAATCTTCTGCCGGATACCAGCGGGCATCCGCATAAGTTGCCCCGCGTGACTTCAAACGATCGATTTCTTGCTTTATTTGGTCGAGCATACGAAACCCTCCATTGGTGTTTCGGCGATTCGATTTTAGATGCTTTGAGTCAATTCACCGAAAGCTCCCCCTGATACCCTCAGAATTGAGCCAATCCCTATTATAAATTTTTTACCTCTGTTGGACAAATCTTTGCGCGCATTACGGGAAAAATGGAGCAAAAGAGCAGCAAGAGATGCCACCCACAAATGCTCGTGCGGCAATCGCTTATTCGAAATAGCCGCAGAGAGCCACGGCCCGGGGACCCGTGTGGATGCCCAATACAGGCCCTGTAATGTTGATCAGCAACTCGACCGGATGGTATTCCTGCACTAGCCTGTCTGCCAGCTTTTTCGCCTCGTCCAGGGCATTGCCATGGAGTACGGCAATGTGCAGTTTCGAACCTGACCCGGCTTTTTCGAAAAACTTGTGATACACCATGTCGACCATGGCTGAATAGGTGCGCACGATGCCAGCAGGTTCCACTCTGCCGCTGACATGGTTGATGCTGACAATCGGTTTGATCTGCAGCCTTGTGCCGATCCAGTTGGCTGCATCGCCAATCCTGCCGCCTCTTTGGAGGAAGACCAGTGAATCCATGCCAACAATCTGCACCAGCTTTTGACGCAGGAGATCGACTTTCTCCAAGATCGATTGGACGCTTTCACCCATATTTCGAAGGCGCACTGCTTCGAGCACCTGCCAACCCAAAGACATGGTCGGACCTCTCGAGTCGACCACTTTGACGGGGATATTGACCAGTTTGGAAGCATTGAGGGCCATTTGATAGGCGCCGCTCATCGCGCTCGAAACGGTCAGAACGATAATCTCCTTCGCCCCGCCAAGGATCGCTTCCTCGTATTTCTTAAGGAAGTCTTCAGTGGTCGCCTGAGATGTCGTCGGATAAATTTTTTCGGTTTTGAACTTTTCGTAAAATTCTTGCGGTTGTATATCGACGCGGTCGATGTACTGCTTGTCACCCCAGAGGATGTAATGCGAAACAATTTTGATTTCGTATTGTTCGATCAACTCTTGTGGAATGTCACAAGTACTATCGGTGATCACTTCGATATCGTGCATAACACCAGTCCTCAAACTCGTTTTAAGTATTATATCCAGCCGCATTACAGAGGCTATGTATAAAAGTGCACATCTTGAATGGATGAATGTATTCAACTTTCGATTTCGTTTTTCAGGTATACTTGCCTCTATGGATACTCCAACGACCAACAAAGAGCGCTCACAATCCATTTCGATATTAGTCTTCTCAGTATTGCTCATGGTGATCCTGGCCGTGCTCGTTACGCAGGACATGAACTATATTCGCGCTTTTATCGAAAAAGCGGGGCCCTGGGGAGTGATCATCAGCATCGCGGTTTATGCGGTGCTTGGTCTGACGCTCATTCCATCCGAGCCGCTTACCTTGTTCATCGGCGCTTTATTTGGCCCTTATATTGCCCTGTTGATTGCCGGAACGGGCAATACATTATCGGCGCTCGTCGAGTATTATCTTGGTAAACGCCTGGGAATTGCCACCAATTTCCTAGAGCGCAAGGAAAAACTGCCGTGGGGTCTGGGAAAACTGAGAGTCGACAGCCCCTTGTTTCTGATTGGTGCGCGAATGGTGCCCGGAGTGGGTCCCAAGCTCGTTTCGGTGACCGCAGGGGTCTACCATGTGCCCCTTTTCCGGTATTTCTGGACATCTGCGGTGTCTGTCTTTATGGGCGCGGCATTGTTCGCCTTTGGCGGATCGGGTCTGGGATCGCTGTTTTCAAAAGGTTAGCGGAAAGTTAGTTTGGGCGCGCCTTATCGCCCGCAGGTTTACGTTGTATAATCTTCATTGTGCATATCATGTACCGGCGGGCTGAGTTTTCAGCCCGTTTTAGTAAAAGGAACCGGTCTTATTAGTTAGATTTAGATAGATTTTATTGAGGAATAGTTATATTAATGGTATATTCTCTGTAACAACCGGATCAGGGGAAAACGGATCACAAGGTCACCTCTGCAATCGTATTTGATCGCATCGACGCTCTCATTTCTGTAAGATCAAATTTATGCAAACGAAATGACGAAGAAGTCGCTATACCGGTACAACGTTCAAATACAATGAGCTGGAAAACCATGAGCATGAATTACTTCCTTCTTCCTCACGTTATCCTTTGGATAATCACACTTTTTATTGCGATAATGACAGCGTGGATCGTCTGGCCAAGACGCAGATTCACAGGCGGTTGGTATATCTTTATGTTTGCCATCAGCCTTTCGGAGTTTACGCTTTTGGGCATCGCCGAAGCCGTCGCGACGTCGCAAGAGACGAAGATATTGCTTTCAAAGATTGAATACATAGGATTCGTTCTTCTTGTTCCATTTGCCTACCTCTTTGTCAAACGCTATCTCTCAAGCGAACAGCTTACCAGGAGGCAAATCTTCCCCGTCTTTCTCCTGCCCCTGATCACGATCGGTCTGGCCTGGACAAATTCATATCATCACCTGCTGTGGTCTTCCTTCGAACAAGGCAGCCGGGCACTCAATATCCTCATCTATCACCATGGCCCCTGGTTTTATGTCAATGGTATATACATCTACCTCCTGGTCATCCTTTCTATCATCCTGCTGATCAAGGGGTACATCTCAAGTCAGAAGGTTTTTCGGCAGCAGATCATAGCGATGTTGGGCGGTTTTGCTTTCCCCCTCGTTTCCGGATCGCTCGTCTTTTTTGGCAGCGTGCCTGTCCCAGGTATGGACATATCCGCCTTGGGATTTGCCTTTGCGGGCATCATTATCGCCTTTGCGGTCTTTCGTCTCAAGTTTCTCGACCTTCTCCCCATCGCCCGCCAGAGCCTGATCGACAACATGCGTGATGGCGTGATCGTCGTCGATGCCGAACGAAGACTTGTCGATGTCAACCCTTCAGCTCAGAAATTCATGCTGCTCGATCCCCGCCTGGTGATCGGGAAACCTGCAATGGATCATCTTCCCCCGATGCTGGCTGGGCTCTTCGACTTCGACCCGCGCAACCCGGTCTCGTACGAGATGCTGGCGAAGGACCAGAAGACCTATCTGAATATCTATCCGATCCATTTGAATTCGAAGCGCTTCAACCCTTCCGGCACACTGATCGTCTTGCAGGATATCACCCGCCGCAAGGTAGCCGAAATCAAACTGCAGGAGAGCAACATCCAGCTTCAGAAAGAGATCCAGCAGATCGAAGTGCTGCAAGAATCGCTGCGGGCTCAGGCTGTCCGCGACCCGCTGACCAATCTTTATAATCGCCGCTACCTCGAAGAAACTCTGGAACGCGAGATCAGCCGCGCACAGCGTACCGGTAACTCTGTGTCGGTGATGATGATCGATTTCGACAACTTCAAGGAAGTGAACGACCAGTTCAGCCATCTCATCGGTGACCAGGCGCTTCAGGCTTTCGCCGAGATTCTCAAGAAGACAAGCCGGCGTGAAGATATTGCGTGCCGTTATGGCGGCGATGAGTTTTTGCTCATCCTGCCTGATCTTGCAGCCGTGGACGCCTACAGGCGCGCCGAAGACTGGCGAAAATCCGTTTCTGACTTGCTATTCGAGACACCTCGCGGAAAAGCAAATGTGACCGTTTCCATTGGTCTGGCCACATTCCCTCAGGATGGCTCATCTGCTGAAGATCTGATCAACGGCGCCGACCAGGCGATGTACGCCGCCAAGCAACAAGGCAAAAACCTGGTTCATCAGACCGGTAACGATGACAAATTCGCAGATTTCCAGGCTTTCGGTTTATCCGATCCGTACTCCCCGCATCGAAATTGACCCCGCCATCACATCTTCATTGAAGAACGCGATTTTCTCTTCCGGATAAGAGGCGCCAAGCACATAGAGCAGAGGAATGTAGTGTTCCTTGCTGCTCACAGAAAATACAGCCTCTGATCCTTGCCTTTCATAATGAATGATCGGGTCATGCTGACCTTCCATGATCCAGTATTTCACTTTCTCGTCGAATTTCAGGGCCCAGTCGTAAGCTTTGACGTCCCATGAAGCCATCGACAGGTTGTGAACCAGATTGCCGCTGCCAATCACCAAAATATTCTCATCTCTGAAGTCGCGCAGCATCCGCCCCAGGTGATAGTGCTCTTCGAAGCTCAGACTGTGGTCTACACTGAGCTGCACCACAGGCACATCTGCCTTGGGGAACAGCCAGTGCAATACCACCCAGCTTCCATGGTCGAGCCCCCAGCGCGTATCCAGGTGAACCGAGTGCGGACGCAGTTGCTCGACTACCTGGTTCGCCAATTCGATCGAGCCAGGAGCCGGATATTGAAACTCACTTAATTCCTCGGGAAAACCCAGAAAATCATGAATCGTACGGGGTTTCTCCATCCCCGTGACTTCGAGGCCGTACGATACCCAATGCGCAGAAATACAAAGAACCGCTTTCGGTTTTGGCAAAGATTCGCCGATTTCCTTCCAGCTCTTGCTATAATCGTTCGATTCGATGGCATTCATAGGACTGCCATGCCCAAAGAAGATAACTGGAAGACGATTGCTTGTCATTATTATTCCTCAATTCTGATAGCCAGGATGAAATTCACGCACCCTGTTTTCAGGATTATTTTACACAATTTAGATATGAATTGCGATAACGTTTAATCGGAATTGCCGCAGAAGTGCTTAAACCTGTTTCCGCTTTACGCTCAAGACAGCAATCTTTGTCGGATGATTGAATGGAGCCGGTGAGACAGGCGGGCTCGAAACGTGCGTATCTGGAAATCCGGTCACATCCTCCGGAACCGGGATCAACTGATCAATCTGCAGATATCCACCGGCACAAAGCTCGTTCAGCGTGCGCATGTACTCTTCACCCGATAGAAAAAGGCTGTTGTTGACCGCCACGATCTTGCCGCCATCCTTAACGAGCGGTCTGACTTTATTGATCAGCTTCATAGAGGATGCCACCTGGTCCACCCTGCCCTTCTCAGTCGTCGAGAAGAATGGAGGGTCAAGAAGCACGAGATCGAATAGCTGTCCGCTCTTCTTCAACTGGCCGATCTCGACAAAGAAATCCACGGGACGCAGCTTCATCTTCCCAAGGTCGAGGTGATTGAGCATGCACGACTTGCGGGCTATGGCCAGGAATTTCTTGTTGAGATCGGTTTGCACAACTTCCGCTGCTCCTCCCGCCAGGGCCGCCACACCCAGTGAACCGGTGTACGCGAACGTGTTGAGGATGGAACAGCCGCCGCTGGTCTCCAGCAGCCAGTTGCGCAGGTTGCGCATATCGAGGTAGAAACTGGCGTCCCGGTTGAGCGTGAGGTCAATCGCGTAATGGACGCCGCTTTCGGTCACCTGCTGAGACGGTAAACCGATATAAGTCACGATCCCATTCTTCTGAAGGGGATCGGGCGAATTGCGGGATTTCCGCAGCACGCAATCGATTTGTGGCAGCCGGGCCAGGTAAAAGTACTGCACAGCATCCATCCAGGGATCCAGGGCAGAGAGGGTAACGCGATAATCGAACAATAGCAATGTCCGGTCGTACAAATCGACCGCCAACCCGGGAAAGCCCTCATAAAAACCGGAAAACAAGCGCAGCGCGTTGGTTTTTCCATTTTCCAGCATTTCCCGCCGGGCGTTCAAACTCTTCCCAAGCATCGATTCAATTTCTTGCGTTTCAGGCAAACAATTCATACACTCATTTTACCTTGACGAACCTGAAGTTTTGGGTTGTTTTTCACGGTAGAATTGAGGCATGAAAATCAAAATTTTAAGCCTTCTACTGATCGCTTTTATCGTTACAGCCTGCACTGCGCCTCAACTTGTGGTTTCGCCCACGGCTAACCCAACTGCAACCCCGACCACGCCAACCGCCACTCAGATCCCAACTGCCCTCCCATCGCCGACCTCCGCGCCTCTCGCTCTTGCCGCTTTCGAAAAGGGGCCTTACCTGGTTCCGGGTGCTGATTCCACATCGATGAATGTCCTATGGCAGAATCCGGATGCTGCGAATTACTGGCTGGTTTACGGGACCGACGAGAGTTATTCCCTTGGCAAAGTCACGCCGGTTTCCATTTCGGACGACGGCGTAGAGGAAGCCAAATTGACCGGCCTGCAGGCGGGTACTCACTATTTCTACCGCGTCACCGACGGAAAATCGGAGGCCACGGGTTCGTTTATTACCTCGAACCCGGACGCCGCCAACCTGAATTTTTGGGTTTACGGCGACTCTCGCAATGGCCCCCAGATCCAGGATGCCATCGATGCCGATATCCTGAATGGTATCGCCAGCGACCCTGTTGCTCAGTCTTTCCTGCTCTTCAGCGGGGATATCATGAGTGTCGCTTCAGAAGAGAGCCTGCAATCGAACCAATTCGATCCGGAGTATTCGTCAACCCGTCAAATGATGGCGGAAATTCCCATGATCAACGCCATGGGGAATCATGACGGCACCAAGTTGTTCACCAAGTACTTCCCATATAAATTTGCCGGGAATTTCTACTGGTCTTTCGATTACGGCCCGGTACACGTCGCTGTCGTCGACCAGTACGGGGATGTTTCTCCAACCTCCCCGCAATGGACCTGGTTGAAACAAGACCTCTCTTCATCGACCAAATCCTGGAAGTTTATCCTGCTCCATGAGCCCGGTTGGTCAGCAGGAACACATGAAAACAACACTGTTGTACAGGATATCATCCAGCCTATCGCTTACCACACCGGCGTATCGATCATTTTTGCCGGGCACAATCATTACTACGCGAGAGCAGAGGTGGACGGCGTCTACCAAATCACCACGGGGGGCGGTGGAGCGCCTCTCTACAATCCCATCGCCAGCTACCCGAATATTCAGGTCGTGGCCATGGACTATCATTACCTCCAGGTGGTCATCACCGGCAACACATTGACCGTCACGGCTCAAGCGCCTGAAGGGAAGCTGCTCGACACTTTTTCGATCACACATTGACCCACTGGTCATTTGCCTATGGAGGAATCATGGAAATTGCAGGCCGTGAAAATGAAACGCTGGAGAGATTCCGCGGGGGCGCCGATCAATTGAGTTCCCTACTCGAAGGGATGGATGAATCGAAGCTCGATCTCTCGCTTGAAGAAGGCGCATGGAGCACGCGGCAGATCGTCCACCATCTCGCAGATGATTGCGATGTTTACAGCAACATCGTCAAACGAGCCATTGCCTCACCCGGTACGCCAACCCGCTTCGAGGGTTACCCGGGCAATGAACCCTGGAGCAACGCCCTGGGGTATGCGACACGGCCTGTGAATTCATCATTGCACCTGATTCAGGCGCACAGGCAGAGCATGGCAGAGCTTGTCGCTGCGGTACCGGGGGTATTTGAGAAGGAAGCCACTTTCATTGGCGAAGACGGCCGGAGCGCAACGCTCAATATCGAAGCCATACTCAATATGCTCAGCGAACATATGGACGAGCATTTGCAGACCATCCGGGAGATCAAGAAGAAGCACCACCTGGCTTAGAAATGGAGACTCCAATGAACGATACGCTCAAGGTCATCGCCAACCGGCGCTCGGTGCGCAACTACGCAACCCCCCCTCTAAACGAAGAAGAAAAGGACGCCATCCTCGGAGCGGCAATGCGCGCTCCAACCGCGGGCAACCTGATGCTTTATTCGATCATCGAGATCGAAGATCAGGCGCTCAAAGACAGGCTGGCGGTCACGTGCGACAATCAGCCTTTCATTGCCAAAGCGCCGCTGCTTCTCTTGTTTGCCGCTGATTATCAACGCCAGTTCGATATCTACACCATGAGCGGAGCAGAAGAGAAAAGCCGGCAGAGGGGCATCGACTTTCGCAAGCCTCAGGTAGGCGATATGCTCCTGGCCTGCTGCGATGCAGTGATCGCCGCCCAAACCGCAGTGCTGGCTGCCGAGTCGCTGGGGATTGGCTCATGCTACATCGGCGATATTTTGGAGCAGTATGAAACCCATCGTGAATTACTGGGTTTACCCCCGTATGTTGTGCCGGTTGCCCTGGTCTGCTTCGGGCGTCCAGCAGTGGTCAAAGATGAAGTACGCCTGACTCCGCGCTATGACCGGAAATTCATCGTGCACAGGGACAGGTATCACAGTATCGACCGCTTGGGGATGGAAGAGATGCTGCGCCCGACGGTCGAACGCGCCTTCCCGTCGGAATTTCGGCCTGAAGACGTCGATGAAATTGCCCAAAGAATGTTCTTTCGCAAGTTCGCTTCCGACTTTGCGCGCGAAATGAGCCGTTCGGTGCGTGAAATGCTTAAAAACTGGGAAGAATGACCGCGGTCAGGAGCCTCTGCCGTTTTGCGGCGGGTAGCGGTAGACGATGGCCAGGCCGCCCTCAGCCGTTTCGCGGTACACATGCGGCAGGTCGCGCCCGGTTTGGCGCATCACTCTGACGACCTCGTCGAACGAGATGCGATGGCTGCCATCGGAATAGAGCGCAAAAGCAGCGCAGTCCAATGCGCGCGTGGCTGCAAAGGCATTCCTTTCGATGCAGGGGATTTGCACCAACCCATTGACAGGGTCGCACGTCAGCCCCAGGTGATGCTCCAGTCCCATTTCGGCTGCATATTCGATCTGCCGGATCGAGCCACCCATCAACTGGGTAGCCGCGGCGGCGGCCATGGCGCATGCCGACCCGATCTCACCCTGGCAACCCACTTCGGCGCCCGAAATGGATGCATTGAACTTGATCAGGTTGCCGATCAGCCCGGCGGTTGCCAATGCGTGCAGCAGATCGCTCTCCGGAAGATCCAGCGTAGATTCGATGTGCCTGATCACGGCCGGCACCACCCCCGCCGATCCACAGGTGGGTGCTGTGACGATCACCCCGCCGACTGCGTTTTCTTCGGCCACAGCGAGCGCATAAGCTGGCAGGAACCCTTCGTTGCGCAGCTTATCGGCGCGCACCTGAATGTTGCGGTAAATCGTTCGGGCGTGACGCGCCAGGCCCAATCCCCCGGGTAGCACGCCCTCGGCTTTCAATCCGCGCTCGATGGATCCGTGCATCGCCTGGTTGATCTCGGCAAGAAATGGCCAGATCTCGACGCCTTCCACTTCTTCGACGTGCTCCCAGAAGGTAATTCCCCGCTGCGTGCAATAACGCAAAATTTCCTGCATTGAATTGAGCAAATACGCCTGCTTTGCGCGGTTCTGCTCGCCCTCAGCTTCAACCGCCCCGCCGCCGGTGCTGTACACCCGCCACTTGCAGAGAGAAGTGCCATCGGGTGAAAGCGATTCGAACATCATCCCATTGGGATGCTGGGGCAACTCCTCATCGGGCTTCCACACGAAATCCACAGCCAGCGGGGCAAGAACACGGCTGACGGCAACATCCGTCAGGTGCCCTTTACCGGTTGCAGCCAGGCTGCCATAAAGGGTCACCCTTACCCGCTGCAAATCGGGATGCTCGTGCCTGAACCGCTCCGCGGCACGCTGCGGCCCCATGGTATGGCTGCTCGAAGGCCCATGTCCAATGCGAAAGATCTCTCGAATCGATTCCATCATCACTCCAAGCTGTTCATTATAGCCAGCTTTGGTCAAAATCAGGGTAATTTGACAGGCCCTGCCGGATAAGGTTAAATAACGCTTATCGGGGGAAGGAGCTGTGCATGAAATTCGGTTATGTATTGCCTGGAGGGAGCGCGCGTTTTGCCTCGGAAGCTGCCAGGATCGCAGAAGAATCTGGTTGGAATGGCTTTTTCGTTTGGGAGCCTGTATGGGGCGTGGACGCCTGGGTCTCGCTCACAGCCGCTGCCATGGTGACACGACAAATTCGCCTGGGAACAATGGTCTCGCCGCTTTCGCGCATGCGGCCATGGAAAATTGCCAGTGAAACTGCCACGCTCGACCAGCTTTCGGGCGGCAGGGTGATCCTTTCGGTGGGGCTTGGAGCGTTGGAAACCGGGTTCGAAGCGTTCGGCGAGGTCACCGACCGCAAAACCCGAGCGGAACTGCTCGACGAGAGTCTCGGCATCCTTACAGGGCTGTGGAAGGGCCAACCTTTTAGCTACGAGGGCAAACATTACCAGATCCGGCCGGCGCAATTTAACCCGCCTCCCCCGCCTACGCAAAAACCGCGGATTCCCATCTGGGTGGTCGGACTGTGGCCGAATCCAAGGTCGATGCGGAGAGTGGTCAAGTACGATGGCATTCTTCCCGCCAGGCAAAACGAGAAGCGCGAGTTTGTCGATATCACTCCGCAGGATGTGAGCGAGATTCGCACATTCATGCTCGAACGCGAACCTCAAGCATCTGATTTTGACATAGTCGTCGAAGGGCAGACGCCGGGAAAAGATGCCGCTGCAGAGATCGCCAGAGTCCGCGCATTTGCGGAAGCCGGCGCCACATGGTGGATCGAATCGAATTGGGAACTGAGCGAAAAGATGGCGCAGCAAGAGTCCATGGACGCAGTGCTCGACCGTATCCGCCAGGGTCCCCCTCGCGGTTGAAACAATCCGCCGTTAATCCAGGGGGCGATTCGAATTGCCCTCCGCCTTCTTTCGCCTCTTTTGTCCTTCGCCGCCGAGCGCCGCTGAAAGCTCGATCGCCCAAAGCTGCGGAGAAATGGCATCCAGGAGGGTCGAAAGAAATGGGTCGAAGCCGACTGGAACCGGGGGATCCTCACGAATTCGCCGCGGCATTCCGTCGATTACCAGCAGTACGTTGACGCCGTAACCGTCCAATTCGTCCGCCAGGTCGAGTTCCGCTTGAAGTGTATTTTCGCTGTTGGCAAAAATGACCACGCCCAGGCCGGGCTCCGAAAGCTCGATAAAGCTGTTACGCATGCTTTCCAGCGAGATCGCTTGAACGAGCGTTCGCGCCATGACTGCCATCACCGCAGCCCCTCGGCGGGCTGAAATCGCTTGAGGACCACGGCCAATGAAGATCAGGTGCCGGGTTCCATCCATCACGTCATGCCAGGCTTTGAGAATGGACGCCTTACCCATCTGAAGAACGCGCACCCTGCTGATCGCTCTCTTCAATTGCTCATCTTCGGTACCGTCCCAGGCATGGCACAATCGGCGGCACACCAGCCAGCACAACGCAAGCGAATTCAGATAGGCCTTATTGGTTAACGAGGTTTCATCGCCGCCAAACAGGGGCAACACGCTGTTTGCAGATTGGGCGAGCGTGCTTTGTTCATCATTTGTTATCGCGATCAATGGGCCCCGCTCCACTTTTCGCAGGAACTGTGGGATTTTCGCATCCTCACCTGAGCGCGAAAGGCAAAGGAGTGGTGAAAATTTACTGAACAGAGCAGCCGGCATCGAGTGAACCTCGGCCATCTCCATGGATGATGCTGCGACAGCGCAGCGCTGGCACTGCATGGCCGCAATGGCGGCCGCGTCTGCAATTGCGCCCATCCCCACAAAGAAAGGCCTATCCCCCTGAGGTAAGGATTCTAGAAGCGTCTTTCCTTTACCGTGGACGTAATACGAGGCGATCTTTTCGAGCGCAACGATCTGAGGTGATAATTCATCAACGTTCCTGGCCATGTTCCCCTCGTCTTGACGATTTTTTCTTCCGAATATTCTGAGCAAATTTCCTGTAAAGCACAATTATTCTTTCTTCCAATAATTATAATCGATGCGTGCGAGCAGGCCCCATGACGGCAGAAATTCAAGATTATAATCAGCTTATCATGGGTAGGTCAAAATGTCATTGAACTCTGGTCGCGCAAACGGCGAATCTGAAGTCCGGCCATGAGCATTATTCCGGGTGTAAATATTTCAGGATGAATTAAGATGCTGCCTGCCGAATTTAAAGACAATCCGATGTGGATGCCGCCGGTCGAGACCAAACGGTTGCTCGTGCGTCCCTTCCTGCTTCAAGACCTGGCGGATGTCTATCGCATTCTGGATGTGGAAACGATGCAGGAGCCGCGTGAACTGGCAGAACGCGAGACATGGCTGCGCTGGACGATCGCAGGCTACAGCGAATATGCAAGGATGTACCAGTTCCCATATGGCGACAGGGCAATCGTGCTGCGCGAAACCGGGGATCTGGTCGGGGTCGTGGGCTTCGTGCCGTGCCTCGATTCGTTTGCCCAAATTCCAGGCATGACCAAATTGGCCGGACAGGACGATGGCGTGCCCCAAAAGACCAATGCGGAAGTGGGCCTCTTCTGGGCAACGACGCCAACGCATCAGAGAGAAGGCATTGCCACGGAGGCTGCGGAGCTGCTCGTGGAATATGCGTTTTCTCATTTTCACCTCGAGCGCCTGATCGCTACGACATCTTTCGACAACGCGGCATCGATTGGGGTCATGCACAAGTTGAGAATGCGCATCGAACGCAATCCCTTCGATGAGCCTTCATGGCTGCAGGTGGTGGGAATCTTAGAAAACTCTGATGGAAAAAGTGGATAAAAAGAGTTAGAATTTCGGCTCGAGGTAAAAGAAAATGGAAGCCAAAACCACGCCGCATCTCGAATATCCCATCCGGTTCCCTCTTAAGGTAATCGGGCGAGACGAAGAGGGTTTCGAAACGTTTGTCATCGAAATCGTGAGAAATCACGTGCCTGAATTATTAGAAGAAAATATCATGAGCCGGCTATCCGGCGAGAACAATTACCGCTCGGTATCCTTCGAGTTCATTGCCCAAAACCGCGAGCAATTGGATGCACTGTACGCCGAGCTCAGCAGCCATCCAAGAGTGTTAATGATCCTTTAGCCGCGAGTTATTCAAGCAAAATAGAACTGCGCTTCTGCGCAGTTCTATTTTGCTTGAGGCTCCTGCGTTCAGACCGAACCGGTTTTGCAAAACAAGTGAGCCGCCAATCTCCCGTCTTTCGGCGCCGCTATAGGCGAATGCGCCTGGATATATTGCTCGAGTACTTCGGGAAGGATGGTCGGCATTTCGAATTGCGCCTTTTCCAGGGGAACGACAAAATAATCCAGGATTTCCGAGATTTCGAGGTCAGAGGTGGCTATAATGTACTTGCGGTCAGGCTCAAGCGGCTCGCCATTTTTGACGATCGTGAGCCAACCTTCTTCGACATCTCCGTCCACCACCTCTATACCGGCGATATGCGGCATGCCCACCTGGTTATGCCGCAGCCGTATAAGCTGGCGTTCGTCCAGGTGGGGACGCAGCGCTTTACACAGGAATCGTTCGATCTCTGCGCCTGTCATCTCCACCCTGGCAGGATTTCCGGTCGAGCGCAAAGCTGCATAGAGCTTGCCCTGGGTCACGGTACCCGCATCCAATCCGCACGTCCAATGTCCCGCCATGACCAGGCAGATCTCGGCGTCCTTGACCCGATCCAATAGTGCATCGGCGAGCAAATCGCCCGCAGGGCATTCTTTGGTTGACGAAAGTTCCAATGGCTCCTCAAGAACGCCCACCGGAACCGCCATCATCCTCCCGGCGCGAGCCTGCTGCTCATGGAAAGCGTTCAGCGCCCCCGTATCTTCAGGCAGATCCTCTGTCACTGGCAGTAGATTTCCCTTGAACCCGGTCACCTTTCCGCTCGAATCGTCGACCTCAAGGTCAAGTCGCCCGAGGAAGCGCCCGTAATCGCCGGTTTGGACGATGAGGGTATCCTTGACCTTAAGCGGGGGATCGATTATTTTATGATCGTGACCGCCGATGATGACTTCGACATCGAGACCTAACTCCGCAAGCTCGATATCCTTCTTCGAACCGATATGCGAAACGACGATCACCGTTTTCGCACCACGTTCCCTTACTTCCCGCACCAGGTCGGGAAGCAGGCTCACCGGGTCTCTTGCATCGAGGTGAAAAAACGGGGCGTAATACACCAGTTGAGCGGTGAACCCGATCCAGGCCACTTTGAGCGGTCCGATTTGTTCTATCCGGTAAGGTTCGAGCCCGGGCTGCAAAACTCCCGACAGATCGAAAAGATTGGCGCACAAGATCGGCTTGCCCAGCCATTCTGCAAGGTCCGGGATCACTTGCTGACCGTAACGGACGGGGATTGCATTCCCGAGCGCGACATGATCGGCCTCCGACGCTTTGAGGATTGCGTCCATGGCTGTACCCCTGGTGAGACTGCTTTCGAGCAACAGCGTGTCTTCAGCATCACCGGCGTCCAGGTAACGGCAGTAGCCCCCTTCCTCGGCAACTTCCCGTTTGATGCGCTTCACCATTCCTGCGATGCGCAGAAGTTGGTTGACTCTTCCATGAATATCATTGGTATGCAGCAAAGTGAGGCGAGTCATGATTTCCCCGATATTCGAATGTCAGGATGATTTGGTCAAAGCACACACACTGAGGAATTCCGTCCTTAGTGAAGGGTTGTCTGCATACTCACCGCGAAAAACGGTGGTGCGGGTGGCGGGCGAGATCTCACGCACGCCGCGCATTTCAACGCACATATGCTTGGCACGCAGCAATACGGCGATGCCCATGGGTTTCATCATGCCTTCTAGTGTGTCCGCAATCTGGTTTCCGATGCGTTCCTGAACGGCGAAACGCCTGGTGTAAAGCCGCACCAGGCGGGTCAATTTCGAAATCCCCAGGATTCGTTCGCTGGCAACATATCCGATATAAGCTTCACCATAAAAGGGGAAGATGTGATGTTCACAAAGGGCGTGAAAATGGATCGGTCCTTCGATCACCTGGCTTAAGCGGCAGTCAGCTTCGCTGCGGCATTCAGTAGGAAAGGCCTTGATCAGTTTGGGATCGCCGTCATAACCGTTGGTCGATTCATAGAGGGCATCCAGAAACCGGCGCGGCGTCTCGTGCGTGGATGGCGTGTTCAGATCCAGGCCGTAAGCTGTCAAAATCTCGGCGATGTAGCCTTCGAATTTCTTCTTTTGTTCATCTGTAATATTCCTGCGGTTAAGCTGCTGCAGCTCTTCAACATCGAAATCATCAGGTGATGAGTATTCAATCATGTCTCAATCCTCTCCTCAATATTATCGCTGGTACAGGTAGAATCGCCTGACCTTATTATACGGTGAACACCGAGCCAGGCACAAAAGTTCGTGACAACTCAATTGAACCTGTTCCCAACTCCGTAGTATTCTTTATAATAAACTCAAGATCACTATGGATCGAGTGGAGGTAGCCATGCGCGTCTTATTCATTGGCGGAACCGGGATCATCAGCACGGCTTGTTCCGACCTGGCGGTCAGAAAAGGCATCGAGCTCACGCTGCTCAACCGCGGCAAGACGGAACGTCCCATCGCTGCGGGCACAAAAGTCGTGATCGGCGATATTCGCAATGGTACATCAGTCCAGTCAGCATTGGGAGAGCGCAAGTTCGATGTGGTGGTCGATTGGGTGGCCTATACCCCCGACCAGGTGCAGGCGGATCTCGATCTTTTCCGCGGCAAGATGGGACAGTACATCTTTATCAGTTCAGCAAGCGCCTACCAGACCCCGGTTGCGAACCTGCCCATTCGCGAATCCACGCCCCTGGATAACCCCATCTGGAAATATTCGCGGGACAAGATCGCCTGTGAAGAATTGCTGCGCCATGCCTATCGCGATGAAAAAGTGCCCATCACTATCGTGAGGCCTTCGCATACTTATGACCGCACCTCCATCCCCATCGAGGGCGGATTTACCGTGCTCAACAGAATGCTGCATGGCCAGCCCGTGATCGTCCAAGGCGACGGAACTTCGCTCTGGACGCTTACCCATAGCAATGATTTCGCCAAGGGCTTCGTCGGACTGCTCGGCAATATCCGTGCCATCGGCGAGGATTTCCAGATCACCTCAGACGAATGGCTCACCTGGAATCAAATCTACCAGACCATTGGCAAGGCTGCCGGAGTGGAGCCGCAAATTGTCCACGTCCCTTCTGACCTGATCGCTGCCTACGACAAAGCCCTGGGTGATAACCTGCTGGGTGACAAGGCAAACAGCTCCATCTTCGACAACAGCAAGATCAAGCAGCTTGTGCCTGATTTTATCTGCACCACGCCGTTCTCCCGCGGCGCTGAGGAGATCATCGCCTGGCATATGGCTGACCCTTCCCGCCAGAAGATTTGCCCTGAACTCGACGCGCTCTTCGACACCATACTCGATGCCTACAGCAGAGCGTGGCCGGCCGAAATTGGATTCAAGAGGTGAGAATCAACTTCTCTTCGCCGATGCGTAATTTCTTCAAGAAACAATTGTGGCTCGTTCTTTACCGTCATGTGGCAGCACTTCTCCTCATTGCGCTAATCAAGCTCGTACTCACTCCATTCGAGCCTTATTTGACGGTTCAGATCATCACGCTGATTTTCTTGCTCCCCATAGTGCTGGCTGCTGTTTTGTGGGGTTTAACACCGGGGATTCTGGCAGCCATTGCAGCTTTTCTTACGGTCAATTATTTCTACATTCCCCCCTACGGCACCTTCCAGGTACACCGAACCCAGGATTTGATCACATTGATCATCTTCCTGATCGTCTCGGGGATCATCAGCCAATTGATTGCTCGCGCTCGTGAAGCTTTGCATCTATCACAAAGCCGCGAGTGGGAAGCCACGCGCATGTATGAGCTGATCTCATCACTTGCCAGCCTGCAGGATACTCCCAGTATTGCCCAGGCATTGGCCGATTACACGCTTGACACCTTCATGGCGCAACGCGTTGACGTGGTTCTCCCCTCTGATGATCTTAAATTGAATACTTATTCCGCCATGAATGCCGGCAGGCCTTTGACGCGCGCAGCGCCTTTGGTTACTGTGCCATTGCAGACCGCCAGGGGACAGGAAGGCCAGATCAGTATTTGGCGAAAAGATGGCCTCACCAAAGAAGAGAACCGCTTGCTTGAAGCGTATACAGCGCAGGGAGCCCTGTCAATGGAGCGCGTGCGCCTGGCACGCGGCGAAGCTCGCGCAAGGGTGCTCGAAGAAAGCGATAAGCTTAAATCTTCACTGCTGAATTCCGTTTCGCATGAGCTGCGCTCGCCCCTGGCGGCCATTAAGGCATCCGTTTCCAGCCTGCGCAGCGGAGCCGTCGGCTGGAATACTGCGGACCGCGAAGAACTGCTCGCCATGATCGAAGAAGAATCAGATCATCTGAATCTGTTGGTGGGCAACCTGCTCGACATGTCGCGCATCGAATCGGGGGCTCTCAAACCTCAAAGGAACTGGAATTCGCTTGGTGAGATCGTCAACAGCGCGGCGGCGAAGATGCGTAAGGAAATGCAAAATCACCATCTATCGATCGAATTGCCGTCCGATTTGCCGCTGGTTCCAACCGATTACATCCTGATCGAGCAGGTGTTTGTGAACCTGCTCAGCAACAGCGTCAAATACGCGCCTGAAAGAACTGCGATCACGATCAAAGCCCGGGTGGAAGATGAATGCCTGCAGGTGTGCTTGACCAATCAAAGCCCTAAGGTGCCTGAAGAACAACTCGAACGCATCTTCGACAAATTCAACCGGATCACCCTGGCCGATAAGGTGATGGGCACAGGACTGGGGCTTTCCATATGCAAAGGCATTATCGAAGCTCATGGGGGGAGGATTTGGGCGGAGAATTGGGAAGAAGGGGTGGCCTTCAACTTTACACTGCCGCTGACGCTGGATGGCGCACTTCCTGCAGTTCCAAAGGAGGCGGCCGATGAATAAGAAACCCATGGTCCTGCTCATCGATGATGAACCGCAGATCTTGAGGGCGCTCAAGACGATCCTCTCTGCAAATGATTTCCAAATCGTCTCGGCCACAACCGGTGAAATGGGCATGGCGCAGGCCGTCGCTCAGCCTCCCGACATCATCATCCTCGACCTTACCCTCCCCGACATGGACGGCATCCAGATCGTCGAGCAGATCCGCGAATGGTCTCGCGTTCCGATCATCATCCTCTCGGTCCGCGACAACGAGAAGGACAAAGTGGCTGCCCTCGACAAGGGCGCAGATGATTACCTGACCAAGCCATTTGGTATCGAGGAGTTGCTGGCCCGCATCCGGGTTGCGCTGCGTCACTCTGAGCAGACCATCGGGAACAAGGAGACGGTGATCAAAGCGGGCACGATCAGCATCGATCTCGCGAAGCACCTCGTGACCAAAGGTGAGGAGGAAATTCGGCTGACTGCCACCGAGTTCAAGCTTCTCTCCTACCTGGCCGCTCATCCCGACCGTGTGCTGACTCACCAGGCGATTCTTACCCAGGTGTGGGGTTACAGCGATATGAATCACGTGGAATATCTACGGGTGTATATCGGTCAACTGCGCAAAAAACTGGAGGCCAATCCCGACGATCCGCAAATCCTGGCGACCGAACCGGGGATCGGATACCGGTTCAAGACAGGCGAGGATTGACCGTTTAGAAATCCTTATGTTTTCTTTATAAATCTCGTTCCAATATTTGTTCGGAATTTATTACAGCGAAATACACTCTCTTTGACAATCAAGGAGAGTGTTTTGATTTCGAAAATGGTACCCGACCAGAAACCGAGGTTGTTGGTTCTCCTTCCCGAAGAATGGGCAGGGGACCTGGACCTTGCAAGGAGAGTTGCCCGTCTTGCCAGCTGTGAAGAAGCCGATGTGATCTATCTGGTGGCGATCTCGGGTCACCCATCGAAAGCTTCCATCATTCGTGAAATGGTCACCATGATAGCCTTGACTTCTGGAAGCGGGACCACCGTCAACTACGAGTTGGTCGGCAAAACCAATTGGGTGAGAACCATCAAAAGCCTGTACCGGCCGCAAGACACCATCGTGGCTCCCAAGGAATTGAACAGCTTGCCCGGTGCAAATGACTATGCAACTCTGCGCAACACAGATCGCTTCTTCATTCAGGAATTTTCTCATTCTTCGTCCCGATCCATGCCGGCATCCTCCAAATGGCATCTCTTTGATTTGTAACAAATCTTGTTCATCATCATGGCAACATTTTTAGTGAACGTTTGAAAGGAAGTAAAGGTAATGAAGATAGAGACCTATCCAGGCACCACGATCGTTGAACCCAATCTGAATCCCATCGTAAAGAAAGGGCTTCGAGGTTGGCTGATCGGGAATCCGCTTCAGACAGCCGATGCACCATCACAGACGATTGGAAAGACCATCGGCCTGGCCGTCTTCGCCTCAGATGCGCTTTCGTCAACCGCATACGCGACCCAAGAGATCATGACCATCCTGATCACTGCAGGAGCCGGCGCGCTTGTTGCCGTTTTCCCTATTTCCCTCGCCATCGTCGCATTGATGATCATCGTCACTGTCTCCTACCAGCAAACGATCCATGCGTATCCTGGCGGCGGCGGCGCCTATATCGTTGCCCGCGATAACCTCGGCGAACTGCCTGCCCAAACCGCAGGTGCAGCATTGTTGACCGATTACATCCTGACAGTTGCCGTGTCCATCTCCTCGGGCGTGGCGCAGATCACATCGGCGTTTCCGTTCCTTGATCCTTTCCGGGTGATTATCGCTGTCGGTATGGTGATGTTCATCATGCTTATGAATCTCAGGGGCGTAAAAGAATCTGGCAAGGCTTTCGCCGTTCCCACGTATTTCTTTGTGGCCGCCATGGCGATCACCGTCGCCGTAGGCATGTTCAGATTTCTGACAGGTTCGCTCGGCACAGTCGTTAATCCGCCTACCGACCTGATTCCTTCAACTCTTGCCTTGGTTACTCCGTTTCTGCTGCTGCACGCCTTCTCAAGCGGCACATCAGCTCTTACGGGTATCGAAGCCATTTCAAACGGTATTACTGCTTTCAAAGAACCGCGCAGCCACAACGCAGGGATCACTTTGCTCTGGATGTCCGGCATTCTCGGCACGTTGTTCCTCTCAATTTCATTTCTTTCAGGCAAGATTGGGGTCACTCCTTCGAACTATGAAACCGTCATCTCCCAGCTTGCGCGTACTGTATATGGCGGGCAGGGAATCCTATACCTGGCGCTCATCGCAGGTACCGCCATCATCCTGATCATGGCAGCCAATACCGCATTCGCCGATTTTCCACGGCTTGGGGCATTGCACGCAGGTGATGGATTCCTGCCTCATCAGATGACGATGAAGGGCAGCCGCCTGGTATATTCGACGGGCATTGTCGCCCTTGCCATGATCGCCTCTGTTTTGATCATCATCTTTCAGGCAAGCGTAACGGCATTGATCCCCCTGTACGCCATCGGTGTGTTCCTCTCGTTCACGCTTTCACAGGCAGGCATGGCGCGGCGCTGGTGGAAATCGGGGCACCTCAAGCCCGGTGAACAGATCGTGGAACCCGGTTCGACAATCACTTACGACAAGAATTGGAAGACAAAAATCATCATCAACGGCTTTGGCTCCCTGAGCACCCTCACCGTGATGATCGTCTTTGCTACAACTAAATTTAAAGATGGCGCGTGGATCATCATTGTACTCATCCCCCTGTTGGTGTCAGTCTTCTTTGCCATTCACCATCACTACAAGACATTGGCGAAGAGACTCTCGCTCGAAAACTATATCCCGCACACGCGAATCTCCCGCCACCGCATCATCGTTCTGATCGCCGGTGTACACCGCGGCTCGCTCGAAGCGTTGACATATGCTCAATCGCTTGGACCCGACGTCACAGCCGTACATGTATCCATCGATCCGAAAGAAACCGACAGTGTGCGCAAGAAGTGGGATCAATACGGAGGGGGGACCCGCCTCGTAATCCTCGAAAGTCCATACCGCCTTCTGGTCGAGCCGATCCTGGCATACATTCAGAAGCTGCTCGAAGTCCGGCAGCCCAACGAACTGCTGACCATCGTGGTGCCGCAGTTCATTCCTGCCCACTGGTATGAGAATCTGCTGCATAACCAGACAGCGCTGCTCTTGCGCGCAGCCCTGGTCTTCAAACCCGGTTTGGTGATCCTTGAAGTGCCTTACCAGGTGTAGATTGAAAATCCTCTAAATCGGAAGAACTTACTCCCAATCTTCCGGCTGATAGCGGCGGATGCGTTTGACCTCACCCCGCCGCTTTTTCGATTTTAATCGGGCTCCGCTCGAAGCAGCGCTCGGGCGGGTTGGCCTGCGCTTCTTTGGCGCCTCGGCGGCTTTTTGCACCAGCACACCCAGGCGGCGCAAAGCATCCAGGCGGTTCTGCTCCTGCGTGCGAAAGCGCCGCGCGGTGAGAATGAGCACGCCATCGGTTGTCACTGCGCTGCCTGCCAGCTTGATCAGCCTCTCCTTGACCTCGACAGGCAGCGACGGAGAACTACGAATGTCGAAACGAAGCTGAACCGCGCTCGAGACCTTGTTCACATTTTGCCCGCCGGGGCCTGTTGAGCGGATGAAATCGAGAATGATCTCGTCATCGGGAATGGAAATCGAAGGAGTGACCCGGATCATGGAATAAGTATAACCAATCCATGGACACTTTATTCCATGGATTGGCAGGTAACTCAATTTGCTCTAAGCAAAAGTCTCTTTTTGGGTTTTGCTCATCCCGCGCCGATTTTGGGATCGGCATCCGTCTGGCATTTCTCACAAATTCCGAAAAGGATCAAATGGTTGGTAACGATTTCAAAGTGATGTTTGTGATGAATTGCCGCGAAAAACTCCTCCACTTCCTCGTGGTCAATCGTGACGACCCGCCCACATTTTTGGCATACCAGGTGGTGGTGGATCCCCTCAGTCAGCAACTCGTAGACCGCCGATCCGGTACCCATATCGGAAACGGATACTTTGCCAAGATTCACCAAACGCTCCAAAGCACGATAGACAGTGGACTGATTTACAGCAGGCAGTCGCTCGCGGATTTCCGCATACACTTGATGGGATGTCAGGTGGGCATGCTCTTGGGATAATGTTTCGATAATGATTTGATCGACAGAAGATGCGCGCATATTTCTTTCCATTCCGTATAATTATAGTGCAAATCTTTGCATTTGCATTTATATGCTATATAATAATCGAGCAAGATATTCCCATTCTAGCACCATGGATCAAACGGAGATAGTCGCCCTTGTCATCACCGATTTTTTCACCGCTACCCATGCATATCCCGGATGGTTTCCTCTCGGTGTTGGTTTCGATTGTTTTTTGGGTCATTTCGGTAATCGTGATCGGAATTGCCCTGCGGAAAACGAGTCGCGAGCTTGGTGAGCGTGATGTGCCATTGATGGGCGTTCTCGCGGCTGCAATCTTTGCCGGGCAGATGCTCAACTTTAGCGTCACCGGCGGCACATCCGGGCACTTGTTGGGCGCAGCCATAGCGGTCATCTTGTTGGGACCCTGGCCGGCTGTCCTGGTAATGACCTCAGTCGTTTCGGTTCAGGCACTGCTTTTCCAGGATGGCGGGATTTTAGTTTTGGGGGCGAATCTCTTCAATATGGCCATTGTAGGCGTCTTCGTCGCTTACGCGGTCTATACCTTGCTGATTCAGCTCTTCAAAGAGCAATCCTGGGGAGTATTCGTCGCCGGTTTTGCGGCAGCCTGGAGCTCCATCTTCATCGCATCGCTGTCATGCGCTTTACAACTTGCCCTGTCCGGCACGTCCCCGGCAAATCTTGCCATTCCTGCGATGGGAGCGATTCACGCTCTCATCGGCATCGGAGAAGGCTTGATCACGGCAGGCGCGCTGGCTTTCTTATTCGCTGCACGCAAGGATCTGCTTAAGCTTGGAGAACCCAGGCCGGCCGGCAACAAGGGTGTCTTCTTGGGCGGCAGCCTGATTGCCCTGATGCTGGTAGTTCTATCGCCGCTGGCTTCGAGCCATCCGGATGGATTGGAATGGGTAGCTCAAGAGAATGGATTTATTCTGTCAGCCAAAGCAGCGCTCTACAACCTCATTCCCGACTATGCCTTGCATGGCATCTCTGATCCTGCGCTGGCCACAATCGCAGCTGGTGTCCTGGGTGTCGTGATCGTTTTTGGCGTGGCCTACGGTATCGCCCGCGCCGAGAAACGAACCGCAAAGCAAGAGAACTCTCAGAGGTAAAAGGGTGCGCGAACTATTCAGGCAAAACCGCAGCATCATCCATCAAATGGATGCAAGGGTGAAGGTCATCTTCACCCTTGCGTTTGTGCTCTTCTTGAGCCTGACTCCCTTCAATGCGTGGCCCGCCTATATCCTGTTCCTGACCCTGATCCTATCAGCTGCGCTCTTCTCCCGCCTGGGCTTGGGATTTGTGCTTAAGCGTGCCCTTTTGGCATTGCCCTTCATTTTGGCGGCCGTTCCTCTCATCTTCATCGGCCCGCCTCCCCATATCACGCTGGACGTTTTTCGCGGGGTTCAGTTGACCTACAGTCCTGAAGGCTTGGGGCGTTTTGCCAGTATTGCGGTCAAATCCTGGATTTCGGTTCAGGTTGCAATTTTGCTTGCAGCGACGACCCGCTTTCCGGATTTATTGACCGCATTACAACAATTGCGAGTCCCCAAATTGTTCGTCGCAATCGTCGGACTTATGTGGCGGTATCTCTTCGTGATTGTTGATGAGGTCACCCGAATGGCGCGAGCACGCACGAGCCGCAGCGCGACCGTGCCTGGCTCTCACCATCACGGTGGATCCGTGTCCTGGCGGGCTGGGGTGACCGGCGGGATGGCCGGAAGCCTGTTCTTGCGTTCGCTCGAACGCAGCGATCGAGTGTATGCAGCTATGTTGTCCAGGGGATATACCGGTGAGCTGCCCGCTTCAGATACCAGGCCTCTTTCGAACGGCGATCGACAACTCCTCGCCCTGGGTGTGGTCCTTCTGGCGATGCTTTGGCTGCTTGGACTATTCAGCGGAGGTTGAGACATGAATCCCATCATCGAAATCGACCATCTCTCTTTCCATTATCCTGACGGGAAAGTTGCGTTGAGCGAGATCTCTCTGAAAGTCATGCCGGGTGAAAAAATCGCCCTGGTAGGCGCCAATGGGGCCGGAAAATCCACCCTGCTTTTGCACCTCAACGGCATCTTCGAGGGGAGCGGACAAATCTTGATCGGCGGGATGGAAGTAGAGAAGAAAAATCTTGGTCTGATCCGCGGACAGGTGGGACTGGTTTTCCAAAATCCAGATGATCAGCTTTTTTCACCGACTGTTTATGAAGACGTTGCCTACGGACCCATCTACCAGGGTTTGGGAGAAAAGGTAGTCAGAGAAAAAGTAGAGCAGGCATTGGCTGCCGTTCACATGAGTGATTATGCGGGCCGGAATCCGTACCATTTGAGCAGCGGTGAGAAAAAGCGCATCGCAATTGCCACGGTATTATCCATGCAGCCTCGCATTTTAGTCCTGGATGAACCGACCTCCGGATTGGATCCGCGCGCTCGACGTGAGTTGATCGAGTTGTTACGCGAATTACCCCAAACGATGTTGATCGCAACGCACGACCTGGCCCTGGCAGAAAATCTTACTCCAAGAACGGTCGTGCTCGACCAGGGAGCGATCGCGGCGGATGGGCCAACAGCCGAAATACTTGCAGATGAAAGCCTTCTCCTGGCTCATGGTTTGAGCTAGGATTTGAAATTCCGCAATTCAAGCATTTTGCATAAGATTGTCCAATCCATGGATTGAAACCTCCATGGATTGGTATGTTCGGTAGTTGATCTTATGCAACAGCCCCTTGCTCGGTCAGCCGTTCCAGGAAAGGCAAGACCAGCGGCACCACATCATCGATCTTGTCGATATGCGGATAATGCCCCGAGTCCGCGATCAAGTGAGATTCGCCACGCAGCGCGCCGGCCACCCGATCCGCTTCGGCAGCAGCATCGCTAAAATCTGAATCCAAGCTGCCCATCAGCACCAGCGCAGGCGTTCTCACTTGCGAAAGGCGGTTCTCAGAAGCCTTTTTCGAAGCCAGGATCATTCTGCGTAAAGCACGCATCCTGCCGGGTTCTTTGAGATTCGCCTCGATTGCAGCGGCGTGACTCTCAAAATCTTCCGGCTTATAGCGAGGAAAGAGGCGGCTGTAATAAGTCCTCCATGCGGCCGGTCCCCAGGGGCGCATGAAAAGGGCTCCCATAAGCAACCGGTAAATGCCCTTCACTTCCCCTCGCACTGCCGGGCCGATCAGCACCATGCCATGCACCAAGTCAGGAGATTCGTAGGCAGCCCATACCGCTGCTCCTGCTGCCATCGAAGCGCCAATGATTACCGCAGGTCCGCTCTCCATATCGCGGATAAGCGCCAGGATATCGCTGCCAACCCCGGCTACTGAATAATCATCCCAGTAAGCACTGGTGTCACCATGCCCACGCACGTCCATCGTGACGACTTGATAACCTGCATCCGCCAGGCGTGGAGCAATGAAACGATATTCGCTGCGCAAATCACCCATGCCCGGAACACATATCACTAAAGGGCCCTTGCCTGAAACGTCATACGCCAAACGGCATACTCCGAACTCAACATAGAGAGAATCCTTCAACGGTAAACCTCCTAAAAAGACCTTATTAGTATAATATCCCAAAATCACGCAATAATCCAGTCATGTTTTTCCGGTCCGCCCGATTTGCATATTTACTTGTAGCGGGGAATTTGCTACTATAGTAGCTGCCATAGGGTTTTTGTACAACCGATCTGGCGCTTTCTTCCGGCTTGTAAGGGGCAAGCTGCCGGCGGATGCATCGTTTTTTTACTTTCATTCCCTTCACCCTTTCGCTGCAACCATTAAGGAGCGAATCAAATGAAAAACCACAATTCCTGGAGAAAAGTATCGCGCCTATCATGGAACTTGCTGGTGCTTCTCAGCATCCTTGTTCTTGCCGTCCCCGCCGTTCCGGCGGTTCAGGCAGCAAACACCCCTGACCCAAGCACCGTAACGATTGTGGGTTCGCTGCAAACTGCAATCGGCTGCGCGGCTGACTGGGATCCCACCTGCACAGCCTCCATGCTGGCCTACGATGCCAATGCTGACGTCTGGCGGGGAACTTTCGACCTGCCTGACGGAAATTGGCAATATAAAGCTGCCCTCAATGCAAGTTGGGACGAGAATTACGGAATTCATGCCAATTCAAGCGGAGACAACATCCCCTTGAACCTCGGATCCGCCACATCGGTCAAGTTCTATTACGATCACAAGACCAATTGGGTGACCGACAACGTCAATTCGGTCATCGCAACGGCTGTCGGAAGCTTTCAGACCGCATTAGGCTGCGCAGGTGATTGGGACCCAAGTTGCATGCGCTCGTGGCTGCAGGATATCGATGGCGACGGCATTTACACCTTCACGACCACTGCTCTGCCCGTAGGTGATTATGAAGGCAAAGTTGCGCTCAATGAAACCTGGGATCTGAATTACGGCGCCGGCGGCGAACAAAACGGGCCGAATATCCCCTTCTCAGTTGTGGCGGATGGATCGACAGCCACATTTACCTATAACAGCACTTCCCATGTTCTGACAATCGATGTGGTAGCCCCGCAACCTCAGCATGATAACAATATCTGGTGGGACGGGCTGCGCCACGATTCGCGCGATCTGCTTTACCGCACACCGGGCGGCGCGGTTCCCGCAGGAACACCCGTGATTCTGCGCTTCCGCACCTTCCACAACGATGTCACCAGCGTCAAGGTGCGGCTTTATGACCTCAATTCAGGCAAACAGAGCATCAAATCCATGTCTCTGGCAGCCAGTGATGTGGACTGCTATCAGGATCTTGGCCCATACACCTGTGATTTCTATGCGGTTACCCTGCCGGACGACACCCCCAACAATATCTGGTATCGCTTCATCGTGCAAGATGGGACAAAGACAGTTTATTACGCAGACAACACGCCCGCTCTGGACGGCGGATTGGGCGCGCCCAGCAATGATGTCATCGACAACAGCTATGCGCTGATGGTCTACGAGCCGGGCTTTACCACGCCCACATGGGCGGAGAATGCGGTCATCTACCAGATCTTCCCCGACCGCTTCCGCAATGGACGCTCCGATAATGATCCGAAGACCGGTGACATTCGATATGACGACCCGGTATTGAAGCTGCCCTGGGGGACGGTGCCAGAAGGGTACTGCCGCTCTTATACAGATGCCGCCACGGATTGCCCATGGCGATTCGGCGCGCCGGCCGGAGATTCCAGCACGATCGAAGGCGCACGCAGCCGCGATTACCAGGGCGGCGACCTGAAAGGCGTCGATCAGAACCTGGAGTATCTTGTTTCACTCGGCGTGAACACCCTCTATTTCAACCCCATTTTCGATTCAGCCTCGGATCATGGTTACGACACCCAGGATTACTTCAAGATCGATCCTTATTTTGGTACCCAGAAAGATTGGCAAAACCTTGTCAAACACGCCGATAAACTGGGCGTACGGATCATCCTCGACGGTGTATACAATCACGTTTCATCCGATAGTACCTACTTCGACCGCTACCAACGCTATAGTACGGTAGGAGCGTGCGAATCAGTCGCTTCGCCTTATCGTGAGTGGTTTACATTCCACGATGTTCCCGCGGGAACAGGCCAATGCGCCGGTTCAGCCGGGCCAAAATCAGCCACTTACGATAGCTGGTGGGGCTTCGATACCCTTCCTGTGCTTAACAAATCCAATCCAAATGTACAGGCATTTTTCCTCACCGGAGATAAGAGCGTAGCGCGCTACTGGCTTGTCAATGGCGCGAGCGGTTGGCGCCAGGATGTAATGAGTGATTCCTCCTTCCCCGATGGCTACTGGGAAACCTTCCGGAATGTGGTCAAAGCCTATGATCAGGGCACTCTGATTATTGGTGAGATGTGGATGAAGGACAGCTCCACCTTGCGCTACCTGCGGGGTGACCGGGCAGACACGAGCATGAATTATAGACTGCGCGACGCGGTGCTTGGATTGCTCACCCCGGGGCCATTCGACGCCAAAGGTTTTGCAGACAGCGGTCGCCAGTTGAACATCAGCGAATTTGCCGACAGGCTATCCTCGATCCAGGAAGATTATGCTCCTGGCACCTTCTACACCCTGATGAACCTGCTTGACAGTCACGACACCGCGCGCTTGCTTTGGGTGCTTACCCCTGGCGAAGCCACAACCGAAGATAAGGAACTGAACGCCGATAACCTGGCGGTTGGTAAAGAAATGCAGAAGCTCGCTTCGTTGATCCAATTTACCCTGCCGGGCGCGCCTACCATCTACTACGGTGATGAGGTGGGGGTGACCGGCGATACTGATCCTGATGACCGGCGGGCCTACCCCTGGGAGGACAAGGGCGGCACTCCCGACATGGACATGTTCGCGCATTACCAGACCCTGGCGGATCTGCGTTCAGAAAATTCAGTCCTCTCAACAGGCGAGATGCAGATGTTATTGGCCGACGATGCCGCAGAAACCGTTGCCTATGGGCGCAAGAATGCGACAAGTGCTGCCGTCGTGGTCGTCAATCGCGGGTCCAATTCACAGACTGTGCAAATCCCTGTGGCCGGCTTCGTGCCCGATGGGATTGGTTTCTCTACACTATATGCAGTCGGGAATGCCGGCAGCATCTCTCCAGCCTCTGAAAGTGGAATGCTCACAGTCGAACTCGCTCCGCGCAGCGCATGGCTGCTCGATACCGGCGAGATCGACCTGATCGCTCCAGCGATTCACACAGGCTTGCAACTCACTGAAGCGAGCGGCGAGATCAACCTATCCTGGGACGTCGTCGACGGCGCATCCGGCTATGACATCTATCGCAGCCCTGTGACGGGCGGCGGTTGGGTTAAGGTTGGCAGCGTGGTCGGCCCAACATACACCGATACGGGTCTCAATAATGGGCAGACCTACTTCTACGCGGTCACTTCGCTGGATGAGATCGGCAACGAAAGCGCATTGTCGGCTGAGATCAGCGGCATGCCACACATGACCATCGGCTGGGCAAACCTGCAATGGCCTCCAACCATCATCGACCACGTGATCAGCCTGGTCAACACCACTGGAAACGTCTACGGCCAAGTCTGGATCGACGGGGCAACGAGCCAGGCAGGCGTGACACCCGGGCTGAAGGCACAACTTGGCTACGGCCCGCAGGGCACCATCCCCATGGATAACCCTGACTGGACCTGGACCGACGCTGTCTTCAATGTCGATGCCGGAAACAACGATGAGTTCAAAGCTGCCATGCTTCCTGAAAGCGTTGGCGAATTCGATTACCTCTATCGCTACTCGGTGAC
This sequence comes from Chloroflexota bacterium, assembly GCA_021779955.1. Taxonomy (GTDB): domain Bacteria; phylum Chloroflexota; class Anaerolineae; order Anaerolineales; family Anaerolineaceae; genus UBA6107. The sequence continues at coordinate 100,793 of JAJXZS010000034.1, read as the reverse complement.
CGGTGGAGCAACCTGGTACTATGCCGACTTGAACGGCCCGATCACCGGCGTGACCCTGCCTCCCAATCCGGGCAAAATGACCGTCATATCCAGCGGCGATACCACCCCGCCAACTGTGCCTCAAAGTCTCCAGGTCGTTGCAGCTTCCCCGTCGGGCATCAGCCTGGCCTGGGGCGCCTCAACGGATGAAACCGCCTTTGGAGCATATGAGGTACTTCGGGCGGATGCCAGTGGTGGATCGTACTCCATGATCGCCAGGGTGACCTCAACCAATTACACAGACACCGCCATCACCGAAGGCGAAACCTACTATTACGTAGTGCTCGCGCTGGACCTCTCGTTCAATCGATCAGCCCATTCGAACGAAGTCGAGGCTACAGCGGTCATGCGCACAGTCACAGTCACAATCAACGTTACCGTGCCTGAGACAACCGATGCCACCGGACGCAGTGTGTACATCGCCGGTACGCTCGACCGCCTGGATGGCGGCTTGCCGCAATGGAACGCCAGCGGCGTGATCTTGACGCGTGTCGATGCGACCCATTGGACAATCACTCTAACCGGTCAGGAAGGCGTTCAGATCGAGTACAAGTACACCCTGGGCGATTGGGATCACGTTGAAAAGGACCTGGCCTGCGGCGAGATCGGGAACCGTGTTCTCACCTTGAGCTATGGTGCAGACGGCACAATGAGCGTCAACGATACGGTGCTGCAATGGCGTAACGTCGTCCCGTGCGGCGGCTAAATCAAATGCGCACCACAATGCGCACGTGAACAGATCAAACAAAAGGGGTGCATTGATGATGCACCCCTTTTGATGCTCCTGCCAGCCAGGTTCGCTCATTGGTAAATCAATCTGCGTCGTTGACTTTTGACTCCAGATTCTTCATAATATTAGAGGTATGCCAATCATATAGGCAACTACTCGACATATCTCTTGATCCAAACGCTTCATGCTTCGTGATCATCGGATAATCGCTTCATGGACTCAAGGTCGAATTGAACGGCTCGAAAGCCGGTTCGAATGAGAGGAGGAGTTGGAGATTTTGTTGTGCCTGCACCGCTCGGTTCAACTATTCAAAAAAGTTCGGGGAGAATTCATAATGAAAAAAGCAAGTATCGTGTTTTCTGTCATATTGATCGTGGCTATGGCGCTGAGCATGTTCAATGTCACATCAGCCTATTCAAGCTCTGACGGGGGCAAAGTAAGGGTGATGGTCCAATTCGCCCCCGGGAAAAGCGCAGATGTGACCAACTCCCTCCTGGCAGCGGGCGGGGATATCCATTACCAGTTCGGCGATCTGGATGTCATCGCGGTGTCGTTGCCGCAGGTTGCACTGAGGGGTATACAGAATAATCCGAACGTGATCCTGGTTGAAGAGGATGCCCCGCGCTATCCGATCAGCATCCTGCCGTCTTCGGCTGCATCTGTAAATCTTACGGACCAGGTTGTGCCATACGGCGTGGACATGGTGCAGGCACGAGAGGTTTGGGACGCCAATAAAGACGGCGTCATCGACACTGGAGCTCCCACAGGCAGTAATCGCACGATCTGCATTATCGATTCCGGTGTCTTCACCGGCCATGAGGACTTCCAGGGCGTCAACTTCCTGGGCGGTTACCCCAGCGGCTGGGATAGCGACGGTCTTGGGCACGGCACGCACGTGACCGGAACGATCACGGCCATGAATAATGCCTTCGGCGTCGTTGGCGTGACTCCGGGAACTGCTAACATCTATATGGTGCGTGTATTTGGCGACGACGGCAGTTGGATCTACGCATCGACCCTGATCGACGCTGCCAATCGCTGCGCGAGCGCCAATGCGAACATCATCAGCATGAGCCTGGGAGGCACGAAGGCCAGTACCACAGAACGCCGCGGTTTCGATTCGCTCTACAGCAAAGGCATCCTTTCGATTGCCGCAGCAGGCAACGACGGCAACACAGCCTACAGCTACCCAGCTTCTTATTCTTCGGTCATGTCGGTGGCAGCCATCGATTCATCGATGGTGGTTGCTTCCTTCTCGCAGCAGAACGACCAGGTCGAGATTGCCGCGCCGGGCGTGGGCGTCTTGAGCACGGTGCCTTATATCGATGAGAGCACGGTGACCGTGAACGGCATCACTTATGCTGGCGGTCATATCGAGTATTCAGCCCGCGGAAGTGCATCTGGAGCCCTGGTTGATGGCGGCCTATGCGATGCGACAGGCGCCTGGTCTGGTAAAGTCGTCCTTTGCCAGCGCGGAGTCATTTCATTCTATGACAAGGTTATGAATGTGCAGAACTCCGGCGGCGCTGCAGCGTTGATCTACAACAACGTGGAGGGTGACTTCCTGGGCACGCTTGGCGACGGGTATTCTTCCACGATCATTGCTCTCAGCCTGAGCCAGGAAAACGGATCATTGCTTCTGCCACAAGTCGGGCAAAACGCTGCTGTTACGAGCATTCTCCATACGAATGTCAGCGGCTATGAGTACTACGACGGCACATCGATGGCCACCCCGCACGTATCCGCGGTTGCGGCGTTGGTCTGGTCTGCCAAACCAGACGCTACGAACGCAGAGATCCGCGCTGCCTTGACCGAATCTGCCCTGGATCTTGGTGAACCCGGGCGCGACAATGCCTATGGCTACGGCCTGGTCCAGGCGAAAGCCGCTTTAACTTACCTGACCGGTGGAGTCAGCCTGCCAGCCATGCACGTATCCGATCTCGACGGAGTATCCACACTCGTCCGGACCAATGCCTGGAAAGCCACGGTAACGATTACCGTGCGGGACGCCGGCGGTCTCGCTGTTTCGGGTGCGGTAGTTACCGGTACCTGGAGCGGCGGCACAACAGGGACTGCCACATGCACGACGGGTACAAATGGCACTTGCTCGGTCGCAACCGGAAATATCAAAACGACCAAGCCATCTGTCACCCTTAGCGTGACCAATATCGTGAAGAGCGGCTACGTCTATGACTCTGCTGCTAACGTTGACCCGGAAAATGACAGCGATGGCACGGTCATTACCGTCGTCAAACCTTAGTCAATAGGATTGGGGCTCAAGTCAAGCCCTGCAACGCAAACAAAAAGAGCGGGAGTGCACGAATGTGCACTCCCGCTTGTTGTAGATCCAAAATCTCGTTGACTTATGGCTCGCTGACGGAAAACCAATCGAAACCAACGTTCGCCGAACCCGTATCGAATGAGGAAGCGGACATGCCAACCATTCCATCTGTGAAATTATTGTCAGTAATAGTGCGCATGAGCTTGTCGTTGATATACACGCTGATCTGATTCCCCAAACAGACCATTGTGAATGTATTTTGCACACCCCGCCCCATGTTCACAGAATAGGATCCGCCATTGTAAAGGTTATAGAACTGGTTGGCGCCTTCGTCGTAGCGCAAGATGCTCCATAACCCTCCGCTGGAGACATTGAATTCATACCACCCCTGCCCTTCCGTATAACGGCAAAACAGGCTGAAGTAGTTATTGTTCGTGCCCAGATTCTCTACCAGCGCGTCGACACGTACGTCCGGGTAAGTATAAGGCAGATAATCGACATACACGTAGGTGTCAGCAGCAGTGATGTCGAAGACAAACTTGCTGTTTTCAGTGTAGAAGTCGAAGTCGTTCTCGCTGTTCCCAAAGAAGAAGTAATCCCAATTGTCCAGGTTGGGATTGTCAAAATCTTCAACAAAGTAGGCTCCTCCCGAACTTGATGAACTGCTCGTATCGCTGCTCGAGGTGCTGCTGCTATCCAGGGAGCCGGTAGCCTCCAATTCGCGGCCGTTGATCTGACCTTCCATGGTCTCGCCCGAGGAGAAGCGGATCAATTCGACGTTCAACGTATCGGAAGCATCATGTGAGCGAATCACGTCGCAGTAATCGGTGACCGTGCCATCGCGGCCGAGTTGGATTCCTTCGAGTGAGGTCAGAAAGTCACCTGCCTGGATGCCAGACTTGTCCGCATTCGAGCCTGAACTGACAGAGTAAACCCACAGTCCGGAGAACGAGCCGTCCTCTGCGACAAGAGCTTCGCCGTTGATCCCGAGAGAGTCCACATCCTTGCCGGTCCGCAATTCTTCAACGATATCCTGTGCAGTGGTTGCGGGGATCGAATAATATTGATCGTATTGCGATGCTCCGGCATAGTTCACGCCGACAACCTTCGCGTCTTGGGTAACGAGCGGTCCGCCTGAGTTCCCGGGGTTGATAATGGCGTCATGTTCGATCACCTGGGTCACGGCGGTCCAACTGGTGTTGCCGTCGGCCTTTTCCTTTGAAATTTCACCCTTATGCCTGGAGAAATTGGGGTCGCCGAGAGGGTAGCCAAGCGAATAAACGGTTAGTCCGAGGTCCGCCGGTTCTTTGTACCAATCGAGATATGGGTATCCGTCCCCTTCGATATCGATGACGGCCAGGTCGGAGCATTCTGAAACCCCAAGGATTTTCGCGTTGTAGGCTTTGTCATCTCCGCTGAAATACACCTTGATGCGGGCGGCGCCTGTCACAACGTGGTTATTGGTGACAGCAATGCCGCTTGGATCGATGATGAACCCGGAACCTGAGCCCAGTTCAGTGTATTCACTGAAATCGGGATACGCATACGTTCCTTCCGCAACGATGCGAATGACAGCGCTTTCGGCATCGTTGACGTTATCGATCGCGCCGCTTTCAGGTTCAGCGGTTGCTGCTTCGGTCGGCGTTTCCCCACTGGTTGCCGGGGTCGAAGTTGGTTCGTTGTTGGTACAGGCAGCCAGCACAAACGAAAAGATGAGGCCGGAAACCACCAAAACATAAAGCGGTTTGCGAAACATGGTCTTCTCCTTCTAGGATAAATTATCAGGACTCAGGAATGGTGTCCATCGCCACTTCGATGATCACCGGCGTGGTCATAGAAAATTCGCGAGTGTAAGCGTGGACACAGATAAATTTAGCAAATTGGTAATTGAAAGTCAAGCTTGGGAAGGCTTAATTTATTACATTTTTATATCCGCCGGTCAATGCAATGTATGCGGCAATTCCAGGCATGGCACCCGGTCCTCATTGCGTCGGTATGGCCAATTTCGTTATCGATCTCCGAATTTACGCACAAACCACGTTTTGACGAACTGGGTGAGTATGATATAGCCGATCATGATCCCGCCCAGATAGAGCCAGTAGGTGGGCGGAAGAGGAACAAAACCCAGCGTGGAAGCGACGGGCGTAAAGGGCAATAAGGCGCCCACCGCGGCAACAATGAGCGATGTGGCCATCAGCGCGTTGCTTGCCCGGCTTTGAATGAATGGAATCTTGTTGGTGCGGATGACGTGGATGATCAGGGTTTGGGTAAAGAGGCTTTCGACAAACCAACCGGTGTGAAAGAGTTCAGCATTCCCAAAAGAATTGTATACAAAAAGCATGATGTAAAACGTGACATAGTCAAAGATCGAGCTCAGCGGCCCAAAAAAGAGGATGAAACGGCTCAACTGGCCAATTTCCCATTTTCTCGGCTTCACCAGCCATTCGGGGTCGACTTCGTCTGTGGGGATGGTGGTCTGCGAGAAATCATAAAGCAGGTTATTGGTGAGCACTTGAATCGGCAGGAGCGGAATAAAGGGCAGGAAAATGCTGCCTCCGAGCACGCTGAACATATTTCCAAAATTAGAACTGGCAGCCATCTTGATGTACTTCGAGATGTTGTTAAAGACTTTTCTGCCTTCCTTCACCCCTTCGCCTAGCACTGCCAGGCTTTGCTCGAGCAGTATGATCTCACTCGATTCTTTGGCAATGTCCACGGCGGTATCCACCGAAATACCCACATCAGCCATCTTGAGAGCTGGTGCGTCGTTGATGCCATCCCCCATGTAGCCTACAACATGCCCGTTTTCCCGCAGAATCTTGATGATGCGTTGTTTGTCGCCGGGACTGAGCTTGGCAAAGATGGTGGTCGATTCCACGAGCGGCCTCAGATCTTCATCGCTGGCGTTCTCCACAACGCTGCCCAGAAGGATTTTCTTGACAGACAACCCAACCTTTTCACATACGGTGGAGGTCACCAGGTCGTTATCGCCCGTAAGAATCTTGATATCGACGTTCAATCTGTCGAGTTCCTTCAGGGCCTGGGGAGCTGTCTCCTTGGGCGGATCGAGAAATGCCAGGAAACCCATCAAAATCATGTCGCACTCATCCGCCACCGAATAAGTCAGCGCCTCGCTGCCTCCGAGCGGTTTGTAAGCCAGCGCAAGCACGCGAAAACCCTTCTTCGCCAGGCCTTCAACCATCTTCAGCCGCTTCTGGTCGCGATCTGGCTGCCTGGCAAGACCCTTGCCGTCGATATCCACCTGGGTGCAGATGGCCAAGATTTCTTCAACAGCCCCCTTTGTGATCAATAGCCGCTTGTGCTCGTCGTCTTCCACCACTACTGACATGCGCCTGCGCACAAAATCGAAGGGAATCTCATCCACTTTGCGGTACTGGTCTTCGACTTTGGCTCGATTTTCGAGATCGACGTGGTTGAGCACCGCCTCGTCCATCAGGTTGCGCAATCCGGTCTGGTAAAAGCTGTTGAGAAAGGCAAAATAGAGGACCTGGTCGCTCTCTTTGCCCTGGGGATCGATATATTGCTCGAGGACAATCTTCCCCTGGGTGATCGTACCCGTCTTGTCTGTGCAGAGCACATCCATGGCTCCGAAGTTTTGAATCGCGTTGAGCTGCTTGACGATCACTTTCTTCTTCGACATGTTGATGGCGCCCTTTGACAGATTGACCGTCACGATCATGGGCAGCATTTCGGGGGTCAGGCCGACAGCCACAGCCACCGCAAAAAGGAATGCCTGGGCCCAGTCATGTCTAAACAAGCCATTGATCAGAAAAACCACGGGAACCATCACGGCCATGAAAGTGATCATCAGCCAGGTAAAGCGGTTGACGCCCTTGTCGAAGCTAGACATCTCCCGCTGGGTAACCAGGGAGGCAGCCAGTGAGCCAAAATAGGTATGACTTCCGGTTGAATACACCAGGGCTTCACCCGAGCCGCTTTGAATATTCGTCCCCTGGAAAACCAGCTCCGGAATTTCGAAAACCTGCTGCCCGCTAATTGGACCTGGGGTTGCTGTTTTTTCGACAGGCAGCGTCTCGCCGGTCAGAACCGCCTGGTTGACGAATAAGTCTTTGGTGATGATCATGCGCGCATCGGCAGGCACCATGTCGCCGGCCGAAAGAAAGACAACGTCGCCAGGTACAACCTGCGCAATGGGAATCTCGTGTTTCTCGCCGTGCCGAATCACCGTTGTCGTTGTGGTGACCATCTTCTTCAAGTCGGCGGCCGCCTGGTCTGCCCTGGCTTCCTGAATGAAACGCAGGAAGACGCCCAAGAAGACCATGAAGGCAATCACGATCGCTCCGCGCGAGTCCCCGGTCGCCTCAGAGACGACCGCGAGCACCACCAGCAGAATTACAAGCGGATTCTTGACATTTCGCCACAATCGCGTCAGGAAGGTGGTCCTCTTCTCGCTGACCGCCACGTTTGGACCGTATTCTTGCTGCCTTTTTTCGACTTCCTCGTCGCTTAATCCCTTGGAATCACTCGAAAGCTGCTTGTAAAGAGCTTCGAGGCTGTTATCTTTTTGATCCAACAGAGCCTTCAATGCTGGAGGAACGCTTGAATGGGATGCTTGTACCGGCTTTTTTTCCATAAACACCCTCCGGGGCAGTATCTCAAAAAGAGAATCCGGGCTATGCCACTTTTCGCTCGAACAATCGTATATCATTATGCATCATTAGACGTTAAAGTTCACTAAGAAGAATTTATTTACTCTTCAAGTATTGCTATACTATTTTCAGGTCTTGTGAGTATGAAGGAGAAAACATCATGTGGTACTATTCGATGAATGATCAGCAAATCGGTCCGCTCGATGAAGCTCATATGAGAGCGCTGACCGCCAGCGGAACGATCAATGGCAATACCCTGGTATGGACGAGCGGCATGGTCAATTGGCTGCCGCTTTCGCAGACCCGTCTTGCCGGTGCTGCATCTGCAGTTCAAGCGGCCCAACCCGGAGCCCCGACCGTGGTGCCTGCCATGCTGGTGAACCGCGAGGTGGAACACTTGAACGTGATGTTCACCTGGATGTGGATCAGCCTGGTTCTCGCCATTTTCACCTTTGGGGTCACGCTGATCGCCTCAGCTGTCCTCTTCCTGATCATCGTCCACAGGAGCTGGGCACTTGTGCAGGACGGGCAAGCGCGCACTACTCCTGACCAGGCAATCGCATTCAGCTTCATTCCGCTGCTTCAATGGTGGTGGTGGTTCCCTGCGTTCAAAGGCCTTGCCAAGGACCTCAACCGGGTCATGGCAAAGGAAGGCATCGCCGGCCAACCGGTCAGTGAAGGCGTTGCATTGTGGTTTGTCATCAGCTTGATCACATCCTTCCTTGGAATTCCATTCGTCGCAGCGATAGTCCTCGGCATCATCCTCACCTACCAGTACAAGAACGCAGCAGCAGCCATCATTTACGCTCGCGAAAACAAGCCCGCTTAGCTGAATCGAAAAACTCCATTGCAGCAAAAAGACCTCGTCCGAGACAGGCGAGGTCTTTTTTCCTTATCACTTGTTACGCATTACCCTCTGCTTTTCACTTGAGCAAAAGCACCGCCTTTGTCGCCAGCCCGAACATCATGTCGGGGAAGAACGCCAGCACGACGAGACCCAATGCTCCGAAAAAGACCACTGTGCTTGCCCAAAAGCTGTACTTCAGGTCGGGATCGCCATCGCGGAAGAACATCATCACTACAACGCGCAGGTAGTAATATGCGGAAACCAATGTCGTGAGCAGACCCGCAACCGCCAGCCAGATGAATCCGCCTTCGATTGCCGTGCGGAACAGGTAGAACTTGCCCCAGAAACCCAACGTTAGCGGAACACCGGTAAACGAGAGCATCATCACGCTGAGTGCGGCAGCCAGCAAAGGATTCTTTTTCCCCAGCCCTGCGATATCGCTGAACTCGGACCCCTGGATCTCGCCTTTTTCCATCATCGTGATTACCGCCCATGCGCCAAAAGATGTGAGCGCATAGGCTGCCAGGTAGAACAGGGCAGATGCCACCGAGTCGGCCTGCACGGCGGGGTTGCTGTACGGAACCAACGCCATCAGCAAGTAGCCGGCATTGGCGATACTCGAATAAGCCAGCATCCGTTTAAGGTTGCTTTGCGCTATGGCGACAACGTTACCCACGATCATGGTCAAAAGGGCGATCGCAGCAAGAACCGGGGTAACATCTCCTGTTTCAGTTGTGAGGGCAATGAAAAGCACGCGCATCAGCGCCGCAAACCCGGCTGCCTTGGCCACTACAGACATAAATCCGGTCACAGGTGCGGGCGCGCCTTGATAGACATCGGGCATCCAGGCATGGAACGGAACAACCGCAACCTTAAACCCTATCCCGGCCACCAGGAACCCGGCTCCCGCCAGCAGCATCGGCAGGGCGCCTGCCGAATTTAATCCGTCGGGAATCGCTGTGACGAGCCCTGCCAGGTTGGTGGTACCGCCTGCGCCGTAGAGCCAGGCAATGCCAAAGAGGATAAAAGCTGAAGCAAACGTACCAAGCAGGAAATACTTGAGCGATGATTCTTCAGAAGAACCCTGCGAACGGGCAATCCCTGCCAGCACGTAGAGTGGAATGCTCAAAAGCTCGATTCCGAGGAAGATGATGATCAGGTCTGCAGCGTAAGAGATGAGCATTGCGCCTGCGATTGAGAAAAGCATTAGGACGTAATACTCGCCGTGTTGTAGATCCATCCGGTTGAGGTAGTCAAAGGAGATCGCCACTCCGGCGATTCCCGAGGCGAGATAAAGGATATTCAAGAAAACCGAAAATCCATCGACCTTGATCATCCCGCTAAAAGCAGAGGTCGGTGAATTTGCCTGCATCACCGTCAGCACCAGGGCAACTGCCAGACCGATCACAGTCAGCAGGGCGGTAATGCCTTTTCTGCCCTTGGGAATCCATAGGTCGATGAGGAGCACGATCATCGCCCAGACAATCAGGAGAATCAAGGGAAGAATTGCGAGTGCATCTGAGAGGATCATGATTTCTCCTTATGCCTATACGAGTGCCAGTCCGGCGGCTGAAACAACGCTCAGCAGCTTCTCCACTGCTGGTGCGATCAAGTTCAAGAAGGTCTGTGGCGCAATACCGATCCAGAAGATGAGGATCAGAATGGGTACGAGAACAATGATTTCCCGCAGACTCATATCCTTGAGTTTGAGATTCTCTTCGTGAGTCACAGGACCAAGGAACACTCTTTGGAACATGTGCAGCAAATAAACCGCTGCCAGGATCACACCGAGGGTGGCCACCCCGGCAAACCATGGGCTGCCCAGGGCTTTCGACCCGAAAGCCCCCACCAGAATGTTGAATTCGCCGACGAAACCGTTCAAGCCAGGGAGGCCTGCAGATGAAAGGGTGACCACAAGGGCAAGGCTGCCCATCACGGGCATCACTTTCCACAACCCGCCGAATGCGTCCATCTGATGGGTATGCCTTCGTTCATAAATGAATCCGATGATCAGGAAGAGGGCGCCGGTGGACAGACCGTGATTAACCATCTGCAAGATCGCACCTTCGACGCTCAACTGGTCGAGCGCGAACAAGCCAAGCATCACGAATCCAAGATGAGCGATGGAAGAATATGCCACCAGCCTTTTCACATCTTGCTGACGGTATGCCACCATCGCCGCGTAGAGAATGCCCACGATGCCAAGCGCAGCCACGTAAGGCGCTGCCTGGATGGTCGCCTGCGGGAAAAGAGGCAGGTTGAAGCGCAGGAATCCATAAGTGCCCATCTTCAACAGAACGCCCGCCAATATGACGGATCCTGCCGTCGGTGCTTCTGTGTGCGCATCAGGCAGCCAGGAGTGTAATGGCCAGACAGGCACCTTGATGGCAAATGCCAGGCCGAAAGCAACAAAAAGCCACATCTGCACCGTCAGCGGGATGTTTGCCGTGGAAGTCAACGTGGTCAGATCGAATCCGCCGTATTTTAATCCCACGAACAGGATTCCCGCCAGCATGAGCAGTGATCCCGCCATGGTATACAGGAAGAACTTCAGAGTTGCGTAAATGCGTCTTTCAGCGCCCCACAAACCGATCAAGAAATACATGGGGACGAGTGTAAATTCCCAAAAGATGTAGAAGAGCACCATGTCCAGGGCAAGAAAGACGCCCACAAGGCCAACTTCGAGCAGCAGGAAGAAGATCATAAAACCCTTGACCTTCTCTTCGATCGCCTTCCAGGTGGAAAGAATGGCGATCGGGCTGAGCAATGTGGTCAGTAGCAGGAGCAGGATGCTCAGGCCGTCCACGCCAAGATGAAATGAGATTTGATTCCCGCCCAGGGTAAACCAGGCCTGATTGACGCCGAGTTGAGCATCGGGGTTGGCGGCATTGAATAGAGCCAGCACCCAGACGGACAGGCCAAATACCGCCAAAGATGTGATCAGGGCGGTCCACCGGATGGCCTTCTTCCATTCCGGCTTCAGAAAGAGAATGATGAGCACTCCCGCGAGCGGGAAGAACGTCACCCAGATTAGTGGTGTGCTCCCTAGATTCATAGCCCGTCCTTTATCTCAAGATGAAGTAGGTCATGATGGCTGCCAATCCCAGCAGCATCCAGAATGCGTATGACCGGACAAAACCGTTCTCGAATTTACGTATCCCGCCCGCAACCGCCTGGGTTCCAGAAGCGAGACCGTTGGCGACCCGGTCGATCGACCCCAGGTCAATTGGACCCGCAAAGAATTGGGCCAATGCATTGAACGGCGTGATGATGAGGAAGTTATAGATCTCATCCACGAACCATTTGTTTTGCATCCCGGTGAAGATAAAGCCGAGCGGTTTCTTCAGAGGATCGGGTTTTCCTACCTTGACCGGAGTGCGCCCGTAAATGAGCCATCCGATCGCCAGTCCAACCAAACCAAGCGCTAGCGAACCGAGTGCAACCAGCCAGACAAATTGGCTTGGGGCTACCGTTCCGAACGTATGCGCCAACCACGTCTCCAGCCACTGCAAACCTGGAAGATTCAATACCCCGCCGAAGGCAGCCAGTACCGCCAGGATCACCAGCGGCACAGTGATGGTCGGAGAACTTTCCGTGGCGTGGCCGGCGGCTTTGCTTCGCGGAGAGCCGAGGAACACCATGCTGATCTGCCTGCCGACATATAAGGCTGTGAAAAACGCCGCGATCAACAGAATCCAGAATACTGCAGCATGATTCGCCGAGGCATAAGCCACGATCTCATCTTTCGAGAAGAAGCCGGCCAAAGGCGCGATCGCCGCAAGCGAAAGCCCGCCAATGAGATAGGTCCAGAAAGTCAACGGCAACCGCTTACGCAGGCCGCCCATCTGGCGCATATCCTGCGGGTCGATTTCCTCGCTGTGCGCTGCTTCTTCCCCGCGTTCGACCGCCTGAATGACGGACCCGGCTGCAAGGAAGAGCAGCCCCTTGAAAAAGGCGTGGGTGATCAGGTGGAACATGGCCGCGACATAGGCGCCCATGCCTACCGCCGCAACCATGTATCCGATCTGGCTGATGGTGGAGTAGGCGAGCACCTTCTTGATGTCGTTCTGGCCAAGTGCGATCGTTGCGGCAAACAATGCGGTAATCGTCCCCACCCAGGTGACGGCTGTCTGCCCTCCGGGGACCTGTGAAAAGATGGGGGCGCTTCGCGCCACAAGGTACACTCCGGCAGTGACCATCGTGGCGGCATGAATGAGCGCCGAGACCGGGGTTGGGCCAGCCATGGCATCCGGAAGCCAAACGTGCAGCGGGAGCTGTGCCGACTTGCCCGTGACCCCAAGCAGCATGAACAGGGTGATTGCCAGCGCCGCGCCAGGCATCGCCGTTGCCACCATTGGGGCCATCGAAAACACTTTGTCGAATTGAAGCGAGCCAAAATTCCAGTAGATGAGGAATATGGCCACCAGGAAGCCAAAATCGCCGATCCGGTTGGTGATGAATGCCTTCTTGCCGGCTGCAGCGTTCGCAGTGCCGTCCTTGCCTTTCTCGAACCAGAAACCGATCAAAAGATAAGAGCAGAGACCTACACCTTCCCAACCTACGAACATCATCAGAAAGTTATCGGCGCTGACCAGCAGCATCATCGATGCGATGAACAGATTCATGAACACGAAGAAGCGTGTATACCGCTTGAGGTCACCGTTGAGCCGCACATCGGCATGCATGTACGCGATGGAATAGATATGGATCAGTGTGCCTACGCCTGAAACGACAAGCATCATCATCACCGAGAGCGTATCCACCCTGAATGCCCAATCGATGGATAGATTGCCGATGTTAATCCACGTGCCAAGAGAAATGGTCGAACCCATCGGGTCGGACCCCAATGCGATGGCAAGCAAAATCGAAACGACAAAAGAGAGGGCCGCGGCAGAACTGGCAAGTATCCCCGCAAACTTTTCGCCCAATCTGCCGCTGACGATGAGGTTGATCAATAATGCGATGACGGGAATGAGCACAACCCAGGGAGCGAGGGCAAATAGTTGACTTGTATTCATCGGCTTCTCCTACCTATCCCTTCAACTTGTTCATCTGGTCGAGGTCGATGCTGCCCTTCGAGCGGAAGATCGCCACCATCAGAGCCAAACCCACCGCAACCTCAGCCGCTGCCGTTGCCAGTACAAAGATCACCAGGATTTGTCCATCGAGAGCCTTGTAGTAGTTTGAAAAGGTGATGAAGAGCAAGTTCGCCGAGTTGAACATCAATTCCAGCGACATAAAGACCACCAGCGCATTCTTGCGGATCAGTACTCCAGCTGCTCCCAGGCTGAACAGGATCACGGCCAGTCCAAGGTAATACACCAATGGAATCCCGCTCATTGCTCACTCTCCTTTTTCTCCGCCTTCGAAAGCACCACTGCACCAATTACGGCTGCCAGCAAGATCAGCGACGTGACTTCGAATGGCAGTGCATACTTATCGAACAGCAGGGTTCCAATGGAGACGGGATCTGCCAGGTTCCCAGAGAACGACTCGACAACGTAGCTCGGGTTGAGCTTGCTGAAGACTATATAGGTGCCTTCGGCTGCCAGAGCCAGGGTGATCGCGATGGCTGCAGGGCGTTGCCATTTTACGGGGTCAAGTTCCTTCAACCGTTCCGCACCCAGCATCATGATCACAAAGAGAAAAAGGATCATGATTGCGCCGGCATAGACGGTGATCTGTGCCAGGGCGATGAAGGGAGCACCCAGGATGAGATAGAAGACCGCCACCGCCAGGAAATTGAGAATCAAAAAGAGAGCGGAATAAACGGTATTCCGGCTCATCAACATAGCGACCGCCGCGCCGATTGCCGTCAGCGCCACGATCAGGAAGAGAATCAACTCAGCTGTCATGGGGTCTCCTCTCTAATCCGTGGGGTTCTTCATTTCAGGGATCGAGCGGGTGAATTTACCGGGCTCGGTCTTCTGAGGTCTGGGTTTCCCGCCAGGCGGCACCAGAACGATGAGCATTTCCTTGGTGAAAATTGCAGATTTGCGGTCTGCATAGGATAGCTCGTAATCCTTCTCCAGGACGATCGCCTCGGTGGGACAGGCGTCCTCGCAATACCCGCAGAAGATGCAGCGCAGCATATTGATCTCGTACGTGCTGGCGTAGCGTTCGCCCGGCGAGTAGCGCTGCTCATCAGTGTTCGCGGCAGCCTCTACGAAAATGGCATCCGCAGGGCAGGCTGCAGCGCACAGGGCGCAGCCGATACATTTTTCGAGTCCGTTGTCATAGCGCTTTAGCTCATGCCGACCGCGGTATCGTTCGCGCACGGGTCGCTTGACCTCAGGATACTGAATCGTCACCGGTTTGGTGAACAGACTCTTCAGCGTAGTGAAGAAACCTCGTATCATCCTACCCTCCGACCAGCAAGATCACACCCGCGGTGATCATCACATTGAGAACCGAGAGCGGAAAGAGAACTTTCCAACCAAAAGACATCAGACGATCGTAACGTATGCGTGGAAGGGTCGCCCGGATCCAGATGAATCCAAACAACAGAAGCGCGACCTTGATGAACAGGTAAATCGGACCAAGCCACGGAATCGAAGCCACGCCGGGTCCCCAGAAACCGCCCAGGAAGAGGGAAGCCCCGATCATCGAGACCGCGATCATCTTGATGTACTCGGCCATGTAGAACATGGCGAACTTCATGCTGGCATATTCTGTAAGGTAGCCCGCGGTCAGTTCCTGCTCTGCCTCAGGCATATCGAACGGCGAGCGGTTGACTTCGGCAATGGACGCGATCATGTAGATGATCGCGCCGATCGGTTGAAGCACAACATTCCACAGGTGCTGCTGTGAGTTGACGATGCTGGTGATACTCAGCGATCCTGCCAGGAGGATCGGTCCAAGGTAAGACATGCCGAGCGCCAACTCGTAACTGATCATCTGCGCGGTTGCGCGCAACCCGCCGAGCATGGAATACTTATTATTCGAAGACCAGCCTGCAAGGGTGACTCCGTAAACCGAAATGGACGTGACCGTCAGCAGGTAGAGCGCTCCTGTGTTGATATCGGCAAGCGAAAGTGTGAAGGTTTTGCCGCCGATGGTGACAGGCGGCCCCCAAGGGATAACTGCTGTGATAATCAGCGCCGGGATAACCGTAAGCAACGGCGCCAGCGGATAGATCCATTTGTCTGCCTTGGCAGGCGTAAAGGTTTCCTTGAATATCAACTTGAAGGCATCGGCGATCGGCTGCAGCAAACCGGCAGGCCCTGCCCGATTTGGCCCAATCCGCACCTGCATGCGGGCCAAAACCTTGCGTTCATACAATGTGACATAAGCGAAGCCACCTGTCAGCACCAGAATGATGATGATCGATTTGATGACCCACTGCAATACGAGCGAAGCGTTCATAGAGTGGCCCTCACCTGTCAGATTCCGATTGGTTGGTTGCCGGGGTTACCCGGACGGCTGTAGGTTGCTGAAGTGGAATGCCCATATCGCGTCTCACCAGTATGACGCCCTGAGGCAGATTCGCGTCTACGGCCAGGCTGCCTTCGTAGCTGTGGATGCCCCATTTGAGCGTTAGTTTACCGCCGGAACTCGCGCCCAGCGCTGTTGCATCCGCCGGGTGCATCAGGATCGCCTCGCTGGGGATGCGGTTCTTCAAAAGTTCGGCGGACGCCACATAGACATCCTGGTGGTAAACGCTCGTCACAGGAACCGCAAGCCATTCTCCATACTGAACCGCAGCCCGTTCCTGGAACTTCGCGCCGGCAGATGGCTCTGCCATTTCATGGGATAAATCGGGTACAACGCCAAGACCTTCTTTGTTCTTGAAACTTGTTCCGCCAAAATACAAATCCTTGTCGCCCACTTCCGGCCACTGAGGTTGCGTTTCAGCCAGGCGCTCATAGCTCAACCCGCTAAATGCCCGTTCAGATTGTGCCAGCCGATCGAAGATTTGCTCCGGCGCACTCAAATCGAGTTTAACGTCCAGCCGCGCCGCAATTTCGTTTGTGATCGAAAAATCGGGGCGGGTTCCTTCGAGAGCAGGAATGGCCGGATACACAAGCTGAACCCTGCGTTCACCCGAAACCAGGCTGCCCTCGCGCTCCATCACGGCCTGAACCGGCAGAACCACATCCGCCAGCTTTGCGGTCTCGCTCAAAAACATATCCTGAACGATCACAAAAGCGGCGCGTTGGATCGCGTCGTTCAGATCGGGGTCGTCAGCCACCGGGTCGGCCCCCGCGATGTAGACACCCATCGCTGCGCCGAGCTTTTCGCCAAGGGTTGGACTGGGGCTCAATCCCAACATCGACGCGCCCAATTCATTTGCGGCCTGCCACACCACAACCAGGCCGTTATTCGGCTTGCCAAAATGATCGGTCTTCACCAGCAATTCAGATGCCAGGGCTGCTGCGGCTTCCACCTGGGCTGCACCCATCCCATCGCTGCCCAGGAAGATGACCGCATTTTTGGAAGAAGAAAATGCTTTCGCGGCATCGCTTTCGCCGGCCAGCAACTCCTGCAAGGCCGACTCTTCTTCTCCATAACGGTATTTGATGCCGTGAGCCGCATGTTTGTTCAGCCTGGTCGGCCGGGCGTTTGCGACGATCAACGCCGCGCCCCGGTCAGCGGCTTGTTTCACCCGCAGCCACCAGATGGGAGCTTCCTCGTGCAGGTCGCTGGCAAAAACCAGAATCGCATCTCCCTTGCCCAAGTCGGCCAGGTTTGATCCGGGGGCCATTCCCACGCGGTTGACCCAACCCGCACCGCCCATTCGCGAATAATGGAAGATACTGCCATGGATGGCTTGATTCATCTGCTTGAGGGCATAAAGGTCTTCGTTCAGTAATCGTCCTCCGGCAACCGTAACCAGGTTCGATCCGGCAGTTCTGATCTTGTCCGCTGCAGCCGTCAAAGCTTCTTCCCAAGGGACAGGTTTCAATTCGCCATTTTGCCTCACCAGCGGCGAGGTCAGGCGTTGGGGAGATTCAACGTAGTGGTAAGTGAAGCGGCCTTTGTCGCAAATCCAGATTTCGTTGACCGATTCATTCTGGCGCGGCATCACCCGCTTGATCACAATCTTGCCTGCGCTTCTGGCTTCGCGGCGCACATCATAATTGATGTTGCAGCCGACCGGGCATTGAGTGCAGATCGAGGCTTCGGGCTGCATCTCCCAGGGGCGCGCCCCAAAGCGGAAGTCAGTCGTCGTCAGTGCGCCGACAGGGCAAATATCCGTTGTATTACCGGAAAAGATCGAATCGAAGCCGGGTTCCGAATAGCTCACAATTTCAAGAGGGCGGCCACGTTGATAGAAGCCGATCACCGGCTCGTCCACCACCTGATCCTGGAAGCGGATGCAGCGCGCACATTGGATGCATCGCTCGCGATCGAGCATGATCAGGTCGCCGAGCGGCATTTTCTTGCGCAGATGAATTTTCTCATCATAGATGAAGCGGCTATCTCCGGGACCAAACTTCATGGTCTGGTTCTGCAGCGGGCATTCGCCGCCTTTATCGCAGATGGGGCAATCCAATGGATGCGAAGTGAGCAGAAACTCGAGCATGGATTTACGCGCGGACATCACCTTCTCCGTGGCACCCCAAACCACCATGCCTTCGGAAATGGGAGTGGTACATGCGGTATCGAGCTTTCCAAACTGAATCTTTGGCGTGCCATCCGGGTTCAAAATGGGCTGGCCGGTTGCCCTGTCAATTGCCGGGCGGCCGATGTCCACGAGGCACATGCGGCACATCCCCACCGGCTCCAATTTGGGATGGTAGCAAAAAACCGGAATGACGATGCCTGCCTTCTTCGCTGCGTCGATGATCAGCGTACCTGCTGGTGCCTGTACGGCGCGGCCGTCGATCGTTAAAGATACGAGTTTATCCATTTGCTCACTTCTCCACGCGAGCTTCGAAATCGGCCCGGAATTTTTCGATCCCGGAGAGAGGCGCCATGATGGAGAACTCTCCCAGGGCGCAGAAGCAATTCCCCTGCATTTGGGTTGCCACAGACTTGAGGAGGTCGATATCCGGTTTGGATGCTTTCCCCTCCACAATGCGCTGAGTAATATGGCTCATCCAGTAGGTCCCTTCACGGCAGGGTGTGCATTTTCCACACGACTCGTGCATGAAGAAGTGCACTGTGCTGTTGACCAGGTCGGCAATGTTGATCGTCTCATCCAATATGATCACGGATGCCGATCCAAGCTGAGCGCCCAATGCCGGCACCGATTCGTAATCCATCGGTGTATCCAGGGCTTGCTCTGTCGCCGGGATGAGTGAAGAGGACGCGCCTGCCGGCATGATCGCCTTGATTTGCGCATCGTTCAGGATCCCTTCACCGTGGCCATAGATCAACTCTCTGAAGGTGGTCCCGAGCGGCAATTCGTAATTCCCCGGCTTCTTTACCCGCCCGGATAGGCAGAAGATCTTGGTGCCAGGGCTTTTGTCGGTGCCTTGCGAGCGGAAATAAGCAACACCCTTGCTCAGGATGATGGGAATGTTGGTCAGTGTTTCGACATTGTTGATCACCGTGGGCTTTTCGAACAACCCTGCAACCGCGGGGAACGGCGGACGCAGACGGGGCTGTCCGAGACGCCCTTCGATCGATTCGAGCAACGCGGTTTCCTCGCCGCAGATGTATGCCCCGGCGCCTAAAACGCAATGCAGGTGGAGTGAATAGTCCGTGCCAAAGAGTTTCTCGCCAATGAATCCCTTCTCTTCCAGTTCGCGGATGCGGTCTTCAAATTTTCGGTAAATCTCGGCAAATTCTCCCCTGAAGTAGATATAAGAATCATGCGCCTGGACGGCAAAGGATGAAATCATCAATCCTTCCAGGAATTGGAATGGGTTGAGCTCGAGAATTTCGCGGTCCTTGAATGTGCCAGGCTCCGATTCGTCGGCATTGGCCACAACATAATGCGGCCAGATATTATTTGGCAGGAACGCCCATTTCATCCCGGTTGGAAAACCTGCGCCGCCGCGCCCGCGCAAACCGGAATCCTTGACTATCTGGATGATATCGGCAGGTTTCTGGGTTTTCACCGCCTGCATCCAGGTTTCGAAACCCCCGTTGGCGGTGTATGTGCGCAACTGGTTCAAGCCCGGAATTTCGCGGTGCCGGAGGAGGAAGATTTCGCTCATGATCCCTCTCCTTTGATCGATGCGCTCATCGAGCGCAGCCAATCCAATGTCTTTTGTGAGGTCTGGTTCTCATGAAATTCGATCGCATCGCCGATTTGCGACTGGAACACGGGAACGTGATCGCAAGCTGCCACGCACTTCACTTCTTCGAGCGTGACCAGCCCGTCCGCCGTAGTTTCGCCTGGCTGTATGCCCAGCCCCCGGCTCAATTCTGCAAGATATTCCTGCGCGCCTCTCAACATGCAGGCAACATCTGTGCAGACCTGCAGCCGGATCTTCCCCTCAGGATGATCGTGAAAGAGCGTGTAATACCCTGCGATCGACGCAACGTCAGTGATCGATTGCCGGGTGATCTCAGCCACATCGTTCATGGCATGGATCGAGATAAAGCCGGCATCCCTTTGAGTCAGGTGCAGCAGCGGAATGATGGCAGCTCGCTTTTGATCTTCCGGATACCGCGCCAGGATGCTGGCCACTTCATCTGGATATTTCTTTTCGAGTGAGTTCACCGGTCTGCATCTCCCAATACGAGGTCGATACTGCTGATAATTGACACCATATCTGCAATCATATGCCCTGGGGTAATTACCGAAAAAGCGGAGATCAACGGGATGGACGGCGTACGGTAATGCACCCTGTAGGGTTTTGTCCCCCCATCCGATTCCAGGAAAACGCCCAATTCACCGCGTGGCGACTCGACCGCCGTGTACACAGAGCCGGCAGGGGGTGCAAAACCTTCGGTCCACAGCTTGAAGTGATGGATGAGCGATTCCATGCTGATGCCGATCTCTGACCGGGGCGGCGGAATGAATTTGGGATTGTAGGTGCGCGAAGGCCCCATGGGCAGCTTATCCAGCGCCTGCTTGACGATCTTCAAAGACTCACGCATTTCGGCAACGCGGACGAGATAGCGGGAATAAACATCTCCCTGGGTTTGTGTCGGGATATCGAAATCGTACTGTTCGATGCCGCAGTAAGGATTGGCCTTGCGCACGTCATGGGCGAGCCCAGCCGCGCGTAGAGTGGGACCTGAGACGTTCCAGTTCAGGCAAGTGGGAACATCGATTTTGCCGATGTTCTGGGTG
Organism: Chloroflexota bacterium; assembly: GCA_021779955.1. Taxonomy (GTDB): domain Bacteria; phylum Chloroflexota; class Anaerolineae; order Anaerolineales; family Anaerolineaceae; genus UBA6107. The sequence continues at coordinate 80,072 of JAJXZS010000034.1, read as the reverse complement.
CGTTCAAGGAAGAGCGAATTGTGTGTCAGCAGTGACTCGTACTCGTCGATGCGTTTGGGCATGATATCGACAAACCGCTGCACCAGCTCGTTGAACTGGCTCGGCACATCGCGCCAAACACCGCCGGGGCGGATATAGGTTGTCATCATGCGCTGCCCGGAGACAAGCTCGTAAATATCCATGACCATTTCGCGTTCGCGCATGGAATACAGGAACACCGACATTGCGCCAAGGTCGAGCGCCGAAGTGCCAATCCACACCAGGTGCGACTGAATGCGCCCCAACTCGGTAAGAATGACGCGAATCGCATCTGCGCGCGGCGGCACCGGGAGGCCGATCAACTTCTCGACTGCAAGACAATAGGCCAGGTTATTGCCCACCGTGAACAGATAATCCATGCGGTCGGTCATCACCTCGGCCTTCGTATACGTCTTGGATTCCATGTTCTTTTCGATACCCGTGTGCAGATAACCGATATCAGGAATGCAGTTGATGATTGTCTCGCCATCGAGCTCGAGGATCAGTCGTAAAACCCCGTGGGTCGATGGATGCTGCGGTCCCATGTTGAGCACCACCGTCTCGCCCGTCAAAGCCCGGGGAGAAAGCAAATGCTTCAATTCGTCCAGTGAAAATTCCTGAATCTCTCGCATCCGTTTCCCTCCCGCTCAGCGCTCGCCCTTGGGCTTGCGTAAATCGATCTCATCGAAGTTGAACGTGTATTGGACTTCTTCATAACCCAGCGGATAATCCTTGCGCAAGGGGTGACCTTCCCAGCCGGGGGGCATCTCGAGCCTGCGCAGGTCGGAATGTCCGTCGAAGATGATGCCGAACAGATCGTAGACCTCGCGCTCGCGCCAATTTGCGGACTTGTACACTTCCTCCACCGTATGGATATGGGGAGTATCACCATCCACAGGGGCTCTCAGAAACAAATACTGGTGTGCCTTCACCGAATAAAGGCCATAGACCATGTTGAACCGCGGAGAGGTTTGAGGATAATAATCGACAGCGGTTTCCAGCGGCAGGGTGTCGAAGCCGAACTCGTCATGCAAAGCGCGGCAGATGTCTACGATCTGCTCGTTTGGCACGAGCAAAGTGACATCGCCCTGAAATTCGCTAACCTGCACTTTGAACCGGCTCGAAATACCATTTACGGCAGTTTGAAGAGTCTCATTCATACTGTCCCCTATTTCCAGTCAGAGGCTTTTTCTTTATTTACCAGGTCATACACAAGCAGAATGCCGTTGAGCAGACCTTCTGGCCTCGGTGGGCAGCCTGCAATGTACACATCCACTGGTATAATCTCGTCCACCCCCTGCAGAATGGCATAATTGTTGAACACACCCCCACACGCGGCGCAGTCGCCCAAAGCGATGACCCATTTGGGATCAGGCATCTGGTCGTACAGATTTCGTACAACCGGCGCCATTTTTTGAGCTACCCGGCCGGCCACGATCATCAAATCGGACTGTCGCGGACTGGCGCGCATCAGCTCCATGCCGAAGCGGCTCATATCGTAGTGCGAAGCTTCGGTTGCCATCATCTCGATCGCGCAGCAAGCCAGGCCAAACGACATAGGCCACATCGACTTCGTACGCGACCAGTTCATCAGACTCTGGACTGTTGTGGTCAGAATACCCATATTGCCGGTTTTGCGTTCTATTCCCATTCGATCGCTCCCTTCTTCCAGATATAGACAAAACCGACCATAAGGATCGCGACAAAAATCAACATTTCGATAAATGCGAATAGTCCAAGCTTTCTGAAGGAAACTGCCCAGGGCAGGAAGAAGATGACCTCGACGTCGAACAGGATGAACAACACGGCGAGCAGGTAATACCGCACCCGCATCCGGCGCGTGCCTTCGCCGTATGGCACCATTCCCGATTCGTACGGTTTGCTCTTGACTACTGTCGGGCGGTGAGGTCCGAATATCCTATCGATGAACAGGATGAGCACGCCAACAGCTATGGAAAGGATCAGAATGACAAATATGGGAAGGTAATCGGTCAACATCGCGGTCTCCATTAAGCACGAATCATGTCACAATGTTGCTTGAATGCATTTTTATATGCATATATATCGATTAACGCATATGTTCTAATTCCCAATTGTACAACCAAAATCGCGTTCGTCCATACCTGTGAGGGCGCAATAGCATTTCTTTAAGGTTTCAGGTCCGCGCCGCGATCCGGCTACTCTCATATTATCCCATTTTTAATGCAAATTTCTAGTATCTCACTTCAAATTGAGCAGAATTTGCTTCTTTCCACGCTTAACAAGATGTTAACGTATGGAACAAGAACATTTAATCTTTTATCCGTATGATGAAATCATGAGAAAACAGAAAACCAAGGAGATTCAAATGCATTCGAATCGGTTAACCATAGTGTCAATTTTGGCTATTGCGGCGATTTTGTTAGCCGCCTGCGCGCCCTCAACTGGCACTCCTGCGGGAACCTCTGCGCCGGCATCCGTTCAAATCAACGGTGCGGGAAGCACTTTTGCCCAGCCCGTTTACGATGCCTGGATCTATGCTTATCAATCCGTTGATCCATCCGTTACACTCAATTATCAGGGCACAGGCTCCGGTGCCGGAATCACGGCGATCCTTGATAATACGATTGACTTTGCCGGATCCGACGCATTGCTCACAGCCGCCCAATACACCCAGGGCAAAGACCTGCAGATGTATCCGATTATGGCAGGGGCAATTGTCCCCATCTACAATATCACTTTCAATGGCACGCCTCCTGCGAACAAACCGCTCATCCTCAATGGCAAGACCCTGGCCGGCATCTATAACGCCACAATCACCATGTGGAACGATCCGGCCATCCTCGCACTGAATCCCGACCTGGCGAGCTTCCTTCCAGCCGCAAAGATCACCGCCGTGCACCGCTCGGATGGGTCAGGCACAACTCAGCTCTTCACCCTGGCTCTCTCCGCTTTCAGTTCGTCCTGGACGGCAGGGTCTGGAACTTCGATCCAGTGGCCTGTGGATACTGCAGGGAACGGCATTGGAGGTAAGGGTAACCCCGGAGTGGCAGCCGCAGTTCAGAACACACCAAATTCAATCGGCTATGTAGAATTCTCATACGCAATTTCGAATAAAATCGCCTTTGCTTCAATGATCAACCAGGCCGGAATTCTCGTGGTTGCCAGCGCAGATACCCTTGCATCTGCAATGAACGACTTTGCAACGAACTTTAACGACAAGCTGACCAACACCATCGTCGATGCCCCAGGGCAAACGAGTTGGCCGATCGCCGGATATACCTACATCATCCTGCATACCTCATCATCGACAGACTGCACCAAAGAGTTGAAACTCCTGCAGTTTATCAATTGGGCACTTACCAGTCCCACGGCTGCTCAGATTGCCACCAACCTCGGGTTCGCCACCCTGCCCGGGAGTGTGCAACCCACCGTGCTGACTGCCCTTGGCCAGGTAACATGCAACGGCCAGCCGGTTCTCAAGTAAGTCTCTTCAGTCAATTGTGAGCACGGACCCGGGAGGTCCGTGCTCTAATGCGTTCTTGAGCATGGAGATCTGAGTGCAAAAAGCGATCTCGAAACAACACAATAAGCCTGCCTTCATTCGAAAGTTCCAGTCTGCGCTAGAACATGGCGATCGTGTCTGGATAGGACTAAATATCGCCATGAGCGTGATTGTTGTCGCGATCATGGTGTTGATTGGAATATTGTTGTGGAACCAGTCTGCGGTATCCCGTCAGCAGATCGGCCTGTCATTTCTATCTCCTTTTGCGGCGCCAACCTGGGATCCCGTCAATAACACCTACAACACCTGGTCGTTCATCTATGGCACGCTCATTACTTCGTTGGTTGCGATCGTGATCGCGGTTCCCTTGAGTATTGGCATCGCCATTTTCCTATCTGAGCTATGCCCGCCATGGCTGCGTGCCCCATTGAGCATGCTCGTAGAACTGCTTTCGGCAATTCCCAGCGTGGTTTATGGGCTTTGGGGGATCTTTGTCTTCCTTCCTGCTGTGATCACGCCCGTTGGCATCTTCCTTGGGGATGCACTGGGCAGCATTCCGCTTTTGGGCGGCTTCTTTGCCGGTCCGATTGCGGCTTCAGGCTCCAGCCGGTTGGCGGCCGGCATTATCCTGGCGATCATGATCATCCCGACCATCGCCGCAGTCAGCCGCGATGTATTTCTGGCTATCCCATCGTCTCAACGCGAGGCGTCGCTGGCTCTCGGTGCCACCCGCTGGGAAACCATTGGCAGGGTGCTGGTCCCTTACGGAACTTCGGGCATTCTCGGGGCAGTGATCCTTGGCCTGGGGCGCGCCTTGGGCGAGACAATGGCAGTCACCATGGTGATCGGCAACAGCCTGAACAGCTCCATCTCATTACTGAAGCCTGGCTATACCATGTCGAGTCTGATCGCAAATCAGTTTGCCGAATCGGTGAATGCATTGAATACATCCGCGCTGATCGAAGTCGCCCTGGTACTCTTTTTGATGACACTGGCATTGAACATCATCGCCCGCCTGCTTGTTTGGCGTGTATCACGCAGGTTTCCCGCGGAGGCAAGAACTTAATGGCCGCCATGTTTCCAGCTGCAGCTTCCACAAAAAAAGCGAAGTATATTTCCAGTCGAAAGGGGTTTGTGCGGCGTCGTTCAGTCAATGCGCTGATGCTGGTCCTCACCGGCGCAGTCACGCTTCTTGCCCTGATCCCCCTCTTCTGGATTATCGGTTATGTGCTTCTCAAGGGCGGACAGTATATCAACATTGACTTCTTTACCCAACTGCCTCGTCCGGCAGGCATACCAGGCGGGGGTGTTTTGAATGCCATCGAAGGCACAATCATGCTGACTATCGTCGCTGGTGTGATCGCAATTCCGATAGGCTCACTTTCGGCATTCTACGCGGCATACCACCCCAACACGCCATTGGGAATAGCCCTGCGCTTTGGCACCGATGTGCTTGCCGGTATTCCTTCAATTGTCGTAGGTATCTTTGGATATGCCCTCGTGGTTCGCCCAACGGGTCACTTCTCGTTGCTGGCAGGTGGCATTGCCATGGCGATCATCATGCTGCCCACAACCATTCGCACAACCGAAGAGATGATCAAGCTGGTGCCCACCAATCTGCGCGAAGGCTCGCTTGCCCTGGGTTCCTCAGAGTGGAAAACCGCATTCAAAGTGACTTTTCCGGCAGCACTGAGCGGTATCGTCACCGGCTTCCTGCTTTCCCTCGCGCGCGCCTCAGGAGAGACGGCACCTTTGCTCTTCACCGCCCTGGGCAATACCAATTTCGATATTGCCCGGCTGATCAATGGCGGAATTGCATCCGGGCAATCCGTTATTGCCATCATCGGGAATATCCTGCTGCAACCCACCGACTCGCTCGCACTGACCCTGTTCAAATACAGCCAGGACCCCAGCATCGATCGGATTAACCAGTCCTGGGCTGTAGCGTTCGTGCTGCTGCTTTTGATCCTGGTCATCAACATCATTGCCAGGGCCTGGGTGGAAAGCCGTGCGGCAAAACTAAGAGGATGAATATAAGCATGTCTTCATCAGGTAAAACGCAAAGTTCTGATTTTACGATCGATCCAAATGAAACGCCAAAGGGATTGATCAATGTGGAATCCTTCACCTTTTCGCAGGATAAAACACCTGCAAAGCTGAAGACCAAGATGGAAACCAGGGGATTGTCCATTTTCTATAATAAATTTCTCGCGGTCGAAGATTTTACCCTGGAATTCCCCACAAACCAGATCACGGCGATTATCGGCCCATCCGGCTGCGGCAAATCCACCGTGCTTCGTTCTCTCAATCGCATGACTGAGCTGATCCCGCGAACCCACATCGAAGGTTCAGTTTTGCTGGATGATCAGGATATTTATGCCCCAAGTGTTGACGTCGTTGACCTGCGCCGGCGCATTGGTATGGTCTTCCAGCGTCCCAATCCCTTCCCGATGAGCATTTATGACAATGTTGCCTACGGCCCCCGGTTATACGGCATCCGCAACCGAAGCATTCTCGATGACATCATCGAATCAAGCTTGCAGCAGGCTGCTTTGTGGGACGAGGTTAAAAACAAGCTCTCCCAATCGGGAATGGCGTTATCCGGCGGGCAGCAGCAGAGGCTGTGCATCGCCCGAGCGCTCGCCGTGGAGCCCGAGGTCATCTTGATGGACGAACCGGCTGCGTCTCTCGACCCGATCGCGACTCTGAAGATCGAGGAATTGATGCAGGAACTCAAATCCAGCTATACCATCATCATCGTTACCCATAACATGCAGCAGGCTGCACGCGTCTCGAATTTCACCGCATTTATGATGCTCAACAAACACCGCGCCGGGTCGTTGGTGGAATTTGGAAAGACTGCCAACCTGTTTACCAATCCGCGTAATAAACAAACCGAAGACTATGTCACCGGAAGATTCGGTTGAGTTTTCTTTCGCGTTTCAAGGGATCGAAGCGTTAATGCCGCCCTTATCTGAATTTCTATAATCATTAATGATGACGATTGTATGAACAGGCTTTTGCCAGGTTTACACGTTTGGAGGTATGTATGAAACGCTTTAGCGGAATAAGTATATTTATCGTGCTGGCTTTAGTTCTTGCTGCCTGCACGGCGGGTACTCCATCCCCAACCGCCCCAAGCGGTGGTGGTACAACAGGCGGCACCACGCCGGCTGTTGTCAATGTAGAGATGTCGCAGATCCAATTCGTCCCTCAAACTGTGACAGTTAAAGTTGGCACCACTGTGGTTTGGACAAACAAAGATCAGGTCGATCATAACGTAACGGCCGATGACGGCTCCTTCGCTTCAGGCAATATTGCACCTGGAGGCACTTTCAGCTACACATTCAACACCGCCGGAACATACGACTACAAGTGCACGATCCACCAGCCGGCTATGGTCGGCACAATTATTGTTACGCCGTAGACTACTTTTTTGATCATCGACAAAACGAGCCCTTGTGAACTGGGGTTCGTTTTTTTAATACCAAAATCCCCCGGATACCGGGGGATGTATAAGTTGGTCACCTTTCACGGTTCTACGAAATGGAATCCACTGATTGCTGCTGGTTCACCCGCTTCCGCCCTCATCAGGTTACGCCACGTCTCTGGACTCACAAACGCGTCATCCGGAAAGGATGCAACGGCTTACCGGATTTTTTGATACTGCTGCTCAACATACGACCAGTTCACCAGGCCCCAGAACGCCTTGATGTATTCAGGACGGCGGTTCTGATAAGTCAGGTAATAGGCATGTTCCCAAACATCCAATCCAAGAATGGGCGTATGACCGTCCATCAGCGGGCTGTCCTGATTGGGTGTGGAGTAGATCTGGAGCCGCTTGTCGTTGTCCACGACCAGCCAGGCCCAGCCTGATCCAAAGCGTGTTGCAGCAGCGGAGCTGAATTTATCCATAAATCCGTCCAGGCTGCCGAATGTCCTTTCGATCTCAGCCAGCAAACTGCCTGATGGAGCCCTGGCGCCGCCGGGGTTCAAGATTTCCCAGAACATCGAATGGTTCGCATGACCGCCGCCGTTATTGCGCACGGCCGTGCGAATGGATTCGGGAACAGTATTGATATTGCGCAAAATGTCTTCGATCGATCGTGAATAAAACTCGGGAACCGATTCGAGAGCCTTGTTCAAGTTATTCACATATGCCGCATGGTGTCCATCATGATGAATCTGCATCGTGCGGGCGTCAATAACCGGTTCCAGCGCGTCGAACGAGAACTTGAGCGCCGGGAGCGTGAAAATCCTTTCAATTGACTTTTCCATAATCCACCTTTCTTCAAGATGAGTTGTAATTTATATGATTAAGATAATAATACTCATATTTACATCAATTTCAACCCCCCTTGTCTTAACGTTTTGTATGAAATCTGTTATCAGGTAGAATCAATCTAAAATCCTCGGGAAGCGTACATGAAAAATCAATCAACCCGATCCAGAAAAGACTTCGCGGATGCGGAAGTCATCGCAATATCGACGGCGCATGGCCTTCACGATACCTATCAGGCTTTCTTGCCGTCATTTATCCCGATCTTTATTCAAAACCTTGCTCTTTCCAAAACTCAGGCAGGGCTGCTTTCCGCTTACAGCCAGCTTCCATCGCTCTCCCAGCCGTTCATCGGCTTACTTGCCGATCGCAAGGGACTGCGCTGGATTGTCATTCTCGCCCCTGCGGTCACCGCTGTCGCCTGCAGCCTCCTCGGTGTGATGCCCAGTTATTTGCTGATAGCCCTCTTGCTTGTCATTACAGGGTTTTCGTCCGCAGGGATGCACTCCGTTGGGCCCGTGATTGCGGGCAGGCTTTCGGGGTCACAGTTGGGCAAGGGGATGAGCTATTGGATGGTGGCGGGCGAGCTTGGACGGGCGCTTGGCCCCCTGGCGGTTGTGACAGCCATTCAGTTCCTGGGGTTGAGATCGACCCCCTGGCTGATGACAGCAGGTCTTGCAGTATCGGTTTTTCTCTTCTTTCGACTCAGGCGTTTACCTGAATCGGCCCATGCGCCTGCACCCTCCTTCGACTGGAAGCCGGCATTACGCCAGATGTCCCCGTTCATGCTGGGCCTTGGCGCCATTTCACTGACAGGATATTTTGTTTCGAGCGCTGTTTCAACCTTCCTTCCTACTTACCTCACCGAACAAGGGGTTTCGCTCTGGTTTGCCGGTGCAGCGCTCACCATTTATGAGCTCGCAGGCGTTGTTGGCGCGATGGTTGTTGGACCGATCAGTGACCGGCTGGGACGCAAACCCGTGCTTTATACAGGCTTTATTCTTACTCCTCTTTTTATGCTTCTCTTTACCCTGGCGGATTCCTGGTTGAAAATCCCGGCGCTGCTCTTCATGGGCTTTTCCATGCTTTCCATCAATCCGGTGATGATGGCCTGGGTACAAGAGAAATTTCCAAATTACCGCGCCTTCGCCAACGGTATCTACATGTCCTTGAATTTCGTCATGCGCTCTGGCGTGGTTGTAGCCATTGGCTGGGCTGCCGACCATTTCGGACTTCAGACGAGCTATATCATCAGCGCAATGGTGATGCTTTTGGCCGTTCCTGTGCTCTGGTTCATGCCCGAGACTCGTGAACCTTCCAAAATCATCGGATTGTCTTCATAATTCCGATTTGAGCCCATATTCTCTGTATAATGAATGCAGCATAGTGAGGGCAATCTCGGTATGGATCTGCTTCAGATACTTAAATGGTTGGCTGTCGGAATTTCCTTGTTGATCGGCCTTTATGCAATGATCAAACCCGGCCGGGTCGCCTGGTCTTCAGGGCTCGAAGTGCCAGGCTCGCGGGGGACTACAGAGATACGAGCCGTCATGGGGGGGACGTTGATCGGCCTTTCTGTAGCTACAGTGATCCTGAACAATCCGCTTGCTTTCAAGATGCTCGGCATTTCATGGGCTGCCACAGCGGTCATCCGCGCCTTATCCATTGCGCTCGACAAATCGGCTGATCGAAGCAACGCCATCAGTCTGATTGTTGAAATTGGCCTGGCAATCCTTCTGGTTCTATAAAATTCCGCGAAGTTCCTTTGCTATCAATTTCTTCGTCAATGGCTGAAATCGACGTATCGATCGGCGGTTGCACTTATAATTGGTAGCGTACCGAGCGAATTCTGGCTTCGAAGGAAAGGTCCATTGAGCACCCAACGCAATATTCACTTGATCTTTAAGACCCATCTCGATGTAGGCTTTACAAACTACGCCACCCGTGTGATCAATGATTACATCACGCTGCACATCCCGTCTGCATTGCGGGTTGCGCGCGAAATGCGCGAATCTGGCCTCGAACAGCGCTTCATCTGGACAACAGGCTCGTATTTGATTTATGAATTCCTCGACCGGGCGTACCCTTCTGCCCGCAAGGAGATGGAAGACGCAATTCTTGCTGGCGACATCAAATGGCACGCCCTTCCCTTCACAACTCACACCGAGCTTGAAGATGCCGACCTTTTCCGCTTTGGCTTGACGCTTTCACAGGAGCTCGACAACCGGTTTGGCAAGACCACTATCGCTGCCAAGCTGACCGATGTGCCCGGCCACACCCGAGGCATCGTGCCCATGCTGGCCGAAGCCGGCATCCGGTTTTTGCACATCGGGGTCAACCCGGGTTCGAGCGTTCCGCAAGTGCCGCCGCTCTTTCGCTGGGTCGATCCTTCCGGCGCCGACCTGGTGGTCATGTACGAAAGCGGATACGGCTCGGCATTCGTCATCGAAGGCAGTGATGACTCTTTGGCTTTCGGTCATACCGGGGATAATCTCGGCCCGCAATCGGTCGAGCAAGTACTCCAGGTCTATCGCGAAGTGCAGGAAGCAATTCCCGGTTCGCACGTGTTTGCTTCTACCCTCGACGATTTTGCAGCCACTCTCGAGCCCCTGCGCAGCCGCCTACCTGTTGTCACCCAGGAAATCGGTGATACCTGGATTCATGGCGTGGGCACTGACCCAATCAAGGTTGCGCGCTACCGCGAGTTGCTTCGCCAGCGTAAGGAATGGCTGGAAAGCAAAAGGATGCCGCAGGGAAATGCTCTCTACAATGCCTTTCATTACAAACTGATGCTCGTCCCGGAACATACCTGGGGCATGGATGAAAAAACCTGGTTGGGCGATCGCGAAGCCTATAATAACGAAGATTTCGATGCCAGGCGCGGGCTGCCGAATTTTCAGAAATTCGAAGCTTCGTGGGCGGAAAAACGAAATATCATCAATGCCGCAGTAGACGCATTGGACGAATCTCCCCTGGCAGATGAAGCCCGCGAACGCCTTGCCTCCATTCGCCCCGTCAAGCCCAGGATCCAGGACTGGACTGCCTGTGACCCATCAAGCGTCATTCTGGACCAAGGCAAGGCCCGACTTCATTTCGACCCGCATACCGGTGCCATGGTCGACTGGACGTTCGGTGAGGCTTCCCGTCAATTCACCGATGCGCAACACCCATTGGCCTGGCTGAGATATCAGACTTTCTCTGCCGCAGATTATGAGCGTTTCTTTCACCAATATATCCTCCCCAGGGAACAAAACAACAATTGGTCGCGCGACGATTTCACCAAACCGGGTCTCGAAAACTCGATCGCAGTCAGCCGCTGGTGGCAGCCGGTTGTCAGCCAGGCTTTCACCAAACCAGGCGACATCCTGTTCCACCTGACGGCCGAGGGTAAAAGCGCCGAATCCTTTGGCTGCCCATCGAATTTCTATCTCCATTATCAATTGGACGGTTCGGGGAGAAAAGTTCACATCGAGTTGCAGTGGTTCGACAAGCGCGCCTGCCGCATGCCGGAAGCCATCTGGCTCAGCTTCGTTCCAATGCTTCATGAAAACGCATCTCTGGAAATCGAAAAACTCGGTGAAAAGATCGACCCCCTGCAGGTCGTGCCAAATGGCAACCGGCATTTACACGCATCAAGTGGATTCATCCGCTTCAAGCAGCCGGGGTGGACTTTGGCAATCCAATCACTCGACGCCCCGCTGGTTGCGCCAGGCCGGCCTTCGCTGCTCGATTTCAACAATGACCAGCCTGTGATCGACCAGGGTGCACACTTCAACTTGCTCAACAACCTGTGGGGCACCAACTTCCCGATGTGGTTCGAAGAGGATTGCCGTTTCCGTTTTGAACTCGAGCTCGAATAGCATCTCGCAGACCTTATTGCAGCCGGAGTCACCGGCTGCAACGTTTTTAAGAGACCTGACGTATATTAGGTAACTCTAGTAAATGAGGTATGCAAATGCAAAACCCACGACGATATCGCTCATTTTTCTGGCCCATCATCTTGATTGGCGTCGGAGCTATCTGGCTGCTGGCGAACCTGAATCTCATCACTGTAGCCAGCCTGGATAACCTGGTCAACCTCTGGCCATTGATCCTGATCGTGATTGGCCTGAACCTTCTTTTCGGTCATCAAAATCCCTGGGCCGGTGCTGTTATCGGAGTGCTGGCAATCGGCGCGGTGATCGCGTTCCTTGTCTTTGGCCCTGCGCTCGGAATTGCTGCTCCTTCCGCCGCTCAGACGCCCCAGGTTGAGACGTTTACAACGCCTCTCGACAACACCTCTTTGGCCAACATGGTTCTGAACTTATCCTCCGAATCTTCAGATATCCACGCCTTGAATAATTCAGCGAATCTCTTCGATGCGACGATTGGCCATTGGAGCGGCACGGTCATCTACACGGTTACTGGAGACCAGGTAAAATCGATCAAACTTTCCCAGGTGACCAATCCAGCCAACTGGTTCAGATTCAATTTTTCATTCACCAATCTCAATTGGGATATCGGCATCAGCCCGGACGTGCCTGTCGACCTGACGATCGATGGCGCCAGCGGCTCGGTTGCCGCCGACCTGAGCGGGCTCAATTTGTCTGCACTACAGGCATCCATGGCCTCAGGCAGCTCCAACTTTACCCTTCCCCAATCGAAAAATGCCTATGTGGCTTCGATCGAAAGCGGTTCCGGGTCGGTTCATGCCAATCTGCCGGCAGCCACCACGTTGACTCTCCAGCTCGATAGCGCCAGCGGTTCGGTCAACATTTCACTCCCTTCGAATGCCGCTGTGCGTATCGAGGTGACGGACTCGGGCTCGGGTTCACTCAACCTCCCATCGAATCTCCAAAGCATCAGCTCGGCCGGTAATGGCGTGGGCACCTGGGAATCGTCAAATTACGCAACAGCCGCAAACAAGATCCTTATCCAGGTGATGAACCGCGGATCTGGAAGCATTAACATCGACTGAGCAAATAGATTTCGCAGATCAAAGGCAGGGTTCTTTCCCTGCCTTTTCTTTTGCTTAGGTTCAATTAATCTTTCATTAATTGAGTTCTAAGTTCTCGATTGTACATTCGTCTTGTATTGAGCAATTCATGTTGCTCAAATGAGTACAAATTCGAGAGGGTATATAGGTGAAAGAAATGAAAAGCACTATTCGAACTTTATCTTTATTTGTAATTGTATCGGTCCTGTTGGCAGCTTGCGTAGCCTCGCCAACAGCTTTGGCCACTACTCAGGCGCCCACGCAGGCGCCAACACAGGCACCAACCACTTCAACTGGTGTGACTCAACCGAGCTCTTCTGACCTGGCGCTGCAGACCTTGTTCATGCAGATCTATCAGGCCACGAATCCATCGGTGGTCAATATCACTGTCATCCCATCCCAAAGCGCCTCAACCAGCCCGTCACAAACCCAGACCCCTACAGAAGTGATCGGATCGGGCTTTGTGTATGACACAAACGGCCACATCGTCACCAATAACCACGTAATTGCCGGCGCGCAGAGCATCGTGGTGACATTCTCCGATGGGTCGCAGCAGGCAGCTACCGTGGTGGGAGCCGACCCCGCTGCAGACATTGCGGTTCTCAAGCTCTCCGGAGACTACTCACAGCTCAAGCCGTTGACCATGGCCGATTCAACAACCGTCCAGGTTGGCCAGATGGTTCTGGCGATTGGCAACCCGTTCGGATTGCAGGGCTCTCTGACCTCCGGTATCGTCTCCGGCCTTGGCCGCTTGCTTGACACGAGTTCCTCGACCCAGACCGAAGTGACTACCGGTACCACCTTCAGCATCCCGGATGTCATTCAAACCGATGCTCCGATCAACCCGGGGAATTCTGGCGGCCCGCTGCTTAATATGGATGGGCAGGTGATTGGCGTCAATTCGGCAATCGAAACCTTGAGCGGCTCCAGCTCTGGTGTTGGCTATGCCATCCCGAGCCTGATCGTCAAGACCATTGCGGATAAATTGATCGCTAATGGTAGCGTCACCCACTCGTACCTCGGCATCTCCGGTCAGGACCTGACCGGCAGCCTGGCAACAGCCATGAATCTGCCTGCCACTCAGCGCGGTGTACTTGTCGTTACGGTTGTACCCGGCGGACCCGCGGCTGCTGCAGGATTGCAGGGCAGCAACAACACTGTCGACGTGCTGGGTATCCCAACCCTGATCGGTGGCGATGTGATCACAAAGATCGATAATGTCGATGTGAACACTTTCGATGACATGCTGACCTACATCTTCCTCGATACGAATCCTGGCCAGACCGTCACGCTGACGATTATTCGTGGAGGGAAGACCATGAATGTGAATGTTACATTGGTCGCTCGCCCGTAACAATTTCAACTGAATATTCCTCCATCCCTTTACGGGATGGAGGTTTTTTTGTATACTGCTATTGGTAATGATAATCATTTTCAATTAACATGGATGAATATGCAGAATCAAACTCTTGCATCACAATGGCTGCTGAGTCTGCAAAAAAGCGGCTGCCGGATTACATCCGCCCGCAATATTATTGTGGAGGAATTGACATGTGCGCAGCGTGCGTTGGAGCCTGCAGACCTTTATGCGCTTTGCCGCAAGAAGGATCCACACCTCGGGTTGGTTACGGTATATCGCACCCTCGAGCAGCTCGAATCCCTGGGGCTCATCCAGCGCGTCCATCGCTCCGATGGATGCCACATGATCATGCGCAAAAACGATGGCCACGAGCACCTGCTCATTTGCACCTCCTGCGGCAAGACAGTCTCATTTCAAGGCGACCATCTCGAGCTCCTCTTCGACAGGGTTGCATTGGAAACAGGTTTCTCCGTTGAAGATCATATGCTGCAGCTTTTCGGCCTCTGCCCTGAATGCAGAGCCAATGCTCAAGAATAGGGGTTTGGTTCGATGACGCGCATTTTTTATCGATTGATCACAGGAATGATCGCTGTCAGTTTTCTCTCTGCTCTGCTTGCGGCCTGTGCTGCTCCTCCAGCGCAACCCACAGCATCCACCAAACTCCAGGTGACTGCCACAACCTCCATCGTAGCTGATATCGTCCGCCAAGTCGGCGGTGAGTACGTCGTTGTTGACGCCATCGTTCCCATCGGCGCCGACGACCACCAGTACCAACCCACCCCTCAGGACGTCGCCAAAGTTGCCAATTCAACCATTGTCTTCGAAAACGGTCTTGGGCTCGAAACATTCATGGATCAACTCGTCCAGAATGCGGGTGGAAAGGCCAAAATCATCAGCGTCTCCGATGGCATCACGCCGCAGTCTTCTTCATCCGATGTACATTCTCCGGATGCTACCCCCTCGAATCAAGCAGGCGATCCCCACGTGTGGACAGATCCCAATAACGTCATGATCTGGGTAAAGAACATCGAAACGGCGCTGAGCGAAGCCGACCCGGCGCACGCCCGGCAGTATGCTGCAAACGCTCAGACCGCCCTTGATTCTCTCGCCGCTCTCGACAAGTGGATCAAGACCCAGGTCGCTGTCATACCTGCCGATGAGCGCAAGATGATTACCGATCACCTGATCTTCGGTTATTTTTGCTCTCGTTATGGATTCGACCAGGTCGGAGCGATCGTGCCGTCCTACTCAACCTCATCCGAGCCTTCTGCTCAAGATATTGCCGCCCTCGAAGATGCCATTCGTAACTATCAGGTCAAAGCGATCTTCCTCGGTCAAAATGTCAACTCGTCGCTGGCACAGCGGGTTGCCGGTGACACAGGCATCGCTCTCGTTCAGATCTACACCGGATCGCTAACGAACAGTTCCGGTCCTGCGGCCACTTACCAGGATTACATGCGCTTCGATGTCAACGCAATTGTGTTGGGTTTGACCGGAAACTCAGGTTCCAAATGAGCATTGCGCGTTTTCGTAAACCTGCTCTACGCGATGAAGAAAGGTATTTCCCTCACGAACCTGGGGTGCCAATCCTTAACGTGGATCATCTTCAGGTCAAATATGGCGAAATCATGGCCATCGACCAGATCTTTTTTCAGTTGAACCAGGCTGACAGGCTTGCCGTTGTCGGACCTAACGGCGCAGGCAAAAGCACTTTGTTCAAGGCGATTGCCGGGCTGCTCAAGCCGACTGCGGGCTCCATTCGCATTGCAGGTCATGAGCCGGGCGGGCATCTGTGTATTTCTTATATCTCTCAGCGCAGCCTTGTGGATTGGACTTTTCCGGTCAGGGTTTTCGATGTCGTCATGATGGGACGTACCGGCCGGTTGGGCTTAATGCACTGGCCGGGGAAAAGAGATAGAGAAATCGTGCATCACGCGCTTTCTGTGGTTCATCTTGTATCATTGGCAGATCGTCAGATCAGCCAGCTTTCGGGAGGTCAGCAGCAGCGCATGTTCATCGCCCAGGCACTCGCTCAGCATGCCGAGCTGATGTTGATGGATGAACCGTTCAGCGGGCTGGACAAGCCTTCGCAGGAAGAGCTCTTCAAAATCCTGGATGATCTACGTCCGCAAAAGGTAACTGTCATGGTCGCCTTGCATGATTTAAAAATGGCGTCTGAGCGTTTCGACAAGGCGCTGCTGTTGAATCACAGGCAGCTCGCATTCGGTTTACCGGCAGACGTATTCCGCGAAGATATCCTGGAAGATGCTTATTCGGGGAAACTGCAGATACGCCCAACGACAGGCGGCACAACCGCTTTCGACGATACATGCTGCGAAGAGGAAGGACATCCTCATGCTTGAGTTCCTCACAGCCCCCCTGCAATACGCATTCATGGTCCGCGGCATGGCTGCCGCCATCCTGGTTGGCGTCGTCAGCGCAGTGCTGGGCTGCTTTATCATTTTGCGCGGGATGGCTTTCCTTGGCGATGCGCTGTCGCACGCAGTTCTGCCCGGTGTGGCAGTGGGGTATCTCATCAGCGGAGGAGCGCGCGAACCGGTCTTTTGGTGGGCCATGCTCACCGCGCTCTTGAGCGCGTTGGGAATTGGCATCGTAACCCGCACCTCGAAGATCAAGGAAGACACAGCCATCGGCATCATCTTTGCAGGCATGTTTGCCCTCGGCATTGCCCTCATCTCCACGGTGAGGAACTATACCGCCGACCTGACCCACTTTCTCTTCGGCGATGTGCTGGCTGTGGGCACGGGTGACCTCATCCGCACTGCCATTTTTGGCGCGGTGATCCTGCTTGGAATCTTCCTCTTCTACAAAGAGTTCCTGGTGCTCTCCTTCGACCCTGTGCTGAGCGCCACATTGCGCCTGCCAACCCGCGTATTGGAATTCATGCTGATTGGGCTCGTTGCCATGGCAATCGTCGTTTCGCTCCAGGTGGTGGGAGTGGCGCTCATGGTAGCCCTGTTGGTAACGCCCGCTGCCACAGCTTCGCTGCTCAGCCGCCACCTTCCGAGCATGATGCTGATTTCGGCCGTCATTGCTGCTTTCTCGGGCATCACCGGCCTGTACTTGTCGTACTACCTCAACATTGCTTCGGGCTCTGCAATCGTCCTGACCTGTACCCTGATCTTCGTGATCGTCTGGTCAACACGTACGCTCGGTGCAAGGTTGGCTGCAAATCGCAGCGCGTGATTTTACGGATATGCTACAATGATTAAACTCGCGTCAAAAGAAAGGAATAGACTCATGGCTCAAACCAAGCAGTGGTCAAAACCACCTGAAATGAAGATCAATCCCACCAAGAAATACACTGCCACCTTCAAGACAGAAAAAGGCGATATCGTTTGCAGCTTATATGCCAATAAGGTGCCGAACACGGTGAATAATTTCGTGTTCCTGGCGCGTGAAGGATTCTACGATAACACCATCTTCCACAGAGTGATCAATAACTTTATGGTGCAAGGCGGCGATCCAACCGGAACCGGTATGGGTGGTCCTGGCTATAAGTTCAATGATGAATTCGATGCTTCTCTCAAGCATAACGGACCGGGTGTGCTTTCCATGGCCAACGCAGGACCCAACACCAATGGCTCGCAATTCTTCATCACACACATCGCCACACCCTGGCTCGATCATAAGCATTCGATCTTTGGGCAGGTGGTGAAGGGATTGGATGTACTGTTTTCGATCCCAGAACGAGATCCGCAGCGCCCTCAATCCCCCGGGGTCAAGCTCCTGACCGTGACGATCACTGAAGAATAAAAAACTGTATCAGAAACGCCCTCCGAACTGAACAGCACCCCAAAAGTTGGACAAAACCGACAGAAAGGGGTGCGTTGCTAACTGGAGGGCATTTTTGTCATTCGCCTTCTTCCTGAAGCAGCTTCACGAACGCGTCGACGACATCGGGGTCGAAGTGGGTCCCGGCCTGGTTGATGATATGCGCCAGGGCTTCCTTTCGATCCCATGCTTTGCGGTAAGGCCGGTTGGAGATCAGGGCATCCCAGGCATCGACAATGGCGAATATTCTTGCCGCCATCGGTATTTGCTCCCCTGCAAGGCCTTGAGGATAGCCGGAGCCATCCCACCATTCGTGATGCGAATAGGGCACGTCGATCGAGCCTTTGAAGAATGGAATCTGCAGCAGCATGTCGCGCGCATACGCTGGATGCTTGCGCATGATCGTCCATTCCATCTCGGTAAGCGTGCCCGGTTTGAGCAAAATGGTATCGGGAATACCCATCTTGCCAATATCGTGAAGCAGCGCGCCCTGACGGAGGTTTTCGATCTCATTCTCATCGAAACCCATACGCCGGGCTAAACGGATGGTGAAATTGGCAATCCGAAGCGAGTGACCCTGGGTTTCCTTATCGCGCAATTCGAGAGCATGTGCCCAGCCCTCGAGGGTGGCATTGTAGGCGTTCTTGAGTTCTTCGGTCTGCTCCAGGGTTTGTTCATAAAGGTAAGCCCGGTGCATCCCGCCTGCGGCGATGTCTGTGATCGTCATCAGCAAGTGAATTTCGAACTCCTCCATCCGGTGCGACGATCCTACGATCAGCGCTCCAATTATCTTCCCCTGGGCGATCATGGGCGAGCCAATGATCGAGGTCATTGTCTGGATCATTTCGGGAAATTCGAAATGTTCGTCCGTCTTTGCAGAGTGGTTGATATATGGCTTTCCTGAATTGATGATATATCCTGCCAGGCCCTTGTCTTTTTGAAGTGTGATCCCCTCGAGCGCCTTCCATGAGCCCGACCCATAATAACGGGTCAGATCTTTGTTCTTCTTATCGAGTGTGATCATCAGCGCGCCTTCGATGTTCAGCAGGTCAGGCAGTATTTCCAGGATCGTGGGCGGAATTTCATCGAGTTTAGTTTTGGCGCGCAAAATCTCA
Source organism: Chloroflexota bacterium (assembly GCA_021779955.1). Taxonomy (GTDB): domain Bacteria; phylum Chloroflexota; class Anaerolineae; order Anaerolineales; family Anaerolineaceae; genus UBA6107. Next base: position 61,046 of record JAJXZS010000034.1, on the reverse strand, counting down.
CTCATCTGCACGATGGCTTCCATCTCATGTTCATGCAGCTTCCGTTCGGTCACGTCCAGAGCCGTGCTGATGATAGCCGTCTTTCCCTCGTAATTGATTAGGCTCGAATTGACATCGAACCAGCGCTTCTCCCTGCTCCTTGTCTCGAACTTGATCTCGTAATGGTCGACATCCTGGGCGCCGCGCAAATGGATGCGCGATCTTTCCTTCAGATCTTCGACCAATTCTGGAGATACCTTGTCGAAAACTCTGATTTCTTTGAGTTCGTTGGCGCCATATCCGGTCATCTGACACCAGGCCGGATTGACGTAGAGGTATTTCTCGCCCCTGTGGATGAAAATGCCGGCCGCGGTCGTCTCAGCCAGGTCTCTGAATTTCGCTTCCGACTCAATGATCGCATTCTGGGCTTGCTTACGCTCGGTGATATCACGCACGTATGCCACAAGCACCTGGTCGCCTTCGATGGTCGTCAGCCGCATGCTCAACTCGATCGGAAAGACCGTATCATCGGCGCGTACGTTCACCGTCTCAACGAGGGCTGCCTGGTTTTCGAGGTTCTGCCCTATGTTCCCAGGCATGACCGGTTCTGTGCCGGCAGGCACCAGGTCTCTGACCGTCATCTGGCAAAGCTGCTCGTGCGAATAGCCGTAGAGTTGAGTCGCCACCGAATTACAGTCCAGGATTATTCCATCCAATGTCTCGACGAAAATGGCATCTGTCGATGCCTCGACGATCAGTTCATTGCGTTTTTGGCTTCGTCGTAACGCCTGTTCTACGCGCTTCCGCTCGATGGCCATCGCCACCTGGGTGGACACGAACGCCATCATCTGTTCGTCTCGATACTTGAAGCGGATCCCTTCGGAATAAGATTGCGCCACCATTACGCCAATGGTGCGATTTTCGACTTTGAGCGGCACTCCAAGCCAGTCTACACTCGCCGTGCCAATGGATTCGACTTCATTTTCCTCGACCAGAAGGTTGAACACCTCGGGGTTCACAAGTACTGTCTTACCTGTACGCAAAACATATTCGGTTAGTCCACGGCCGGGCTTCTTGGGCTTGGGTTGAGTGTCCAATTGGTCAACGAAATAAGGAAAACTGAGCAGGTCCTGTTCCTCATCGATTAACGCGATAAAGAAGTTGTCAGCCGGCATTAATTCCTGCAAAATCTGATGAATCGAGAGATAAAGCTGGTCCAGGTCGTGTGCCTGATTGGCTGATTGCGAAACCTGGTAGATCGCGGCCTGGATCTTTTCTGAAAAATTACGCTCGGTAATATCCTGTCCAATGCTGGCGATGCCTGTGATATGGCCGTTTTTGTCGCTTAGGGTCGTGTTCGTCCAGGCAATCAAGCGCTGCTCGCCTTGTCTGGTCATGATAAGATTTTCCCTTTTTGCAGGAATGACTCCCGTCAGCCCGCATTCGAGCAACAATTTGCGAAAGGCGATCGAATCGTCGATGGACATGAAACTTTCCAGCCAGTTCTTGCCGACGACTTCATCTTTGCTCATTCCCACTACATCACAGAAGAAAGTGTTGCAGTATGTGACTGTCCCCTGTAAATCAAGAATGATGGCAATCAGCTTGACGTTGCCAAGCAGTTCGCGAAATCGAAATTCCGATTCGCTGAGCGTCTGTTCTGCATTTTTCTGGCTGGTAATGTCCTCACCAACGGTCTGGTACTCAATGAACTGGTTCTCACTGTCCAGGATCGACCGGGTGACCCAGCGAACCCAGCGTGAGTCATCCTTGCCCTTCTTTTCCAGATATTCCTGGACGAGAGGTTCCATTTGCGGCGACACGAATTTGAGGACTTTTTCGAAGTCTCCTGTGGAAGTTCGATTGATCACACCCTCTAAGCTCTTGCCGATCAACTCCTGGCGCATGGCTCCAAAGTATCGGCAAAACGCCTCGTTGGCAAAACTGATCACCCCATCCGGTTTGAACCTCACGATCATCTGGGGGCTATCTTCAACAATTACACGATAGATCGCATCGCTCTCCCGTAAGGCACGTTGGGTCTCATCTTGCTGGCTCATATTTTGGGCTACGATAAGATAACCATTTGGAGCCCCGCTGGAATTGTGTACAGCGGCGATATTCAGTTCGATTGGCACGCGTTTGCCGTTGACCATGATCATCGTGCCCATTTCTCTGACGGATGCGTCTTTCCTCAACGACCTTGCGATCTTCGAGGCTTGCTCACTGCGCTGTCCAATATCTAGGAACTTGAACACAGGTTTTCCAATCAGGTGTCTTGGGTCAGCCTCGCCCACCAGCTCGCAGAGTCTCTGATTGCACAGCATGATATTACTCTTCAGGTCGATCAGGATCACAGCATCGGGGCATGCCTGTAACAGGCTTCGGTAGCGTTCTTCACTTTCGACCAGGGCTTCTGCGGCGATCTGCCTGTCGGTGATATCGATGATCAAGCCCTCTATGCCGGTTCGTTTGCCCTCTTCCGAGTAAACCGTACGACCTTGCTCCCACACCCACTTGAGAGAACCAGTTTTAGATTGAATGCGATACGTCAGCTGATAGGGCCTGTTTTCGAGTACTGCCGACCGAATCGTTTCCCAAACCTTGCGCCTGTCCGCCGGCAAGATCAATTCCCCATAGGAAACGAAACGGTTATTGGCGAGATCGTCCTGTGAATACCCGGTCAATTCGAAACAACGGCTGCTCACGTAGGTCATTGTCCATGCAGCGTCGAAATTGCAGCGGTATGCCATTCCCGGGAGATTGCTCACCAGGGTCTGCATCATCCTCTGGCTTTCGCGCAATTGTGCAAGCTTTTCCGCGCGTCCATCTTCGAGCATCACAAATTGAGCGGGCTGGCCACACCAGCTCGAATCCATCACGCAGCCGATTTCGTCGCCCGATGGGAGATTAACTTGATCAACCGAATTGAGAAGATATTTTTTCTTGGAAACTGGATCTTCGTGAATGATCGCCCGATCGCCAGCCTTGAGCTTTTTATCGGATGCGATGACCGGGTCGATGTAAAGAATCCTGCCATCACTGTCGAGCACGCATGCAGCCATGCTGACCTTTGCAACAAACGTCTCGAATTCGCCGCCGGCTGAAGCCGATGGCGGAGGAACTGCGCTGGAATTGATAGTCGTTTCCGCCATTCCTGGATTATTCCTTTATTGCGACTTTATTGCGACCGCGATTCTTTGCATTGTAGAGCGCAGTATCCGCTTCTTTAATCATATCATCGATCGTAATTACATCGTCCGACAAGGCAGTCACGCCCAGGCTGATGGTGACGGCAAGATCACCGGCTGCCGTTTGAATGAGGTTGTCTCCAACGACGGCTCGCAGGCGCTCTGCCACCATGCTTGCCTGTTTGATCCCCGCACCTACAACGAGAATCAGGAACTCTTCACCACCGTATCGACCAAAAAGGTCGATCTCTCGTATTTTTTCCTTGCACCTTCTGACGATCTCGCAAAGCACTTCATCGCCAACGGGGTGTCCATAAGTATCGTTTACGACCTTGAAGTGATCGAGGTCGAACATGATTGCGCTCAAGGGACGAACCATGCGTTTGGCAACTTCGATTTCATGCTGCCCGTATTCGTTTATCCCCCTGCGGTTGTATATTCCTGTCATTTCATCTGTGATAGCCATTCGCTTGATTGTCTCCAGCAGTGCAGCATTTTCTAGAGCGGCAGACGTCTGATATCCAAAAATTGAAAAGGCTTCGGTATCCACCTGCTTGAGATGATCTCCCCAAAGCACCAGCACCCCGCTGATCCTTCCCTTAGTCGTTAGCGGCAGGAGCATCGCACGCGTATCCTTGCGTATCGATAATATGGACAGCAATCTCCGCTTGAATGGGCTTACGATCTCGGGCATGATGTAGGAAACGATACTCTCGGGATTTTCGATAAACTGTGGTTTGCCCTCCTTGAAAAGATTGGTCGAAAACGGAAACTTGTCGGCAGGAATCCTGTGGATCAGGTGCTTCTCAGGCAGCATTCTTTCGATTGCTGGCAAGATCGTGCTCTCCTGTGAGATGAACCGAATCTCGAGAAAGTTCGAATCAGGCTCGATGAGAGCAATCATGCTGTGGATTCCCAGCATTTCGAGTTCGCTGCCAAGTGAATTCATCACTGTCGATGTGTCTGCAGCGCTGACGATGGACGTGCCAACTCGGCTCAAGGCTGCAATGAGCGCGTTCGCATGCCCCAATTGCTCAGACTGCGTCCGCTCAAGGTCGAGAGAGAGAATCTTCGAAATCACGGGGCTGATCGTATTTGCGGCGTATTCACCGATTGCCAGATCGACCTCTGAACTCGAATGGTCGCCTGCAAATCCCGCCACAATGGCGCCGATCTTTACTCCATTGGCGACCATCGGCAGTGCCAGGAAGTTCTTCTCTGAGTAAACTCCCCGGTCGCTGCGTTTTGCCGAGGAAAGCTTGTGTTGACCGTGAATGTAGACAGCTTTACCCGCTTCGAGACAGGATAGGGTAAGCGACCTTTCACTGGACTCGCTTACCTGCTTGTGAAAATTGGCTTTGTGCGGATAGGTTGTGGCAATGCAATAGACGGTTTGGGCCGCCTCGTCCCAGCGGTTGATATACACATTTTGTGCCTGGAACAGTTCCTTAAGGCGCGCAGGTAGATTCTCGAGGAGGTTTTCGAAATCGTCCGAGTCCAGCGATACGCGTGTGAGATCGTTGATCAGCGTCATCTGCCGTGCATGACGCCTGGCTTCCGAGAACAGAACCGCATTTTCAATGGCAATACCTGCCTGGTCGGCAAATAATTTGAGTTTCATCGCGTGCCCGCGGTTGTAGAAACCGGCTTTCTCATTGTCGCAATTGATGAAGCCGAACAGTTTACCCTGGAAAGTGATTGGCGCTGCTACATAAGAACGCACCCACATGGCTTCAGGTATTAGCGACCAGTTGGCATCTGTCGCTGTATCCTCAGATACTGTGGGTTGCAATGAATAGGCCATCTTGTACAGATAATTGATCTTCTTGACAGTAAAAACGCGGGCCTTTAAGAGATCTTCGGTGCCAACCGATTCGTACCCTCGCGTGCGCACGATTCGCGCATGATTGCCCTCGACGAACATGATATTGCACGATGTGCTTGGTATCACACTGCCCACATTATCGAGAATGCGATCGAGCACTTCTTCGAGATTCAGGCTCGAGTTCAAAAGAATGGCCATGTCCGCAAGTGCTGAAGCCAGCACTCGCTGCTCGCGTTCTTCCTTCTCGACCTCGGTCCGGTAGGTTACATCGCGGCAAATGGCAACGATCAGATCTTTCTGGTCCCAGGTGCCGGTGCTCATATCCATTTCAACCTGGCATGTTTCGCCCCGATTGGTGATAAAAGGAAGGCGAAATGAGCCGGTCTTGAGTTCTGCAATCTTTTGCAGGATCCGATCCATCTCTTCCGCCGCTTCGCTGGGCAGAATGTACTTGATCGATTTTCCTGCCAGAGCATTTGGCGGATAGCCAAGCTTATCGGTTAATGCAGGGTTTGCCTTGACGATCATGCCGCCTGGCGTGATCATCAGCATCATCTCGTTTATCGTCCCGAATAAAGAGCTCAAATCGATTTCTCTCATGAATCTTCCCCCTCGAAATTCATAACGTCATCATCGAAAGTGCATAGGTTCACTGGTCGAACCGTAAAGGCCTTCGATTCACCCAGCAAATACAACCGGTTCCCGGCGCGTTTCTCATCAAAGTAGTTCCGCTCTAAGTAGGTATTTGAATACTGTGCAGGACTTTTAGATCGATCATTAATGAGTGTATCCCAAAAACCAAAAGCTTTATCCTTCGACGAAGCCCGAATCTTGATCCATGCTCGATTTAGGGTGGAGCGATAATGACTCAAGTAAGTCTGACCTTTAGCCTCTGAAGATTTCTTCTTTTGTCTGCTCTCAAGAACCGGATGAATCCTCGTTCAGTGACTAACCTTAACCTAATTAAACAAGAGCTCTGGCAATAAAATCATCACCCAAATCGCTGCCGCCCTGGATGTGTCTATATTCTATAGTTCCCTCAAATCATGAATATGAAGCGGGATTAACAAAAACGAAAGGTATTGGAATATTTTCTCCCAAAATACCCATTGTGACAAACTCTCATCAAACCCTAATTCTATTTTAATTGAACAATGTTATTATTTTCAGCATCAAATGCCTGGGTGCCCCCCTCACTCCGGCATTTGATGTTTAATAACCATCTATCGAAAATCAGCCATCTGGTGTATTCTCCCAGATATACGATTTTGGGGAGTCTCTTATGCAGAGGAAATTCCAGGGTCTGACCTTGATTGCGCTTGCACTGAAAATAGTAGGCGCAATCTCGCTGCTCATCGCGTTTGTGAGCTTGATCATGTTACCCTTGATCTTTGCCGAAAATGACAGCATCTTTGCGAACCTGGGTTTTTATGCCATCACACCGGGCTCTGGTTTGATCGGCGGTGTGGTTGCTGGCGTGTTGATCTTCATCGTCGAAGGAGTCCTGGGAACTGTAGTCCTGGCGATCGGCGGCGTGGTGGACGTATTGATCTCCATTGAGCAAAATACTCGCGCCGCGCTCCTCCTCAACCACAACCATGACAACGAATAGGCTGGCCAGGCCTGCATCGTCGCCATACCGGATTCCTTGACGATTCGGCTCGCTCGCGGTATATTTACAGAACAGAAACGCGCCCTCGTAGCGCAATTGGATAGAGCGTTTGCTTGCGGAGCAAAAGGTTGCAGATTCGAATTCTGCCGGGGGCATCGAATGAAGGGTGGTTCTTGACCACCCTTTTCTATTTCAAAAACGGGTAATTATTTCGAGAATTAATGATGAACGTCAAAAAACCGCAAATACTGCTCAGCAACGATGATGGTATTCTTTCGCCCGGTCTTTGGGCGGCTGCCGAAGCCCTCTCCGCACTCGGTTATGTTACGGTCGCTGCTCCTCGTGAGCAGCATTCGGGCTCCGGGCGAAGCGTCCCCTCCTGGTCTGACCGGGAGATCAAACCCACGGTCCTGCGGATCGGCGAGCAGGAATGGGAATGCTATGCCGTTGGCGGGTCCCCTGCCCAGGCTGTCCAGGTCGGCGCCCTGATCGTGATGAAAGAGAAACCTGACCTGATTGTATCGGGTATCAATTATGGCGAGAACCCAGGCACCGACGTCACCCTTTCAGGCACGGTCGGCGCAGCCCTGGAGGGAGCATCCTACGGAGTGCCAGGCCTGGCGGTTTCGCTGCAGCTCTTGAGTGATGATTATTACGGCTACTCGACAAAGGTCGATTTCTCGGCAGCAGCCTCCTTCACCCGCATGTTCGCCCGGCTCTTGCTCGAGAACAGGATGCCAAAAGACGTTCACGTCCTCAATGTCAACGTCCCTGCCGAAGCCACGCCCGAAACTCCATGGCGGATGACCCACTTGAGTGATTATCCCTATTTCGAAGCTTTTGCAGTTCCGCCGTCAGAGAGCAAGCCGGCTCACGTCTCGGCTCATATCGTGATTCACGACGAAGAGTTGGCTGACCCAACCTGCGACATCACGGCTTTCAGGCACGACAAGGTGGTTTCCGTCACCCCGTTGAGCCTGAATCTCACCTCCCGAGTAAAGCTTGCCGGCTTCGAAGCAGACATGCGCAAACGAATGCAGCCATAAAAGAACCTGAGATCATTCGATCTCGGGTTCTCATTGAATTCGGGTTTCGGTTTTTTCACTATATATTGAACCGGATATTCAGAATGTCGCCGTCCTGGACGATGTACTCTTTTCCTTCCAGGCGGTATTTTCCCTTTGCTTTGGCTTCCGTCATCCCGCCCGTCGCCATGAGATCGTTGTAGGCGATCACTTCTGCGCGGATGAACCCTTTCTGCAGGTCGGTATGGATCTCGCCGGCGGCCTCTGGCGCAGTGGCTCCCCGCCGCACCGTCCATGCCCGCACTTCGTCGGGTCCTACTGTGAAGAAAGATTCCAATCCCAGCAAGTCATACGAATAGCGGATCATCCGGTTCAAGCTCGGTTCTTCGATGCCATATTCGGTCAAAAACTCTTTGGCTTCATCTTCTGAAAGCTGGGCAATGTCCATTTCGAGTTTGCCCTGCAGGGCAACCACCTGGCTGTGCTTGTGACCGTAATCCACCTGCGGCGCAGCCTGGCCCTCCGCCAGATTGAGCACGACCAACATCGGTTTGCGGCTGAGGAATCCGAATCCGGAGAGCAGCTTGTCTTCCTCGGCGCTGATTTCCACATCGCGCAGCGGAATTTCCTTGCTCAAAGCCTCGTGCAGGCGGTTGAAAAGCACGCTCTCGCGTTCGATCAACGACTTATCCCTGCCGGCGCCTTTCTTCTTCTCTTCCGCCAGATGCTCGATCTTGCGCTCGGTAGAGATCAGATCGTTGAGCACGAGTTCACTGTCCATTGCCTGGATATCGCGCAAGGGGTCGATCGTCTCACGGACATGCGGGACGTTATCATCTTCAAAAGCTCGCGCAACGTGGATGAAGCCATCCATTTGCGCGAGCTGGTTGAGCAAATTGCCTGAAATCTCGCCCTTGGTATTGGAACCATCCAGGCCGGCAATATCCACATACGTTACCTTGGCATAGATAGTCTTCTTGGGCTTGAACATGTTCGAAAGCACATCCACCCGGGCATCCGGAACATCCACTACGGCGGTATGCATTTCGATCTTGCCGGAAGCCGTACCCGTAGGTTGCGATCCGCGGGTGAGGGCATTGAACAAGGTTGTTTTGCCTGTTTGAGGCAGGCCAATGATTCCCAAACGCATGCGATTAACTTCCCTTGACCATGATGAGATTGTCAGCTATACTCTGCACTGCATGCCGGAGTGGCGGAATTGGCAGACGCGCACGACTCAAAATCGTGTTCCCTCGGGAATGTGGGTTCGATTCCCACCTTCGGCACCTTGATTATAACACGGCGGTCCCCTTCAACTCCGGGGGCTGTTTTATTTTGGAAGCTCCCCTTCTGAATTTCTTCTCCAATGCAACTGGGCGTCGAAAGCCCGGCCGGGATTGCTCTGATTCATCCCCTCGATCTTCCATAGATCAGCGTCACTGTCGTAGTTGGTTGTCATGATGCTGACCTCTTCGCCCGGCCGCACTTCATGGTCGTAATTGATCTGCATCCAATCCAGAGTATTTGAGCGGTATTGTTCGAGCGGGAAGCTGTCGCAAATCCATTCGATGTAGCGGCTGTTGTTCACGTGTCCAAGCATGTCCACCGCCGAATACCCCGCCTTCACCCGCAGCTTTTCCTCGCCATAAGCCGATGGCGGCAGTTTTTCGAGCGCTTCGTCCAGGCCCGCCCTGCCTGGTGTTGCAGGCAGGCTGAGATTCAGCACCTGCGTAGGCACCATGCGGCGTGTAGTGGCATCGATCACCAGCCAGGCCGAGGTGGCTGTGGCGATCCTTTGACCGGCAGAATTCAGGACCTCGAAATCGCGGATAAAGAACAGCTTCTGCTGGATGGTCTTCGGCCAGGTGCGGATCGTGATGAGATCGTAAGGTTTCGGAAAGTCAGCGAACCTGATCTTCATGCGTGAGTGGATCCAAAATAGATTTCTTTCGAGCATTTTGTCGAAACCGAAACCCAGGGCTTCGGCATGCTCGCCGGCCGCTTCGGTCAAATGCTGGAAAAACGCTGCCGGTTTCCAACGGCGGTCGAATCCGCACTCGAACCCATTGACTCTTTCGGTCTTCTCGTAGATTTTCGGCGCTTCGCTGTCCATTCAACCCTCTCCATTTACTGATCTGGTAATCTTAACCCCGATTCACCGGATGCGGGAGTGCGATTAGAGAAGTGCAAGGCGGGATTGGGTTATTAATGTCGAATATATTCTGGAACAATTTCATTTGACTTTGGCTTTCCTTACTGTCTTAATGAGATTGCGAATAAATCTCAATGGCCGCTTGGTTAGCAGGCGTCATTGCTATCACTTTGCTGGAATAACTAAAGAGGCGGAAAATGAACCAGTATCCAGACTTGAACACATCACCAAGAATCTTGTTGGGACCCGGGCCGAGCATGGTTCATCCTCGCGTGCTGAGAGCCATGGCACACCCTCTGGTCGGACATCTCGATCCCCAGTTTGTGCAGTTGATGACCGAGGTACAGGAACTGCTGCGCTACGTCTTCGAAACGGAAAACAAGATTACCTTCCCGGTCTCGGGCACGGGGAGTGCCGGCATGGACGCAGCAGTCTGCAACTTCGTCGAACCGGGCATGCCCGTTCTGGCTTGCGTAAACGGCTACTTTGGAGGACGCCTGTGCGAAATGGCCTCCCGCTACGGAGCGGACCTCACCCGTCTGGATCGCGCCTGGGGCACCGTCTTCGAGCCGAAGGAAATCGATGACGCGCTCAAGTCGAAACCCGCGAAATTGGTCATGATTGTGATGGCCGAGACATCCACAGGCGCATTGCAGCCGCTGGAGGAAATCGCCAAGATTGTGCACAACCACGGCGCACTGCTGCTGGTCGACTGCGTCACGTCCCTGGGCGGCATGCCTGTCAAAATCGACGAAACCGGCATCGATATCGCATACAGCGGCACGCAAAAGTGCCTAGGGGTGCCGCCCGGTCTTGCGCCATTGACCGTCAACGGGCGCGCGGTCGAAGCTCTACATGTTCGCAAAACTCCCGTACCCTCCTGGTACTTTGATATCACGGCAGTCGAGCACTACTGGGGCCCTGAGCGCACCTATCATCACACAGCCCCCATCTCGATGAATTATGCCCTGCGTGAAGGGCTGCGCATGGTGCAGGAAGAAGGCCTGGAAGCCAGGTTCAAACGCCATCATGAAAATGCCGAACTCTTTTGGAACGGTCTCAAAGACCTGGGGCTGGAACCGGTTGTCGAGATTGCTTACCGTCTTCCCTCATTGACGACGATCAAAGTGCCTGAGGGCGTGGACGCTGCCCAGGTTTGCAGCCGCCTGTTGAACGAATACAACATCGAAATTGCAGGCGGATTGGGCGCCTTCAAAGGCAAGATCTGGCGGGTTGGGCTGATGGGCTATTCTTCTTCAAGGGAAAATGTGGTTCTGCTTCTGGCCGCCCTGGATCGAATCCTCAACCATTGATAGCACCCGTGAAACGGATTGTGGAGAATTATTTCTGGAAATAAATAGCGGCACTTTCCATCGAATTAGCATCACAGAACAAAGGGGTAAACCCTCCTCCTTGGTTTGTCCCTTTGAGTTTAAATGCAAGGCGGTCTAGCGCCTAATTACTTCATGAAATAATTCATCAGAGCATTTTGCGCACTATCGGCCTGTAGTCGCGCCGGGCTACTTCCACGAAACCGCAGCGTTCATAGATCGATGCGATACCCATATAGATTTGAGATGAATTGATTCTTTCGCGCACCTCGAGTGGATATGCCTCGACGATCTTCGCGCCGTGATCACGGGCAAACTCAACGGCAGCGTTGATGAGAGATTGCATGATTTGAAGCCCTCGATAATTCTTGTGAATAAAGAAACACACGATTGACCAAACGTCCTGATCGTCCACGGGGTACATCGTTTGCGAAGTGGTGAGGCGCGGGTAATCTGCCCGATTGCCGATGGCCACCCAACCTGCGGGAACCCCGTCGGCATACGCAAGCAAACCCGGTTCGATGCCGGATTGAACGGTCGTTCGCATGGCTTCCTTGTGCCCTTCTTTTCCGGCCTTTTTGAACTCTCCGCTCCTTATCCGCCACCACATGCACCAGCAGCCGGCATAAGCTCCATTCTCTCCGAACAAGGTTTCAAAATCTTCCCAGCGGTCGGGCGTCACCGGGTGGATCTCCAATCGATCGATCTTCTTCACTTTGCCGGCCATTTCTCCATCCTATTCGTTGAAGATCTCTCGTGTGACTCGTTCAAAAACCTGCTCGAAATCGGGCGGGAATTCATGCCAGATGCCGGCAAATACTTCCACTCCAGCATTGATACCGTGCTGTTCGAGGATTTTCTGCATCGCTTTGGCGTTGGTAGTCACCGGCTCATCCATTTCACCCAGCAGGAAATAACCTTTCAACCCCAAACCCTGTGCAGCTTCGATCATTGGCATCCAGGCGTCGACTTCTCCAAAAGCAGGGCACACCAGCAGGAAGCCACGGATCGGAAACGTCTGCTCCAAGGCCGCCCGCAAGGCAATGTGACCGCCCATCGAGTAGCCGATCATCAAGCTCAATTGAGGGTCGGGGGTAAAGTGTTTGAGCACCGTTTGATAATGATCCCTCACTTCTTTGAGCGCAATTTCTTTGTTGTCCCAAACAAAGGTGTGCGAGCCGCCCACCTGTGAAGATTGGGGAATTGCAGCCAGCCAATCGGTGCGGGGGATGAACTCCCAGAGCGGCAGGTAGCGCCTCAAGTTGCCAAGGTTGCAGTGAAGGCTCATCAAAAAGCGGTCCTTTTCATCGGTCACGCGGTGGTTCGGGCGAAGGATTTGCAGAAGTGGCCTTGCATTCCCTTGAGCATCTTCGAGCATATTCAAATCTCTGGCAACCAGGCGGTTGAAAAATTCCCGCTTCTGTAGAGGGATCAAATCTTCGTCCTCTCGGAGTGCTTTCTTTGAGAAGAAGCATCCCTGGTCGAGCGCATCTTCGAGCAATTCCTCGGCAAGGTCGAGCTCTCCGGACTTTGCGGCGAAGCAAATGCGGAACGAGAACGACCGGTCGATATATTCTGGATAATCTCCCGCATGTTCGGTGACGAACGTATACCCTTCCCGATATTTCTGAGCATTGTAGAGCTCCATTGCGGTGTTGAAAAATCTGGGTGTGCCTTCGACCATTTTTCCTCCCGTCTGAAGCTTTCATCCAACCAAATCGCTGCTTCTCACGCGGGCCAGATTGACTAGAATTTTTTATTCGCGTGATGTATACTCATTATTATCCTATAGATTGACCAAGAGGGTGTCCATGAAAGTGACAGTAACCCAACAAAACCTGGCTCACGGACTGAGCGTCGTTTCGCGAGCAGTTTCACCACGAAGCACGCTGCCGGTGCTGGCCAATGTCCTGATTGCCACGGATGAAGGCAGACTGCGCCTTTCTGCGACCAACCTTGAACTCGGAATTACTTGTTGGATCCCCGCCCAAATTCAGGAAGAAGGCTCGGTCACGGTCCCCGCGCGCACTTTTTCCGACCTGATCGCCACATTTCCTCCCGAGCCCGTGGTTCTCAGCCTGGATACGCGAACACAAACGCTCAATGTGGTTTGCAACGCCTCTGTCCACGATATCAAAGGCATCGATGCGCAGGATTTCCCGCCCATTCCCGTGCCAGACCTGAACGAAGGTATCGAGCTTGACCTGTCGGCCTTCAAAGAAATGATCCAGCAGGTTGCTTTTGCCGCTTCCGCGGATGAAGCCCGCCCCGTACTCCAGGGTGTCAAACTCGAGACGGCCGAAAACGAGATCACCCTGGCTGCCACTGACGGTTTCCGTATTTCTGTGCGCAAGGAACTGCTTGGAAATCCTGCCCGCCAGGGCTTTTCCATCATCATCCCTGCCCGTGCCATGAGCGAACTGGCTCGAATCTCCGGCGAGGACGATAAGACCGTCACCATGGTCATTCCCCAGGGGCGCGGCCAGGTGATCTTCCACTTGAAGAACGCCGAACTTGTCTCGCAGTTGATCGACGGGAACTTCCCGGACTATCGCGCCATCATCCCAAGATCGTACAAGACCCGCGCTCTCGTCTCCACCCCTGCCTTCCTCAAAGCCTGTAAGCAGGCCGAGATTATCGCCCGCGAGGGCAACAACGTCGTGCGCCTGAATATTCTTCCGGATGAAGGCGGGCCTGGCAAGATCGAAGTCAACGCTCAGACCGAAGAAACCGGTAAAAGCGATATCCAGATCGAAGCCACGATCGAAGGAAGCTCGCTGCTGATCGCTTTTAATGTCAAGTACCTGCGCGAGGTCCTCGAAGTCGTCGGCTCGCCCAATATCGCCCTGGAGGTCAATGCCAATAATACGCCGGGTGTCGTAAGGCCTGTCGGCAGCGACAATTTCGTGCATGTGATTATGCCCATGCACCTCGGTTGAACCTCTCCTTCCAAACGCTCACTTTCCCCTCTCTCTCAAGGAGAGGGGAAATTCTATCCGCCAGGGAAATGAATTGTTTCTAGAAATAATTAAGGTTCAAATGGATTTTTTGCCCAATTCATCCGAACGATTGCTCACAATCACCCTTGCGCTTACCCAGTACCCGATTCTTGCGCCCCGCATTCGGGCATGCATGCGGCGCGAGTTATTCGAGCGCGGCATCATCGGTCGGGGCGAGTTCGACACCCAGGTGATCGAAGAAGCCGTGCAGACTCAGCGCCTCGAAGGCATGGACAATCCCCTGGTGCAGGAATCTGCCGAGATGTGGACGATCCGCCTGGCAGCCATCCGCGAACATCTCACAGATTTGATCTTCAGCCAGCATCTTCCATTTGACATCCTCGAAAATCTGATCGCCGAGGTTCTTGGCGAAAAAGGCGTTACAGGAGATGAGCTGAAATTGGCCATCAATCCGGAGTTGGCTCCGCTTGATCTCGTTTTCGAACAGGCGCTCACCATCGAGTCGATGCCGCACGGCGAACGCGAGAAATTCGAAGCGCGCTATGAAGAATCGAAGGTTGTGCTGATCCGCAATATGATCAGCGACCAACTGCGTTACATCAATATTGCTAAAGAGTGGTTTTCCATTGCCGACCTGGCGGATATCCGCCGCCGCAAAATTGGCTCGGGCAAGATCGGCGGAAAAGCTGCGGGCATGCTGCTTGCCTATCACATCCTCAAGAATAACCGTTCTTTGGCTTTTATCGATCATCTCAAAACAGCGGAGTCCTATTTTGTCGGCTCAGACGAGATGTACACCTTCATGTCGATCAACAATCTCTTCACCTGGAACGACCAGAAATATAAATCCGAAGAAGAGATGCGCTCGGAATATCCTGCCATCGAGGAGGAGTTCGTCAAGGGAACCTTCGCCCCCGATATCCTCGATCAATTGCAGACAATGTTGATAAAAATTGGCAATAAGCCCCTGATCGTCCGTTCGTCCAGCCTGCTTGAAGACAATTTCGGCACCTCTTTTGCCGGGAAATATGAGTCGATATTTTGCCCGAACCAGGGCACCCTTGAGCAGAATCTGAAAGGGGTTACCGAGGCAATCGCCAGGATCTACTGCTCCACTTTAAACCCGAATGCCCTGCTCTATCGCCGCAGCCGCGGATTGCAGGATTACGACGAGCGAATGGCTCTCCTCATCCAGGTCGTCGAAGGAGAAAGTTACAAGCACTATCTTTTGCCCCACGGCGCAGGCGTGGCCTTCAGCCGCAACCTGTACCGTTGGGCGCCACAAATCCGTGCAGAAGATGGTTTTGTCCGCCTCGTTTGGGGGCTGGGCACCCGAGCCGTGGACAGGGTAGGCAATGACTACCCGCGACTGATCGCGCTCAGCCATCCCCTTCTGCGCCCCAGCAACGACGCCAATGCGGTGACGCGCTACTCGCAGCAATTTGTCGACCTCATCGACCTCGACAAGAACGAATTCATCACTGTGCCCATCCATGAAGTGCTCGATGCCGACTATCCACCCTTGCGCTACCTGGCTCAAATCGACGAGGATGGCTATTTCATCACCCTGCGCAGTTCGATCCTCGGCAGCGAAAAAGACAAGCTCGTGCTGACTTTCGACGAACTCCTCCGCAGAACGCCTTTTGCCGAATGGACTCGCAGGATGCTGAAGACCCTCGAGGATGCCTATCGCACTCCAGTAGATATGGAGTTTACACTCCAAATCAGCGCAGACGAGGAAGGGAGCCCGGCATTAATGCTAACTATCCTGCAATGCCGGCCGCAAA
The DNA here is from genome assembly GCA_021779955.1 of Chloroflexota bacterium. Classification (GTDB taxonomy): domain Bacteria; phylum Chloroflexota; class Anaerolineae; order Anaerolineales; family Anaerolineaceae; genus UBA6107. The sequence goes on along the minus strand of JAJXZS010000034.1, from coordinate 45,184 downwards.
GTCAGTTGCAGCAGACCGAAAAAGAGATCCTGCCCTCCACCCTGACCAAAGAGGATATTGTCTTTTCGACAGAGTTCATGGTGCCTCAGGGTCGCCTGGATCGCATCGACTACGTCATCTACGTCGAGCCGAGGGGATATTTCTCCCTCACTACGAATGCGAATCGCGTTGGTCTTGCACGAACCATCGGAAAGCTGAATGCAGTCATGGCAAAGGAGCAGTTCATCTGCATCGGTCCGGGCCGCTGGGGCAGCACCAATACCGACCTTGGGGTGCCCATCGCCTACGGCGATATCTATCACACGCGTGCCCTGGTCGAGGTCACAGGTGAAGGCTTCGGCCTGCCCCCTGAACCGTCGCTTGGCACTCACTTTTTCCAGGACCTGCTCGAATCGCAGATTTACCCGCTGGCGCTGCAGCTCGACGATCCGCACACCGAAATAAACAATCGCTTCTTCGAGTCGACACCCAATCGCCTGGTGGATTGGCTTCCCGAAGCCTCGTCATTCACCAATTCTCTCAAAGTCATCCGTGTAAAAGATTACGATCCTCAGGCCCACATCAAGATTGTCATGAACGACGAAATCGGCAAGGCCGTCGCTTTCCTTCAGAGAGATCAGAAATAAAAAGCGGGTGGAGATTTCCACCCGCTTTGCTTCGTTCAGGTTACGTTCGGTTATTTGTCAGGTTCAGGGTCTTCCTCGTCTTCATCTCCGGCGCCTTCCTCATCATCCTCCCCGCCGGATTCTGCTTCGCTCTCGTCTTCTTCGCTCTCTTCCTCCCCTTCCTCACCCTCTTCTTCTTCCTCTTCTCCATACTCCAATTCGTCGGTTGTGAAGCGGTAGATCAGAAAAGCGTTAATCAGGAAGAACAGGAAAAGCACACCGATCGCTACATAGCTGGGCAAACCAAGAGTGCCAATAAAAGTGTTCAACAAATAGTAAACGACCTGGTAGACAAGCACGAGCAGCAGCCACAGGCCGTTTCGATTGACGATAGCCTTCCAGATCAGGATGGACAAAACAATCTGAAGAGAAAAAGTGATCAACTGCTGGAAACCCGGAAGCAGTCCCACGTAGAAGGGTTGCGACCAGAATTGAGCGTGTGCCGTCAGCATTTGCGAAACGGTAGTGGTCGGTACACCTTTTGCGATTTCCGCCGCGCCGTTATAGGTCAAAATTGGCCAAAGCGGTACGATGATTCCCAGGACGGCATACAGGATGACCTGAGCTCCGCCATGACTGACACCCATCGCCAGGGATGCGCCATAAGGCTTCGTCATCTTGCGCAAGAGCAGAAAACCCGCCCATACCAGACCTTGCTCGATGATGACAGCAAGAATGCTCAGGATGGTCACCTGTACCAGCGTAGGCCAGGTGGAGGGAGGAAGCGGCAAAGCGCCACTCGTGAATCCATTTTGGAGCAGAGTCCACACCCCCTGGAAAATGGCGTACGTTGCGACACCCACAAGTACGATCCACCAGGACACTTTGAAGTACCGGTTGATCAATATCGCCAGCACGATTGGAAGACCAATCATGATTAGGATCGAAAGCAGGTAACTGCCGAATAGTGCCCAGTTGATCATCAAAACACCTCGGAAAGATTGAATAACCGCGACTAAAGTATATGCGTGAATGCCAAATCCCGCTACCCCATTTTATGGGGATTCCATCGAGAAAAATCAGCAGTACAGCGGTGGAAAACGTTTCGCGTGAAACAGATGCCGGCCCGACTGCCAGGATAATTCCCCCGTTAAAAGTTTCACGTGAAACAATACCCGGTTTGGTCTCCCGAATGTTTCACGTGAAACAGTGATTATAGCTCTTGCCTGCGGAATACCAGCCAGGCGCCCGCAAGCGCCACGCCAATTGTGATCAGCCCTACCCACAGCCCCCACCAGTTGCTGATCGGTTGTCCAAGCATCAGCGCGATTGCATTGGAGATCATCGCTTCTGGAGCATATTTGCCCAGGTTTGGCAGCGCAGCCAGGATATTGAATACAATCAAGACCCCAGCGGCTCCGCCAATCGCCACAAATTGCGTTCGGGTAAGCGAGCTGAAAAACAATGTCACTGCGGCATAGACCAGCATGTAGAGCAGCAGTAATCCGTTCATTTCGAGAAATGCGGTCGCCTTCAAAGGTTCGAAAAGAAAGTAGGTGTAGTAATATCCGCCAATTGCCGCCGCTGCCATGGCAATCGCCAGCGTCAGCGATACCGCCATGAATTTCGCGATCAAAAAGCTACTTCGCGGCATGGGCTTGCTCAATACCATGGCTGCGGTCCCTTTATCCTTCTCCTGCGCCACAGCTCCCATGCTGAACAAAAGCGCCAAAAGCACGCCGAATTGTGTCAGATTTTTAACATACTGCGCCACAGCGTCGTTGACCGTCGGTGGGGGGATCAAGCTGCTGTACGAAGCAAGGCTTGGGATCGAAGCAAAGATATCCGGTATCAGTTTTGCCATTAAGGGTGACAGCATTCCAAACGCCGCCAGCAGGATGACCGCGATCAGCAGCTTCTTGGTTCTTGCCTGTTCGAGAACTTCTTTCTTGAATGCCGACCACAGGTTCATGCCTGCACCCTCCCTTCGCAGGTAAGCTGCATGAAGATATCTTCGAGCGATGGCCTCACCACTTCGATCTTATTGATCTGGATGCCGTCTGCAACGATCCTTTTCATTAATCGCTGCGTCACCTCTGGCACCTCAGGCGTGTGAACGTGGATTAATGTCTGATCGACACCAACCGCCTTGACGCCCTCGATTTGCTTGAACTCTTCCATAATTGCCTCAGCATTGGCAGCGCTTCCGTTTGCCAGTTCCACATCGATGGCTGAGACGGCGTAGCGATTGAGCAATTCGTTTCGTTCTGATTGAATGACCATGCTTCCCTTGTGAATGATGCCGATGGTATCGCATACCCGCTCGACGTCGGCCAGGATGTGGGTTGACATCAAGATCGTGCATCGGCTCCGCAGCGAGAGAACCAGCTCAAGGATTTCCTTGCGCCCGGCCGGATCTAGTGCACTGACCGGTTCGTCAAGCAGCAGCACGTCTGGCGCATTCATCATCGCCTGGGCAAAACCCAGCCTCTGGCGCATCCCGTGAGAAAAGCCGCCGATCTTCCTCTTTTGCGCATCTTTCAATCCCACGAGTTCGATCAATTCTCCAACCCGCTTCTTGCGTAGCTTTGCTTCCAGGTGGAATATCTCACCGATATAGTTCAGAAATTCAAGCGGAGTCATCCAGGCATAGAAAGCCGGCTCTTCGGGCAGGTAGCCTAGATGATCCGATGCTCTCCTTGCGACCCCGTCACCCGCCCCGTCTATGATCACATCCCCGCTATCCGCTCTTGCCAATCCCGAGAGGATGCGCAGGGTTGTCGTCTTTCCGGCGCCGTTTGGTCCCAGAAAGCCATACACAGAGCCTGCCTTCACCTGAAGATTCAGACTGTTCAGCGCCTGCACCTGACCATAACGTTTGCTCAGATGATTGACCTCGATTGCATTCATTCTTCCCTTCCTACCACCAGGTACACAATTGGACCGATCAGCTCGCCCAACACGATGATGATCACCCACATCCACTTGGGGCCACGGGTTCTCTCCCGTCGGGCCAGATCGATCAGGGCAAAGATCATCAAACCAATTTGAAGCAATACGATCGGGATCAGCAATGGCAGATATTTGATCAATACATCAATATTAGACATCTTCACTCCTTACAGGATTTGCCGGTTCTATACATCTCATCGATTGATTGGGAGGTCTCGAATATGATCGCGGCCTCCCACAAGCGCTTATTTGTTTTCAGATTCGCTGCTCGTACCTGTCCTTGATTGGCCGAGAGAAATCAAACCGCTCAAGCCGCCCAGGTTCATCGTATCGACTGCGCTGCTCGGTACAATCACGAGCGAGCCCTTGTCCTTCATGCCTTCGAACAGCATGTTCATAGCGCGCAGGTGCAGTGCTGTAGGATTGGAGGAATATGCCTTGGCTGCCTCGGCGAAGCTGGCGGAAATCTGCATTTCGGATTCGCCCAGGATCAGGCGTGCCTGCCGTTCGCGTTCAGCCTGTGCCTGCCGGCTCATCGCATTCTCCAGGTCGATGGGGATGATCACGTCCCGGATCTCCACGGATTGCACCGTGATGCCCCAGGGTGTGGTACGTTCGTCGATGATGCGCTGCAGATCGGCATCCATCTTAGCCCGCCCAACCAGGATGTCCGCCAGGCTCATCTGTCCAATGACCTCGCGCAAAGCAGTTTGGGAAGCCCAGGCAATCGCCATGCGATAATCTTCCACCTCGAGTGCCGCCTTTTCCGCATCCCACACCACCCAGAAGAGCACAGCGTCGACGTTCACAGGTACAGTATCGCGGGTCAGTGTTTTCTCGGCAGAGAAGGGTGTCACCATCACACGCTGGTCGATCCAGATGGTCACAGAATCGATAATCGGGATGATCATAAAGAATCCGGGTCCTTTAAGGCCGTGGAAATGCCCAAAGCGCAGCACGACCGCCTTTTCCCATTGGCGCGCCACTTTGATTGCGAACATCAGGTAGAACGCTAATAGCATCACCGGAATAACAATTTCAAAGATCGTTATCTCAGGTACGCTTTTCGTGTCCAGAATTACCGCAATGCCTATCGCCACCACAAACAGCACAATGAACACGAAGATCGCTGGGCCGCCAATGTGCATCTCTTCCATGGCCTGCTGTTTTGCTTTTTGTTTCAAGCGAAACGGACTCAAATTTTGTGTTTCACTCTGACTCTCTGTAGATTGGGTATTTGTCTTCATCTCTTCCTCGTTTCTTATTCTTCGTTTTCAGTTTGAAATTTGCCTTGATTGACGATCCTTTTCAGTTCATTTATGATCTCACCTTGCGTGAATCCTTGCCTCGTCAGGTTTTGCAGAGCCCGCTGGAGCTGGTCCTCGAGAGAAGCTGCCTTGATCTTTTCATCGAGCTCGGCACCTGTGCGATCGAGAATATATGTTCCCCGTCCCTGCTGCGTCGAGATCAAGCGTGATTCGTCGAGCATTCTGTAAGCCCTTGCCACGGTATTGAAATTCACTCGAATCTCTGCGGCAAGCTGGCGTACGGTGGGCAGTTGATCTCCAGGAATAAGCTCACCTTCCTGCACCATATGTTGGATCTCTTCCACGATCTGCAGGTAGATGGGCGTACCCGAGCGAAAATCAAGGCTGAGATAAACGGGTTTCACATTCCTGCCTCCTTTGCTATTGTATCATTGTATCATTGTACTAATTGTATATCTTTTCCAACCGCTGTCAAGGGTTCTTTCTCGAAATGCGGACACATTGAAAAAAGGTTTCGGCCTCCATTTCCCTCTATCTCTGAATTTACAGCCTCTCAGCCAAAGAATCGATTGCCAATGATTCACCCCTTGTCCGATTCAATATTGACTTCTCGTTCTTTTTCGTTTAGTATCTTCTTACAATTTGTCACATTGCGGGTGTTACTTGCACACGAGCAGGTCGCATTTATTTTTGTGTTCATTTCCGTCCCATCGCACTGCGGAAGTTGTTTTCCGTCCCGATCATCATCCTTTACTCGGAAATGACATTTCACTTGAGCATTTCGATCGGTCGGCCGTTTTCTCACCTATAGCAGCGGGTGCTTGATCGGTTCCAGCGCACCCCCTTCGATTTGGAAAGAGCGGCTGATCAGCCGCTCTTTTGTTTGATGGAGGAAAACCGATGACCAAAACCGTTGTAGCGGCTGCCATTGGGGAATGTGTTCATGTCGCTGGCGTTTCTAATTTCCTGCGCCTGGCAGAATCTGCCGGCTGGCGCACCGTCTTTCTGGGGCCCGCAGTACCCATCCAGACCGTTTTGGACGCCGCTGTTCGTGAAAAGGCTGACCTCGTTGGCGTTTCCTATCGGCTCACTCCAGAAAACGGCGAACTGCTTTTGGCGCAATTTGCCGAAGCCGCAGACGAACTGCATGCCAAAGGTGTCCGCTTTGCCTTCGGGGGTACTCCCCCTGTGGCCGAGCGCGCCGAACGGATGGGCTTCTTCGAAAAAGTCTTCTCAGGCAACGAATCGACCGAAGATGTCCTCTCCTATTTGAAAGGAGAAGCATCTACCGCAGGGGTCGTATCCAGCTACCCGCAGACTACCGTGGAACGTATTCAATGGAAAACGCCTTATCCCCTGCTCAGGCATCATTTCGGATTACCCGATCTAGAAGCGACCCGCAAGGGTATCGAGAAGATTGCCGACGCCAGGGCACTGGATGTGATCTCGCTTGGCACCGACCAGGATGCCCAGGAAAACTTCTTCCACCCTGAGCGCCAGGATCCGCGGCGCAAGGGCGCCGGCGGGGTTCCCGTCCGTTCTGCCGACGATTATCGTATGCTCTACGCCGCAAGCCGCAGGGGCAACTTCCCCCTGATGCGCACTTACTCTGGCACCGACGAGTTCATTCGCCAGGCAGAAGTGTTTACCGAAACCATCCGCAATTCCTGGTGCGCCATCCCGCTCTTCTGGTTCAATCGCATGGATGGCAGAGGGCCATGGGATCTTGAGGGTTCGATCCGCGAACATCAACAGGTCATGGCCTGGTACGGCGAACGCGGCATCCCCGTCGAACTCAATGAGCCCCACCATTGGGGCATGCGCGATGCCCCAGACGTGGTTTACGTCGCTGCCGCGGTTCTCTCCGCTTACAATGCCAAAGCCATGGGCGTGAAGGAGTACATCGCCCAAATGATGTTCAATAGTCCCCCCGGCTTGACGGATGCCATGGACCTGGCAAAGATGCTCGCGATGTTGAAATTAATCGACCCGCTCTCCGGCAGCAACTTCCACATCTACCGTCAGACGCGCACCGGCCTGCTTTCGTACCCTGTCGATCCCGTCGCGTCGCGCGCGCACCTTGCTGTGAGCATCTACCTTCAAATGGCTCTTCATCCTCATATTGTGCATATTGTTGGGCATACTGAAGCCGATCATGCCGCCACCGCCGACGATGTGATCGAAGCTGCAACTCTCGCTCGCCGTGCGATCGAGCACGCAATCTCCGGAGCACCTGAGATGCTTTCCGATCCAAGAGTCCAGGCAAGGGCAAATGAACTCGTGGAAGAAACAACCGTCACGCTGAATGCCATCCGTGAATTGGCCGCTCCCGGCACAAAAGATCCTCTGACGGATCCTGCCACCCTGGCGCACGCGGTAACCAGCGGCATTCTCGATGCGCCCCAGCTCAAGAACAATCCTTTTGGTCGGGGGCAAATTCGAACTCAAATCGTCCAGGGTCAATGCCGTGTAGTAGATTCCGACGGCGATTTGGTAACCGAAGACAGACGCACACAAGACTGTTTACAAAGGAGAAACCGATGAATCATAAGACTCGCTATACCGTGATTGGTGCCGGCCATGGCGGCAAAGCCATGGCAGCCCACCTTGCCTTAATGGGATTTCCGACTACCCTGTACAACCGAACCGCTGATCATATTGCCGCAATCCGCGAATTGGGTGTGATCGACCTCGAGAGCAATGATGGTTCTTTGAAAGGCCTGGGCCGTCTGGAGCGGGTCACATCCAACTTGTCTGAGGCACTGGATACGGCAGACGTGGTGATGGTGGTCGTCCCTTCTTCTGCCCATGCCGAGGTCGCCAAGAACTGCTCCAACTGTCTGAAAGATGGTCAAATTGTCGTTCTGCACCCCGGGCGTACGTGCGGCGCCATTGAATTCGCCAAAGTGCTCAAAGAGAACGGCTGCGCTGCAGACATCACCATCTCGGAGGCTGAAACCTTCATCTACGCTTCGCGCTCCGATGGGCCGGCGCAGGCGCGCATCTTCCGCATCAAGGAAGCGGTGCCTCTGGCAGCCCTTCCGGCCACGCGCACACGCCTTGTGTTGGATACCATTCATGAGGCGTATCCTCAGTTTATCGACGGCGTGAACGTGCTGCAGACCGGACTGAACAATATGGGTGCCATCTTCCACCCCGCGCTCAGCCTCCTCAATATGGGCTGGATCGAGTCAACCCACGGTGACTATCAATTCTATATCGATGGCGTCACGCCATCTGTGGCGCGCGTGCTTGAGGCCCTGGATCGTGAACGCGTCACCGTCGCTTCATCACTCGGCATCCGCGCCCGCACAGGCTTGGAATGGCTCGATCTGGCGTACAACTCCAAGGGCGAGGACCTCTTCGAGGCGATTCACAACCAGCCCGGCTATTACGGCATTAAAGCTCCCCCCACCCTCAATCATCGTTACCTCTTCGAAGATGTTCCCATGAGCCTCGTGCCGATCGCAGCGCTCGGTCAGCGTTATGGAGTGGCCGTACAGGGCATGGATGCCATGATCCGCCTGGCAAGTATCGTTCACCGCACGGATTATTGGAGACGCGGCCGCACACTCGATAAGCTAGGTATCGACAAGCTTAGCGTCGGCGAATTAATGCATTATGTAAGTGAAGGCATCATCGAATAACCTACTATACTTTTCAAAGAAAGGAAAAGAGATGTCAGCTATCGCAGGGATCGCCAAATCCCACCAATCAAAAACAGTGAAAGAAATGCTTTCATCAATAAAGTATCGAGGTGATGAAGGTTCGGATATTTATTTCGATGATCAAGTAACAGAAATGATCTCCTGGACGAAATTTCAGGAAGAAGATGGCCGGCTCATGACTGAAGACCGCGTCGTCCGCGATTATGCCACTGAAAGCCATTATGCCATGGCATATCCGTTGGCAAGTAGCTTTTTCCTGAAACGAGATCCGATTGGGGTCGCACCGCTTTACTACGGAAGAACGCAAGAAGGCGATCTGTGCTTTGCGTCTGAAGTAAAAGCGCTATTGCCCTTGACTCACATGATTCATGAACTCCCCCCGGGTTCATTCTATGATGGCGGCGAGGTCCATAGTTATTTTTCGTTGGAAGAAAAAGAACCCTTGCAAGATCCCCCGGAAATACTTGCTGTTCAACTAAAAGGACTGCTCATCAGCGCATTGAAGCAAAGCATCAAAGGAAATGAGGTCGGCTCATGGCTGTCCGGCGGATTGGATTCAAGTGCCCTGGCAGCCCTGGCGCGTCCCTTGGTTTCGACTTTGCACACATTCTCAGTGGGTTACGCAGATTCAGAAGATGTCAAGGCTTCACGGCAAGTGGCCGAATGGCTCAATACAAATCATCATGAAAAGATAGTTGCCTGTGAAGACCTGATTGCTGTCCTGCCAAAGGTCATTTACCACCTCGAATCTTTCGACGCGTTGTTAGTCCGGTCAACATTGATGAACTATCTCGTTGCTGGAATGGCATCCGAATTTGTGGGTGATGTCTTGTCAGGCGAAGGCGGGGACGAGTTGTTTGGTGGCTATGATTATCTTAAATCATTGCAGTTGCACGATCTGCCCAAAGAGCTGATCGATATTACGCGAAGGCTTCACAATACTGCTCTGCAGCGTGTAGATCGATCTGCTTCAGCTCACGGCCTCGTTGCGCATGTGTGTTTTCTAAATCGAGCAGTTGTCGATTTCGCAATGCGTATTCCACCCCAATATAAAATCCACGATGGTGTGGAAAAATGGATTCTCAGGCTGGCCGTGAAAGGACTCTTACCTGAAAACATCCTGCGTCGCAAAAAGGCCAAATTCTGGAATGGCTCGGGGGTAAACGATGATCTTGCGCGTTATGCAAACTCCACGATCTCAGACCATGATTTTGAAAGGGGTCGCAGATTACCCAACGGATGGCTTTTGAATTCAAAAGAAGAATTCCTGTATTATAGAATATTTCAGGAACAATTTGGCCAATTCGAAAATCTTGCATGGATGGGTAGAACTAAAGGAGCTCCGGTTCAGTAGCATATCCCGAAACTTTATCAGGAGAAAGGGTGTGCGATGGAAATATCGCTATTGGGTCTTTCACCTGCTCAAACATATTCGTGGATTCTCTTGCCAATCATCATCTTTTTTGCGCGTATCTGCGACGTGACCTTTGGAACAATGCGCATCATTTTGGTGTCAAGAGGAAAGAGAAACATCGCCCCCTTTCTCGGATTCTTCGAGGTGCTCATCTGGATAGTTGTGATAGGCCAACTCGTGCAGCACCTCCAAAGCATCACCGCCTATCTGGGTTATGCAGCAGGATTTGCCACCGGCAACTATATAGGTATGCTGCTGGAGGACAGGATCGCCATTGGCACCATATCTGTGCGCATTATTCTCCCTCTGGGCGGTGATGAACTGGTGCAAGCCCTTCATGAACGCGGATTTGGGGTCACATCTTACGACGGCGAGGGAGCTACCGGTCCGGTCAAACTGATCTTTACCGTTATCCCACGCAAGTCGCTTGACACCATAAAGATGCTGATCCATACCTTTCATCCTTCAGCATTTATCTCCATCGAAGATATCCGCTCGATTGAAGCGGGTGTGTTTCCGGTGATGGCGCCCCTTTTTAGGGATCCTTTTGGCCTTCGCAAAGGAAAATGATCCTGCTTGTAGAAGGTTCGAATCTCGCTTGAAAATGGCAAAATCTGATTTGGGGCGTGGCGGTCTTACCTGTGAAATTAGTTTGTTTTTTCAGCTTCCATTCGCAATGAATCATGCATCTTGTGTTTGATGGCAATGAATTTTTATGACTTTATTCACCCTATTTGGTTGCATATATCTGGGCTAATAAATTGCTTTTTAGATCACATGGCGGTATCTTTAAGACAACTATATTACCAGAGGAGAATGCGAATATGACCAAAGCTTATGATGACCTGATGGCCGCATTTGGTGGTGAGAGCAAAGCCAATCGCAAGTACACAGCATATGCCAAAAAAGCCGATGAAGAAGGATATCCCCAGGTGGCACGTCTATTTCGTGCTGCAGCCGCGGGCGAAACAGTTCACGCCCTCAACCATTTCGAAGCAGCAAACGAAATCAAATCGACCAAAGAAAACCTTGCTGACGCCATCGCCGGAGAGCATTACGAAGTTGCAGACATGTACCCGCCCATGATCGCCGATGCCCAGTCAGAAGATTATCGCGCTGCCACCAAGAGCTTCATTCGTGCCTGGAACGTTGAAAAGATTCATGAAGCGCTCTACCGCGCAGCGCTCGAAACACTTGGACAGGAAACCGAAATGGTAGATTACTGGGTGTGTCCGCATTGCGGATACGTCCAGGCCAAAAACGCTCCTGACAAGTGCCCCGTTTGCGGACACCCTAAAGCCGATTTCTTCAAAGTTGTCTGATCGTCCATCACCTCCCGACCCCGCATACGCGGGGTCTTTTTGGTTCTGCGGGGCATGCATCATTCTTTGCCGGACTGTTTGGGACGTGGTAGAATCACGATGGAAGTTATGCAAACTCCAGGAGGTTTTTATGGAACAGGAAGTCGGTTCCTTTGAAATTAAAAAGGGTCTGGCACAAATGCTCAAAGGCGGCGTGATCATGGATGTGGTTACGCCCGAACACGCCAAAATCGCTGAAGATGCTGGCGCAGCAGCGGTGATGGCGCTCGAGCGCGTTCCTGCGGATATCCGCGCGGATGGCGGCGTGGCCCGTATGAGCGACCCTGAAATGATCATGAAGATCATGGACTCGGTGACAATTCCCGTGATGGCCAAGTGCCGGATCGGACATTTTGTGGAAGCGCAAATCCTCGAGGCGATCGGCGTAGATTATATCGACGAGTCTGAAGTCCTTACCCCTGCTGACGAAGCGAACCATATTAACAAGCATCTCTTTAAGGTCCCCTTTGTCTGCGGCTGCCGCAATCTGGGTGAGGCGCTGCGCCGCATTGGTGAAGGTGCTGCCATGATTCGCACCAAGGGCGAAGCCGGCACCGGCGATGTGGTTGAAGCTGTTCGCCATGCCCGTTCAGTTTTAGGCGAGATACGCAAATTACAGACCATGGCTGAAGAAGAGGTCATGGCTTACGCCAAAGAAATTGGCGCCCCATACGAATGGCTACTCGAGACACGCAAGCTCGGCCGCCTCCCAGTGGTCAATTTCGCAGCCGGCGGCATTGCCACCCCGGCGGATGCCGCTTTGATGATGCAGCTTGGTGTGGATGGCGTTTTTGTGGGTTCCGGCATCTTCAAATCCGGCGACCCTGCCAGGCGCGCCGCTGCGATCGTCAAAGCCACCACGCACTATCAAGATGCATCGATCCTGGCAGAAGTCAGCCGCAATCTTGGCGGGCCCATGGTCGGCCGTTCTGTCTCGAGCCTGACTGAAACCGAGAAACTCGCAACACGAGGTTGGTAAGATTTTATGAGAATAGGCGTCCTGGCTTTACAGGGCGACTTCGCTGAACACCAAATCATGCTCCAATCGCTTGGAGTGGATGTCGTCCAGGTACGTTTGGCGGAGCACCTGAATCAACTGGATGGTTTGATCATCCCTGGAGGTGAATCCACCACGATTGGCAAGCTGGCTACCGATTTCAATCTGATGGATCCACTGCGCGCGTTTGGCCAGGACCATGCCATTTGGGGTACCTGCGCCGGCGCGATCTTTCTTTCGAAAGATGCACTCCGCAAGCAGCCCCTGCTAAACCTGATGGATATCACCGTCGAAAGGAATGCATTTGGCCGGCAAATCGACAGCTTCGAAACCGAGCTCAAAGTGCCGGCTTTGCAGGGCTTTGGACAGAACGGGCGCGGTTTCCATGCAGTGTTCATCCGCGCTCCTTTGATCGAAAAAGTTGGTGAAGGCGTACAAATTCTGGCAACTCTGGAAGATGGCCGTATTGTCGCTGCCCGGCAGGGGCATTTCCTGGCAACTGCCTTCCACCCCGAGTTGACCGGAGATGATCGTTTTCATCGTTACTTTTTGGAGATGGCAAAATCATAATCCGCCCGCTCACCTGGCACGACTTGCCCCTGTTGCTTCGTTACCGCCAGCGTGTGTTGTGCCTGAATTATGCTCAAGAGCTGACCTTCGGAAACCTTCTCGGTTTTTCGGCCATGTTGTCGCGGCTCGATCCCAATATCGATGTCTCAACAGGAATAGCAAAATCACAGGATGGCAAAATCCCCATGGCAGGCCAGGTTGATTACAGCCAGGGCCAGCGTTCTGCCCATCTCACTTACCTGTTGCCCGATGAGATCTCCGATCTACCCGAAGAAAGCATGCTGATCGACTATCTTGCCGTCAAAGCCGGCGAGATGGGTGCATTGAACCTTCTGGCAGATGTGCAGGAATCCCATCCTGCCTTCGAAATGCTGCGTAAAGACGCTTTCAAGGTCTATTGTTGGGAAAACGTCTGGAAATTGCCATCGAGGCCTCCTTCCACGACCGAATTCAAAGACCTCTGGCAGGAAGAACGCGATACAGACGAACAATCGGTGCGAACTCTTTACCAGACTGTGGTTCCACCCATCGTCCAGGCTGCCGAGCCGTTCATCAATGCTTCAATGCGGCGGCTGGTCTATCGCCAGGAAGGCGAGCTGATGGCGTTCACCGAAAATATCTCGGGCCCGCGCGGATTCTTCCTCAAGCCTGTGATCCATCCTTCTGTCGAAGATGTTCACAGCCTCATCGGCGATCTGATCGTCTATCTGCAATCGTTGGGCAAACCTGTCTACTTCCCGGTGCGCTCTTACCAGGCATGGATCGCAGACGCACTGGAAGATCTCGGGGCAAAATCGGCGCCCAAGCGCGCCTTGATGGTCAAGCATTTGGCTGTGGGGGTTCCAAGCGAAAACGGACTCGTGCTGCGTAAGCGCATCGAAGCTCACTCGCCTGAACCAACTTCTTCCATTGTCCATCAGGCTCGCAACATAAGTCCTGATTCGGACTGTATTTAGAAATGGAAATTTCAGTTTAACGATAAAATGAAGAAAATGACTCAAAAGAGAATAACTGACGATTTAAATGCATTGCTGGATGTCCTGCCTGCACGCGTAGCAAAAGCGGTCATCGCTGCAAACAACAGTGATAACCTTCTTGAAATTGTCCTCGATCTTGGGCGGCAACCCATGGCACGTTTCGTCAATTCGGAAGTCATCCTGAGTGACGACGAAGTCTCTCGAACCGATATCGACTTTGTGGTCTCGAATATCGGCGAATTCGACGCGGATAACCGCGCCGGCCTCGAGCGCACATTGCATCGCATTTCTGCCATTCGCAATCGCCACGACCACATTGTCGGTCTGACATGTCGTGTTGGGCGGGCTGTCTACGGCACGATTGATATCATCCAGGACCTCATCGAATCGGGCAAGAGCACGCTTCTCCTTGGAAAACCGGGTATCGGTAAAACGACCTTGCTTCGTGAAGCTGCCCGTATCCTCGCAGAGACCAAGCGGGTGATCATCGTCGATACATCGAACGAAATCGGTGGTGACGGAGATGTTCCCCACCCCGCAGTTGGCAAAGCCCGCCGTATGCAGGTGGCAAAACCCTCCCTGCAGCACGAAGTGATGATCGAAGCCGTCGAGAACCACAACCCTGAAGTGATCATCATCGATGAAATTGGACGTGAGCTCGAAGCGCTTGCAGCCCGCACCATTGCCGAACGCGGCGTTCAGCTGGTTGCCACAGCTCACGGGCGTACCCTCGAGAATCTTCTCCTCAACCCGACCCTTTCAGACCTGGTCGGCGGTATCGAATCGGTCACTCTTTCAGATGAAGAAGCCCGCAGGCGCGGCACGCAAAAGACGGTTCTCGAACGGCGCTCGCCGCCCACATTCGATGTCCTCGTCGAACTGCAGGAGCGTGATCGCCTTGCCGTGCATCCCGATGTGGCCGCTGCTGTGGACACCCTTGTTCGCGGCTATCCGGTCTTGCCTGAAATCCGCTGGCGCGATGCCGAGAATGAGATCCATATCGAAAAGCCGCCTCAAGCGGCAACGTCGCGTCCCCAATCGCAGGGCACCCGCCGCTCCTACACCGGCGAGGAACGCAGAGCTCCTGCCGGGGCCGCCTACGCGCAACCCCCTGCCGGTAACGCTCGTCAGCAATACCGCTCTGAGCCTGACACGCCGCTCTTCGAAGAGGAAGGCGAGCTTGAATTCACTCCCCGCAAGATGATTCGTATCTTCCCGTATGGCGTGGCCCGCAACCGCCTCCAACAGGCAGCGCGCAGGCTGGGAGTCCCCGCTGCCGTCGCCAAAGAAATCAACGATGCCGACCTGGTGCTGACTTTGAGAGCCTATTACCGTGCTCGCGAACAAGCCATCATGGATGCTGAAGCACGCAGCATTCCCATTTATGTCCTGCGCGCCAATACCATCAACCAGATGGAGCAGGTTCTTGCAGATATCTTCCACCTCCCCCAGGAAACGCTGAGCGCGAACTTCGAAGATGTCACAAACCAGACTCAATCTGCCATAGAAGCGGTACTCAACGGTCAGCGTTGGGTTGATCTGCCTCCTGCGGCTGCATCGATCCGGCGGATTCAGCATGAAATGGCCCGCCAGGCGCAACTGGTTTCACATTCGTACGGCAAAGAACCCAATCGCAGGGTTCGCATCTTCAGGGAATAATCCGGGAGCATCGATGTTTATCACTCTGGAAGGACCGGAAGGCAGCGGAAAATCGCATCAGATCTCGGGTTTGGCGGATTTCGTCCGTGAACGCGGCTACGAAGTACTCACCACGCGTGAACCTGGCGGTACAGCTATTGGCGATCAGGTTCGCCAGGTGATCATGAACATGAAAAACACCGAGATGGATCCGCGCACCGAGGTATTGCTCTTCTGCTCTGCGCGCGCCCAACTTGTGGACCAGGTCATCCGTCCTGCGCTCAGCCGGAACGTGGTTGTCCTCTCAGACCGCTACGGCGATTCAACCCTCGCCTACCAGGGCTACGGCCACGGACTCGATCTGGAAGCATTGCGTTTGATCCTCGGCTTTGCCACGGGTGGATTGAAGCCGGACCTGACGTTACTGCTCGATGTTGATGTCGTAGAAGGATTGCGCCGGCGCCGCCAAAGTGGGGGGGAATGGAACCGCCTCGATGCCTACGAAGTTCAGTTTCATCAACGCGTGAGAAATGGATACCACGAATTGGCCGGCTCTGAGCCTGAGCGCTGGCGCGTGATCGATGCCAACGCTTCCCCCGAAATGGTACAATCGAACATACGCCAGGTAGTTGGGCAAAGGCTCGTTCCAATCAAATAGAATATTCACTCCTTGTAAAAGAGAGGCCCTTAATGTTGAAGACAAAAGCCCTGTTGGTGGCTCTTGCAGGCATTCTTGTCATCTCAGCCTGCCAGAGTGCTCCCCTCCAAACCCAATCATCGTCAACTGCTACCGCGACCCTCGCGGCTTCCGTTTCACCTTCTCAAGGCGAAACCAACGCGCCAACTGCCAATACAGGAACACTTGTAGCTCCCACAACCGCTTTTACGTCCAGTCCTGCTGCAACGTGCCAGGTCGTTCAAGCCGTTCCCGATCCGCACCCCGAAGTGGCTGCAGCCATTGATTCTGACACTGCGAGTTACCGCTCCATGGGTCCGGCCGATGCGCCAATTGTTCTTGACGTGTTCAGCGATTTTCAATGCCCCTTTTGCGCTAACTTTTCCACGGTGATGGACGAATTGGTGCAGCAAAACCCCAAGGATATTCGGGTTGTCTTTCACTATCTGCCGCTCGTGAGCATTCACGACAAAGCCTTACTCGCTGCGCAGGCTGCTGAAGCAGCCGGCCGTCAGGGATATTTTTGGGCGATGCACGATGTTCTATTTGCCAATCAATCCCAGTGGCAGTCCATGTCTTCTGCCGATTTCACGACCTGGCTGAAGGATCAGGCAGCTTCCCTTGGTTTGAACTCGTCCAGGTTCACGGCCGATCTCACCAGTGATGATGTGATCAAAGCTGTGAACGATTCACTTTCCATCGCCCAATCGAGCACGCTAAAGATCGATGCTACGCCCTCCGTGATCATCAATCGCCTCATTCGCTCACCGCGCAACGATGTAACAACGATCACCAACTACATGAACTTCGTCAAGCTCGGCTCAAAGGCTGATAAAGCCTGCCCCGCTATGACCGTCGATCCCAATAAACAGTACACCGCCACCCTCAAGACTGAAAAGGGTGATGTCGTTATCGGACTTTATGCCGATAAAGCGCCCTGGGCGGTGAACAGCTTCATTCACCTCGCCCAATCGGGCTGGTACAACGGCTCCGGCTTCTTCAGAGTGATTAGCGGCTACATTGCCCAGGCAGGCGATCCATCGAATACGGGCCTTGGAAATCCCGGTTACCAGTTTTCGAATGAGGTCACGCCTGACCTGCGTTTCGATAAGCCTGGAGTCGTGGGCATGGCAAATGCTGGCGCAGACACGAACGGCTCCCAGTTCTTCATTACGTATGCCCCCATACCTGACCTCGACGGCAAGTACACTATCTTCGGCGAAGTGCTCTCTGGCATGGATGTCTTGCAAACCATGCGCCCTCGCGATCCAGACAATGATGCCCTTCTGTTTGCTCCCGACCCAATCCTTTCCATCACCATTGAGGAAAAATAACGATGCAGACCGCTGCCACACGCTCATCCCGTTACTCACTCCTCACCGTCGCCCAGCTTGTGGTCAGGGTCTCAGGAGCCCTTCTTTCGGCTCTGGCTGCGGGTTTGATTTTATACCTGAACTCCCGTACGATCTCTGAATCGGCTGCCTTCAGCATTGCCTATTCAGCGGATCCTTTTATGATCTGGTCATTGGCGATCCTCGGCCTCCTGGGAATCTGGTCTGCTTTTGTGGCAATTCGAAAACTGAACGGTAAGCAGCCGTCCGAAGCGCCGGATAAGCTTCTCCAATCCAGTCTGATCCTCATCCCAGTGTGGGTCACCATTGCGATCGCCGCTGGCTATTTGCTCGATCAGAAAATTTCTTTGGCCTTCTTGACGCCGTTGATGATCTTATTGGTCGTCATCCCCTTGATCATTACCCTCGCGTTGGGCATCGAAAAGATCCAGCATGGCACGGTGCAGCACTTTTGGGGCCTGGTTACCGGCAGCATCTTTGTGACGATGCCTCTCACCATGCTGCTGGAAGGTGTTTTACTTCTCATCGCCGTCTCATTGGTGAGTGTCAAAATTGCCTCCAACCCCGATCTCTATACCTTATTTCTAAGCCTTTCCCAGGCGGATGCTGCCTCACAAGCACAGCTCCAACATGCCTATTCGCAATTGACGCCCCTCCTTTCTTCCCCAACAGTAATTTATGGGTTGATCCTTGGCCTTTGTGTCCTGGCGCCTGTGGTGGAAGAATTGTTCAAACCGCTGATGATCTGGGCTTTCGCCAAACGCTCGTTAACCCCTGCCCAGGGATTTGGTATGGGCTTGATTTGCGGAGCCGCCTTTGCCGTGCTCGAAAGCGCTTTAGCCATGCGTATGGCAACGTCGCTAAGCTTTGTTCAACTGCTTCTCGGCCGCACCGGTACAAGCACCCTGCATATCTTCTGTACTGGGTTAATGGGTTGGGCAATCGTCTCGGGTTGGCGGGATGGAAACGTGCTAAGAACCGCTCTGACCTATACTGGCGTGGTTTTGATGCACGGATTATGGAATTTCTTTGCCTTTCTGATGGGCTATGGCGCCCTCTCGATATCGCTGCCTCAAACCGTCGAATCGCTTGCTCCGGCCAGCCCTTGGATACTTGCCCTTCTATTTGTCTTGATGGTCACGATTCTTTGGGTCATGAAAGTCAGGATTCTTGCTCAAACTCCGCCTCCTTTGATTCAACTCCCGGCAGAAAATATGAACGAGGGCCAGGCTTGACCTCTGAGAACGATGCATTTTCGATAAATTCTCGATATTTTCTAACAATATTGTCATTTTAAACGCTCAAAGGCTGATTATAATTGCCTAAGCGATCGCAACCAGATGGAACCATCTGCATTAGTCACAGTATGAATAATACATACAAGAGTCCATCTGGACTTGCACCCATCTACAGACGCGAAAGATGACCCAATGAAAGCCAAAAGCCTGCGCGAGATCATTATCTGGCTGGTCGACCACCTCACATTTACTACGCAAAATGGTATCGAAAATATCCCTACCTCAGGCGGATTGATCATAGCTACGAATCATATGAGCCGTCTGGATATCCCTGTCCTTTTTGCCATTCCCACGCGTCCCCAAATGACTGCATTGGTCACCACAAAATACCTGAAATATCCCCTGCTGCGCTGGTTCATAGTCACCGCAGAGGGTATCTGGCTCGACCGTGATATCGCCGATTTCGGCGCGATTCGTAAAGCAGTTCAAAAACTCGATCAGGGTTTCGCAGTGGGGATATCGCCTGAAGGAACTCGCAGTTCTACGGGTCAGCTTTTGGAGGGTAAACCGGGCACCGCTTTGATAGCACTTCGTGCACAGGTACCCATTCTTCCTGTGGCATTGATTGGCACTGAGGCAGCCGTGGCAGAGCTCCGTCATTTTCGCAGACCGCACATCCGGGTCGAATACGGAAAGGTGATCCAGCCGCCTAAACTGGATCGCGATCATCGCGAGGAGCAATTGCATTGGCTGACTACCGAGATTATGTGTCAGATCGCTGCCATGATGCCTGAGAAATATCGCGGATTCTACAAAGATCATCCCAGGCTGCGGGAATTATTGGCGCAAGGACAAACAGCGCCAGTATAGACTTGATTCGTAATAGGAAAATTTGATTTTGCCCGAACTCTCAAACGATACAAACGTCCACGCCCAATTTGCTCGAAATAAAAAATCCCACTCTTTCCTCAGTTCTGTGATCTGGGGTTTTCTTGCCTTTGCCGTTCTTCTTGCAGCGCTCGCGGGGCTTGCACGCACGGACTTTATTACTGCGTTTTTCCCGCTTCGTTCGGTCGGCAGTTATCATTCCCAGTTTGAGCTCAAATGGTTCGACTTGCAGAATTACGTTACTGAACATGGCGGAGTCGACGTTGTCATCCTGGGTAATTCGACGGTCAATACAGGCATCGATCCGGTCATCTTCCAAAGCCGGTATCGCGAATTGAGCGGAAAAGACCTGCGGGTCTTCAATTTCGGTGTCGAAGGTCTGACCATTGAGCCGCTGTCGGAAATCGCCAAATTGATCGATGCCACTTATCATCCCGGTACAATCATCCTCTTCACAGAGATGCGCGACTATATTGCTTCCAACGGAGTCGAAGTCTCACAGCAATTCTTGGGCAACAGTTGGATGCGCTACCAGATGGCCGATTTCTCTGTCCAGGGTTTCTTGATCGATCATGTTACCCTGCTCGAATATCTTCTGCCTTTTCGAAATTGGTCGAATCCCACATTTACCGACACTTATCGTTTGACACTTTACCGCCAGGGAAACCTTTCCCCCGAGGGTTATGAACCCGAAAAGTACATCGGTTTCGGAGGTCACATTCCCGATCCAACCAATCCCGAGGAGATTATCAAATATAAGCAAGCCGCCAATTATTCGATCGATCCGGGTCGAATCAGGGATTTGCTCGATGTCATCTCTCTTCAGCAAAACGGCACCCGCGTTTTGATCACTGAAATCCCGCTCTATCCAACATATTTTGTCTATTTTGGCTCTTCTGCCGTACGTGAGCAATACCTGGCAGCGATTGACTCCACGGTGAGCAATGCAGGTTCCACCTTCATCCCTTCGATTGACGAAGAACTCATCCCGATTTACGGTCGGGCCGATGATCACCATCTGAATTTTCAGGGCGTACCCATCTATTCCAAACTCCTGGCCGATCGATTCTTTGCTGCCTGCGAACTGCAGAGCACTTGCTTGATCTCTGCATCAGAAGTGAATCAGCCATGAACGTGACTTCGCTCATTTTCTTTGCAGCAACCTTCCTGGCAGCCCTTATCTATCGCCGTCTGCCCGGAAAATGGAAGAATTTATGGCTGCTCAGCCTCTCGGTGGGCTTCGTAGCTACGTGGTCCTGGCAATTCGTCTTCGTATTGCTCGCTTTTGCTTCTGTAAACTATTTTCTCGGGCGCAAGATCATTCCCGGCACCTCAGCAGCCTCCCGTTGGACCACTGCGGGGATCGGGATCAATGTTGCCTTTATCTTCTTCCTCAAGTACAACGATTTTTATCTCGGCGCATTATCCAAATGGCTTGCTGCGCTCGGATGGCTCTCTGAAAATAGCGCCCTGGTTATCCTGATTCCCATTGGTCTTTCGTTTCTCATGGTCCAGGCGATCTCCTACCTTTTGGACGTCAAGAATAATCGCATGCAAGCCGAAACAGATTTCATCAAGTTCGCAGTCTACCTGCTTTACTTTCCGAAACTGCTGTCTGGCCCCATCGAACGTGCGCGCAAGTTCCTGCCCCGCCTGGAGAACCCTCTTCCGCTGGATACCGCGCTTTTCGAACGCAGCATTGCGCTGCTTCTGATCGGCCTGTTCAGAAAGCTCGTCATCGCCGATCCGCTCTTCAATCTGATCCCGCCCGCTGCATTCACCGCTCCCCTGACTTTTTCAGGTCAAGAGTTGTTATTCTACTTGCTGGCGTATGCCTTTGCCCTGTACAACGACTTTGCCGGATATACGAGCATCGTCCGCGCAGTGAGTTTGTGGTTTGGCATCGAGCTCAGCCCAAACTTCAACCTGCCTTATCTTTCACGCAACTTCACCGAGTTCTGGAGCCGCTGGCATATCAGCCTGTCGAACTGGCTGCGCGACTACATATTCTTCCCTCTGGCGCGCTACCTCCTCAAGCATTTCAAGCCTTCGACCCACTGGATCAACCTGGTTGTGCCCCCTATTGTGACCATGCTCGTCAGCGGCGCATGGCACGGATTGGCCTGGAATCTCATCTTCTGGGGCGGCCTGCATGGCACTTACCAGGTGGTTGAGCGTCTCTTCTCCTTGCGAAAGAACGCCGTTCCTGTCAAAGATCAGCCTGCCTGGAGGCAGTCATTGGCGACCATGACTACTTTTTCGCTTGCGGTCCTGGCCTGGGTCCCCTTCCGCATGCCCCTCGACATCGCTTTTCAATACTGGAAAGGGCTTTTGATTTGGGTAAAACCTGACAAATATGCGCTGCTCGACTTCTTGGATGGCAAATTGCCATCCGCTGCTTGGTCCCAATTCCACCTGCCCAGCCCCATCCTGATTGCTGTGTTGATTTTCGCCGTTTTGCTCGACATCCTTCAGAACAAAGCCAAACGCGACGACTTCATCCTCACCTGGCCCAGGGTTGCGATCATCGGATTTACGATTGTACTGGCCGCCGCTGCTCTGTTGGCTGCCTTCTCCGACCAGGTAGTTCCCTTCGTTTACCAGGGTTTCTAAAATTCGTATTTGGTGATTTAAGCTATACTGGTTGCTGGGGACGATATGCCTGGCTCAACCGGTTTCTTCTGGATTCTCATTGCTGGCGCAGTTTTTGGCTCGGTCCATTCCTTTCTGGCTTCCAACACGGCAAAGAAAGGGGCCGAGCGGATTTTTGGCGTGGCAATGCGCGAGCGCTACCGGTTTTATTACATCCTGATTGCCATTGTGACCACATCCGCTTATCTGTTCCTGGTGGCAGCGCTTCCAGACGCAGCGATCTACCGCATTCCAACACCGTGGCTGTTCTTCACCCTTGCCGTACAGATTGCATCGCTCGCGGGAGCGGTGGCCGCTTTCAGGGAAATCAGCCGCCGGTTCGACTTAAGCCTGCCTTTCACCGGCAGCCAGAACCCCGGCTCATCCCCTTCGCAGAAGCCCGAGCTTGCGACAACCGGGTTGTACCGCTGGGTGCGTCACCCCATTTACGATTGCGTGTTCATCTTCATCTGGCTGTTTCCAATCATGTCGTGGAACCTGCTGGCGTTTGCCATCGCAGCCACCGCGTACATGATCATTGGTGCGCACCTGGAAGAAAGAAAGTTGATCGAACAGTTTGGCGCTTCATATGAGGATTACCGCAGTAGAACATCCATGTTCTTGCCAATCCGCCTGAAATAATCGCTGCATCACAGGTGCACTTTGCTGCTCATCGCCGTTTCCATCGCGTTCATCGCCGGCATCCTCTTCGGCAGGTATCTCCCCCAAATTGGGCTGATATTCCCATTTCTTGCCTCTGTGTCGATCGCGTGGCTCACTTTCGACTTGTTCAAGCATCGCCTTTGGTGGAAACGCTTTACCAGCGTGCCCCCTGCGCTTGTGCTGGCGTTCCTTGCCCTGGGCGGGCTTCGATTTACTCTCAACCGCCCGGTGATCGACACAACCACGCTCGCCGGGTACAACGACCTCGGAACGTTCACCCTCACAGGTTGGATAACTGAACCGCCGGACGTTCGCGAGTCTGGAGTCTATTTGCGGGTGAATTTTCTGGAAGCAGCCGTAACGCTTCCGGTTGAGGAAAAGCCGTTCGATCGCCTGATCGATGGAGAAGCCCTGGTCAAACTGCCTCCAGCGTCGTCGTTCGGGATGGGCGATATCCTGCGCTTCGAGGCGGCTCCTCGTACACCCTCCTCCAATCTTGACTTTTCATACCGCGATTACCTCTCCCATAAAGGGATCTACTCGGTCATCTATTTCCCGGGTTCGGTCCAACGTATCGGCAGCCACCCCGTCAGCCCAATTCACCTCTGGCTCGAGAACTTGCGCCAGTGCGCCCGCTCCAGGATCTTTCAGCTCTTCCCCCAGCCCGAATCCGGACTGCTGGCAGGGATCCTGCTCGGCCTGGATAACGATCTGCCAGAACCTCTTGCCCAGGCATACCGCGACACAGGGACGGCGCATATCATCGCCATTTCAGGGTTCAACATGGCTGTCATTGCTGCCATCTTCATGGCGCTCAGCTCGCGGGCTGTAAACCCATACCTCGCGTCTGTATTTACCGGCGTCGGTCTGATTCTCTACTCGATCATGGTTGGCGGCTCGCCTTCGGTTGTGCGCGCGGCAGTCATGGCCGTTTTTGCCATGGGTGGCAGGTTGATCGGACGCCCCAACCAGGGCATCGGTGCACTCTGCTTTAGCGCGCTTCTCATGTGCGCCTTCGACCCGCAGCTGATTTGGGATACCAGCTTTCAGCTCAGTTTCGCGGCAACCGCTGGCCTGGTCATGTTTGGCACACCGCTCCAAAACTGGGCCGAAGGATGGGTGGGACGTTTCGTCCCCGAGGAGCACGTCGAACGTTTTACCGCCCCATTGACGGACTACTTTCTCCTCACCCTGGCTGCCCAGGTCGCCACATTGCCCATTATCGCCATCCAATTTGGCAGGATTTCGCTTTCTTCTCTATTCGCAAATCCGCTGGTTCTTCCAGTTCAGCCCGCCGTTTTGGTGTTGGGAGGAGCGGCAGCCCTCGGCGGAATGCTCTTTCAGCCTTTGGGGAATGCGTTGGCGTTCTTCGCCTGGCCATTGTTGGCTTACACGAATCGCATGGTGGAATGGATCTCCCGCATCGCTCCCGGCGCAGTGTCCATCGACCCCCGCCTTGGACTTGGCATCGGCGTCCTTTGCGCCACAGGATTTGTGCTCTTCGCCGTTCGCGACAGGTTGAAAACCATCATCAGCCGCATCTCTTTTGCCTATCTGTGTATAGGCTTACTCGCAGCAATCCTCACGATATGGACCGGTGTGCTTCAACGTCCTGACGGCAAACTGCACGTCGATTTGATTCGTGCGGGTACCGCTGTCGATTTGATGATCACTTCTCCTGAAGGGCGGAAGGTGGCCATCGATCCGCAGGGTAGTATCGATGAACTCACTTATGCGATCAGCCGTTCGATGTCGCCTTTGGATCATCGATTGGATGCCATACTGCTTACAGAGCGCGAGGCGGCAAAAAATGTGGCTGTGTTCAATGAGCAGCTTCCTGTCGGCCAGGTAATGCTCGCGCAATCTGTTCTGATCCCCCTGGAGAATACTTCACCTGTAACGCTTGATGCTTCGATCAGCCAGGCAGAATTGCAGACCGGCGATGTGATCATGTTTGGTGGAAAAACTGCTCTCCGAGTGCTGGCAGCAAATCCATCAGGTGCAGCTCTACTTTTAGATTATCAGAAATGCCGCATTCTCGTTCCGGGTGGCATCGACCCTGCTGTGCTTCGCCAGGTAGACCCGCGGTTCACTTCCGGTTTAACAGCCATCCTATTGACGCCTGCCGACCTCACCCTCGTCCCTCCCGCCTGGTGGAACCGCTGGCAAGCCGGGCTCATCTTCTGGCAGGACAATTCGCTTCCCCCCGATTTATCATGGACCAGTCTACCCGGCAAAACTGTGCTCTCGCTTGTCTCCGATGGACAGGCGTATAAGCTATCTAGCCATTAAGTAAGGGCAGGTCTGCACGGAAAAGAATTGTAGTCAACGACCGCCGAGACCTGCCCGTATGCGGCTATTCTAGGTCATATAAAACGCGAAGCATCGGATACGAAACATGGCGTTGAGCGACCTGTTCACATTTCCGAAGCTTGGCCCTCACGTTTGT
The DNA here is from genome assembly GCA_021779955.1 of Chloroflexota bacterium. Taxonomy (GTDB): domain Bacteria; phylum Chloroflexota; class Anaerolineae; order Anaerolineales; family Anaerolineaceae; genus UBA6107. Next base: position 19,837 of record JAJXZS010000034.1, on the reverse strand, counting down.
CGTTCTCCTGATTCCCTTCACCATATCTGCCTATCAATCCTGAGTATAATTGTTCGTATGTACAGCACATCCCCCTGGCAACTCGCCACTCCCGCTTGCGATTGAGGAGGAAACCTTGGGCAATATCCCGATCTTTATCGGCATTTTCCTGTTCGTGTTCGGCTTGATCTTCGGTCTGGTCGGCTTCATATCCAAGCGCAGGGCTGCTGCTTCGCTGCAATGGCCTACGGCATCCGGTCAGATCATCTCCAGCGTCATTCACACAAGCACTTCCACAGACAGTGACGGAGCCAGCAGCACGACCTATGAGCCGAAAGTCGAATACACCTATACTATCATGGGATCGCCCATTAGCGGGCGCCGCATCGCCTTCGGCGCCATGGGCTCAGACTATGCTTCTGCCCAAAAGGTGCTTGCCGCCTACCCGGTTGGAACCGCCGTAACGGTATATTACAATCCCGAAAAACCGGCAGATTCGGTGCTCGAAAATAAGGCCCGCGGAGGCACCGTTTTCCTCATCCTTGGCATCGTTTTCATGGTCGTAGGCATAGTTGTTCCCTTTTTGGTTTGATTCAGACGATTATTTCTGGAAATAATTAACGCCGCATCCAATTCAATTTTTAGCGAGGAATCATGAAATATCTAATCACAGGCGGGGCAGGTTACATCGGCAGCACGATCTGTTCCGCGCTCGATGAAGCGGGGCACACCCCCATCGTCATGGATTCGCTGATCACAGGCCGTGAAGAATTCACCCGCGGGCGGATCTTCTACAAAGCCGATATCGCAGACGCCGCTGCCCTCAAACGCATCTTTCACGACCACCCGGATATTCAGGCAGTCGTCCACTGCGCAGCCTTGATCGTCGTTCCAGAATCGGTTACCCGGCCGTACGAGTATTACCAGGATAACGTCTCGAAATCCATTGAATTTTTTCACAACCTGATTGAAAACGGCTGCAAACGTCTGGTCTTCAGTTCTTCTGCCGCCCTCTACGATGTTGTCCCCGGGTTCATGGTCACCGAGCAATCGCCGCTGAATCCATCCAGCCCTTATGCACGCACTAAGTTCATGATGGAATGGATCCTCAGGGACTTTTGCGCCGGCTATGGCATGAAGGGCATTGCCCTCCGCTATTTCAACCCCATCGGCGCCGATCCCAAGATGCGCAGCGGCATTCACGTCGAACACCCCACCCACATCGTCGGCAAGCTCGTGGATACCGCTCAGGGCAGACTTCCCGTCTTCCAGATCACGGGCACGCACTGGCCCACCCGTGACGGCACGGGCATCCGCGACTACATTCACGTCTGGGACCTGGCGCGGGCGCACGTCAACGCCGTGACCCGGTTCGATGAAGTTTTCGAACGCGCCGGCAACCCTGCGGACAACTACCTGGTCATCAACCTCGGCACAGGCAGGGGTGTGACCGTGCGCGAGATGGTCGCCGCATTCGAAAAAGTTTATGGCAAAACCATCAACAAGGTCGAGACCGACCCGCGCCCAGGTGACGTTGCCGGCTCCTATTGCAATGCAGACACCGCCGGCCGTCTGCTCGGTTGGGAAGCCGAAATGTCCATCGAGCAGGGCATCTCTGACGCGCTCAAGTGGGGGGAAGTTCGCCAGAAGATATTGAAGTACTGACAGCAAAGAGAATCCCGAAATCAGCAAGATTTCGGGGTTTTTATTGTTCAGTATTACCTGTGAGACAATTCGACCACCAGCACCTCCAGGTTGACCCCCAGGTCGATGGCCGTTGTCTTTGATTGTATATCCAAATCAAGCAGGCGGTGGTAGACCTGTTTCAACCTTGCCATCGTAAACCGCCTGGCCTGGTTGCTGATCCGTTCTACCTGCTTGCCGCCAAAAATGATGTGCTGCGAAACCAGTTTCTGCAGATCGTCGCCCATGTCTAGCGCTTCGCGCACCTGGATCAGTTGCCTGAAACGATGCACGACCGCTCCCATGATCACTTCAGGCGGCGTATCGTCAAGCAGGCGGTGCAGCATCGCCTGGGCTTCTTTCGTCCGCCCTTCGAGCGAAGCATCCAGCATGGTGAACACGTCGCTGCTTCCCGCGTCCGACACCAGCGCCACGACATCTTCGCGGCTGACCGGGCGCTTGCCGTTGACGTACATCAGTAATTTGGCGATTTCCTGGCTGGCAATACTGGTATCGTTGCCCAGGTACTCGCTCAGTTCGTGCGCAGCCTCAGGCGCGAATCTTCCTCCCTGCTCTATCGCCTCTTTCTGGATCCAGGCGTCCATCTCTCGGGTATCGGGCAGCGGAAAAGCCTTCGCCGCAATATTTGACTTGCGGTCCATCCACTGCACCAGCCAGTGACCTTCGTTCAGCACTTCCCAGCTCTGCAGCCATTGACCGCCATCCTTGCGCCATCGGCGATGGTCTTCGAGAAGCAAAACCAGAATGGTGGACGGAGGCATTCCCTCAAGCGTCTTGAGGAACCGTTCCTGGCGGTTTTTATCCAGCCTTGCCGGCATGCCGTCCAGGATCACCATTCGCTGGCTTCCAAAGAAGGGCAGCGTGGTGACTGCATTGTGGATGTCTTCAAGGCTCGCCGTCTTCCCGTCCAGGCGCATGCTGTTCATCTCGGCTTCGGCTGGCGAGCCGAGCTTCTCTACTATGCGCTTTACCTCGCGGGAAATCGAAAACCAGTCATCCCCGTGTAATACCAGGATGTTCTTTTCAGCGGGAGAATCCAAGGATCATTCCTCGCTTTTTTGGATCGGAGCAGGTTGTTGTGGCACAGTCGTGCGGATGCGATGCAGGGTTGGCCCCTGCCGCTCATAGCGTGTGATCTGGCTCACGGTGAGGTCGCGAAGATCGGCCGAGGTGGTGATCTTTTCTTGAACCTTGGGGCCAAGCGGTCGCGAAACGATCAAAGCACCCGTGACCAGCACGACCAGGTAAGACCAGCGGTTCGTCTTCTTCTGGAAGCTGTTGGCATTCCCGAGCGTTGCCAACCAGGCCAGGGTTCCTGCAATCAATCCTGAAGTGACATAGTTCGTGCCGCAGTTGGCGTGCACTGCAAGCCGCTTCTCGCCATTGTGCAGCCGGTCGATCGCCTGATTGACCACAGAGAAGAGCACATCCGTCGAGATATCCCCCACCACCCAGAAACCTTTGGTGTCGGAATAACCGGAAAATGGCTTCTGCGGATAGAGTTCGGAAAGCAGGTTCAAAGTGGCGTGCTCGAGCCCGTGATTGCGCCTTACGAGCGAGATCGGCCCCCAATTGAGCAGGTTGGTTGACTTTTCCATCACAATCCTCCTGAGCCTAGTCCTGCGAAACAACTTTATCGTTTGAATCCAACAATGCCAAATGCAGCGCTTCACGTAACGAGCGCGCTTCTTTAGTGACAATACCTTCAGGCAGAGGTTCGCCGGGCCGGACCCTGCGCGGGATCACAGCAGTCTTGAAGCCCAGCTTGGCGGCTTCGCGCAAACGGGCGTTCATCTGCCCCACCCAACGCAGTTCACCCGATAGCCCCACCTCGCCGATCAGTACCGTGTCGGCCTTGACAGGTACGTCGCGCACCGATGAAGCAATGGCGGCCGCGATCGAAAGATCGGCAGCCGGCTCGCCCACCTGCAAGCCGCCGATCACGTTGACGAACACATCCTGCTCCGCAAGGCGCATGCCCAGTCTTCGGGTCAGCACGGCGGTAATCAGCAGCAGGCGGTTGAAGTCGACGCCGTTCGGGGTGCGGCGCGGGTTGCCCAGGTTGCTCGGTGTGGTCAGCCCCTGCATCTCGACCAGCAGCGGACGGGTGCCTTCCATGGTCACTGCAATCGCCGAACCCGGAGCATTGACCATCCTCTCCGCAAGGAACGCTTCAGATGGATTGGTGATCTCGACCATGCCCTTCTCGCGCATTTCGAAGACGCCCACTTCAGCCGTGGCGCCAAATCGGTTCTTCACCGAGCGCAGCAGCCGGTAAGACTGGAAGCGGTCTCCCTCGAGATAGAGCACGGTATCTACGATATGCTCGAGCACACGCGGCCCGGCGATGACGCCTTCCTTGGTCACGTGTCCAACCAGGAACACTGCCATCCCGCTTGTCTTCGCCAGCTCGCGCAAGCGGTTGGCGCATTCGCGCACCTGGCTCACCGAACCGGCGGTCGAACTCATATCGGGCAGGTAGACGGTCTGGATCGAATCGACAATCAACAGGTCGGGCTTGAGAGCAGCGGAGTGCTCGAGGATAATGTCGAGGTTGGTTTCAGTGAGCAGGAAAAGGTCTTCCGGAAAGTTCGGTTCTGTCCCGTCCCCCAATCGGTTCAGGCGTAAGGCCCGCATTTTGATCTGCCGCTCGGATTCTTCGCCTGAAACGTAAAGCACTTTCAAGGGAGCGTGCAGCTTCTTGGCAGGAGATGCCATTTCCAGCGCCATTTGCAGCAGCAATGTCGACTTGCCGATACCCGGGTCGCCGCCGACGAGGACGATGGAGCCGGGCACCACTCCCCCTCCAAGCACGCGTGCGAACTCACCGATGGGCAGCTCAATGCGTTCTTCGACATCGCCCGAAATCTCGGAGATGCGCCTTGGTGCTGAACGCCCGTTCAGCCCGCGACCGGCAGAGGATTTGAAGGGACTTTCTTCATGGATGACCTCTTCGACCATTGAGTCCCATGCGCCGCATTGTGGGCAGCGCCCCAGTTGCCTTGGAGAAGTTCGCCCGCATTGCTGGCAGACGTATTGCGTCAAAGTTTTTGGCATAACCTAATTCTAAAACAAATCTCCCAATTGCGGTTGCGTTTTTCCCTCGTCATAACGCTGCTGCATGTTGCGTCTTCATCGCTCAGTAGGCAGGCACACCCTATCAGAGGTGAAATAGAAAAGAACCCCTTACGAATTCTCAATTAAAGGGTTCTTCCTGATTACTATTTACTCGTCCCTGATTACTTGTTACCAATCCCTGATTATCGTTTTTCAGCAGTGATCTTGGCGCTGAACACTTTCTTTTTCAGTTCAGACGCGTCCATCGACTGTGCATTTGGATCCGAAGAATTGTTCAGGCTATCTTGAATGATTTCCTCATTCATGTACGTTGGAACCACCTTGACGTTGACGAAGCCTGCATCGGTGATGGCTTTTACGTAGTCTTTCGCGTCCCATGCGCCTGCGAAGCACTCCGCCCAGGACTGCATGCTCTCGCGTATCTCTTCTGGAATGACGCCATCCGTCACGATGTCGCTGACAGCCAAGCGCCCGCCTGGTTTGAGCACACGGAAGATTTCTCGAAAGACCTGGGGTTTGTCGGTGCTCAGGTTGATCACGCAATTCGAGATGACCACATCCACGATCCTGTCCTCCACAGGCAAGTGCTCGATCTCACCCAACCTGAAATCTACGTTATTTGCTCTGACCTTCTCGAGATTGGAGCGGGCGCGATCGATCATATCGGGCGTCATATCCACGCCGATGACGCGGCCGGTTTCGCCCACCTTCCTCGACGCCAGGAAGCAATCAATGCCACCGCCGGAACCCAGGTCGAGCACCGTCTGCCCTCGCACCAGCGAAGCCAATGTCACAGGATCGCCGCAACCAAAGGCAATCTCGGTTACATCTTGCGGCAGACTGGTGAAATCGGGATCTTCGTAGAGTTTCGCGATTTGGGCCGTGTTACCGTTACCATCGCAACAGCCGTTCGAGCTTGAGCCGCAGCACGCAGCCTGATCTTTGATCGCGCTCGCGTAGTGCTTTCGCACTGCCTTCTTGATCTCGAGATCGTTACTTGATGAAATTCGAATTGCCATTACTCACTCCTTGTTGAACAAATAGATATATAGACATGTGTCTATGTTTGACCGCAAAAAAAATTACTTGCTTTTATCTCTACAGCCCTGAACCATCTCTACTGGAACTTCGGGCGCAAAGGTACCCGCCACCTGGCAGCAAGCTTTGGCAACCCGATCCTGGTTGAGCGTGTAGTAGATTTCCTTGCCGCGGCGCTCGACATCGACTAGGCCGGCATCACGTAAGACTTTAAGGTGATGTGAAACCGTGGGCTGAGTCACATTGAGCTGCTCCACGATCTCGCTCACGCTCAGTTTCCGGCAGCAGCAAATCTCCATGATCTTCTGCCTTGTCTCGTCTGCCAGCGCTTTCGCGAAATCAACTGTTCCCATCACACCTCACGTGCATATTATATATTGATAATCATCTATATGTCAAGGGAATAAAAAGGGCGAATTCATCCTTCGAACGGATTGCTGCTCGAATTCCGAACCCGCCCTCGATTCGCCAGGGATTATCGTCTTCGAGATGCCGCGCCGCCTCCGCCTGCCCAGACTCCGACCCCGAGCAAAAAGCCGAAATTGTACCAGCCGCCGTTATTGTGCACGTCGTACATGGTCACGTTGGAATTGAAGAGAGAAATGATGAACGTCACCGGCGCGATGATCCCGTGCCACAATCCCTGCCAGAATCCTCCAATGACACCCGTGCTGTCTGGAGTACCCACGAATGGATTCGCAGCAGGCACGCATCCTGCCAGCAGCAGGAGCAAAATCATGCCTAAAATCACGATCGACACGATCCTCATGTTCCCTCCCTTGCCCGCCAACTCTACTTGGCGTTCCCCTCCAAGATCTGCTTCGCCCATGCCGCAGCCTGATCGACCTCGCCTTCTTTCAATGGACCTTCAGATTTAGCCACGTTGAATCCCATGGTCGGAAGGAGCACATCGGCGCCTGCAGCTTTGAGCAGCTTTACCATCTTTACATCGGCATAGCCGGCCCTTTTTTGCATGAAGCGCAAAAAGGCGGGCTTCATATCTTCGAGCGCGATGCGTGTATCGAAAACCGCTGCTTTGATTCCGTTGAGCGACCCGGCCGGGATGCTCTTGAGAAAAGCAACCATCCCTTCGCTGGCATTGAACCCGCGTGTGGGAGAACCAACAAAGAGCAGGTCTGCTTCTTTAAGCTGCCCGACCTTTGCATCGGCAACCTTCACCGAGGTCACCTGGGCGCCTGAACCTGCATTGGCAGCAATCACCTGGGCGACTTTTTCGGTATTCCCAAAGAACGAATCATAGAGCACCAATACTCTCATTGTTACGCTCCATCATGAGTCTCGAGTTAAGCTCTCGATTGAATATACGTCAGACAAAATCTAAAGATGCGTACCGAAAAGCGATTTTGAAGCTGCTCTGTTACGATTTACGCACGCAATTGATCTCTTCTTCCAGTTGCCAGGTGGCGCCCCGATCAGTCGAGAATTCGCCAAGCCAGCGGAAGGAATTGGGCGTGATATCGACAAAGCTCCAGCGATCTCGGTGGAGATAGTCGATGGCGAGGCCTTCCTGCACGATCCGATCGCCGATCCTCCGGGCGATGAGATTCGAGAATTCGCCGCTATTCGGACGCATCCAGGTGATGTGCCAGGCGTCGATCAGTGGGTCGTAGCAGCGCAGTGTGGTGCCATATTGGTCGCGAGGACTGTTCAACCTGAACAGCACATCTTGAATGCCCCGCCCGCCCAGGATCCAGTCGAAATACCACTCGCCCTTTTCCTTTTTTGTGACATCCCCGCTCTTATCAAACCAGTTGACCTCGATCTTCCATGCGCCAACGAACTGACCGTAGAGCATCAGCTTCTCAGCATAATCGGTGAATGGCCCTGAAGCGGCCAGGAGATTGAAGACGGTTGGTTGTTCCATAGTTCTCCTTTTGAACCTTAACTGTTCGATGCTTTATTGCTCAATACCATTATAGCGAAGCTTGGGATAATGCGAACCGCGTCTCGAAAAGCGAAGTCGGTCCGAATGGATGATATTCGCTGGTCTGGGTAGTATGATTTCCAAGAGCAATCAACTCAACCCAGCACCTGGTTGGGAGAACGTCTCCCGGTCATCGGGGTTGTGCTCCTGATTACGTGTTATACCACGTCAGTGTACCAAATCGAAAGTGGTCCACGATCTCAATACCGAACCCTCAAGGTCCGTTTCTTTGTTTAAAACCTTGTGCAATACAACGCCGGCATCGCCATTTTGCCAATCCGTGAGACTGAAATAGGCTCCACCTTCAGAAGTCTCACCGCTGATATCTTTATTTGTTGCCGCAAATCCGTTGTACCAGACTGTGATAATCGGAGGAAACGTGGCAGTTGTCCAATCGCCATAAGAGGATTCACAATCGAGTTTGAGACTATCTGCAGGCGTTGGAATACCTGGGATAATACGCACCTCATTGAGTTCAAGTCTCTCGGGCATTTCGAGCATACCCCCTTTGATCACGTTGAAGCTGACATCGCTCACCCGCATTGCGGCTGTACCCCCCGATGGAATAACCCACGTGCACAACTGATTCATTTCAGCCGAACTGCCATAAAATTCTCCCTCAGTTTGCGAAATCGAATAGCTTGAGGCCGAGGCTTCAGCGCCAAGGAATTCAGCATCATTGCTGAAATACTGCCATTGACCGAGTGCCACTTCGGCTGAAGCATTTGACTGTAATTTATAGCCGCCGCTATCGTCCCCAATCTGCCATTCGGCTGTGGAATCCATGCTGAGTGTCAGATTCACGCATTGTCCTGCCTTGGTTTCCACAGCCCTGCGGTCTCCTGCTGAGTAGCTTGATTTATCAGGGAAAACCCCGACCGTCTTGACGAATTCCTCAACCAGGCTCATTCTTTCGCTCCAACCGAGGATGACTCCTGCTTGATCGAGAACATTCTCCCCGCTGCATTTGGCTAGGGTTCTGTCTGCAGCCTGTATACTGGCCTGTCCCAGCAATTGGCCGCCTTCTTTCAAAAGGTCTGCGACGCTCGAAGCATTGTCCCTGCCCAACGTCATCGTAAAGGCTCCCCAGGCGAAGAAGTCGAACATCGCCCCATAAAACTCATGTTCATCATCTTGCACTTTCATCATCCGCGGCCTGAGTATCTGATCGAACCATCTTCTGAGCGCGTCCTGGACTTTGGCATTCGCGGATTCAGGCTTTTGACCGCTTCGCACCGCGTCGGTCATCGCTTGCGAAATCTCATTGACATAACTCTGAGCGCTGCCCGACATGGAATTAGCAGGGTCATTTTTGTCTGTAGGCAAGCCGGATTCTGATGAAGCATTGGATGGGGGCTGATCTGCTGTTTGAGTAGAATCGATCAATTTTTGATATTCCAATGCGTTCGCCATGCCTGCCCCGTATCCGCTGAAATGAATGAGCTGAGCGGTTAGTTCGCTTCCTTTGGTTTCCATGGGATAAAGGCCGAGGGTTTGAGCCTTTCCCTGATAATTGAAACTGACAAATCGTCCCGGATCGAATGGCGCTGAAGACTTGATGACGAGCGTCGCAGGTTCGAGAAGCATTTGGCCTTCAGGTTGGATGTCGACTGCGCCGATCAGACCTCCGCTCAGTTCGATGCCCTTGAGTGACCGGATAGGCGTCAACCGTACTTCGATATCTTTTCTGAGCGCACCAGTTGGTATCGTCAGCGTATAGACTACGCCGTCAAATCCTGTAGCCGTCAGCGCGCCGCCATCTGCACCGATCGTTTGAACCACCTGGTTTGCTTCTTCCAATTCAGGCTGTACGATCTCTTTTTGCGAAGTAGGGTTTTCAGCGCCCAATGCATTGCCTTGATTTGAGTTGCTCGTGCACGCTGCATTACTGAGAATCAGCAAGAATGCACTTGCGAGTACAAGAATGCGGTGTAGAGCAGAAGGTTTCGCCATTGGCTCCTCCAGTGTTGTAAATTTATTGACCTGCGGCTGCTCTTTCTGACGCAATCAATTGTACGAGCAAACGAAAAATGATACAAAATGTGAAGGAAAAACGTGAAAAGAACCTGGCATAGCCCTTTGATCTTGTCCATTCACTCCTTGAATTCACATGCTGCGCTGGCGAGGGAACTTCTTGGCCTCTCCATCGTCTTAAGCTCTGAATCACTTTTTGGAGGTAGAAATGACTAGAAGGAAACTGACATTGATTTTCACTGTCCTCTTTACCGTATCGGCATTGATCCTGGCTGCGTGCGGCGCGCCTGTGGCCAACGCCGCCAGTCTGAAGGGCACCAACTGGACCTTGGTTTCGCTTGGCCCGGTCAAGGACCAGGTATCCGCCGTCGCAGACGTCCATACCAGCCTCACCTTTGGCGCTGACGGACAGGTGAGCGGGAACTTTGGCTGCAACAGCTTCGGCGGGAAATATGAGATCAAGGATGGCAAGATCGTCTTCTCTGAGATCATCTCAACCCTGATGGCCTGCACGAATGAAGATGTGATGAAGCAGGAGCAGGCGGGGCTGAAGATTCTGAATGGTGAAGATACCTACAAGCTCGAAGGCAGCACGCTCGTAATCTACGCTGCGTCTGGCGAAAATGCGCTCACACTCTCGAGTGTTCCAGGCAAATAAGAGTGTGGTTCGCTGAAGAACTCCGGGGCCAAGATGGCCCCGGAGTTCTTGTGATCATCAAGCATACCGCCTCGAACCTGGCAGAACGGTGATTTTCTAATCAAGAAATGGATATTCTTTCGTCGAAATGACTTGGGTGTCTTATATTTTGATACAGTGAACGTTCGCAAAGACGTATACAATTGGGGAAATTCACGGTGTTGCTGCGGCAGAGAGAATAGTTGATCAAGTTATGGAAGTGGAGGCTCTCCTATCGTCCGGCGGATTTGACTTCGTAACGAAGCAGAATGGTCGTAAGCCAGTTGGTCGCACGGAGGTCGTCAGGCATTGGAAAAAATTGAGCGCAAGGCAGGCTCCGGTGGACAGGACAGCTATAAAGCCTGGGCATTTGAGCTCATGCAAGCGCTCAAGACACCGTCTGGTTTTCCAGAGCGGCTCGAAGTTGTGTTTGCCCCCGGGCAAAAGAAACTGGTGATTCATTAATAGACGCCTGATAAATGGGTCAAACTTGTGATTTCTATGCACAATAGCCAATCGCGAGGGCGGTTGTATTATCTATTGGTAGAAAGCTAGATCAATTCAGCTTGATTTGGCGTTCTCTATTCCATGGCATGTATTTCAGCCCCTGTGCGATGAGGCAGCGGCCAAAGAAAGTGACCATAATGGTTCCCAGAAGCAAAAGGATGTACATAAAGAAGCCGACCCCCGGCCACAAACCGAACAATGTCCAGACAAAGTAGACTATTCTGATCTGAACAGGATAGGCGGAAAAGCTCTTTTCCTGAACAAGAAAGAACACCACTTGTATTGCGCTTATGGCAATCACGATGATGTAGGCTGGCGTCCAGCCAAGCAAGGCTGCAATAATGAAGGCGAGGGTCACCAACCAGAACCACCAGCGGATGTCATTACTGCTGATCTTTAGTTTCATATCACCCATCCTCTTCTAATTGAAGCCAGATCAAGTGCAGCAGCTTTTTGATTCGCGTAGTATCGAAAGCCAGAATTGACCCCCAATGGATGCTCACTTGCTGATAATTAATGATACAAAACTGGTTGGCGATTTACAATCCGGAGTATCTGTGATTTAGTTTAGCCGTTATTTCCATACCGTTTCCAATCTCCTACTATTGTGATCTCCGGTTCGGTGCCATCTCCTGGGAGCGATCCTGATGTTCATCGGCCTCGTATGTTTGCGCCTGTCGGGACGGCTACCGAAAAGAAGCAGAGAATGCTGCTCTGATCAGGTTTGATTAAGTTTAGGATTGGCTTGGAGTGTGAAGTGGCAATGTCATCCCACCCTCGGGTATTTCAGGCAAATATGAATGTGACTCACGCAAGAACTCCCAGGCCTGCTTGATTCGGAGTTCTTTGTTAATTTGATGCCCAATTTTTCGCCACCCCAGGAGACTTTCGATGGGGCTTTTATTTGCGCCTTCGGAACGCTATACTCAGAAGAAATTCATCACATCAGAAAGGTGGGAATAGGCGTGATGTCGAACTATAGTTCCTATTTGCCGATTGTCTCAAGCATCGTCAGCTTCATCTTCGCATTCTTTGTCTTCAAACGCTATATTGCCCGGAGGGGACCGCATCTGCTTCTTTGGGGGATTGGCCTGATCTTCTATGGGATCGGCGGTTTTTGTGAAGCTTACTATACGCTGCTTGGCTGGAATCCCCTGGTGTTTCGTTTTTGGTATTTGTGCGGCGCCATCCTTGTAGCTGCCTGGCTTGGACAGGGAACCGTGTACTTGCTTGTGAGGCGGCCGATGGTTGCGCACATATTGATGATCATCCTGGGCCTCGCCTCCCTTTTTGCAGCCTGGCAGGTATTTCATGTTCAACTCGACCCGAGCCATATGACTTCGAGCGTACACACCGGCAGCGAGTTGAGCGGAACGGCGATCCTGTCGCCCGGCGTGCGTTCACTCACCCCCTTCTTCAACGCCTATGGTACCGTAACGTTGGTGGGCGGTGCCATCTATTCAGCGTACATCTTCTGGCGTAAGCGTGTTCTGCCGCATCGCGCAGTAGGCAACGTGCTGATTGCCACAGGAGCGATCCTGCCCGCGTTTGGAGGCGCTTTCAGCCGGTTCGGGATACCAGGTGCGCTTTACTGGAGTGAATTGCTTGGCGCGATAATCATGTTCATCGGATTCGTTCGCGCAACCACCCCGATGGCGGCGAAGAAAGTGCAGGAACGAACCGAGCTCAAACCAGGGTAAACTATGAAATGGACATTGAAAACAACATATGGCATGCGGTGAGTTTGGATTCTGACATCCGGTAAATTTGGTTCTCTTCCCGTGCTAGAATGTTAATGGTTGATCGAATGCACAAGGAGATACATCCTATGGAAAACAAAGACCTTCAAAAGCTTCTTGCTGAACTTCATGACGAAATCGAAAAGACAAAAAAGGTCGATGCAAAAGAGACCGAACTGCTGCGGCATGTTGAAGGCGACATCAATGCTCTTCTCGAGCACGCGCAGGAGACGGAGCCAGGGTCGAATCCTGATGTGATCAAGGACCTGGAGGAATCCGTCAGCCAGTTCGAATTCGAACATCCCACCCTGACCGCTCAGATTTACAAGTTTTTGGAGTTATTGTCCGGTTCAGGAATCTAGAGCAGTTTGGAAATCCCCGGATACGCCACGGGCAGCCACGAAGACGCCGGCGCAATTACCAACTCGATTATATAAGGAGCCAGCGCTTACAAAATAGTAACATACGAATGCAGCATCATGTGAGGCGAAAGGAAGGGGGAGGTCGCCTGCGAGATGTGTTCATTGACCCCTTCCTAGCATACCCATGTATCCTTGGTCCCCTCAAGACGACGAGCCTCCTTATCCATCGGAATGTTATAATGGTTCCGCACAGGCAATCGCATAACCCATCTTAAGAATATCCAATGGATCAAGGAATATGCTCTATGGAAGAATCCGAATCTCGTTACTATTACATCCCGCGCACAGGTCCCACAGTCCAACTCCAAAACTTGCAGACAGCGCTTGAGGCAAGGAACCAAAAAGGGTATCTTTGGATCGACCTGATCAGGCCGGACAAAGAAATGCTGACGGCATTGCAGAATCCTTTCGAGCTGCATCCGCTTTCCATCGAAGACTGCCTGGATGAAAACCAGCTCCCGAAAATCGACGATTATCCAACGAACAGCTTCATCAATTTCAATTCGCTCACTTATTCCGACCACTTGCTGAACGTCACCGAGATCAATATCTTCATCGGCGACGATTTCCTCATCACATCGAGGCAGCAGGATGGTGGAAACGAGAAATTCTTCCAGGGCATCATCCAGCATTATTTCGGCAAGGGAAGTGAGGACTTGCGCCAGGGGCCTGCCTATTTGCTGCATTTTATCCTCGATCAGATCGTGGACAGCAAGTTCATCGCTGTCGAAGCGCTTGAAGACGAACTGAACGAGGCTGAGGACGCGATTATGGAGAACCTTGCAAAGTTCAACCCCTCGGAGTTGCTGCATATCCGTCAAAATTTGCTTTCGGTGCGCAAAAGCCTGTTCAACGAGCGCGAGGTGCTGGTCAAAATCTGCCGCTTGGACTGCCCCTTCATTCCGAAGAAGGCCATCTTCTTCTACCGGGATATCTACGATCACCTGTCCAAATTCTTCGAGCTGACGGAGACCTCGCGCGACCTGGTCACCAGCCTGATGGAAATGTACCTATCGATGCTCAACAACCAGATGACCAAAGCGGCCAACGACACCAACATCACGGTTCGCCGCCTCACCTTCATCACCACCATCTTCATGCCGCTTTCGCTGCTTGCGGGCATCGGCGGCATGTCGGAATGGTCGATGATGACTGGCCCCGCCAATTGGCGGATCGCCTATCCGGTGTTCCTCGGGGCAATGGTCGTGCTTGGCGCTGTGAATTTTTGGCTGTTGAAGCGCTGGGAGAAGCGAACCCAGGGGCAGTTGGAATAAGACCCCTTCAAGATGTCTTTTTAATCCCCTCCTCACCTGCAAGCTATACTGTTAGTGCGTAGTTCAAATGCATTTAGTGATAGGAGGATGTATGAACGAGCTCGTAGATATGATTGTCAAGAAAACGGGTGTACCTGCCGCGACTGCAACGACTATCGTGAACACAGTCATCGATTTCCTCAAGCAGAAACTTCCTACTCCCATTGCCTCGCAAATTGATGGGCTGATGAGCAATGACGCCGGCGCCCAAAAAGCCGAAGGGATGATCTCAGATCTGACATCCAAGTTTGGAAAGTAGTAATCACAAACCGGATAGCCGGCGCCTGAACACCAGAAATTCCTGGCAAAGAACAAAGAGACATGCTTGAAATAGGCATGTCTCTATTTATTTGCATGGCTGATCGCCTCCTCCACTCCAGACTCAGACTTACAAAATCCTTGTTATGCTGGCTGGCATGCCCCATATGCCTTACTTGTCACGCTGAACGGAGTGTGTTTTGGCTTTTGATTGTCATGCTGAACGGAGTGAAGCATCTTCAACCGACTCTTTACCCAACTCTCTTCTTAATAACCATCGCGCTGGTTCAAGTGAATTGAAGATCCTTCGCTTCACTCAGGATGACGAGCTTTCCAGGCTCCTCGAACCTGAACAAAAACACCCTTCCGGGTGTCTTGGAGGCTCCTCGTCGAGGACTCGATATCATCCCCTCAATGGGGAAGCGCTAACCTGTTTTGCGATTTAAAAAATGAGGCTCCTCGTCGAGGACTCGAACCTCGAACCTAGCGGTTAACAGCCGCCCGCTCTGCCGATTGAGCTAACGAGGAAAGCTCGATTATTATAGTGTCATGCCCAACGAGTGTCAAGGCTCGCAATTCAAAAACCGGCCATCCCAAAATTTGTGACATTTACTATCCAAAATAATGACAAACGATTTCCCCTTTGTGTTGACGAATCGCAATGGCAGTGCTATTCTTTCTCTTGATTGATTCGACTTCCCGAAAGGATAACCGAAAATGGCTTACAAGATCTCTACTGACTGCATCATGTGTGGTGCGTGTGAAGCTGAATGCCCCGAAGGCGCCATCTCTGAAGGCGACGGCGTGTACGTCATCGACGCTTCGAAGTGCCAGGATTGTGCCTCCTGCGCGGATGTTTGCCCAACCGGCGCCACCCAACCCGCTTAATTCTGCATCGTTCCCAAATCCGACAGCCTCTCGAGGCTGTCTTTTTTTAATCCAAATATTTTAAGACGGCAGCGCCTTTTTTTAAACCTCGCGCGATCCTGCCGATGCTATACTCTAGGAAATCTCATCCATAAATGAGGAAGGTCTCGAGGCGAGGCATGAAAAAATTTATTGCAGTGGCAGGCAACATCGGCGTCGGCAAGTCAACCCTGGTGAATATGATCTCTGAGCAGCTCGACAGCATGCCCTTCTACGAACCCGTCACCGAAAACCCCTACCTGGCAGATTTCTACAAAGACATGCGCGCCTGGAGCTTCCAATCGCAGATCTTCTTCCTCACCCACCGTCTGCGCATCCATCAGGAACTGCTTCGTGTGGATGGGTCGGTGATCCAGGACCGCAGCATCTACGAGGATGCCGAAGTTTTCGAGCAAAACCTTTTCGTCCAGGGAAGCATGAGCTTGCGCGATCACGAGACCTACCGCGACCTTTACCTGACTCTGGCCACCTACCTGCCCCCGCCTGACCTGGTGATCTACCTGCGGGCGTCTGTGCCGACGCTGCTTGCACGCATCGCCATGCGCGACCGCTCATACGAGCGCAAGATCGCTCCCGAATATCTTGATCGCCTGAATTCCCTTTATGAGAACTGGATCCAGCACTTCACCCTCTGCCCTGTGCTCACAGTTCCTGCTGACGACCTGGATTATGTGGCTCACCCCCGCCATTTGCAATTGATCATCAACAAGGTGCAGGAAAAGCTCACGGGCAAAGATGAGGTTATCTTCGCCCGCGATGAACTATCACAAGATTAACTTGTTCCTATGCCTTCTTCAGCTGATGCCCCCTGAAACGAATGCTGCGAATCCTAGCGGGGCTCTACTGTCAATTTGACGGCAGTACGTACTTTCCCGTCGATTTCTACATCCACAAATTCTGGTATACAGACGATGATAATCCCGTCCTCCGCAAGATATCCTTTGGCCAGTACCAGCGCTTTTACCGATTGATTTACCGCGCCAGCGCCGATAGCTTGAATGACCGCGTGCTTGTGTTCGCGCATCACCCCCGCAATCGCCCCTGCGACGGCAGCTGTTCTTGAATTCGCTTTCACTTTGATCACATCCATGTCAACCTCTCTTTTCGACCATGTGTGGTAGTTGAATATTGCTGAAGGGGCATATTCGTATGATTATTGGAAATTGTACAAGATTTCGATAATAAATACAATCGCTGTCTATACACTTCCATTACCCCCATTACTTAACCTTTATAATTCATATTTATAGGTTTGAAGATATCGTAATTGCAGTAGGGGGTGTGGATATGTGAAGAACATTCAAAGTGATTTAAGATACTCCGTTCATTGCTCTCTCACCGTATTCAACCTTAAGGATGGATTACGAGAATCCCGCAAGAATCCCTGGCGAATATCTTGTGGATAAAAAGGGGATTTCCACAGGCTATCCTGCCTTGCTAAAAGGCATTAAAAAATCTGTGGATAAAAGGCAATTTATCCACAAATTTCGTATCTCTTTCGACTCTAATTTCAACATGCGTCAGGTGGTTTCTCCACACGAAAAGGTAATTATCCACAGGTTCTTGAGGAGTTATCCACAGCCGGGCGCGTCACTGGTTGCTTTGCTGCCACTGCTCGATGGCTTCGTCCACACGGTCGATCAGGTGGTCGATGCTCTCGACGCGATCGCTGAAGTGCTTCGAGTCCAGTTCGAGATCTTTACTGAAGCTCTGCCAGGCTTTGAAAGACTCCTCCGATCTTGGAAGCACCTGGGCTGCCAGGGTCCAGGTGCGCAGCAGGATCCATAAAGCTGCGGCAGGCCTTTCGTCGGCCAGGGCGGTGATCGCTCTTTCGTAATAAGCCTTTCGGTAACGGCTGAGGCTCACGGGCGCGTCCGGGATGGATTTCAGCGCCGCCATCGTTTCCCGCCAGGCAGGCATCCACGAGTCGAACTTTTCGCGGGTGATCGATTCGTTGTAGTATGTCTCGACGAGACCGCCCAATAGATCCGTATGGCCGATTGCTTCGAGCCGGCCGGGGAGGTCCACGCCGAGCCGCCGGATGGGCAGGGGCATTCCTGTCAGAGAGGCCAGGGCATTCGCGCAATCGTCGATCGCGCCAAGGTATTCTCGCTGGCGCTTAGGCCCCTGGGAGATGGATTCTTCTGAGAGGGCAAGCCAGGTCTGGCGTGCGCGGGAGGAAAACGATTTGGCGCGCGCGGCCACATTTTCAGACAGCCAGAACTGGGCTGCGACGTTGGCGCGCGTGAAATCGAACCAGTGCACGGCTTCGAACAAGACTTTGGGATCGTTACAAATCGCGCCGCCGATCCACGCGTCGGTTCGCAGGCGGCGCGGATGGTCGTAGGTCGATTGAGTCAGGTGGGCGATATCCAGGTGAACTTCTTCGGTGATGCGCGTGATCTGGCGGGGGATATCCTGAGGGCGGTCGTGCACACAGATCAGATCGATATCGGTCAGACCTCCGAGAATCGGTTCGTCATTCAGCAGTGAACCAGTCAGGTAGATGCAGACCAGGCTGTGGTCGGCAGTTGCCATTTTGGCGGCGTTCTCGCGTGCAAGATTAAGCAGGATATCGCGGTTGATACGCATGAATCCTCGAGTCAAGCAATCGGCAGCTTGGGTTGGATGGGGGGCAGAGAAAGCGCCTCCCGAATTTGCTTCTGAACCTCTTCGAAATCACCCGCATTCCCGACGAAATCCAGTCCGTCGGTTTCGATCACCTGGATGCGGGTAGTGTGAAAACCGTTGGCAAAGAAATCGTCATACGATTCATTGAGTTGGTGGATGTACTCCCGCTGCATCGAGCGTTCGTACGGCCGGTCGCGCATGGCAATCCGGCGCATCAGCGTGTCGGTGCTGGCGCGGAGGTAAACGATCAGGTCCGGTTTGCTGATCTTTTCGGCCAGGGCTTCCTGCACCTTGTAGTACATCTCCAACTCGTCGCCCTTGAGGTTGATCCGGGCAAACAAGGCGTCTTTCTCGAAAGTGTAGTCGCTGATCAGCGCCTGCACCTCCCCTAGCCTGTCGGAGATATTGCGGCGCTGCTGATGGTAACGGCTCAGCAGGAAGAAGATCTGGGTTTGAAAGGCGTACCGCTCACGGTCGGAGTAGAAATTGCTCAGGAACGGATTCTCTTCGAATACTTCGAGCACCAGTTCAGCGTTGAAAACGGGGCGCAGCATTCGGGCAAGCGTTGTCTTCCCCACACCGATGACACCTTCGATTGCAAAATACATGACGAGCTCCGGGATCGATCTCCGGCCAATGCCGGGAAGGAGTATTGCTGAATTTAAAATATACCATAGTTTGAGCGAGGAGTCTGCAGAGCTGAGAACGGTAACAGCCGAGTCCTGTTAGACCCACGTTCTTCGTATTCGCACCCCTTGTGGGTGCCCACCACGCGGAGGTCAGAGCTGGCATCCAAATCAATCACCCAACCTACCCATCCCCCTGGCGCCCTTCCCAAACTGGGAAGGGGGAAGTTCTTTTGTTGTGGGATTGAAGCCGCGCAGCGGCTTCAATCCCACAAGGATGGGAAACGGGCAGAGCGCCTATTGCGGACGACACATATGGCATCCCTACAGATACACACTCGTTGTAGGACCGTGATGTATCGCGGCCGCCCTTACCGCCCGGTCTGTCATGCTTAAGCTCCGACTCGTCATTGCGTGATGGTGGGTTCAAAAAGCGAACCCACCCGACGACCGTAATTTGGACTGAACCCCTATGGTTTCGATAACTATTGGAACAAATAAATTCGAATCAGACCCGAGAAACGTAATTCGAGCACCGAGAATTGTTAAAAAGAGACATGGCAGCCAGTAAACCGCTATTTATTGTATGCATCGATCATTCGAAACGAATAAATGCAGTAATCAGGAGTCGATAACCAGGAAGCCAATCGGATATTTGGTTATTAAGGTGCAATCCCTACCGAGATTATTATAGCACAGATGTTCTATTATGTCAAGGGGTTTGGGGATATTTTAAGATAGATTTGGGAAATTTTAAGGTTGGAGCTATAGGGCTGCCATACATGGCGGCTGCGTGGTGACTGAAGAGGGACGGATGCGAAGTAGCACGCCTCCAAGGGTGGTATCCTGTTGATCGGAGTGAAACATCTTTGCTTCACAAAGCCGATCAACGAGATCGATGAATCGCTCCATATTGCCAAGAGTCAGTTGAAGATGCTTCGCCCTTTTGACACTCGGGGTGGTTCAAGCCGCAAGCTCAGCATGACGAGCAGAGTGAGTGTGTGAATATAACCTACCCCA